>JAAWKH010000031.1 GCA_022797295.1 Peptococcaceae bacterium
AGCCATACCTTTTTGTTTTTTAGTTTCCATTATTTAGTTCCCCTTTCCTTTCCATTTTATCACTTATTTTTCTGTCCGGCAATAGGGGAAAGGGGGCACTAATAAGCAATCCCGTATGAAAGAGATGCGTGAGTGGTTGGAGGAACAGCCGGTAGGGTTTACCGAATATGATGATATAATAACCCGAAGAATGATTGAAAGAATTGAGGTGATTGATTCCGAAACCATAAAGGTCAAAATTAGGGACTTAGGTGTGGTGATTGAGCAAAAATAGTTTAAGAAAACGTTAATAAAAAGCATGGCTTGCATGGAGCGGTCATGCTTTTTTTGAAGAGAATTTTTATTGGAATATAGTTGTTATCTTTTGAAGAATATGTTATAGTTAAAATTAGATTAAGAAGATAATTTTATAAATTGAGGTGTTCGTTTTATGAGCCTTGAACTTGGTGGACGTGCTGACAAAGAGGGAAATCGATATGAAGATAGATTTTTTGTAAAGCTAGTGTTGGAGTTGTTATTAGAACGGCTTGTTTCCATAGAAGTAGAACCTTTAGGGTCTGAAGGAACTGGTGTTGAATTTATTGTAACTGCTCCCAGTGGAGAACGACGATATTATCAATGTAAAGGTTCAAATGGTATTAACAAATCGTGGCGTCCATGTGATTTGGAGCGTTATTCTATATTTGAGCGAGCTAAAGAGCATATTTTGCGGAGCGATAAGAATACCTATTACTTTATATCGCCTGTTTCCTATGATGAATTAGATGCTTTATGTAATCGTGCTAGTAGTTGCGATGGTTCAGAAACAAATTTTATATATCAGATAACAAACAAATCCTTACGTAAATGGAAAGATAAGTGTGAAGTTCATTTTCAGACTAGTGGGTCAGAACTTGTGTATATTCTTTCACATTGTTATTTTGAATTACAGCCTGCAGGAGAAGAAAATAAACGAACTCTGGAAGATTGGATTTCTCTTTTATTTGTTATAGAGAATTCTCACTCTGTTGAAAGCATTCGTATTTTGTTAGAAAGATTTGCTAACGACCAATCTTATTGGGGAAAACCTATTTGTGTTGCAGATATTGTTAAATGGTTGGAAAAGCATGGTATACGTCAACGAGTTATACAACAGGACAATAGGTGTTTACCTCGTATTCGAGAATTGAATCAATTATATGCAGAACGATTTCAGGCTATTGATTCTTGTATGATTCATAGAACAGAAACAGATAAATTGTTGCAATATATTTTGAATGGTAAGTCTGTTATTGTTCTTGGAGCTGCGGGAATCGGGAAAAGTGGTTGTATACAGGAAGCCGTTCAGGTCTTAGAAAAAGACGAGATACCTTATCTTGTCCTTTCGTTGGATAAAGATCAGCCATATAATTCTCCTGATCAGTATGGATGTTGTTTAGGTTTGCCTGATTCTCCGGTTGCAACTTTGTATCGGATAGCAGGTAAACGGCGCTGTGTTCTGATTTTTGATCAATTAGACTCTTTACGCTGGACTAATAGTCATACCTCTAATATGCTTGATGTTTGTAAGTCTATGTTGCGTCAAGTTCAACAATTTAATTGTTTGGAGGGAGGTCAAATTAGTTGCGTTTTTGCAGTTCGTAAATTTGACTATGAAACAGATTTGGGATTACAAAATTTGCTTAATCCCTCTAAGGAAAAAGAAACCAATAATATATTTTTTGAAAAAATTACAGTTGATTTTTTGTTGGAGGAAAATGTCAAAAATATTGTTGGCGATTTGTATCCTAACCTATCATTAAGGTTAAAAATGCTCCTTCGTGTACCATTTAATCTGTATGTTTGGACTAAGATTAAAAGTGACGCTAGAAATTCTGTTAACACGCTGTTTCAGCTCATGGATGAATGGTGGAAACAGATTGTAGTAGATTGTGGGAGAATTGGGATTGATAGCAATAATGTTAAACAATATTGTGATCAATTGATTAACATTATGAAAACTTGGGAAATGCTTTTTGTTCCATCAGTATTGTTTGCAGACCAGAGAATTATTGATGTCTTGATTTCTTGTGGAGTATTGAAAAAAGTTGATAAAAAGATTGGTTTTTGTCATCAAAGTTTTTTTGATTATTATTCTGTTGTGGATGATTTAAATCAGCTTTTTCAGGGACAACACGTTGTTTCGATTATAGGTTCTATGGACAAACAAACTCCTGATACTCGATATCAATTGTTGATGCTACTACAATATTTATCAGAATTTGATTGTAAAATGTTTTTGGAAGTATGCAGGGAACTTCTTGAAACTCCCAATATTCGTTATTATTTTCGCTGTTGTGCTATTGAAGTTTTGGGGCAATGTATTAATCCAGATATAAAATATTGGGAGTTAATAAACGTATTTTTTCATCAGATCGAATGGCATTCACAAATGGTACAGATAATATTTTGGGGGCATTCGGCCTTTATTCAGTTATTGTCAGAACAGATGCCAGAATACAAATGGACAGAGCGAGAAGGTCGTCTTCTTTTAGGTTCAGTAGTTAGAGAAGCTCCTGAATTAGTGTGGACAATACTTCAAAAAATAAATAATAATTGCCTAAAACCTGATGAACTATACGAAATTGTAGGTGGTTGTATAAATTCATCTTCTCCTGTATTCAATTTGAAAATACAATTATTAATTGATAATCTAGAATTATTGAAAGATTCTTTTTCTCTGCATAATTTGCTTGCTAATAACTATGTAGAAGCAATCTATGTTTTGAAGGCTTATATTTGCTTGACTCCTAATCAGCGTACCAATATACATTTTCCAGATACAAAAGTATTGGAGTCATACGTTTCACTTTATTATCAGCAAATTCTTACTACATTAATTCCTATTGTATTTGAAGTTGCAAAAGCAGAGTCCAAAAATTACTATATAAGCGAATGGTATTCCAAAAGACATATATCGGATGAACGTCAAATTGTTCAATGGATGCAGCTTGCTATAAACAAAACAGCAGAAAATACACCAGAAGATTTTATTAAGTATGTGCGTCAATGGGAAAATATAGACTCGCCTATAAAACAAGAATTATTACTTCATGCTATGGAACATTTGCCATTAGAATATGCCGATAAAGTGTTTGATTGGCTGCTGTCTGATTTTGATAAACATGCTTTTGAAGAAACAAGTACAGAGAAAAGCAAATTGTCCTGTTGTCAAAGAATAATTCAGCATTTTTCGCCACATTGTAATGCAGATACTTTTGCTCGATTAGAGAGGACACTTGTGCAATGGTGTCCTCCAGTAGAGGTTATGCGTAAAAATTACCAAGATATGGCGGAATACCGTAAATTGGATGGCTGTAGTAACTGTTTTGGTTCATTTTGGGGAGAATTACAACGTATTTTACTGCCTGTACTGGATTCAACTAGAATAAATAACAGAACACGAGAATTGATTGAGGTTTTAAAACGAAAATTCCCGGAAATTCCCTCAAAATACGATATTTTTTCTATGGGAAAAACTTATATTATCACTTCTCCTATTGATGGACATCTTGATAAAATTAGTGATAAAAGTTGGTTAAAGTTGATTGACAATATGAGCCTACATCCCATTGAGCGAAATGGAAAACGTTGGGATTTAGGCATTGATTCTTCAACACCTATGTTTGAGCGCAGTCTATCAACTGCTGCTAAGAAAGAACCTGTTCGATTTGCTACCTTAGCTCTAAAATTTCCATCATATGTATATACTGGTTTTGCAGATGCGATAGTACAGACAATGGATTCTGTAGAAGTGTCGTTGCCTTTGGCGTGTGAGGTATTGCGGCGTTTCTGTATAAACCCAACTAAAAATATTGCTTTTTCTTTTTTGAATGTTTTATGTAAACGTGCGGCAGAGGACTGGCCTGTTGATATTTTGCAGAACTTAATTGAAATGGTTAACTATTCTGAAGATATTGAACCTGATTCATTGATATTTAGTGTCCATAAAGAAAGTGCTAATCTCAGCTGTGATGAATTAAGACAAGCTTCTGTAAATTGTGTTCAAGGTTATACTTTTATGGCTATTGCTAGACTTTTATGGTATCACTCGAATATTTTTGAGCAATTTAAGGTAACGTTAGAAAATGCAGTTGAAAATAAAAATCCAGCTATTTTGTTTTCGGTTATGAGTTGTGTAGCACCATTATATAATATCGATAAGCAATTTGCAAACTTTTTATTTGATAAATTATTGGAGCGTGATTTACGTACATTAGCTGCCGAACAAGCTTGGGATTTATTGTGTTGTTTTTATAAAGCTAATCCAGATTTTTATGCTGATAGATTATGAAAAGCTTGTCAGTCCCCAATTACTGATTTAAAAACACGTGCTGTTGAAATGATAACCATTTTAGTTATTATGGATATGTGGGCACTAGAAGACATCATGACTTTACCTCTAGATGAACAGCAATTAGATGTAATTTGCCAGCAGGCAGTGTTTCATCTAAAATATGAAGACAGTAATATACGTTGTAAGCAATTATTGTTATGGCTTATAGATCTCAATTTTAAGTCGTCTGCTTTTGGTTTATTGTTTTCTAATGAATGCATTCAGATTGAGCGAGATCAAGATTTTTTGATTAAAGTGTTGGAAAGTGGTTGTTGCAATGAAGTTATGTGGGAGGTTTTGCACTATCTAAAAGAAAATGACATTGAGTTAAAGATTTTAGCAAAATTACTTTTAGCTGTTTGTAAATATCTTTCTGATGCACATATGAAGTATCTTATAAATGAGTTGCTTTCTTGTGTGGTTCGTTTGTTTCGTTTGGGTAAAGATGATGCCGATATTTTGAAAAAATGTTTGGATATTTGGGATGATATATATCGTAGCAATCCATTAGCAGTTCAACCATTCACCGATTTGTTGGAGCATAGTTAATATAACTAAGCGCTAGAGCATATATCTTTTTATTCCAAACCCGGCACACACTGAAAAAAAAGACCACTGCTAAAAAGCGGTGGTCTTTTTTGCGTGAACACTTAGCGATTGGCAAGTCCACTTTAGTGGACGCAGACAGAGCTTAGTGAGAACCATTTCAACTAGCCGCGCCCTTTATGGTAGCGGCTAGTTGATTTTGTCTTTGTAAAGACCTCCTTAAAGACGTCCTGGAATGTCCGATAAAGCGCGTGTTAAAATCAGGTAACAGCTGTTAAAAAAACTGATGTGAGGTAAAAATGAATGGCGGGCATATTGCAAGAGGGCCTGCATTTTGCCAGCATTCCAGTTACAATTTTCGATAATGACGCAAGGATAGACCGGCTTTTGGACGCTCAGGGATGGCGTGGCGTTGGGTATATATGTATCTGCTGCTGCGTGCCTATGGGGGTCGGGGATATTACACAGAATGGTGCTTTGCCGATTGTGCAACGACCGCAAGGAAGATGGGCGGCGGTGTTAGCGCCAAAAATGTTGAGGAAGCAATGCGGTGCTGCACTCAGGTTGGACTTTGGGATAAAAGGCTGCTTGAGGAGTGGGGAATTTTAACCAGCATTGACGTCCAGCAGAACTATCTGATTGCCGCCAAAAAAGCGCGGCGCAAGGTTCGGATAGTTTCCGAGTATTGGCTATTGGAGGAAATGCCGCCTCTTAATAGCCTGGTTTCTTGCACCAAAAATGAAAATGAATGTAACAAAAATGCTGATAAATGCAGCAAAGATGAGAATAAATGTAACAAAGATGACCCTAGTATGGTATGTATTTATGATATGTATTCTACTACAACTACTATATCTAGTAAGTTAGAAAGTGGAAAAGCGCAGGAAAAATCGTTGTTGTTGTCGTCTGCGGAAATGGCGGAGCGAAAAGAAAAATATGGTTCGGCTATTGAAAAATGGGAAAGCGTTACTGCTCAGCCGTTATCGGAGCACGAGTTGGAAACAGTTTGCGGGTTGGTGGATTGTTACGGCGCGCAGTGGGTGTTGGACGCGATAGGCATTGCCGGCGACGCTGGCAAGCCGAACCTGCGTTATACCAAGGCTATCTTAAACAACTGGCATACTGATGGGCGAAATAGGAAGGTGAAAAAGCCGGCGGCCAAGCGCGGCGACGATATGAGTATTGAAGAACTCAAGGCAACGTTTATGTAAAGGGGGCTTGCTGATGACGGAAGCGGAAACTATGGAGCTGCTTATGCGGATGTATGCGATATGGCCAAATGCCTTGCCCCCGGAGAACCGGCGCAAAATAGTGCGTGAGGAGTGGCAGCGGCTGTTGGGCCGAAGCAGCGCCAAACTGCTGAATGAGGCGTTGGATAGGTACGCCAGCAGCCCGGCTGGTAGATATATGCCAAAGCCTGGCGAGCTGTTGGAAATTGGCGATAATCTTCTGGAGGAGCGGCGGCGGAAAAATGCCTTGAACCCTGGGCGTTGCGTGCTTTGTGGGGGCAGCAAATATACGCTGGTGCAATATGACGGCGAAAATCTGTTTTACGGCCATTATGATAGCTTGGGGATGAAATGCCCTTGTGAGCGGCCCGGCGAAATGGCGGCCCTGCAACGGGGATTGAAGCTGAGCCGCAAATTGAAGCAGGGCGTGCTGGAGTTTTGGCTGAAGAACGACCGCCTGACTGGCAGGCTGAGCTTGTTTGAGTTGAAATGATTTTTTGCCTGTGACAAAGTTGTCGGTGAATGTCCGATTGGTCTGTGCTATAATATTAGCGTGAAAAAAACACCCCTGCGCTTAAAATTGCGGGGGTGTTGGATTTTGAAGAGATTACTGTTCCAGACCCTTTATATAGGCAGCCAGAATGTTTTCTAATTCTTCCACAGTGTATGATTTATCAGGGTTTGATTTAATGATTTGTAGTAGGTCATAAACAGTTGCCTTTTGCATCATAATAATTTCTTTTTCGCTTGGCATATTATTGGCCTCCTTTGTTTTAAGATGCTTAAAGTATAACATATTGGGGCGATGAAGGCAAGCAATTTTGGTTAAAATTGCCGTATGGCTGTGACAAAGTTGTCGGTGAATGTCCGATTGGTCTGTGCTATAATATTAGCGTGAAAGAACATCAAAACACCCTCGCGTCGAAATGGCGTGGGGGTGTTTTGGTAAATTGAGCTTGGAGGTGAGGCGAGATTTTTAGCAGCGAATTGGGATGGAGATTTTAATTGAACAGAATTTTACAGAGAAAGGATGATGTTTAATGGCTTTGGGAGGCGGCACCTTTTTGGTGCAGAACAAAATTTTGCCGGGCGCGTATCTGAACTTTGTATCGGTGGCGCAGGCCAGCGCCACTTTGTCGGAGCGCGGCGTGGCCACGCTGCCGCTGGCTCTGGATTGGGGCCCGGAAAATCAGATGTTTACGGTGGAATTGGAGGAGTTTTTGAAAGACAGCCAGCGGATTTTCGGCTATGCCTACACAGCGGCGGAGTTGCGGCCTCTGCGGGAGGTTTTTAAGCACGCCAAAACCCTGCATTGTTTCCGCCTGAATTTGGGTGGCAAAAAGGCGGCGAACACGCTGGCGGCGGCCAAATATCCGGGCAGCCGGGGCAATGCGTTGCGCTTGGTGATTTGCGCCAATGAGAACAG
This sequence comes from Peptococcaceae bacterium, assembly GCA_022797295.1. Lineage (GTDB taxonomy): Bacteria > Bacillota > Dehalobacteriia > UBA4068 > UBA4997 > Avidehalobacter. The sequence goes on from JAAWKH010000031.1 coordinate 7,556, forward strand.
CGCGGCGGACAAGCAGCTGTTTGACGTGGCGACTTATCTGGGTGATGTGCAGGTGGATTTGCAGCCGGGCGTGGCTACTGTGGCGGATTTGCAACCCAACCATTATCTGGATTGGCTGCCGGGGGCGGAGCTGACCCTGACTGCCGGACTGTCGTTTACCGGTGGCGAAAACGGCCAGGTTTTGGACGCGGCTTATCAGGTTTATCTTGACCAGGCGGAGAATTACACATATAATGCGATGGGCTGCTTGAGCGGCGACCAGTTGGTTAAGGATTTGTTTGTGGCTTACAACAAGCGAATGCGCGATGAGGTTGGCAAAAAGTGTCAGCTGGTTTTGTTCAATCAACTGGCGGATTATGAGGGCGTGGTCAGCGTGAAAAACGGTTTGGCGGCGGATAAGGAAAGCCCGGCTTTGGCGGCTTGGGTGACCGGCGTTTTAGCGGGCACAGCCGTCAACAAGTCCGCCACCAATATGACCTACGACGGGGAATATGCAGTGGACGCGGATTATACCCAGAAGCAGCTGGAGAAAGGCCTGCAAGAGGGCAGTTGGCTGTTTCACCAGGTGGACGGCAAGGTGACGGTGCTGCGGGATATTAACACGTTTGTTTCGGTGACGGATGAGAAATCGGCGGATTTTGCCAGCAACCAGACTGTGCGGGTGCTTGACCAGGTGGCTAATGATATTGCCTTGCTGTTCGGCCGGAAATACCTTGGCCAGGTGCCTAATGATTCGGCGGGGCGGATTAGCCTTTGGAATGATATTGTGAAGCACCACCAGGAGTTGCAGGCTATTCGGGCGATTGAGGGGTTTGCCCCGGACGATGTGCGGGTGACCACGGGCGACAGCAAAAAGGCGGTGCTGGTGGAGGATTACATCACGCCGGTGAACGCTATGGAGCAGCTTTATATGACAGTTTACGTTGAATAAAAGGAGGTAAGCTTATGCCAACATTGATGAATGCCGGGGACACGATTGCCGGTTCTCTGGCGGAATGTTATGTGACGATTGAGGGTAATCGTTACAATTTTATGCAGGCGATTAATCTGGAGGCCAGCATTGAAAAGGTGAAAACTGAGGTGCCGATTTTGGGCAAGACCGGCAAGGGCAACAAGGCCGCCGGTTGGAAAGGCACCGGCAGCGCCACTTTCCACTACAACACTTCCATTTTCCGGCAGCTGTTGAAACGCTACAAGGACACCGGCGAGGACGTTTACTTTGATATTCAGGTGAGCAACGAGGACCCGACCAGCAGGGTGGGGCGGCAGACGGTGATTTTGAAAGATTGTAATATTGATGGCGGGGTGCTGACTAAGTTTGACGCTAATGCGGAATATCTGGAAGAGGAAATGGATTTTACCTTTGAGGATTTTGAAATGCCGGAAACGTTTGCGCCGCTGGCTGGGATGGAATAGCAATTAGGAGGGATTTTTTATGAGTTTGAGCGCATTTTTGGCCGAGAACGCTACGGCCGTTGAGAATGTGAAATATGTGGTTTCTAAAAGATTTGTGGGCGAGGACGGCCAGCCGGTGGCCTGGGAGATTAAGGCGATTAGCGGCTCCGAGGACGAGGCTTTGCGCCGGGCCTGCGTTAAGCGGGCCCTGGTTCCTGGCCGCCGCAACCAATATCAGCGGGAAACGGATTATGATATGTATATGGGCAAGCTGGCCGCCGCCTGCACGGTGTTCCCGAACCTGAAGAATCAGGAGTTGCAGGACAGCTACCGGGTGGTGGGCGAGGAGGCTTTGCTGAAAACAATGCTCACGCCGGGCGAATATGCGGAATATTTGGGCAAGGTGCAGGAGATTTGCGGCTTTGACGTTAGCTTGCAGGACGAGGTGGACGAGGCAAAAAACTGATTGATGGCCCGGATCCGGACTGGGAGGCTAATATCTGCTACTTTTGCCTGCACGAGCTGCATTTGCTGCCGCATGAGTTTTTGGCTCTGCCCCGGCGGGAGCGGGCTTTTGTGATTGCGGCGGCTAATATCCGGGCCGAGCGGGAAAAAAAGCAACAGCAGGAGGCCCGTCGGGCGGCCAAAAGCGGCAAAGCCGGCAAGGGTAGGCGGACGGGCCGGCGGTGAGTAGCTTGACAGGAGGTGATTTTTATGGCGACAGCGCGGGCGGCTTTGGCCCTTTTTGACGGTTTGAAGCAGGGTGGCCAATGGCTGCTGGATAACCTGCGTTTTTCCGACCTGCGGCGAAACGCGGAGCAGCAGTTGCAGCTGGCTTTGTCGGAAGTGGGCGCGCCGGAAATAAGCGCGCCGGAAATAAGCGTGCCGGAAATAAGCGCGCTGGAAATAAGCGTGCCGGAAATGGGCGCGCAGGAGGTGGAAATTTCGCTTAGTTGGGATTTGGGGGCGAAGAACGGCTCCTTAGAGGTGATAAGCGACGCGCCGGCCGGCAAGATTGCTCAGCTGAAAGATGATTTTAGCAACCTGCGGGCGGATTTGGGCGACCGGCTTTATCCGGCGGTTCTGCAATTTGTGGATGTGTTCCAGTCGCATATGCCGCAGGTGGCAAGCATTTTGGGCGGCCTTAACAATGCCTTTGCCTTGCTGGTTGTGGTTTTGGCGCAGGCGTTTGGTCTGGCGGCGGAGCTGGGAAGCGCTATTGTGGACAGTTGGGGAATTGTGGGGCCACTGATTTGGGGCGCGGCCGCGGCTACCCTGTTTTTTCTGGGCGTTACTAAGGGGGTTGAGTTGGCGCAGACGCTTGCCGCGGCGGCGGTTTGGGCTTATAACACGGCGGTGGCGTTTTTATCCGTTGGCTTGGGTGTTTTAACCGGTAACGCCGGTGCGGCGGCAATGGCGCAGGCGGCTTTTAACTCCGCCTTAATGGCTTGCCCTCTAACCTGGCTGGTTATGGGCTTTATCGCCATTGTGGCGGTTATTTATGCGGTTGTGGGGGCGATAAATCATTTTGCCGGCACGGCCATATCTGCCACCGGACTAATTTGCGGCGCGATTGCGGCGGCGGGGGCTTTTGTGGCCAACCTTTTTATGGCCGGTTTGCAGTTGATTTTAGGCGTGTTTGCGGCTCTCTACAATGCAGTGGCAATGGTGGCCAATTTTTTTGGCAATGTGTTCAACGACCCGGTGGCCGCGATTGCCCGCCTGTTCTTTGATTTGGTGGACGGAATTTTATCACTGCTGCAAACCTTGGCTTCCGCTATCGACACAATTTTTGGTAGTAAACTGGCCGACAGCGTGCAGGGCTGGCGCGATAAGCTGGGCGGTTGGGTGGATGACAAATTCGGCGCGGAAGTTGAGGTTATGGGCAAGTTTAATACTGCCGATTTTCTCTCTGATTACCGTTTGGAATATGGCGGCGCGTTTGAGTTCGGCTACGACTTTGGCCAAAACCTGGCCGACAAATTTAAGCTGCCCAGCCTGGAGGAGCTTTATCCGGATTTGTCGGCCTATGAGCAGGCGGCCAAGCTGGACGGCATTTACGAGAACGCCCAAAACACCGCAGGCAACACGGCGGCAATGGCTAACAGTTTGGACAGTAGCGACGAGGATTTGCAATACCTGCGTGATTTGGCGGAGCGGGAGGCAGTGAACCAATTCACCACGGCGGAAATCGTGGTGGATATGGGCGGCATAACCAACCAAATTAACAAGCTAGACGATTTGGACGGCATTGTGACCCGAATTTTGGACGGTGTGAATGAGGCAGTCGAAATCGCAGCTGAGGGGGTGCACGTTTAATGTATGATTTTTACCTGGACGGAGTGCTGCTGCCGGTGGCTCCTGGCGAGCTGAAAATAAGCATTGCCAACCAGAACAGCAGTTATGTTTTAATCGACCAAGGGGAAATAAACCTGCTGAAGCGGGCCGGACTGACCGAGATTGAGTTTGAATGTCTGCTGCCGCAGGTGCACTATCCATTTGCGGTTTACGCGGGTGGCTTTAAGCCGGCAGTTTACTATCTGGCGCATTTGGAGCGGCTGAAAGCGAGCCGCCAACCATTTCAGTTCATTGTGTCCCGCGCTATGCCGGACGGGCGGGTTTTGTTCAGCAATAATATTAAGGTTAGCCTGGAGGATTACACTATCACCGAAAACGCCAAAAGCGGCTTTGACGTGCAGGTGAAAATCCGCTTAAAGCAATATAAGGATTTTGGCACCCGGACAATGGCGGTGACGGAGCAAAACGGACAGGCAATCTATACAGTACAGGCGGCCAGGGCGGCGGAAAACGCCCCGGAGCCTGACGAGCTGAGGAGGGCGATATGGCGGCAATAACTTTGCTAATCACCAATGAAAAAGGCCGAACGATGTATCCGCCGGTGGCTGAGGGCGTGCAGCTGAGCAGCTGCCGGCGGGGTTCTCCGGCGGTTCTGAAATTTACAGTTTTGAAAGACCAGGCAATGGCTGATTTGGGCGGCTTTGCCGAGGGCTCAATGGTGCGGCTGTTTGCGGACGGCAAGCCGCTGTTTCAGGGCTATATTTTCAGCAAGCGGCGGGATAAGGAGGGGACCATTGAGTGCACGGCCTACGACCAAATTCGCTATTTGAAGAATAAAGACGTTTTGGCCTATAAAGGGCTGTCGGCTTCGGAGGTGGTGAAACTAATTGCGGCGGATAACCAGCTGCAAGTTGGCGAGATTGCGCCGACTGCCTACATCATTCCCTGGCGCAGCGAATTCAACGTGACCCTGTTGGATATGATTGAAACGGCCCTGGATTTGGAGCTGGCTAATAAGGGGCAAATGTTCGTGCTCTACGACGACTGCGGCCGGCTGACGCTGCAAAATATTGCCCAAATGCGGCTGGATATTCTCATCAACGCGGCGGCAGCGGAGAATTTCGACTACACCAGCAGCATTGACGAACAGACCTACAACCAAATTAAGCTGGTTAGCGAGGAGCAGCAGAAAAAATATGAGGCTGGGGATAGCGAGCATATTAAGCTTTGGGGTAAACTGCAATATTTTGACACCCTCAAGGAGGGTGAAAACGGCCAAGCCAAGGCGGAGGCTTTGCTGAAGCTTTACAACAGCAAAACGCGCAAGCTGAAAATTAGCAATGCGCTGGGGGACGTGAGAGTTCGCGCCGGTTGCCTGATTGGCGTGGCCTTGGATTTGGGGGATATTATCGCCAACACGCTGATGTTGGTTGAGAAAGTGACCCACACATTCAAGGAAAGCGAGCATTTGATGGATTTGACGCTAAGGGGTGGTGAGTTTATCGCCTAGGAGGTGAGAAATGGCGGATTATACGGAACTTTTGCAAGTGATGAAAAGGGCGGCGCTGGAGGCGGTGGCGGCGGGGCAGCCTGTGGCATTGTGTTATGGCACGGTGAGAAGCGTGGAGCCGTTGCAAATTATGGCCGACCAAAAGCTGCCGCTGGAGGCGGAGCAGCTGGAGCTGCTGAGCGCGGTGCGCGGAGGCTTGCAGGTGGGGGAAAAGGTGCTGCTGCTGCGTTGGCAGGGCGGACAGAAGTATTTGGTTTTGGATAGGGTTTCCGAGGCTGGAGCCGGCGCAAACGAAAGGGGAGTGGTGATGTGATACCGGCGATTACGCCATTGCTTAATCAGGAGCTAACGAAAGCTGAGCAGCCCAGCCTGACGCACCGGCTGAACCTACAGGAGGGCGACGACCGGGTGCGGGGCCGGGCAGAGGGCTTGGCGGCGGTGCGGCAGGCAGTGTATAAAATCATCAACACGGAGCGTTATCAGCACTTGATATACTCCTACAATTACGGGGTGGAGCTGGCCGATTTGTTTGGGCAGCCCACCTCGTTTGTCTGCCCGGAAATTGAGCGCAGACTGACCGAGGCCCTTATGCAGGATGAACGAATATGCGGCGTTGGCAATTTCACATTCAGCCAGCCGGCTAAAGGTGTGTTGGCGGTCAGCTTTGTGGTGCAGACGGTGTTTGGCGATTTGCAGGCGGAAAGGAGGGTGAATTTTTGATGTTTGAGGATAAGAGTTACCCGGCCTTGCTGAAAAGCGCGCTGGGGCGGTTGCCGAACTCGCTGGATAAGCGGGAGGGCTCAATGCTGTGGGACGGGGTGGCTCCGGCGATGGCTGAGCTGGCTTTGCTTTATCTGGGGCTGGATTTTGTGCTGCAAGCGGGCTACATCTCCACCGCGCCCAGGGAATATCTGTTGAAGCGGGCGGCGGAGAGGGGGCTTGCGCCCAAGGCGGCCAGCGCGGCGCATTTTCGGGCGGAATTTGACTGCGCCGTGCCGTTGGGCAGCCGCTTTTCCTGCGAGGATTTGAATTTTGTGGTTACCGCCCGAATTGACGAGCTGGCTTACCGGGCGGAATGTGAAACGCCGGGACGGCAGGCCAACGCTTACAGCGGCCAGCTGATACCGATTGACTACATCGACGGCCTAACCAGGGCGGAGCTGGTGGAGCTGCTTATTCCCGGCGAGGACGAGGAGGAAACGGAGGCTTTCCGGCAGCGGGTTTTGGATAGCTTTCAGACGCAGGCTTTTGGCGGCAATCAGGCGGATTACCGGGAGCAGGTGTTGGCTATGCCGGGCGTGGGCGGGGTTAAGGTGCACCCGGTGTGGAATGAAAATTTGCGGCCGGCGGAGTTTTTGCCCGGCCCGGAGGTGCAGGCTTGGGTTGCGGCCAATTTGGACGGGCTGCCGCAGGCTGTGGCGGCTTGGCTGCGGGCTGTTTACATTGCGGCGGCGGATAAGCTGCTGACGGTGGGCGGAACGGTGCGGCTGGTTTTGCTGGCTGCGGACGGCAGCGTGCCAACGGCGGAGCTGCTGGGCGAGGTGCAGGAGTTGCTTGACCCTGAGCAGAACGCTGGCGAGGGGTTGGGTTTGGCTCCGATTGGTCACGTGGTTAAGGTTGAGGGAGTGCAGGCGGAGGCGGTTAATCTGGAGCTGCATTTAACCTATAACCCTGGCTGGGATTGGGAATCTGCGAGAAGTTATGTGGAGGCTGTTTTGGACGCTTACTTTGCCGAGCTGGCCGAAAGTTGGGCGGAGGCAGATTTTTTGACGGTGCGCATATCCCAGATTGAGAGCCGGATTTTGGCTGGCTGCGCCACGATGGTGGCGGATATTGGCGGCACTAAGATTAATGGCCGGGAGGCTAATTTGCCGCTGGGGCCGGACAGTATCCCGGAAAGGGGCGACTTGATTGGTTGATTTTGACCCGATAGAATATAATCTGAAGAATGAGGAGCGGCGTCTGCTGGATTATTTACCGCCGGTTGTGCGGCAGGTGTTGGATTTTCAGCAGATTAATGCGGCAATCGAGCCGGAAATTCGGCTGGCCTGGCAGGCTCTAAGTAGGGTGCAGGGCAATCAGTTTTTGGCGGAGGCGGACGCGGCGGGCCTGGGTGTTTGGGAGCGAGAGCTGGGGCTTTACCCTAAAGCTGGGGATAGCTTGGCGGTGCGCCGGGCCCGGATTTTGGCGGCTTGGCTGCGTAAACCGCCCTACACTCTGCGCTGGTTGCGGGAGTGGTTGGACGGCTTGGGCGGGCCGGAGGGACACAGTGAGGCGGTGGACGGCTACACGCTGAATGTGCAGCTGGATTATGATTTGCTGCCGGAGCCGAACAAGCTGGTTCAGGAGCTTTTGGCGTTGCTGTTGAGTATTCGGCCGGCCAATTTGCTGGTGCAGATTGAGGCCCAGGCGGCGGCTGACCTGCCGGCTTATGCCGGGGCGGCGGTGTGCGGCTTTGCCATTGAGGATGGAGCGGTGGCGGAATTGTTTTAATTATAAAGGGGGAGTTTTATGGCTTGGTTAGGAGTGGTGACGAATGCGGGCAAGGAGCTGTTGGGCGGCTGGCTAGCTGGGCAGACGTTGCAGATTACAAGGGCGACTGGCGGCAGCGGCACTGTGCGGGAGGCGGCCCTGTTGGCCCAGACTGAGCTGGTGGAGCAGCAGCAGGCGGCCAGCATTGTTTCATATAAGACTGTGGAGGGCGGGAGCAAGATTAAGCTGCAATTTCCGGCGGCGGAGGCGGCTTACCAGCTTAACCAGATTGGCATTTGGGGCAATGTTGGTGGTGCGGATGTTTTGCTGGCTCTTTTCCAAAATGCTGAGGGCGTGTTGATAAGCAGCAGGGCCGAGTTTCCCGATTTTGCCTACACCTTTTATGCGGTGCTGGCGATTGGCAACGAGGCGGCTTTGGCGGTGACGGTTGACGCTGAGGCCTGGGTGACGATTAAGACGTTGCAGGAGGTTTTGGCTGATTATGTCAAAGTTAATGCTGAGGGCAAAATCCCAGACGCGGTGTTGCCGCCAATGGATTACATTCCAAAGACGGAAAAGAACGCCGCAGGCGGGGTGGCTGGGCTTGACGCTAACCGAAAGATTGTGCTAGCTCAGCTGCCGGTTGACGAGGCATTATCAGCAAATTCTGGCAATCCGGTTCAGAATAAGGTGATAAATGCTGCGTTGGCTGGTAAGGTGCCGACTGGGCGCAAAGTGAACGGTAAGGCGTTGACTGGGGATATATCTCTGACAGCGGCGGATGTGGGGGCAGCGGCTTCTGGGCACAGTCATACAGCAGCTCAGGTGGGAGCGGCGGCAAGCAACCATACGCATACTGCGGAGCAGGTGGGGGCTTTGGCCAGCAATGGCAAGGCCGCCACGGCTGGCACGGCGGATACGGCAAAGGCTTGCTCAGGCAATGCGGCGACGGCTACAAAACTGGCTACAGCCAGAAGTATTCGCACCAATTTAGCTAGTGGCAGTGCGGTTAATTTTGACGGTAGCGGTAATATTACGCCTGGTGTTTATGGGGTTTTGTCGGTTGCAAATGGTGGAACAGGCAGCAGTGCGGGTTTGGCTATCTCAAAGATTGCAAAAGGTAGTTTTAATTATCCAGCCAATACTCCTCTTAATTTATCACTGCCCTTTGGTTTTTTGCCTGTAGTATTATTTATTTCAGTAAATGGACAACCTTATCTTGGTAATCAGTTAAAGATGATAGGTGCACCATTTGGTTTAACAGTGCTTAATACAGTAGGTAGTAAAATGACCGTAAAAACAACAGGGTTATTAAACGTTGATTATAGCTTGCCTGTTACAATAATTCTGGATAGTCAAAAAACTACTATTGCTGATACAGAAACTTCAGCATCACAAGCTATTCCATTTTATTATGTTGCTTTAGGTTAAGGAGGTTAAAATGCTTGTAGATAAACAAAACAAAAGTTATTGTATTCGCCCAGATAAGCCAGATGTAAATTGGGCTCCAGATGATGAGAATTATTTGTTTGTAAATGAAAGCACCAAAGAGGGGCGCGTTCTTATGGATAAAATTATCCAGCACGCACCATATTTCGATTTTGTGCTTGACGAACATAATCAGCTGGTGGATATAACGCCAACAGAAAGGCCGGAGGAGGCTTTGGAGGCGGTTCAGTCTGCTAAACTGGCTGAATTGTCCGCTGCTTGCAGCCAAGCTATTATTGCCGGTTGTGATGTGGAATTGTCAGCTGCCTCTGGGAATATATCCTTAACAGCTGAGGACCAAATTAATCTAACAGCGGCCTTAAATGCGGTGAAGCAGGGAGCCGCTGGCTATCCTTATCACCTTGACGGCCAGCTGTGCGCTGTCTTTTCAGCGGCAGATATTCGGCAGCTGGCTCAGGCTGCGGCCAGTCACAAGCTTTATCATACCACCTATTACAATCACCTGGCTGCCTGGGTTCGCTGCAGTGAAACAGCGGAGGAGGTGCAGGCCATTACTTATGGCACAGCTCTGCCTGAGGATTTGGCAGCTAATATGGCAAATATTCTGGGAGGTGTTGAAACTGAGAATGAAGAACTGTAGTCTGTGGCGTCATTTGCCGCGTTGGCTGATAGGCGGCTTGCTTTATGGCCTGCTGGAGATTATCCACCACGGCCATACTCACTGGACAATGATTTTGCTGGCCGTGTTGCTTTGCATACCGCTGGATTTAACCAATGAAGCGTTGCCCTGGCATTTGCCTCTGGCTTTGCAGGGGCTTATTGGCGGGTTGACGATTACGGCGGCAGAGCTGGTGGCCGGGCTGGTGCTGAATTGCTGGCTGGGGTTGGGTATATGGGATTACTCTGGCTTGTGGGGCAACCTTTGGGGGCAGATATGCCCGCGGTTTGCGCTGCTTTGGTGTGTTTTGGCGGTGCCGGCTATTGTGATTTTTGACTGGTGGAATTACTTATTCGGCTGTGGTGAGCGGCCAAGGTACAGATTGATTTAGGTAAAGAAAAAAGCCGTCCTTTAAGGGGCGGCTTTTTCGTGAGGTAAATTATTGGGCTAGTTTGTAGAGGATATATTGATTTAAGCTTACGCCATCGGCTTTGGCTTCCTGGCTCAGTTTTTGGTGGAGGCTGCGCGGTATGTGGATATTCAACTTGCCGCTGTAGGCTTCTAAGTCTTTGAGGCTAGTTGTTGAGCCATCGTTTTCGGCTTTGGCCTCAGTCAGCATTGCCAGGTCCTGTGCGTCAGGTTCCTCTTCAGGCAGGGATTGCAGTTTTTTTTCAAATTCAGCTGGTATCATTATTGAAACCTCCTGTATTTAATATTGGTTTGAGCCCTTCCCCCAAAAACGTACAAAAAAGCAGATGAAAAAACGGAATAAAAATAAAATAAAGAAGTCAAAAGTAGATTAAGCAATATGAGCTGAAAAAGTTTTCGGCAACCGCATTATCATAAGGATCTCCCTTGCGTGACATACTCTAACAAATATGATAAGATTGTAATTTCTCTTGATAATTCATAAAAGCATATTGTATGCCTATATCACTATGAAATATTAGCCCATTACTCGGTTTTCTCCTGCTTATAGCCATATTTAGTGCAGCTAAAGTTAAATTAGTATCAATACGCTCAGAAAAAGCATAACCGACAATCTTTTTATCACATAAATCCTTAACAATAGCCAAATACAGCCAACTTTCATCGGTAGGAATGTAGGTTATATCGCCAACCCAGACCTGGTTAATAGAGTTGCAAGAGAAGAATCTTTGCAGAAGATTTGGTGAGATACTGTAATTGTGTTTGGAGTTGGTGGTAGCTTTATAAGCCTTGTGCCTTATAGAATGTATATGAGCAAGCTGCATTTGTCGGTGGACTCTTTTTCTGGAGCAATGAAATTTGGGTTTTAGAATATGATAGATACTGTCAAGACCAAAAGTCGTATGTTTGTGGTGAAGCTCAATGATAGCTTTTCTTAGAACAATATTGTTTTGCTCTCTGGCAGACGGTTCCCGGTTAAGCCGATTGGCTTGTCCGGCTTGAATTCCGGCTTTTTTGAGCCAACTGCGTAAAGTGTCCACGCAAATGCCGAGTTCCTGGGCGACGT
>JAAWKH010000032.1 GCA_022797295.1 Peptococcaceae bacterium
GCTGATTCGCCAGTTTGCACAGTTTCTTCCTTGGCGGCCGCAATGTCGGCTGAGTTATATTTATCGCCGTAATATTTTTCCAGGTTGGTCAGAACCTGACGTTTTACGCGGTCGGAGTTTTCAGGATTAAGGATGGGGGAGTAAAGCCGGGGGTTGCGCACAATGCCAACCAGCGTGGCGGCTTCCGCCAGATTAATTTCGGAAACATCCTTGCCGAAAATGGTTTGGCTGGCGGCCTGCACGCCGTAAGCGCTGTGGCCGAAGTAAACCTCGTTCAGATACATCAGCAGAATATCGTCCTTGGAATATTCATTTTCCAGCTGAATAGCCAGGGCGGCTTCCTTGATTTTACGGTCAATATTTTTATCCCGGTCGTCCAAAATGGCGGTGCGGGCCAGCTGCATAGTGATGGTGCTGGCGCCCTGGGAAAAGTCCATTTTTCGCAGGTCCACCAACAGAGCGCCGCCGATACGGATAACATCCACGCCGTGGTGTTTGTAAAAACGGGTGTCCTCGGTGGCCAGCAAGCAGTCCACCAGGTGTTCCGGGATGTCGTCCAGCGTCACGTTGGTGCGGTTTTCAGATGAATGTAACTCGGAAAACAGTTGGCCGTTGGCGTCGTAAAGGAAGGTGGTGCGGGCTGAAGCCATCATCGTATCATCCCAGCTTGGCAGATCCTTCAGCACATATGCCACGTAAGCGATTGTGGAAACTGCTCCCACGATGAAAATAAAGACGAAAAACATCAGCACGGCCAGTAACAGGCGGCCCTTTTTCAGCTTTCGCTTTTTTTTGCGCCTGGGGCTTTGGCTGCTCATATTGGGAGCCGAAAGTTCGGCCGCAGGCGATTTTGTGTTTCTTGGATTATCCATAATTTCCTCCTACAATATCACTTTCATTAATATTAGTTTGGTTAATTAAAGTCAACCTTAGGCATATATATTTGGCAGGAAAAAAACTTAAAAATCCTGGCAAAAAAATCCTCGTATAAGTATAGCATAAATTTACCCGGCAAGCAATAATTTTTCAGATAAAAAATTGAGTTTTTGGGGGCCAAGTGAGGAAAAAGGTTGACTTTTTAGGTTAAAAGTGGAGAGTTGGTGTTGTTTGATGAGTTTAGCTGATTTGGTGGGAAGCAAAAAGAGACGGCGAGGCTTGGGGCTGCGCTTTTATCTGCTGGCGGGAGTGGTAATGCTGTTTTCGATGGGCGTGGTGGTGGACTCCGCCCTGCGCCCGATTTTGGAGCAGGTGGCGGCTCAGCAGGTGCATTTGGCGGTGGTGCGCCTGATTAATGAAGCGGTTTACGACCAGCTGGGTAATGGCGTTGCTTATCAGCAGCTGATCAATGTTTCCACCGACGCTGATGGACGGGTTACGCTTATGCAGCCGGATACCGTAAAAATCACCCGTTTGGTAACTTCCATTGCCCGTGATTTGGAGGAGAAGCTGGGCAATCTCAGCCGGGAGGACATCAAGGTGCCGCTGGGAATGCTCACCGGCAATTCCCTGCTGGCGGACAAAGGGCCAAACCTGACGCTGGCCCTGTTGCCGCTGGGTTCAGTTTCCGTTAACATTCACGATGAATTTTCCGCTGCTGGTATTAACCAGACGCGGCACAGCATTATGCTGGATATTGTGGTTGATATGGGCATTTTGCTGCCTTTTCAGAGTACCTTTACTCAAATAACCGACACTTTGCCGATTGTGGAAAGTGTGATTGTGGGGCCGATACCGGAAACCTATTTGAATATGGAAGCTGGTGATTTGTGGCAGAGGCAGTCGGAATAAATATAAGTGGAATTTTATCACAAAAATATCTTTACATATTAAATAATATTTAGTAAAATATAAGAATAATATTTTTTATGTTTTTTGGAGGTTTAACAATGTCAGGACATAATAAGTGGTCTACAATCAAGCACAAAAAAGGCAAGGCTGATGCAGCCCGCGCCAAGGTTTTTACTCAAATTTCCAAGGAGATTTTTGTGGCAGTGCGCCAGTCCGGCCCGGACCCCACGGCCAATTTCCGTTTGCGTTTGTGTATTCAAAAGGCCAAGGCGGCCAATATGCCAATGGATAATGTGAACCGCGCTATTCAAAAGGCGGCTGGCAATCAGGAGGGCGTGGCTTATGAGGAAATCGTTTATGAGGGCTATGGCGCTGGCGGCATTGCCATCATGTGTGAACTTCTGACAGATAACCGCAACCGAGTGGCCAGCGATATTCGCTATATCTTTTCCCGCAACAACGGCAACCTTGGTGAAACCGGCTGCGTATCCTATATGTTTGAGCGCAAAGGCCGGCTGACGATTGAGGACGAGGAAGGAACCGTGGATGTGGACGAGCTGATGTTGCTGGCTTTGGACGCAGGGGCGGAGGACGTTTTGGTTGATAATCCAGAACAGGTGGAAATCATCACTGCCACCGATGATTTGGAAGCGGTGAAAAATGCGGTGGAGGAAGCCGGCTATCCTATTGAAACGGCAGAAATTACGATGATTCCGGCCAACACCATTGAAATCACCGATGAGGAAACCGCAGCCAAGGTGCTGACGCTGTTGGATAAACTGGAGGATTACGACGATATTCAGAATGTTTATCACAATGCGGATATTCCAGAGGAATTGATGGAAAAGCTGGATATATAAAGCTTTTTATTAATAAGTGTTCACAAAAGGAGATAAAATGTCGAAAACTAAATTTCTGGTTGTTGACGGCAGCTCATTGCTGCACCGGGCTTTTTTCGCTTTGCCTCTGCTTACCAATCCGCAGGGCGAATATACCAATGCGGTTTACGGTTTTGCCACCATGTTTAACCGGGTGCTGGCGCAGGAAAAACCGCAGCGAGTGGCCGTTTGCTTTGATAAAAGCCGCCACACTTTTCGCACGGAGCTTTATGCAGAATATAAGGGACAGCGCGCGGCCACGCCCAGCGAGCTTTCGCCTCAGTTTGAAAGCTGCAAGGCTTTGCTGGAGGCGATGGGCGTTGTTTGGGAGGAAGCGGAGGGTTTTGAGGCGGATGATATTATCGGCACGCTTTCTCGCCTGGGGGCGGCTGAACAGAATGAGGTGTTGATTTTAACCGGCGACCGGGATAGTTTTCAGCTGATTGGCGAAAATGTGCGGGTGATGATGACCCGCAAAGGCATTTCTCAAACGGAGATTTGGGATGAAGCCGCCCTGCTGGAGCATTATGCTTTAACGCCGGCTCAGATGATTGACCTGAAAGCGTTGATGGGCGACGCCTCGGATAATATTCCCGGTGTGGCTGGAGTGGGCGAAAAAACGGCCTTGAAGCTGCTGGCGGAATATCATGACCTGGATACTGTTTTGGCCAACACTGCCAACGTGAGCGGCAAGGCATTGCGTGCCAAGCTGGAAAATGGCCGGGAAAGCGCGCTGCTCTCTCGCCAGTTGGCGATTATTGATTGCCATATGTCGGGTTATGACGATTTGAGTAAGTATGATTATCAGCCGCAAGCTTTGGCGGCCAATCAGCCGTTGCAGGATTTTTACCAGCGGATGGGTTTTACCAGTTTTTTGAAGCCGTTGGAGGGAACTGCGCCAAAGCCGAAAAGAACGGAGCAACTTTCCTTGCAGCCGGAGCAGCCGAAAGCGACTGCGCCGGCCCCGGTTGCCGACGTGCCGATGCCGGAATATCGGCTGCTGCTTTTGGCAGAAGAATTGCCCCAAAAGCTGGCCGGTGCGGAGTTGCTCTATTTAAATGTGAACCGTGATTTTTGGGCATTTGCAGCGGCCGAAAAGCCGACTGAAATTTTTGTGGTGGCCCGGCAAAGCCTGATTGACGCGCTGGCTCAGCCGGAAAACGCTTTGAGCGGCTGGCTGCAACAGCGCCGCCTGCTTGGTTGTGATTTGAAGCCTCTGCTGACGTTGCTTGGCCGTTATGCTGCCGGCGTTGGGCCGGCTGAATTGCAGGCCTGGGCGGCTTGCCTGGAGGATTTGGCATTGGCCGCTTATCTGCTGGAGCCCACAGCCACGGACTATCGGGCAGAAACTTTGGCAGCCCGTTATCTAGGTTGGCCGCTTTTGCTGGAGAAGCAATATGAACCGGCGGCGTTGGCGGCTTATGGCATTGGCGCTTTGGCTCGGCTTCAGCAGCATATTTGGCCGATTTTGCAGCGGGAACAGTTGCTTGAGCTTTACCAGCAGATTGAACGGCCGCTGTTGCCAATTTTGGCAGCTATGGAGGCGGTTGGTATTATTGTTAGCCGGGAAACCTTGCAAACGCTTAATCAGGAGTTTACGGCGGAGGAATCTGCCCACGCGGCCCGGATATATGAGTTGGCTGGCCATTCCTTTAATATAAATTCGCCCAAGCAGCTGGGCGAGGTGCTTTTTGAGGAGATGGGCATTGCGCCGTTGAAAAAAACCAAAACCGGCTTTTCCACCAGTGTGGAGGTTTTGGAGCAGTTGGCTGGGCAATATGAGATTGCGGAGCAGGTGTTGGCTTTTCGTTCGGCATCCAAACTGCGCAGCACCTATGCGGAGGGCTTGCAGGGCTTGATTGCTGAGGATGGCCGCTTGCACACATCTTTTAACCAGACGGTGACGGCAACCGGCCGCCTTTCTTCAACTGACCCCAACCTGCAAAATATTCCGGTGCGTACTGATATGGGCCGTCGCTTGCGTAAGGCTTTTTGCGCCTCGACTGGTTGCGTGTTGTTGGCGGCTGATTATTCGCAGATTGAGCTTAGAGTATTAGCGGATATTTCCAACGATTCTGTTTTGCAGCAAAGCTTTTTTAATAAGGAAGATATTCACGCGCGCACGGCGGCGGAGGTTTTGGGTATCAACATTGACGAGGTAACGCCGCAGCAACGCCGCAGCGCTAAGGCTGTTAATTTTGGCATTGTTTACGGCATTAGTGATTTTGGCCTGGCTCAGGATTTGGGTATTAGCCGGGGGGAGGCCAAAGCCTATATCGAGGCTTATTTGCAGCGTTATGACGGCGTGCGCCAGTATATGCAGGATATTGTGGCGCAGGGGCGGGAGCACGGTTTTGTGCAAACTCTTTGCGGGCGCAAGCGTTGGCTGCCGGATTTGCGCAGCCGCAACTTCAACCTGCGCAGCTTTGCGGAGCGCACGGCTTTGAACACGCCTATTCAAGGCACGGCGGCGGATATTATTAAACTGGCAATGCTGAGGGTTCAGCAAGCCCTGACGGAGGCCGGTTTCCAAAGCCGCATGCTTTTACAGGTGCATGACGAGCTGATTTTTGACGTGCCACGGACGGAGCTGGAGCAGCTGCAAGCTTTGGTGCGCGAGGCGATGGAGGGAGCTTTTGCTCTTAAAGTGCCGTTGGTTGTCGATATGAAAATTGGCGAGGACTGGTACAATATGGAGAAAATATAGTGCCAGCTTTGGGATAGATTAAGGAGTGAAAAAATGCCTGAATTACCAGAAGTTGAAACTGTCCGCCGCAGCTTGGAGCCTTTGGTGCCGCACAAGCAAATTACAGCGGTGGAAATTTTTAAGCCCAGCCTGCTGGCTCTGGGGGATGAGGCGGCCTTTGCTGCATTGGTTGGCGCGGAAATTGGGGAAATTAACCGGCGGGGTAAATATTTGCTGTTTTCAGTGCAAACAGCGGAGCCGCTTTGTTGGGTGGTACACCTGCGCATGACGGGCAAGCTGCTATACCGGCCGCAGGCGTTGCCCTTGGAGAAGCACGACCACGCCCGCCTGACTTTTGCCGACGGCAGCGAGCTGGTTTACAATGATATGCGTGGTTTTGGCCGTTTTTGGCTGACGCAGGACGGGCCGGAGGGCTTGGCTCAGGTTAGCGGTTTGAACAGCCTGGGGCTTGAGCCGTTGGACGCAGATTTTTCGGTGGAGTATTGGCAGGAGAAGATTAAACGCCGGCCTAGGGCGATGGTTAAAGCGGCCTTGTTAGACCAAACGGTGGTGGCCGGCTTGGGCAATATCTATGCCGACGAGGTGCTGTTTCAGGCTCAGGTGCACCCGGAGCGGCCGCTTGGTAGTTTAACGGAGTCGGAAAATCAACGTTTGACGCAGGCTATGCGGGAGATATTGCAGGCTTCCATTGAACAGCGCGGCACCACCTTTCGCGATTATGTGGACGGCAACAATGAAAAGGGCGGCTATCAGGAATCTTTGCGGGTTTTTCAGAAGAAAGGCCAGCCTTGTCCTAACTGTCAGGGGGAAATTCAACGCATTAAGGTGGCCGGGCGCAGTAGCTACTTTTGCCCGCATTGTCAAGTGAAATAACCAATACATCAAATTAAACAGGTATGGCCAGGGCTTGGCCTGCTTCATATACCAAAAAGAGAGCTTTTTTGCTTAATTTTGCTAGATGAAGGAGAGAGGCCTATGTTGGAGCTGTGCCTGTTTTTGTTATTGTTGAATTTTGACGCTTTTTTAACCGGATTAGCCTTTGGTTTTGCCGGGGTGAGGATTACCAACGCTGCTTGCCTGCTGGTTTCAGGTTTGGGCGCGCTTTTTTTAGGGTTGTCGATGAGCGCTGGCGCTTGGTTGAGCGCATTGCTGCACACGGAGCTTTTAAGCCACCTGGCGTTGGTTTTTTTGTTGCTGTTCACTTTGTATCTGATTGTTAAATATTGCGGCAAGGAGGGGCGCGGCCAGTTGGGCGGGCTTTGGCGGCGGCCGGCTCGGCTGGATAACAACGCTGACAAACAAATTTCGCCTGGTGAGGCGGCTTGGCTGGGCGTGGCTTTGGCCGTGGATTCCGTGGGCGGCGGCTTAGCCTTGGGCATGTTGCTGCCGGGGCCGTGGGTTTCTGCGGGGCTTTCCGCCCTTTTTTGCTTCTGTTTGCTGGCCGGATCTAACCGGTTGGCTTATTATATTGTACACAATTTGCAAAAATGAAAACTTTGGGATTGTATTTAAGCGTAAAATATAGTATAATCGGTAAGTATCAATTTGCTGGACGAAAAGGAGGCCTGCGTTTTGGTTATCGGTTTAACCGGCAATATCGGTAGCGGTAAAACTACAGTTTGCCAATTTTTGGCAGATAAGGGTTGTTTATGCCTGAATGCCGACGTTTTGGGCCGGCAGGTTTCCGAGCCGGGCGGCGAGGCTTATGCGGAGCTGCGGCAAGATTTTGACGCGGAATATTTTGACGAGGCTGGAAATCTGTTGCGCCCCAAGCTGGCTGAGCTGGTTTTTAATAATGCGGCTGAGCTGGCCCGTTTGAACGCTATCATTCATCCGGCGGTGTTGCGCTGCTTGCAGCGGGAGATTTTGGCGGCTCAAGCTGAGGAGCCCCAGCGGGTGATAGTTGTGGAGGCCGCTCTTTTGGTGGAGGCCAATTATCTGCCAATTTTAGACCAGCTGTGGTTGGTTTGGGCTGACGACCAAGTGCGCCTGCATAGGGTGATGGAGCGGGACAAGGTGGACAGCAAGCAGGCCCAGGCCCGGATGAATAATCAACTGCCGCAAACGGAAAAGGCGAAATATGCGCGCTATATTGTGCATAATAATAAGGGACGGGCGGAATTGCAGCAGGAGCTGGAGGCTGTTTGGCAGCAATTTTGGCAGGAAATGGAACAGGAGGATTAACAAGATCGAAAATATCAGGAGCAGAACTAATACGGAAATACGTTTGCTGGCTAATGGCAGGGTTCGCCGGCGTAAAAAAAAGGTGCTTTCCCGGCGTGGGCGTTTAGTTTGCACGCTGTTGTTGGTAGTGTTGCTGTTTGGCGGCCTGTTTGCTCGCCAACAACTGCCTTACTATATTTATCCGGTGGATTACTTTGACATCATCACGGCGGAGGCCGAGGCGGTGGATATTGACCCTTATTTGGTTTCAGCGGTGATTAAGGCAGAGAGTAATTTTCAGGTGGACGCTAAATCGCCGGCCGGTGCGGTTGGTTTGATGCAGCTGATGCCGTCCACGGCGGAGTGGTTGGCTGGCAAAGGCGGCTACGAATTTGATGAAAGTATGCTATGCGAGCCGGAATATAATATTCGGCTGGGCTGTCAGTATCTGCGCTTTTTGTTGGATTACTGGCAGTGGGATGTTTACAAAGCCATTGCCTCCTACAACGCTGGGCAGACCAATGTGGCCCGCTGGCTGAATGAGGGCATTTGGGATGGCAGCGGGGAAAATCTGGCTGATATACCTTTTAATGAAACGCAGAATTACGTCAACAAGGTATTAAAAATCTACCAGGAATACTTGGAATTGTATTAAATTTTTTTGTTTATATAGTAGTTCTCTATAAAAACTGGGGGAGATTTGATGGCTGAGAGTAAGATTAAACTGATGAGTACGGTGCAGGAGATTGACGATTTTCAGGTTGGCAAGGGGCGTCGCTTGAATTCCGCAACTCATGAGGAAATTTTGGCAGGCGCCACCAGCGATATTTATTTTGTGAAAACGCAGGATATTCTAGCTCGTTTGGGGCGGCAGGATGTGCAGGTGACGGCGGAGATTTTTGGCCGCAAGCCGGGGCTGTTTGTGGGTATTAATGAGGCTTTGGGTTTGCTGGCGGATGCGCCGGTGGAGGTTTGGGCTCTGCCAGAGGGCAGCGAGATGAGCCCTAAGGAAGTTGTTTGCCGGATTAAGGGGCGTTACGCAGATTTTGGCGTTTATGAAACTGCCTTGCTGGGCATTTTGGCCAGCAGCAGCGGTTGGGCCACGGCGGCCCGCGAAATTAAGGCGGCCAGCCCGGACAAGCCGGTTTCCTGCTTTGGGGCGCGGCATATTCACCCTGCGGTGGCTCCGGTGATGGAGCGGGCCGCCGTTTTGGGCGGTTGCGACGCTTGCAGCTGCATTTTGGGGGCCAAGCTGTTGGAGCAGTATCCATCCGGCACCACGCCGCACGCGCTGTTTTTAACGGTGGGCGACACTTTGAGCGCGGCCCGGGCTTATGATGATTTTATGCCGGTCAATCATCCGCGGGTGATTTTGGTGGATACATTTAAGGATGAGGTGGAGGAAACTCTGCGCGTGGCGCGGGAAATGGGCCCGCATTTGCAGGGCGTTCGTCTGGACACTCCCTCGGAGAGGGGCGGTGTGACGGCCGGCCTGGTGAGCGAGCTGCGCCAGCGTTTGAACCGCGAGGGTTTTGATTATGTGAAAATTTTTGTTTCCGGCGGCCTGACCCCGGAGCGAGTGAAGCAGCTTTCGGAAGCCGGTGCAGACGCTTTTGGCGTGGGCAGTTATATTTCCGCTGCTCCGGCCATTGATATGACGATGGATTTGAAAGAGGTTGACGGCTTGCCGGTGGCTAAGCGCGGCCGTGTTCCCGGTGAAACAACCAATGACCGACTGGTTAAGATGAAATAATTTGTTGTTGACAAAGCCCCGGTTTGCTGGCCGGGGCTTTTGAATTTACAAAAACTTGAGTGTTTCTTGAGAATTATATCTTAATATATTGTTAGAATATATTAAGATGGAAGAAAAATGAAAGGAGTGGGCTTTGTTGCCAGCCAAGCTGTTGATTGTTGATGATGAGCCGGGCATTGTGGAGCTGTTGAAAAGCTACTTTGAGCGCAATTATCTGGTGTTGACGGCAGAAAACGCCCAGCAGGCCTTGCAAAAGGCGGCGACAGGGCCGGATTTGATACTGCTGGACATCCAGATGCCGGAAATGGACGGGCTTACCCTTTGCCAGCAAATCCGCGCCTATGTGGCTTGCCCGATTTTGTTTTTGACGGCGCGGGTGGAGGGCGCGGACAAAATCCGTGGTTTTCAGGCCGGGGCGGATGATTACATTGTCAAGCCGTTCGATTTGGATGAATTGGGCGCGCGCGTGGCCGCTCACCTGCGCCGGGAGCAGCGGCGGCAAAGCAGCGCGGCGGTACGCTTTTTTGCAGAAATGACGGTGGATTACTCTGCTAGGGAAGTGCGGGTGAACAGTCATGTGGTGCCTCTTTCTCGCCGGGAGTTTGGCATTTTGGAGCTGCTTTCCTTAAACCCTGGCCAGGTGTTTGACCGCGAGCATATCTACACCGCTGTTTGGGGGCTGGACGGCGAGGGCAGCAGCGATACTGTGATGGAGCACATCCGCAAGCTGCGCGCCAAGCTGGCGGCCCACACTCTGCACCGTTATATTGAAACCGTTTGGGGGTGCGGTTACAAATGGGTGGGCTGAAAAATCTGGGCTTAAAGCAGGCCTTTTTTCTGCTGTCTGCCTTGGGTTTGCTGCTGGCCGCTTTGCTGCTGCTTTTGGTTTTTGCTGTGTGTATCAAATTGCAAGGCGCTTCTGATGGCTACAGCATAACCGTAAATGAGGGAGCGGTGCAGGTGCAGCCTCCTTCGTTGGCGGAGGGCCGGGCCGCCGCCAACGATTGGCTGGGGCTGGTGCAGCTGGCGGCTTGCCTTTTGCTGCCTGCTTGCGGTTTGGGCTTGGCCAGCCTGCTGTTTTATCGTCTGAAGCTGCGGCAGCCGATTGCCTTGCTGCAAAGCAGTATGCAGCGAATTCGCCAGCAGGACCTTGATTTCACCATTCCCAAGCTGTCCGATGACGAGCTGGGCCAGCTTTGCGAGGCCTTTGAAACAATGCGGGCGGAGTTGTTGCGCACCAATCAGGAGCTTTGGCGGCAGGCGGAGGAGCGCAAGCGGCTGAACGCTGCTTTTTCCCACGATTTACGCAATCCGCTGACGGTGCTGAAAGGCTCTTTGAAACTGTTGCGGCAAAATTCTGCCGAACCGCCGGATTCGGCCATGCTGACTCGGCTGGAGGCTTACACCCTGCGCATTGAGCAATATGTGGAGGCAATGAGCAGCGTGCAGCGTTTGGAGCAGTTGCCCCTGCGTAAGCAGCTTTGTTGCAGCGAAAGCTTAAAAGCAGAGCTGACGGAAACAGCTAGCTTGCTAGCGCCCGGCCTGCAAATTCAGCTGACTGTGGCTGATTTTGCAGATGTGCAGCTGGATTTGGGCCTTTTTTTGACGGTGGCAGAAAATTTAATCAGCAACGCGGCCCGTTTTGCGCAAGCTGAGCTGCGTCTGGATTTGCAGCGGCAGGGTGACTGGCTGCGCCTAACGGTGTTTGACGACGGGCCGGGTTTTCCGCCTGAGCTGCTGCGCGACGGCCCGCAACCATTTGGCAAAATGCAGGAACCAGCCGTATCTTCCGCGCATTTTGGTATGGGGCTTTATATTAGCCAGCTGCTTTGTGTTAAGCACGGCGGCGGATTGCGCCTTGCCAACCGGCAACCGCAGGGTGCGGAGGCCGTGGCGGAATTTCAGATAGATTTTTTTAATTCTTGAGCAAATCTTGAGCTTTGAGTGTTACACTCTCCTTAACAAATGTGAGGAGAGTGTTTTTATGTATATTGAAGCTAAAGAATTATCAAAAATTTATGGTCAGGGTGAGGGGCAGGTGGTGGCGCTGGACAAAGCCAGCCTACAAATTGCCGAGGGTGATTTTATATCCATCATTGGGCCTTCTGGCAGTGGCAAAAGCACCTTGTTGCACCTGCTTTCCGGGTTGGACCGGCCCAGCGCCGGCAGCCTAACATACGATGGGCAGGAGATTTACCAGTTGAAAGACCGAGAGCTGGCGGCTTTTCGGCGGCGACGCATTGGTTTTATCTTTCAGCAGTTTAATTTGTTGCCGGTGCTGACGGCGCAGGAAAATATACTATTGCCGTTGTTGCTGGATAAAAAAAGGCCGGATGAGGCCTGGCTGCGGCAGTTGACCGGCTTGTTGGGTTTGAGCGAACGTTTGCAGCACCTGCCGCATGAACTTTCCGGCGGCCAGCAGCAGCGAGTGGCCATTGCTAGAGCCTTAATCGCCCAGCCGGAGGTGGTTTTTGCCGACGAGCCAACCGGCAATTTGGATAGCAAAAGCGGTGGCGAGGTTATGACAATGTTGTTAGATATTTGGCGCAGGCTGGGCAAATCGCTGGTTGTTATCACGCACGATAGCCGGATTGCTCAGATGGCGCCGCGCCGTTTGGAAATTGTAGACGGTAAGCTGACGGAGGTGGGCAGATGATGAAGCGGGAGATGAGGCATTATTTGGGTTTGGCTCTGCGAGAGCTTTTGGCGCAAAAAATAATTGCTGCTTTGCTGTTAATTGCGGTGGTTCTCTCCACAATGCTGACCACGGCTGTGGGGCAATCGGCCGGGGTGTTGGCAGCTATGCGAGAACAGCAGGCAATTACCATTGGCGGCAATCGCTATGCCAGCTTTGTGCAGCTGAATGAAGCGCAACTGACGGCATTGCAACAGGACGAGCGCCTTTCCTACGTGGGTGTTTCAGTGGCGGTGGGTTCAATGTCGCTAACCGACTTGCTAAAATTAAATTTGACGGAATATTGGGATGGCACGGCAGCCATCTCACGCCCAGCTTATAGCAGATTACAGACCGGTCGCCTGCCGGAGGCTCCCTTCGAGATAGCTCTATCTGCGGAAACGCTGCAATTTTTGGGCTATACTGGTGAGATTGGCGATAAAATTACTTTGCCGTTGGCCAAAGCAGTGCGCCACGGCATTATGGTGGATGATTACGAATACACGGCGGAGTTCACCCTGACTGGTATTTTGCAGAATAATTATTTGGGCTACAGCCTTGGCTGGCTGTTTGGTCTGGTGGGCGAGGGCACGGCCGCGGCAGTTTTGCCGTCGGAATATTACTATTACAATGCGGATATTCGCACCTATGACAAGGCCGGCTTCCAAAGCATAATGGACGATTTGTGTGCTCAGCTTGAAATTCACGAGTTGGACACGGTATATAATATCCCCTATTTGAAAGCGTTGGGCATTTATTTCAATACGGAAAATTCCGGCTCTCGGCTGGCCGGAGATGGCCCGGACGACGCCGGCTTTAGCTATCTGCTGGCTGTTGGCGTGCTGTTGGTGGGGCTGATTTTGTTGGCGGCTGGGCTGGTGATTTACAATATCCTGAAAATTGCGGTGGCTCAAAGGGTGCGTCAATATGGCGTTTTGCGAGCTATTGGCGCGGGCAAAGGACAGCTTTACGCCGTGGTGGTGGCGGAGGTTGTGTTGTTGTGTCTGTTGGGCATCCCGCTAGGTATGCTGTTTGGCGCGCTGTCGGCGCAGGGCATTTTAAGCGCCGCTTTAAGCCAGCTTTCCCCGGAGGTTTTTATGGCCCAGGACTTGGCGCAGCTTCAGGAGCTGATTGCTGCTAATAGCGCAGGCAAGTGGGGTTATCTGCTGCTGAGCGCTGCTGTTACGGCCGGTTTTGCTTTTTTGGCAGCTGCTCCTGCCGCTCGTTTTGCCGCCAATGTGCCGCCGGTTATGGCGATGTCTGGTCAGGTCGGGCGGATTAAACGTCACCGGCGCAGCCGCCGGCAAGCAGTTGGCCGCCATTTTGAACGTTCTTACGCCCGGCTTAATCTGAGCAGAAACCGGGGACGCACGGCTATCACAATAATGTCGCTGGTGATGAGTATCACGGTGTTTATTGCTTTGCAGTCTTTTCTGTCGCTGCTGAGCGTGGCCGGGGCGGAATCAGAGCATTTGGGCGATTACTCAATCATTAATCAGGTGACGGGAATTTCGTCGACGGAGCTGGCCGAGCTGGCAGCGGTTGAGGATGTGCAAGGGATTGCGGCACAGCAATTCGCCATTTATGAAATGGATGAAAACGGTTGGCCCAAAGGGATTGCCAGCGATTTGCAGCAGACTCCTGGTGAAACCCTGCAAATTTTTGGCTGGAATGAGCAGTGGCTGGATTGGAGGTTGCGTAATCAGTTGACGGATGAACAGCTGGCCGCTTGGCGGGAGGGCCGGGGTTGCGTGGTGCGTAATCCCATTCCGTTGGAGATTGAGGGGCGGCAGCTTTTTAACACCCGTGTGGAGGCTGGCAGCACCATCAATATTGCTGGGCATGAACTGCTGGTGTTGTTGGCTTTCAGTGATTACGACGCTTATTTCAGCGTTGGCAACGACGGCTTTACCAATGGTGTGCAGATTTTGGTGAACGAACAGCTTTTTCCGCAGCTAACCGGCAGCAGCGCTTATGCGGAGTTGCGGCCGATTTTGCAGCCGGAGGCTGACCGGGAAAGCTTCGGTTTGCTGTTGGAGCAGCTTTGTCAGCGTTTGCCGGGCACTACGGCCCTTTCCTTTGAACAGGCCGACCAGCAGCTGGCGGAAAGCGAGGCGCAAATTAGACTGCTAGCCTGGGGCTTGATTTTGTTTATCGGCTTGATTGGCGTGTTAAACATTATAAATACAGTTTATACTAACATCCAAACCCGCCGGGCGGAAATTGGTATGCAGCGGGCTATTGGGATGAGCAATGGCAGCTTGTACGCCACTTTTTTGTGGGAGGGCGCTTACTACGGCTTGATTGCTTCCTTGCTGGGCGGCCTGTGCGGCTGGGGCTGCACGGTTTTGGTACAGGCGGCCACCACGGATACGCTGGGCCTGGCGCCGGTGCCTTGGCTGGCTTTTGGAGAGGCTGCTGGGGTTTCAATCCTTGCTTGTATGATTGCAACGGCCATTCCGTTACGCAGTGTTAGCCGCCTGAGCATTGTGGAAGCGATTGAGGCGGTGGAGTAGGTGTGGGTTTACTCCCACTTAAAATATTTTACAGCGCTGCCAAAGCAGAGCAAAGTAACAATGCTTAGAAAAGCGAATGTCAACAAGCTGTTGTTGATTGGCAGGCCCAGAAAAGCCGTCTGCATCAGCTGCATACCTTGAGTTAAAGGCATGCAGAGCACAATTTTTTGCACAATATCCGGCATAACCTCTAGCGGTACAGTGATGCCGGAAAAGAAGAGCATCGGAAAATAGAGCAAGCAGGCGATTACGCTGGCGGTTTTCTGGTTTTTGGCAATGCCGCCCACCAGCAGGCCAAGGCTTAATGTGGAAAGCATTGTGAGCAGCCAGCAGCCTAAAAACAGCGTTAGGGAACCGTGCAGCCTCACCTGCCAGAAGAGTGCGGCAACAGGAAACAGCAGCAGCATTGAAGCGGCGCTGTAAAGGATGTAAATGGCAAATTCCACTGTCAGTAGTTTGGTCGGGCTTACCGGCGTTACTTGAAAGCGTTTGAGAATTTTGCGCTCCCGATATTCGGAAACCAACAACGGCAGGCCCATCAGGCCGCCAGAGCAGATGGATATGCAGCAAAGAGCGCTGAAAGATTTTTCCATAAACGTGTAAGCCTCGCCCTCGGCGGCTGGCTTATTGCCGTAGATAAAGCCGAAGATGAGCAAAATAACCAGCGGCATAAGGATAGCGAAAATAACCATATTCATATTGCGCAGGTTGAGCTTGAGCTCGTTTTTTAGCAGGATAGTAAATGATTTCATATTGTCGCCTCCTCTCCGGACAGGGCCAGGTAAGCCTCCTCGAATTTGGTGCAGTTGCAGGCTTGCTTGGCCTGCTCCACAGTGCCGTAAAAAACAGCCTGGCCTTTGTGTAGAATACAAATTTCGTCACAGAGGACCTCAACCTCATCCATAAAATGCGAGGTTAGAAAGATAGTCAGACCGTTGCTTTTTAATTTCGCCAAAATCTGCCAAACCTCCCGCCGGGCTTTAGCGTCCAGACCGGTCGTTAGCTCGTCCAGGAAAACCAGACGGGGATTGGGGATTAAGGCCAGCACGATGAATAGCTTTTGGCGTTCGCCGCCGGAAAGGCTTTTTATCGTTTGTTTTAGCTTGTCGGCCAGACCGAATTGGGCGCACAGTTTTTGCCAATCGGCCGGGGCTTCGTATAAGCAGGCGGTTTCCTCGCAAAGCTCGGCCAGGCGGATTTCCGGTTGAAAATCGCCTTGCTGAAACTGCACTCCCACCTTTTGGAATAGCTGGCGGCGTTCCTTTTGTGGGTGATGTCCCAGCAGGAAAACTTTGCCTCCATCAGCGCTTTTAACGCCTAAAATACATTCAATGGCAGTGGTTTTGCCGGCTCCGTTGGCTCCTAAAAGGCCAAAAACTGTGCCGGCTTGCACCGAAATGCAGAGCCTGTCCAGGACTGGCTGGCCATTGTAGGCTTTGGATAGCTGCTCAACTTTGATTACGGTTTGCATGATAATGCCTCCTTACTAATTTGCTTGTAAATAAGCATACCACCAATTTAAACATTGGTGGTAAAGTGGAGGGTTTACGAAAATTGAGTTTTCATTTGCTGAAGCATGACTAACAGGTTTTGCGCGTTGTGTTCAGCTGCTGTTAGGGATACGATGAGCCTGTCACAAACGGAAATAATTTCATCGTCCTGTTTGGGGGTGTTCAGCGCCAGACGAATATCTGCGGCCGGATTTTGGGCCAATTTTTGCAGCAGCCGCAGGATTGACTCCAGGGAGTAACCGGCGCAACGCAGGGAACGGATTACTTTCAAACGCTGTATATCCGGGCCGGTGTAAACGCGGTAGCCGTTGGCACGGCGTTTCACATTGAGCAAACCGTTCATTTCCCAGTTGCGGAGCGTGTCCGGCGAAATATCCAGCAACTTTGCCGCCTCTTTGCGTTTAAGCTGGCAAGCGTTGGTTTTACTTTGTCGAACAAGCAGCTGTTTGACAATTTGAATGGCTTCCTCGGCGTTCTGCTGTTCCTGTTGAAGCTGCTTCAAATAGGCCAGAGTTAAGGCTATTGCTTCATCGAAATTGCCGGCGGCGGATGTGTGAAGCATTTGGATAATTTTTTTGCGTAGGCCGTTTTGCAGCACTTCCACCTGAAAGGCCAGCCGCACCAATCTGCCTTGAGCCAGGTGAAAATCAGTGAAAATGCGATAGCCGTTGGGCAGGCGTTTAGCCGGTGGGATAAGCCGCCACTTTTCATATAGGCGCACGGTGTTTGGGTGCACGTTCAGCAGCTTGGCGATTGCTGCGGTTTTATAGGTGGTCAAAAATTATCATCTCCGGTTTAATTTTAGTATCGATTGCCTTGAGCATTGTGGAAGCGATTGAGGCGGTGGAGTAGGTGTGGGTTTTACAGTCTATTTTCGTAATAGATAAATGTCAAAATATCGGTGAACATTGAGATTGCAAAAGCAAATATCAGGCCAACTCCCAAAAAGATGATGTTGGTTTGTTCTTCCAGCTTGCCAGCGACAATGAAAATTGCGGCCAAAATCAGACAGCTATATTGCAAAAGTGAAAAGGCCCTGCTTTTGTTTTTCAGTAGCACCAGCTGGTTGCGTTCGTCCATTTCATCTAGCTGTTCTTCACGGGAGATTGTGCGGGATAAACTGTGCAGCAATAGCCTGCCGCCCATAAAAAGCAGCGCGCCAATCAGAATATAATCTTGCCAGTTTAGACCAGTTTGCAAATTAAACAGCAGATTTAACAAGCCTAAAGCCAGCATAAACAGGCCTTGAGCAAATTTTTTCAGATTATAAATTTTCATATTGTTTATCCTCCAGTTCTTTGTTTTCCTTTAGGCAACAAAGTTCCTCAATGCTTACGCCAAAAACCTGAGCCAGGCGATAAGCCAGCATTAGTGATGGGTTGTATTTTTCCTTTTCGATTGAAATTATTGTACGCGATGAAACATAAACTAAATCAGCTAGTTGCTGTTGAGTCATTTGATTTTGTAGGCGTAATTCCTTAACCTTTGTTTTCATTAGTCGCTTCCTTTTGGTTATATGAAGTTTTCTTCACGTGAAATCAACTTCATATTAACACAGCTCAGTAAAAATGTCAAGAAAAAAATACGAAAATTTTGTTAATTTGGCTATTGACTTATCTCTCTGTTTCAGTTATAATATTACTGTTGCAAAGGGGTATAGCTCAATTGGTAGAGTAGTGGTCTCCAAAACCATTGGTTCTGGGTTCGAGTCCTAGTGCCCCTGCCATATTATGCATACGAAAAAGATGCAGCAAGAAAAAAAACCGCCGATTTAGGCGGTTTTTTTTGCATTAGGGCAAATTTGGCGAAGAAATTTGTCGAGTGAGCGTTAGTTCAAATCTCACGAAAAACGGGTTAAAATAGATGCAAAAATGAGGGTTTAGGCAACTGTAAGAATTTTGGAGTTTATATCAAAAGCATTTGGCGAAATCCAGCCCAAAGCAGAATGAGGACGAATATTGTTGTAAAAAGCCTCAATATAAGCAAAAATATCTAATTTGGCTTCATCT
>JAAWKH010000008.1 GCA_022797295.1 Peptococcaceae bacterium
AACTAATCCCTGAGGGCGCAGCCCGAATGGGATAGGATATGGCACCAACAGGTAATGAGAAAGTAGTAATTGTTAGCGATTGCCTAGCCTGAGCGTAGCAATTAATGAGAAAGTAGTAATTATTAGGTATATTTTTATGATTAATATTCAAGACGTAAGGCCGGTATATTTATTTTACGGCTCTGAGCGTTTTTTACTGCAAGCTGCTTTGCAGGAGCTGATTGCGGCGGTGGCGCCGGGGGATAACCCGTTTAATCTGACGCGCCTGAATGGGGAAAGCGCCAGCATGGCCGAGATTTTGACCCACGCCAACACCCTGCCTTTTTTCACTGAGCGCAAGCTGGTGATTGTGGATAATTGTCCGCAGGGTTGGTTTGCTAACCGAAAAAAAGCGGTGGAGAGCGACGCGGAAGCGGCGGAAACAGCGGCCGAACCGGATTTGGCTTCTTTGTTGGCCTATTTGCAAAACCCGGCAGAAAGCACAGTGTTGGTTTTTTTGGCTGGCGAGAGCATTAACAAGGCCAAAAAGTTGAGCAAGGCGGCGGCCAAATGCGGCGTGGTGCAGGAGTTTGCCCAGCTTAAAGGCAACAATGCTATGCTGTGGTTGGATAATTTGCTGAGCCAAAAGGGCTGCGCTATGGAGCCGGCTGCCAAACAACAGCTGTTGCTTTACTGTGATTATGATTGCACGCTGATTAATAACGAGTTGGAAAAGCTGAGCGTTTACACTGCCGGGCAGCCGAAAATCAGCCGGGCGGATGTTGACGCGGTGGTGAGCAGCAACGCCACAGCCAGCATTTTTAATTTGATAGATTATGTGGCAACTGGGAATTTAAGCCAATCCCTGCGGGCTTTGGAACAGGTGACGCTTAGCGAGGCGCCGGAGAGTGTGCTGCCTCGTTTGGCCGACCACTTTCAAACGCTTTACATAGTGAGAGAAATGCAGCAACAAGGCTACACGGTTAAGGAGATTATGTCGGCCAGTGGCAAGGGCCACCCTTTTGTGATTGAAAAGGCGGGCCGCCAGGCGGTTAAATATACTGAGCGTAAGCTGCAAAAGGCTTTGGAAACGTTGCTGATGGCGGACCGTAAGTTTAAAAGCGGTGTTAGCGATATTATGGATGCTATTGAAACGGCTATTATTCAGATTTGTTTGCTGAGCCGCTGAGCTTAGCTACAATATTTTTTTAATAAGGAGAGGATTTTATGTATACATGTGCTCATTGTGCCATAAAGGCCTGCTACAACAATACCAAGGACAAAATGCCGCAAAATTGCCCAATGCGCACGCCGGGGCTTTATATCGGCGTGCCGGAAACATACCACGAAGAAGAAAATCTGCGCATTTTCCAGGAATCTGCGCAGATTGAACATGATGGCTATTGCCAGTGGAATCGGGTTTATGAAACCATTGAATTTATCAAACGGATGGATTATAAGCTGGTTGGTATTGCTTTTTGCGTGGGGTTGCAGCGGGAGGCGGCGGCCTTTGATCGTTTGTTGCGGGAGCACGGCATTAAAACCTGTTCGCTGATTTGCAAAAACGGTGGTTTTGATAAAAACGAGTTTGGCATTTCCGATGACAACAAGCTGAAAGGCTGCGGATATGAGGCGGCTTGTAATCCGGTTGGCCAGGCTAAATTGCTGGCGGCTGCCGGCACGGATTTTAATGTAGTTATTGGTCTGTGCGTAGGACACGACACGCTGTTTTTCAAATATACCGAAACACCTTTCACCGTGCTGGTGGTGAAAGACCGCGTTTTGGGGCATAATCCTTGTGTGGCATTGTATGGCGCAGAGGGCTATTTTAAGGGTGAGGGTTACTTCCGCAAAAAATTTGGCCTGCCGTTGCCAACAGAAAAGACTGATAAATAAGTTGAGCGGCTAAATCGTCAGTTGGGCGAATTTGGCCTCGCAAATTTTGGCCAGGTCCTGGGGCGCAAGGGTTATTTGTAGCCCCAGTTTGCCTGCACTTACTGTTAAGCTGGTCAAGTCTTGCGCGCTGGCGTCGATAACAGTTGTAAAGTGTTTTTTCATACCAATAGGTGAGCAACCGCCTTTTACGTAGCCAGTGGTGGCGGTGATTTCCTTGGACGGCAGCATTGCGATGGATTTTTCTCCCACACTAGCGGCGGCCTTTTTTAAGTCAAGCTCAGCGGCCACAGGGATAACAAAAACATAATTAGTGCGGCTGGCGGCTACTGTCACCAGTGTTTTGAAACACTCCTCCGGTTGCTTGCCAACGGCTTTGGCCACGCTGAGCCCGTCCATAAAGCTATCGCTGGGGTAGGCTGTATATTCATAACTGATGTGTTGCTGGTCAAGCGTGCGCATTGCATTTGTTTTGGCAACTTTTACTGTTTTAGACATTTTTACACCTCTTGTTGGGATTAAATTAATTTGAACAACAACTATTATAATATTTTTTTGGAGATTGTCAATATTGTTATCAAATATAAATGAAAAGAATTTGCCGACGGCGGGTTTGCATCCAGGTGATATTATCATGCTGGAAATTGACGGCTACACTCACGATGGCCAGGGAGTGGGCAGGATGAATGGGGCTGTGGTTTTTGTGCGGGGCGCGTTGCAGGGCGAGCTGGTGCAGGCGGAAATTAAACGCGAGCGCCGAGGCGTGTTTTATGCGGATTTGCTGGCGGTGTTGCAAGCTAGCGGGCAGCGACAGGAGCCGGACTGCCCGGTTTACGCTAGCTGCGGCGGTTGTCATTTGCAGCATATGAGCTATGCTGAGGAGCTAAATTTCAAACAGCAGCAGGTGCAGGCGGCTTTGCAGCGTTTAGCTGGTTTGCAGGTGGAGTGCCGGCCGCCCCTACCGGCGGAGCAGATTTATCATTATCGCAACAAGGGTGTTTTTCACGTCAGCCGGCAGGAGAGTAGGTTGCAGCTGGGTTTTTGGGATGAGGCTTCGCACCAACCGGCCGGGGCGGCCTGCCAGCTGCTTTTTCCGCTACCCTTAAACGAGCTGGTGGCGCATTTGCAACAGACAGGTTTGCCGCTTTGTGTCAGCGATGTTTTGTTGCGTTTCAGTTTTGCTGAAGAAAAAATTATGCTGTTTTTGCGCATCCAGCCTGGCAGCAGCAAAAAGGCTTTGGCTGAAGCCAGCCTTTGTTTGCAGCAAATTAGTCGGAATTTTGCTAATCTGGCGGTTTGGGGCTTGCAAACTGATACGGGCTGGCAAACTTTGTCTGCGGAAAAATATTTAACGGATACTTTGTCTGATGTGCGTTATCAGATTGCGCCTGAGGCTTTTTTTCAAGTGAACAATGTACAAACATTGCGCCTTTTACAGATGATTGAGCAGGCCTTGCCGCCGGACACGGAGCAACTTTTGGACGCTTACTGTGGCATTGGTACATTGGGCTTGGCTTTGGCTAAACATTTGCCTGGTCTGCGGCGTTTGCTTGGCATTGAACTAAACCGGGGCGCGGTTGCTAGCGCCAGGCAAAATGCCAGGTTGAATGATTTGGTGCAAGCGGAGTTTTGGCTTGGCAAGGCGGAACAGGAATTTGCCAAAGTTTTGCGGCAAGGTTTTGTTCCTGACGCAGTGATTGTGGATCCGCCACGTCGCGGTTGTCATCAGCAGTTGTTAAATGGGCTTTTGCAGCTTGCGCCACGGCAGCTGATTTATGTTTCGTGTAATCCGGCCACTTTGGCCAGGGATTTGCGCTTGCTTTGCGCGGAAAAATATGCCGTGCAGCTGGTGCAGCCGGTGGATATGTTTCCTAGAACGCATCACGTGGAAACGGTAGTTTTACTTTCCAAGGGATAAATCAACTCGAAAAAGTGCGAGTGTAGACATATATTACGGCTAGTGAGAATGTATAATCATAATGGATAATGGCATAACCGTCGTGTATGGTTCAACACTATATGCGACGGTTTGTTTGTATTATAATAATGAAATAAGAAATTTTGATGTAAAAAAGGTTTGACACTGTCCAGTTACGGTGTTAAATCGTCCAGTTGCGTTAATCAACTTTACTACCGCATTTATTTGTACGAATAAATAAATAGAGGAATATCAAAATGATAAAAATAGCGATTTGTGATGACGAGGCCAATATTCGCAATTATCTTGCGTCATTAATTCGGGCGCAGCCCTGTAACTGTGAAGTTGTGGAGTATGCTTCCGCCATAGACTGTCTGACAGATTGTCGGGAAATTGACCTGCTGTTTTTAGACATAGAGCTATCCCCTGACCGTCCGGATGGCATGGCTCTGGCGCGAAAGATTAGGGAGAGGACTTCGGGGGCTTTGCCGGTCATTATCTTTGTAACTGGCTATGAGAAATATGTGTTTGACGCTTTTGATGTAGGTGCGTTCCAATACCTGCTGAAGCCGGTGAGTGAGAAAAGGTTTGCCCAGGTCTTTGAGCGGGCGGTAAAGCAAATTTTGACCGAACGGGTAAACCCACAAAGGAGCCGGGTGCTGACGCTTCAAGCCGCCAACATTAACAAGACCGTACCTTTAGACGACATTTTTTACGTTGAAAGCAGCAATCACAAGGTTGTGCTGCATTTGCAGGACGGCGAATTTGCGTACTATGCCAAAATCCGGGATTTGGAGTTGGAACTGCAAGACCAGTTTTTTCGTATCCATAAGGGGTATTTGGTCAACCTCTCCTATGTGGCCGGGTATAGCAAAACGGAAGTGATGTTGGTAAATGGAGAAAAGCTTTTGCTCTCCAAGTATAAGTACAAGGATTTTGTAAAGGCATATCTCCATTTTTTGCAGGCGGGGGCTGGCCTATGAGCGAAGCAGTATTTCAGATTTTTAGCAACGCCTTGTTTGGTGGGGCTGAACTAATCTATGCTATGCTGTTTGTTGCCTTTGTCAGGCCATTTTTGCCTGGCCGGGGTAGATGGATAAAGCTGGCAAGCGTTTTGGCCGTTTACCTCATTTTGAATAGCGTTTGTCCTTATGGCTCGTTCATCCTGATTTTAACACTGGTGATGCTGGCCGTGGCGAAATGCCTTGGTTTGCCCAAATCGCTTGTTTTTCTGCTGACGCTGCTTTATTTTAACGCCAGAATTTCTGGCGGTCTGTTGGTGCAAAGTCCGTATTTTATTATGGAACAATTTTTTCCTCAAAGCAGCGCGATGCCGGAAAGATTTTTGTTTTATTCTTCTCTGCTGACAATGCTGCTTTTGCTGTCACACGTTGTCTTGCTGGCGGTCATGCTTTATGCCATTCAGCAACGGCTGCGCAAACAGCGTCTGACGCTTCGGCGGCGCGAGCTGTGTTATATCAGTTTGATACCAACGGCGGGAATTTTGTTCGGTCAGCTGATTGCCCGGTTGTTATTCGAGGTCAAGGACGGAGTTCTGCTTCAGCTTTACGAACGACATCCAGCATTTTTGGCGGTAGTGCCGGCTCTGGCTCTGCTGTTTTATGCCGGGACTTATTTAACCATTGTATTTCAGCAGGG
The DNA here is from genome assembly GCA_022797295.1 of Peptococcaceae bacterium. Lineage (GTDB taxonomy): Bacteria > Bacillota > Dehalobacteriia > UBA4068 > UBA4997 > Avidehalobacter. The sequence goes on from JAAWKH010000008.1 coordinate 5,450, forward strand.
TATGGCGGCGCTGCAAGAGGAACAGTCCAGCCGTTATGTCGAACAGCAGCAGACGCAGGCAATTCGGGCGCGTATTCATGAGGCAGAACAGTTTTATGCCCACATTCGCGAGCTGAAACATGAAATGCGTGGGCATATGACCAACATTAAGAGTCTGGCGCGAAATGGTGAATACGACAGTTTGGTGGACTATATCGTTAAAATGGATGAGAACAAAAGCGACTTTGAACTGACGCTGCAAACGGGCAACCCGGTTACAGATGTGATTGTCAACGATATACGGCGGCGGAGCCTTGACTTGGGTATTCGTTTCCAGCTGGATTTTCATTATCCGGAGCTTGGAGCCTATGACACCTTTGACATGGGAATTATCCTGCAAAATCTTTTGCAAAATGCCGTAGAGGCCTGCGAGAAAGTTAATGAGGGTGCGCGTTTTATTGAACTGAGCAGCAAAAGAAAGGGACGTTTCTTTCTGATAGAGGTCAAAAACTCTTTTTCGGGCGAGGTGGTATTCGGGCCGGACGGTTTGCCGGTTACCAGCAAAAAAGAGGACGTTTTTCTGCATGGTATTGGGCTTGCCAATGTGCGCCGAGAAGCCGAAAAATATATGGGAGAATTGGAATTGAATATCCAACCACAGGAATTTGTAGTAACAGTTTTATTACAGGAAAGGAGTGTATTATGAATACAGTTAAAGATTTACTATCTGGGCATTTCAAAAATTCTTATGGCGTGGAGGGCATGGATATTACAGGGCGGAGCGATTGGAAGCGGATTGTTCCGGTTTCGGATGAAATGAAAAATCACGTTTTGGCCGATGTTAAAAAAGCCTTTTATAAATATGGCGGTATGTCCGGTGGCAATAAGTCCGAAGAAGATGCTTATTATGATAAAATCCATAACTACATTAAGTCGGTTAATCAGCAGGAGCGTTCTGCAGTTGGTTGGACGCTGAGTCAACTGCATTTGGATCTGACAAATGCAGTGAACAGCGCGGTCAAGGAAAAAATGCCCAGCTGGACGCCTGGCCAGAGTATTCCCTCTGAGGTGCTGGATGAGATTTTTGCCAGCGAACGGATTACATCAATTATGTCGGGCCAATCTGGCGCCGCAGAAAATGCTGCTCTGCGCACGGACAGAGTAGAAATTTCTGAGGAAGGACGTTTGGCTGCCCAGCAGACACAAAATGAAAATGATGAAGAGGTATCGGAAAAACAGGGCGGCAATGTTGCTGTTAATGTGGGCAAGCGTGCCCGGCAAATTGCGGCGGCAGCCTCCAAGGAGCAGGTTCAGCAGGTGTTGGCTTTGTTGCAAAATGATATGTCGGAGTGTAAGGCTGGCTTGGAGCAGGGTATGTGCGATGAAGCGGAAATTGCCAAAGTAGAGGCACTGCTGAATCAGGCCAACTCTCGCTTGAGCCAGGTTCCTAATGCAGCAGATTTGGAAAATCCGCAGGATGCTTTGAATGCGTTTGCGATGGCGTCGCTGATGTAAAAAGGAAGGTTAAAAAATGGCTAATATTATTCAACCAATATTTGGCACGCAAACATATAATGTTACTTCAAAGGCCAGTGAAACCAAACAGACTGGAACACGGGTCAATAGTTTTCTTGATATGGCGCTGTTGGCTACCGAACGTGGTAAAACGGAGAGTTTAGAAGCAACGGCGGCTCCTTCCTTGGAAACTATGCTTAAAGCCAAATATCCCAATATTCACTATCATGTCTTCGATGCCAGCAGCGGTTATTGGAGTACGCGGAATGACTATCCCCATTATCTGTTGTATCAAGATGGTGACAAAGCAAAGGAAACGCTGGAAAATTGGCAGCCCACAGGAGCCAACCCGTTCTATGGTTCTATTGACGGCAGGTTTACAGCTCCTAAGGAGATTCACGCCCTGAGTAGCGTTCCACCTGGCAGCAAAGCCGTAGTTATTCATCCAAAGGTGCAGGAGCGTATGGAGCAAGACCCGGCCTATGCCCAGGAAATATTTGCAAAGATTGACGCGTGGTTTGCCATTGATGTGGCTCGGAACGAGGCTATTATGCCCGGAAGTACACTTGGTATGTCACAGGCTGTTGCTATTGGGGAGGACGGGAATATCTGTAATGCCTGTTCCTCCAGTGCAGGTGGTGATATTACTTACTCCAAGAGCGGCTCGTATAGTCAAGAAAGTTGGTGGGATTTGCGTATGGCTCGCCATGCAGAGTTTATGAGGTTGGCACTGGAGAAACAAATCCAATCGGCGAGAATAAAACAATAAATGTTATTTTAAAAGTGTTTTGAGCCATTCTCCCAAAAACGTACAAAAAAGCAGATGAAAAAACGGAATAAAAATAAAGCAAGGTAGATACAGGGTGGTTTTACCTGTCTCTACCTTTATTTTACCATTACACTGCAACGGGGGATATTTATTTATACTTTGGGGGCGAAGTTAGGGCAATAGATATGTGCAGATATGCCTTTGCGGTGTTGAAGATTTTGTTTAGGGAAGTGTTCACATAAAAAGGGAACTCATCGCAATCGCTATGAGTTCCTAATATTATTAAACCTAAAGATTGCCTTTCAGACCAACGGCTTCAGCACGTTCCTGTAAACCGGCGATAGTTTCTCGGATAACCTCATCCAGCTCCAGGCCTAGCAGCTCGCAGCCTTTGCGGATAACATCGCGGTTAACGCCGGCGGCAAAAGCTTTATCCTTAAACTTCTTTTTTACGGATTTCACTTCCAAATCCAGCACGCTTTTAGAGGGGCGCATTAGGCAGGTGGCGTTAATCAGTCCGCAAAGCTCATCCACGGTGTAAAGGGTTTTTTCCAGCTTGCTTTGTGGCTCAACATCAGTGCAAAGGCCCCAGCCGTGGCAGTTCATTGCCCGTATGTAAAGCTCGTCCAGGCCGCGCTCGCGCATAATTTCCTCTGATTTTTGGCAGTGTTGCTCCGGGAATTTTTCATAGTCCAGGTCATGCAGCAGGCCGGCTACGCCCCAAATCTCCTCGTCCTCACCGTTTAAGCGGCCAAAATGGGCCATCACAGCTTCCACGGCCAAAGCGTGGTGCTGTAAGGCTTCGGTTTGGGTGTATTCAGTCAGCAGATTCCAGGCGTCGCTGCGGGATAATTTGTTCATTTGTTAATCCTCCTGTGTAAATTAATTTGTTCATATTATATAATAATGAGCGATAATAAGCAACTGAAAAATCCGATTGATTTTGTATTTAGTTTAAGTTATAATATTATTAAGTTATAATAAACAACAAATGAACACAGGGAGATGTTGCTATGAATAAAGCGGAAATTGCAGAGGCGTTGCAGGCGCAAAAGGAATATTTTGCAGCTGGCTACACTACGAATTATATGAAAGGCAAAGCGTTTCGGAGCACTATGCTGGCCGATTTGCGGGACGCTTTGCAAAAATATGAGCCGCAACTGTTGCAGGCTTTGCAGCAGGATTTGGATAAAGCGGAATATGAGGCTTATACCACGGAAATTATTCCGATACAACAGGAAATGGAATATGTTTTCAAAAAAGGCGGTTCCTGGCTTAAAGAAAAAAGCGTGCTGCCTAACAAACTGACGGCTCACGGCACGGCTAAGGTGCAATACCTGCCCAAAGGTTGTGTGTTGATTATGGCGCCTTGGAACTATCCGCTTCTGTTGACGATTATGCCGCTGATTTCGGCTATTTTAGCTGGTAATTGCTGCGTGATTAAACCATCGGAGAGTGCGCCAGCCACAGCGGCTGTGCTGGAGGAGATGATTAGCAACACTTTTAAGCCGGAATATATTCGGGTGATTAATGGTGACGCCGAAACTGCTCGTGCTTTAACAGAGGCCCCCTTTGATCATATCTTTTTTACCGGCAGCCAGCAGGTGGGGCGGCAGGTTATGGCGGCCGCGGCCAAAAATATGGCCTCGGTGACGCTGGAGTTGGGCGGTAAATCGCCGTGCATTGTTACGTCTTCGGCTAATATTTTCAAATCGGCTAAAAGTATTATCTGGGCCAAGCTGTTGAACTGTGGCCAAACTTGTGTGGCTCCTGATTATGTGTTGGTTAGTGAGGAGCAAAAGGATCCGTTTATATCCTCTCTGGTGTTTGCTATTAAGGAAATGTATGGTCAGGAGCCGTTACAATCGCCGGATTATGGGCGGATTGTTAATCGGCAGCATTTTGACCGTCTGTTGGCTTATATTGAGCCTTATCGTAACAAAGGCGGTTTGGTTTATGGCGGTCAGAGCGACGCTAGTCAGCTAAAACTGGCTCCTACGATTTTAAGCGGCGTTAACCTTGACGACCCAGTTATGCAGGAGGAAATTTTTGGGCCTATTTTGCCCGTGCTCACGTATGATAAAATCAGCAATGCCATTCGCTTTATTAACAGCCGGCCTGAGCCGTTGGCTTGCTATATGTTTGATAATACAGATGAACTTACCAGACAGGTTTGCAGTAAGGTGCGCTGTGGCGGCATTTGCATTAATGATACTCTTACCCAAATGCTGCATCCTGGGCTGCCCTTTGGCGGTTTGGGAGCCAGCGGTTTTGGTCGCTATCACGGCGAGGCTGGTTTTGCAGAATTTTCTGTGCCGCAAGCTGTTTTCAAAAACCGAATGGGCGCAAATGCGTTGCGCTACGCGCCTTATACGGAAAGCAAGCTGCAAAAGCTTAAACAAACCTTTAAGCTGGGTATATTTGGTAAAAAATTTTAGTTAAAAAGCTAGCGCCGCTTCAATATTTTGTCTGATTTAACATATAATAAACCCAAAAACAAAGGGGTAATGGTTTTTATGATGCACAAGGGGCGGCGTTGGAATTGGCAGATGTCGGACAATCTGGCTTTGGCGGCAGCGCCTGGTTTTGGTCAGGCCTTGCTGCTGCTGGCAGGTGCGCTGGGCTATGGATTGTTGGAAATTAGCTGGCGTGGTTGGACGCATTGGTCAATGCTGTTGGCTGGCGGCTTGTGCTTTTGCTGCATTAATTATCTGGATGTGCAACTGCCTGGCTGCGGCAATGGGCACAAGGCCTGGCTATGCTGTTTGGTGATAACCGCGCTGGAGCTTTGCTTTGGCTTGGTGTTTAACTGCTGGCTGGGCCTGGATATTTGGGATTACACCAGGCTGCCGGGCAACTTTTTGGGGCAAGTTTGTCTGCCATATGCCGCTTTGTGGTATTTGCTTTCACTGCTGCTTTTGCGGCTGGCTCGATGGCTGAGGCCGGCTTTGTGAAATAGATGAATGGAGTGGGTTGATTATGAATATTCGTCCGGCTACATCAATTTGTCATAACTACAATGAAATTGCCGATATGTGCCGCAAAACGGCGGAGCCAATTTTTCTCACCCAAAATGGAGAGGGCGATTTGGTGGTTATGGATATTGAAACCTATAACAGACGTGAAAAAATGCTGAAGCTGAGGGAAGAACTGCTGGCTGTTGAGGAGGAAAAGCTGGCCGGTAGAGGCGGTTGCTCGCTGGATGAGCTGGATGCTTATCTTGATGAGGCGCTTTCAGAGGTTTAGTTTATGGCTGAGATTAAGCATTATCAGGTGATTGTATCGAACAAGGCTAAGAGGATGTTGGTTGCTCATATTCGTTTTTTGGCGCAGGTTAGTCCTAAGGCTGCGGCCGCAAAAAAGCAGGAGATAATGGCTGCTTTGGTAAAAAATATTTTCACGTATCAAGTAAAAAAGCTTGACACCGTTCGTTTTTTATTATATAATAAACGAGTTCGGTGTGAAGCTTTTCACTTTTTAAAGAGGTCTGTTTAATGGATAAGCTTGGTTACAAATTAATGCTGTTTGACGCTTATGGTGGCCTGCTTACGGATAAACAGCAGCAGGCTTTGGCCCTCACCTACAATGAGGATTACTCTTTGGGTGAGATTGCAGAATTGCTGGGTATCAGCCGGCAAGCAGTTTTTGACAACTTGCGCCGGGCGGAGGCCTTGCTGGAAAATTATGAAGCTAAGCTTGGGTTGATTGCCCGCAACGCTGCGGAGCAGCGTTTGTTAGGGGAGCTGGCTCAAGCGGAACAAAATGCCAGCTGGCAGCAGGTGGCGGCGGTTCGGCAACAGCTTTTGCAGTTGATTGCGCCGGATAAAGAGGAAAATTAGCTAAAAGAGGCGAAAGGAGGGCTGCACAGTGGCAGTGTTTAGCAGCCTGGCTGATAAATTACAGGAAACTTTTAAGAAGCTGACCGGCAAGGGCAAGCTGACCGAGGCGGATATTAATGAAGCGATGCGCACGGTGCGGATGGCCCTGCTGGAAGCTGACGTAAGCTACAAGGTGGTTAAGGATTTTGTAGCCACCGTTAAGGAGCGGGCCCTGGGCGCGGATATTTTAGGCAGCCTGACCCCTGGCCAACAGGTTATCAAAATTGTGCAGGAGGAGCTCACCGCGTTGATGGGCTCGGAGCAGGTTAGGGTTAATATGCAGAACAAGCCGCCCACGATTGTGATGATGGCTGGTTTGCAGGGCAGTGGTAAAACCACTTCCGCCGCTAAAATTGCCCTTTTGTTCAAAAAGCAGCACAAGCGGCCGCTGCTGGTGGCCGGCGATATTTATCGGCCGGCGGCTATCAAGCAGTTGCAGGTGTTGGGCGAGCAAACGGAAATACCGGTTTTTGCATTGGGCGACAAGGTTAGCCCTGTGGAGATTGCCCGGCAGGGCGTGGAGCATGCCAAGGCCAACAATAACGATTTGGTGCTGATTGATACAGCCGGCCGTTTGCATATTGACGAAGCCCTGATGCAGGAGCTGAAAGACATCAAGGCCACGGTGCAGCCGCACGAGATTTTGCTGGTGGTTGACGCTATGGCCGGCCAGGACGCTGTGAAAGTGGCGGAAACCTTTAATGCGGAGTTGGAAATTGACGGTCTGGTTTTGACCAAAATGGACGGCGATACGCGCGGCGGCGCGGCGCTTTCGGCCAAAGCGGTGACTGGCAAGCCGATTAAATTTGTCGGTATGGGTGAAAAGCTGGACGCAATGGAGCCTTTCTATCCAGACCGGATGGCCTCGCGCATTTTGGGTATGGGCGATGTTTTGACCTTGATTGAAAAGGTACAGGCTGAGGTTGATGACCAAAAGGCGCAGGAATTGGAAGAAAAAATGCGCAATGCCAGTTACACTCTGGACGATTTTTTGGATCAGATGGCTCAGTTGCGCAAGATGGGCGGCATGAAAGATATGCTGGCTTTGATTCCGGGCATTGGCAAGCAGCTGAAGGATTTGGAAATTGACGAGCGGGAAATCGGCAAGGTGGAGGCCATTGTGCTTTCTATGACGTCGGCGGAGCGGCAAAATCCATCAATCATCAATGCCTCGCGCAAGCAGCGGATAGCAAAGGGCAGCGGCGTGCAGGTGCAGCAGGTGAACCGGCTGTTGAAGCAGTTTGAGGACACCAAAAAGATGATGAAAAAGCTGACTGAAAACGGCATGTTGAAGCAGGAGCGTGTGCATAAGCCTCGCAACAAAAAGGGTAAAGGCAAAAAGGGCGGCGGTGGTAAGCAAAACCGCAACAGTATGGCGGGGATGTTCTCCAAGCTGATGGGCCGCTGATTGATTAAGTTTATTAGTTTAATAATTATATAAATAGATTAGCTGATATTGGAGGTGAAAGATTATGGCAACAAAAATTCGTCTGCGCCGTATGGGCGCCAAAAAAGCGCCGTTCTATCGTGTGGTGGTGGCTGATTCCCGCAGCCCGCGTGATGGTCGTTTTATTGAGGAAATTGGCTACTACAATCCGATTTCGGAGCCTGCTGAAATTAAAATTAATGAGGAAAAGGTTCTGAAATGGCTGCAAACTGGCGCTGAGCCCTCAGAAACAGTTAAGCAGCTGTTGAAAACAACTGGTATCTGGGCCAAACGCAGCAAATAGTCTGGCGGAAGGAAGATGACTTATGATGAAGGAATTGGTTGAACACATGGCAAAATCACTGGTAACTCAGCCTGAGGCCATTGAGGTTGTGGAGCAGATCTTGGATGACCGAACTGTCAATCTGGAGCTGCACACCGCCAAGGATGATATGGGCAAGGTTATCGGTAAACAGGGGCGTATTGCCAAAGCTATGCGTATCGTGTTAAAAGCGGCAGCCAGCACCGAAGGCAAAAAGGCCAATTTGGATATTGTTTAGCTTTTTAAGCTTGAGGTTACTTTATTGTTACAGGGGGAGGCTGCTTGCGGTCTCCCCTGTGCTTATTAATATTAGGAGAATTTATGATTGCAAAACAGCAATATTCACCGGACGATATGATTATTGTGGGTGAAATCACCGGTGCGCACGGTATTAAAGGGCAGGTTAAGGCGGAATGTCTGACGGATTTTCCAGAGGTGCGTTTTGCGCCTGGCGCGGAGCTTTATGTGGAAAAACTGCGCCAAAACCGCAAGGTGCTGGCGGCTAGTGTTCACAAGGGTTTATACCTGCTAACCTTGGCTGGTGTTGAGGATCGCGACGCTGCTCAGGCTTTGCTGCATACGTATCTGCGGGTGCCTATGGATAGTCTGCCGCCGTTGCCGGAAGGGGAATATTACCACTTTCAGCTGATTGGCTTGCAGGTTTTTGAGGGCGAGCGTTATCTGGGCCAGCTGACGGAGATTATGGAAACTGGCGCTAACGACGTGTATATCATCAAAAATGCGGAGCCGGAGCCTGGCTTGCCGGCGGAAATTTTGTTGCCTGCTTTGCAAAGTTGTATAAAGCAGGTGGATTTGGCGGCCGGCCGTATGCAGGTGCAAATTCCGGCTGGTCTGTTGGATTGAGGTTGAAGATGCGTATTGATATTTTAACGCTTTTTCCAGAGATGTTCACCCCATTACAGCATAGTATTGTGGGTAGAGCCGTAAAAAATGAACTTTTACAGTTGAATATCAAAAATATTCGGGATTACACTGGCCCTAAGCACGGTTTGACGGATGATAAGCTTTACGGCGGCGGAGCTGGTATGGTGATGAAGCCGGAGCCTTTGTTTGAAGCAGTGGCGGATTTGCGCCGCAGCCCCAAGGCCAGGGTGATTATCACCAGCCCGGCCGGCCGCCTGTTTGACCAGCAGGCTGCGCAGGAGCTAAGCCAGGCCGAACAGCTGATTTTCATTTGCGGTCATTACGAGGGTATTGACCAGCGGGTGGAGGACGCGCTGGCCACGGATGTTTTTTCCATTGGCGATTTTGTGTTGACGGGTGGCGAGCTGCCGGCTATGGTGATGGCCGATTCAGTTGTTCGTCTGCTGCCCGGAGCCTTGGGGCATGATGAATCCAGCCAGGAGGAAAGCTTCGGCGAGGATATGAAGGGGTTGCTGGAATATCCGCAATATACGCGGCCGCCGGTGTTTGACGGCCGGGAGGTGCCGCCGGTGCTTTTGGGCGGCAACCACGAGGAAATCAGCCGCTGGCGCAGAGAGCAAAGCCTGCGGCGCACTTGGGAGCGGCGGCCGGAGCTGTTGCGGGAGGCGGCTTTGACGCAGTCTGATTTGCAGCTGTTGGCGGATTGTCAGGCGGAGCGTCGGGGGCGCGGCCAGGTTTGGCTGGCTTTGGTGCATTATCCGGTTTATAACAAAAAGCACGAGGTGATTAACACCTCAATTACCAATTTAGATATTCACGATATTGCCAGAGCCTGCGCTACCTTTGGTTTGGCCGGTTACTTTTTGGTGCAGCCGGCAGCCGGGCAGCAGGAGCTGATTGGCAGCTTGCTGAAGCATTGGCAATATGGTTTTGGTGCGCGCTACAACCCGGACCGACATGAGGCTTTGAGTAAAATTAGCCTTTGCGCCAGCCTGGCCGAGGCGCAGGCTGCTATTGAGCAGCAGACGGGGCAAAAGCCACAGCTGGTGGCCACTTCGGCGCGGCCGACTCCTGGCATGCAGGGATATGCGGAAATGCGCCGACAAATTGCCGAGGCGGATGAGCCGTATCTGTTGGTTTTCGGCACTGGTTGGGGGCTTACGGATGAGCTGCTGGCGGAGGCGGATTGGGTTCTGCGGCCGGTTTACGGCGTTGACGATTACAATCACCTTTCCGTGCGCAGTGCGGTTTCGATTATTTTGGACAGATTGTTTGGCGAGGCTAGAGAAAGCAAAGCAAGCCGGGATTGAAAGCCCGACTTGCTTTGGGTATTGGTGTTGCCGGCATTGTTTAATTAAGCCGGGAGCCGCAGGTGGGGCAAAAGCGGCCGCCGCAATCGCCGGTGAAGCTGTGGATGTTGTGGCTGGCGTGGGCCCGCGGCACAAAGATTTTGTCGCCAGGATAAATCATATCCGGGTTTTGAATGTGCGGATTAACTTTTAAGAGCTCCTGAATGCTGATGTTGAAGCATTTGGCCAGCTGATAAATGTTATCGTTTTTACGCACCACGTAAATCAGCGGCCGGGGCAGGTTGGCCAGCTCAGTGCAGAACTCGGTCCGCTGCTCCTCCGTCATATCGTTTACGCCAACTTCCGGTTGGGCCGGGATGGTTGGCTGATTGGGCTGGCTGGGCGTGTTGTTTGGCGAATCGTTTGGTTCGCTGGGCTCAGCGGTTTGGCAGCCCTCCGGCAGAAAAATTTTTTCGCCCAGGCTGATGTTGTTTGGGTTGGTGATTTGCGGGTTGGCGGCCAAAAGTTCCGCCAGGCTACAGCCGTGGGTCTGGGCAATGCTCCACAGGCTTTCGCCTTTTGCGATTATGTGGTAATTCATGCTGTTCCTCCTTGTTTTGCCTGCTTGATATATATTAGTTTATAGCAGAGCCCTTGGATTTGTTACTTGTCTGCTTGAAAAAGTGGGTTGCTTTGGCAAAAAGTTTCTACAAAAGTTTGCGACTTGCTATTTAAATTTGCCGGAAAACATGATATTATATAGAATAAAGGTTCTGTTGGCAAGCAACCAGCAGGGCCGCAGGAATAAAAAAGCTTTTTAAGAGGTTTGCTGTGATGAATTTGGAAAAGCACGCTAAAATTTTTCAAACGGCCAGTTTGTTGGCCGAACTGCTGCGCACCTGCCCGGAATATACACATTATATCAACGCCAGGGAGCGCTTGTTTCAGGACCCGGTTAATAAGCGTATTTTTATGGAACTGCGCCAAAAGCAGCTTGCTTTGGCAGATGAGCCAAGACTGGCGGAGGCCAGGGAGTTTGACCCCAAGCAAAAGTTTGTGGATGATTTGCTGATGTCGGTGGCGCTTAACCCGGTGGTTAATGATTTTTTGAATGCAGAATATAACTTTGGACGGATTATTGAACATATTGGCGAGATTTTTGAGCCGATTCTTCCTTACGACGATTTGGAGGACGAGGATGTCAACGAGTTGCTGGGTTGGCTGGAAACTGGCGATAAGCAAGCCCCCAATGAATCTACTTATCTGAATTGAACAGCGAGGAGTGCAGCTTTGTGTTAAATGAAAAAACTGCTGGCCGCCGGATGACCAGGCAGCGTCAGGCGATTATGGAAATGTTGGCTAAAACGGACGAGCACCCTACTGCGGAGATGGTCTACGAGGCTGTGCGCAAGCAACTGCCGGAGATTAGTCTGGGCACGGTTTATCGCAATTTGCAGCTTTTGGTGGAGGAGGGCCTGGCCCGGGAGATTGACCGAGGCCGGGGAAGCTCGCGCTTTGATGGCAAGCTGGAGCAGCACAGCCATTTCTTTTGCCAGGCCTGCGGGCGAGTTTTTGACCTGCCGGCTTGTCAGGTTGATTTGCCGCCGGATTTGCCGGGTCAAATGCTGTGGCAGCGCACCGACTTTTTCGGTCTTTGTCAGGATTGCCTGCCGCCGGAGGCTGATAAAAACTGAAAGCTGCAATAATAAAAAGCTTTAACAGGGCAATAATAATTAAAAAAGCTTAATCTAAAATAAAGTTTTAAATGCTTATAATGGAGGAAAAAATTAATGTCAATTATGGGTATGCGGGAATGGTTCCGCAAAAATAGAGCGTCGATGTTGGTGGTTTTTGTTTTACTGCTGGTTGGCCTGTTGATTTCCTATGGCCGTTTTGGCAGCAGCCCCACCTACACCGCGGCTGATTATGAAAAAATGCTGACAGATGCGCGCGAGGCTTATGCGGCTGACCCGGAATCACCGGAAAATGTTTTTTATATGTATCAGGTGTTGAACAGCTATGCAGTGTTTTTGAACGAAAGCCATCAGGAACCGGAGCAGGCCAAGGCGATGAGCAATGAGGCCATCACTTATTACGATATGTATTATGGTATGCTGGCCGACGAGGCTAAGGACACCTATCAGGCTAGCCCCAATTACGCTAACGCTTCGGTGGTTGCCAATTATCTTAGCCAGCGAGTGCAAGCTCAAAGCTTATCGGAGAGTATGGACCCGGCGGCTATGCAAGCTGAGGTAAACAACTGGATGGTGATAGCGTTGGGGCATCGCTTGGATGAGGTGAATGCGGAGCTGGCAAACACTCCCAATGATTCCGCTTTGCTGGCTGATTTGGCTGACGCTACCAGCGCTTTGGCTTACTATAAGCATGAGCAGGACAACACATTTGACCAAAACCCGGCTTACCAAGAGTCTTTGGCGCTTTATCAGCAGGCTATTGCCAACAAACCGGCTGATATTGACCTGACCAATCTGGCAGGCTACTACAGCAGCGCGGCGGCTTGTGCTTACGAATTGAAAGATTATGCTCAGGCGCAGCAGCTTTACTTGCAGGCGGTTGAGGTTTGCGGCGGCGCTTTGGAGCCGGCGGCTTTGGCAGAGCTTTACACCAACGCTGCGGTTTGCGCCAATGCTCAGGATGACAAAGCTGCGGCTGAGGGCTTCTATCAGCAGGCTGTGGCGGCGGCTCCTGGCGATTACAATGCGAATATGAACTATGCTTCATTCCTGCTGAACGCGGCTAGATATGACGAGGCTATTGCTGTGTTCACCGCTTATCGGGATACCTTTGACAAGAATAGCGAAGAATATCAGACTGCTCAGGAAAATTTGGACTATATCCAGTCCATTAAGGATATGATGGAAAGCCCAGAGCCTGAAAATGATGGCGAGGGCGAGACGGCCAATAACGAGGGGCAGCCTGAAGCTACAAATTAAGCTTTACAATAAAACTGAATAAAAAAACAAGAAAGAGGTGGCTTCTATGTTACAAGGCAATGCAGTGATTGCCCAATCCGGCGGGCCGACTGCGGTTATCAACAGCAGCGTTTGCGGGGCGGTGCAGACCTGGCTGGCGGCGGAAAATCGCCCTGGCACTATTTACGCGGCGATTTCTGGCATTAAGGGTTTTTTTGACGAGGAACTGTTGGATTTGGCCGAACAGCCGGCCGAGGTTATCGCCGGCCTGCGTTGGACGCCAGGCGCTGGTTTGTTCTCCTGCCGCTACAAGGTTAGCGAGGAGGAATATCCCCGGTTAGTGGAAATTTGCAAGAAATATAACATCCGTTATTTCTTCTATAACGGCGGCAACGATTCAATGGACACCTGCAACAAGATGAGCCTGGCTGCGGAAAAGCTGGGCTATGAAATGCGGGTAATTGGTATTCCCAAAACGGTAGATAACGATTTGCCAATTACTGACCATTGCCCCGGTTTTGCCAGCGCCGCTAAATATTTGGCGGCCACGGTGATGGAAACCGGCATTGATTTGGCGTCGGTTGCCACCAAAAATAAGGTTTGTATTATTGAAGCTATGGGGCGCAACGCCGGTTGGCTGACGGCGGCCGCCGCTTTGGCTAAACGTACGCCGGACGAAGCCCCGCATTTGATTTATCTGCCGGAGGTGCCATTTGATACGGAGCAGTTTTTGAAAGACGTGCAGGCGGTTTACGACCGCTTGGGTTACTGCTTTGTGGTGGCTAGCGAGGGTATTATGGATAAAGACGGCAATTATATTGCCGCAGACGGCCGGGTGGACGCTTTTGGTCACGCTCAGCTTTCCGGCGCGGGCGAAACCCTGAAAAATCTGGTGGAGGAGCGTTTGGGCCTGAAAGCTCGCTGCAACACGTTGGGTACCGCTCAGCGTAGCGCTATGCACTTTGCTTCCAAAACTGATTCCGACGAAGCCTATGCCACGGGCGTTAAGGCGGTGGAGCTGGCTTTGGCTGGCCAAACCGGCCTGATGGTGACGTTGGATCGGGCTCCTGGCGAGGAATATAAATGCACCCTGGGGGCGGCTCCTTTGGGTGAAGTGGCTAATGTGGAGAAAAAGGTGCCGCGTGAATGGGTGAACGCCGAGGGTAATTATGTTACAGAGGAGTTCATCAAATACTGCCGCCCGTTGATTGAGGGCGAGGTTCCCGTGCCAATGCGCGGCGGCCTGCCAGATTATGTGGCTTTGAATATGCAGCTTGGCCGCGTTGACCAAGGCCAGAAATAAAGCAGTCTTTAAGCTGAACATAAAATAAATCCCTTTCAGTTAAAAATTTAGAGGGCTTTATATGAAACAAGTTAAGTCGGCGTTCTGTTTGGAAAACGCCGACTTAATTTTCCTTTTGAAGCATAGATTTTACAGAGGTGATTTTATGCTGAAATTTGCTGACGCACATTGTGATACGATTACCAAGCTGCGGCCGCAGCAGTTGGCGTTGGGCTGCGATACGACGTTGGCTCATTTGGATTTGCCGCGCTTGCAGGAGGGAACGCAGCTGCAATTTATGGCCTTTTTTTTGCAGCAAGCAGCTCCGACGGAGGCCTGGCGGCTGTTACGAAAGCATTGGCGAAGCTTGCGGCAGGCGGTTGCTTTGAACGGCGGTGTGGAGATTTTAACTGATTTGCGGCAGGCCGGTTGTTTTCAGCAAACTGAGCGCCCGCAGCTGTTGCTGGCGGTTGAGGGCCTGGATTTGTTGGCGGAAAATGGGGAGGCTGGCGCGGAGGAATTGTTTCAGTTGGGTTTCCGTAGCCTGGGGTTGTTTTGGAACAATGATAATTGGCTGGGTTGTGGGGCGGCGGCTCAAGGCGTGGCGGATACTGGGCTGACTTTGGCTGGTCAGGATTTTGTTCGTTATGCTGAAGAGCGTGGTTTTTTGTTGGATTGGGCTCACGCTTCAGCCGGCAGTTTTTGGCACGGTGCAGCAATTTGTCACAAGCCTCTGTTTGTTAGCCATGCCTGTTGCGCGGAGCTGTGTTTGCACCGGCGTAATCTGACGGATGAGCAGTTGCGAGCCTTGGGGGAGAGCGGCGGCTGGTTGGGCGTTGCGCTGGCCCCGGCTTTTTTGCGGCCGGACGGCCGGGCGGAGCTGGCCGACGTGGTGCGGCATATTCAGCATGCCGTGAAGCTGGCCGGGGAGGAAGCTGTGGGGTTGGGTTCTGATTTTGATGGATTGGATGAGTTGCCGCTGGGCCTTGAGGGAGTGCAGAGCTGGCCGTGTTTGGCGGAGGCTTTGGTTGCCGCCGGCCTGCCGGAAGCATTGGTGGCTAAAATTATGGGAGAGAATTTGCTGCGCTTTTTGCGGGAATATTAGGAAAGCGTGCACGCAAAAAAATAACCAAATTCGGATATTTAATCTTGACAAGCGTAAGTAAACGTTGTATAATATCATTTATGTTGATAAATGTTACAAAAGTAAAAAGCACCGCGCAAAGCTCGGAGCGGTTGAATCTGGCCGAGGTGGTTGACGCCGCTGCTTACGGCTACCCGGAGTTGGCCCTGCAAGGGCCGGTGCAGTTTGTGGGCCAGGTGGAGAACGCCGCTCCTTTTTTGGAGCTGCACGGCCAAGTCACCGGCTGCCTGCGTTTAACCTGCGCCCGCTGTCTGGCTCAATTTGAGCTGACCCTGCAAGCGGAAATTGCCGAGGCTTACACCAACAAGCCGGAGGCGATGTCGGAAGATGACGAATATGCGGTTAGCTTTTTTGAGGGTGATGAAATTGATATTGCCCCAGCTCTTTTGCAAGCCTTGCTGTTGGAGCTGCCTATGCAGCCTCTTTGCCGGCCGGATTGCAAGGGCCTTTGCCCGGATTGTGGCGCTGATTTAAATCAGCAGCCTTGCACTTGTAACCACCAGGATATTGACATACGTTTTAGCAAGTTGCAAGCCCTTTTGCAGGAAATGCAGGGCCAGCAGCCGGAAAAGGAGGTGTAAAACCAATGGGTGTACCTAAGAATAAAACTTCCAAAGCCAACCGCCGCATGAACCGCGCCGGTCGCTATGCTGATTTTACAGCCACCGCAGTTTCCCTGTGCCCACAGTGCCACGCTTTCAAGCTGCCACATCACGCTTGCCCGCAGTGCGGCTATTACAAAGGCCGTCCGGTGAAAACTGTTAAAGCTGAGAAAGTGGAAGAATAAAATTTTGAACAGCTCAAACATCCCCTCAACCTGTGGTTGAGGGTTTTTTGTGTGAACACTTAGCGATTGTCAAGTCCACTTTAGTGGAAATCTTAAAACTGCCGTTTTTTGACGAAAAAAAATTGCCGGATTAAGTGCATAACTGATTGCAAGGCGTTGTAATGTGGAAAAAATTGTGGTAAAATAATTTAGATAAGGATTGTTTATTAATTGCACGAAGTTGCTTACACGGAGGTTAAAATGCTCAACTCATTTTTGGAAAAGCATAGATATACCCTGCTAGGGGCCGTTTTGATTGTACTGATTTTGGCTTTCTTCTGTTTTGTGGATGTGCCTTACACGATTTATGGTGTTTCAGTTGATTCTCAGATGGCCGAGCCGGATGTTTTGCCGGTGCCGGAATATCAAGCCGGCAGCGACCACGGCGCGGTGGTTTTGATGTATCATCATTTGGTGACGGACGCGGAGATGGCCAGTGGTAAATATGCAGATAATAATGCGATTATTTCCGTGAGCCAGTTTGCGGAGGAAATGCGCTATTTGGCGGAAAATGGTTATCACACCTTCAAAATGTCGGAAGTGGCTTCCATATTATATAATTCGCTTTCTTTTCCTGAAAAATCCGTGATAATCACCTTTGATGACGGCTATGCCAGCAATTATACGCTTGCTTATCCAATCTTGCAGGATTATAATTTAAAGGCGACTATTGCTGTGGTGGTGCTGTCCTCTATGGTTGCTTCAGACGACGGCGGCCTGACGTCTCAGAATATTCCGCACCTGAGTTTTGACCAGATGCGGGAAATGCAGCAATCTGGCCTGGTGGAAATTGGTAGCCATAGCTACGACGGACACGGAATGATTAAATCCAGCCAAAGTGGCGATTTGGGGCGTTTTTTCATTGACCGTAAATATCTGACTGACGAGGGACGCCGGGAAACCGACGCGGAATATCGGGACAGAATTAATCAGGATTTGCGTTTGTCTAAATATGTTCTGGAATCAGAGCTCAACACAGTGGTTAATTATTTTGCTTATCCTTATGGCGTGACTAATGGCGGCAGTTACGACGCTTTGGCCAGAAATGGCTTTTTGGTGGCGGTGACCACCGCCAAAGGCACGATAAACAGCCGTAGCGACGCTTTGAAGTTGAATCGGCGCAATGTGGACCAGGGTATTAGTCTGACTGAGTTTGCTCGATTGCTGGAAGTAAAATAGATTTTTGGTTAGGTATTTTTATTTTTGGAGGCGGAATTTTGAGCGTGAGAATTGCTATTGACGCTATGGGCGGCGATTTGGCCCCTAAGGCTTTGGTGGAGGGGGCTATTAAGGCGGCCACCGCTGACCAGGAAGTTCAGATTATTTTGGTAGGGCAGCCTGATAAGCTGCCTCAGGAACAGGCTTTGCCAGCCAACGTGACGGTTGAAGAGGCTGCTACAGTGATGGCGATGGATGAATCGGTGGAGAATTTGCGTAAAAAACGCGATAGCTCCATTTGGGTGGCTACTAAAATGGTGAAAGAGGGTCGGGCTGACGCGGTGATTTCCGCTGGCAGCACCGGCGCTCAGATGGCCTCCGCCTTGCTGCTTTTGGGCCGGATTCCCGGCATTACTAGGCCGGGAATCTGCACGATTTTTCCATCCTTAAAAGGCGGTTCTATCCTGCTGGATATTGGCGCCAATTTGGAGCTGGATGTTGAGCAGTATCTGCAATTTGCGGTGCTGGGTCAGGTTGCGGCGCAGGCTTTGTTGCAGGTGGAAAATCCAACTATTGCTTTGCTGAACAATGGTACCGAAGAACATAAGGGTACAGATAAGCTGGTGGAGGCGCATCAGTTGTTGAAAAAATCCGGCCTTAATTTTGTTGGCAATTTTGAGGCGCGGGATTTGATGTCTGGCAATGTGGATGTGATTGTGACGGATGGTTTCACTGGTAATGCGGTGCTGAAAACCTCCGAGGGTTTGGCCAAAACGTTTGTCGGGGTGCTGAAGCAGGAGCTTTCGGCCACGCCGGTGCGGCGGTTTGGGGCGGCTTTGGTGATGCCGGGGCTGAAAAAATTGAAGCAGATGTTGGATTATAAAAAGGTTGGCGGCGCGCCTTTGCTGGGCGTGGGTGGTTTGAGCGTGGTTTGCCACGGCAGCTCTGATGCTGTGACGATTGAGGCTGCGGTGAAGCAAACGGTGAATTTGCATAAAAGTGATTTTATTCCAGCTATGAAGGAACGAGCGGCCAGTTTTTTTGTCAAATAATAAAGCGAAAGTAGATTGATTTAACGGGAGGTTGGCTAGATGAATACGATTGAAACCTTACAGCAAGCGATTAAAAAGGAATTGGGCCGTGATTTGGGCACATTGACCAAGGATACCAGCTTTGAGGAGCTAGCTTTAGATTCCTTGGATGTGGTGCAGATGGTTATGGCTATTGAAGAAGCTTTTGATATTGAAATTGATGATGATGATGTGGAAAATCTGAAAACGGTTGGGCAACTTTTGGATTATATTGAGGCCAGAAAATAAATTGCTGGCAAGAGGGAAATACTATTTAAAAGTTAAAGCAGTTTAAGAAATATTTTGTATTAAAATTGGAGATTTGTTTTGAATACTGTTGATGTAAACAAAAGCAGAAGAGAACGCCTTGGTGAATTGGCGGAAAAATTGAACTGGCAGGGGGATATGCAGCTGTTACAGCAGGCGTTGACGCATCCCACTTACTTTGAGGGGCAAAAATCGCCGGGTGATGAGGATAACCAGCGGTTGGAATTTTTGGGAGATTCCATTTTGGGCTTTGTGGTGGCGCGGGAGCTTTTCAAGCGCAATCCGGCCGCCGATGAGGGCTATCTGAGCAAAACGCGGGCGGCTCTGGTTTGCGAGGGTTCCTTGGCGGATTTGGCGCGTGAATTGGGGCTTGGCGACTATATTATTATGGGCAAAGGCAGCTTGAAAAACGGAGAACAAAATCGCAATTCTATTTTGGCGGACGCCTTTGAAGCCGTGGTTGGCGCGATGTATCTGGCGCAGGGGCAGGAAAAGGTGGAGGCCTTTTTGCTGGCTCGCTTTACCACGGAGCTGGAGGAAAAAGTGGGCGATCGCTATGAGGATTACAAGGGCCTAATGCAAATGCTGGTGCAGACGCTCTCGGAGCGGCATATCACTTACCAGCTGCTTTCTGCGGTTGGCCCCTCGCACCAGCGCACTTTTACGGTGGCTTTGGTGTACTGTGGGGAAACGCTGGCTTCTGCTTCCGGCCCCAGCAAAAAGGAGGCCGAGCAAAAAGCGGCTCGGCTGGCCTGGCAGCGCAAGGATGAATGGGTGGCCCGGCTGGCTAATGGTTAAGCCGAAACGGAAGATAGCAAAAATAATTTGATAAGAGGGGTGGAATATGGCGCAGGCAAAAAAGCATATTCTACCTTTTTTTATTCCTCATTTGGGTTGCCCGCAGCAGTGTATTTTCTGTGACCAGCATAAAATTGCCGGGCAGGCGGCTCCCACAGCGGAGACGGTTTGGCAGGCTATTTTGGCATTGCCGGCGGCGCAGCGTCAGGATTATGAGCTGGCTTTTTACGGCGGCAGCTTTACGGCATTGCCGGTGGAACGGCAAGAATATTATCTGGAGCCGGTGCGTCAGGCATTGACGGCCGGCCTTTTGGGCGCTGCTCGCATTTCCACCCGGCCGGATTGTTTGGACGAGGTGGTTTTGGCTCGGCTACGTCACTTTGGCGTGGGCACGGTGGAGCTTGGCGTGCAATCTATGGATGATGAAGTGCTGAGGCGGGCCAGGCGCGGTCACACTGCGCAGCAGTCCTTGGCGGCGGTGCGTCGGTTGCAGCGGGCTGGTTTTGTGGTTGGCGTGCAGCTGATGCCGGGTCTGCCGGGGGAAACGCTGGCTTCTGCCTGGGCTGGAGCACAGCGGGTTTTGGCGGAGCAGCCGCAGCTTTTGCGCATTTACCCCACTGTGGTGTTGCAAGGCACGGCTTTGGGGCGGCTTTGGCAGCAGGGAGAATACCAACCTTTGAGCTTGGAGCAGGCGGCCCAAATTACGCTGGCCATTAAGCTGCTGGCGGAGGAACAGGGGACGGCTGTTATTCGGATGGGATTGCAGCCTAGCCCCGATTTGGCGGCGGCTGTGCTGGCCGGGCCTTATCATCCAGCTTTTGGCGAGATGGTGCAAGGGTTGTTTTGGCGTTTTCGGGTGCTGGCGGCTTTGCGCGAAATGCCCCAGGCGGCTGTTTTGCTGGTTGGGCGACGGCATTTTTCCGCTGTGGTGGGGCAAAAGCGGCAAAATTGGCCGTATTATGCGGAAATTGCGCCTCGGTTGCGTTTGCGGGAGTTGCCGCCGGAGCGCGCGCTACCGGAGGATACCTTGCTTTTACAGGCTGGCGAGGCCGAATTTTGCCAGACGGAGGCGGATTTTCGGCAAGCCTGGCGGCGGCTGTGTAACTTGCCTTTTCTGGGCTGATATGATATAATATAATAATTAAATATTATAAGTAAAAACACAAATTCTTATGGAGTTTAATGAATGTACTTAAAAAGTATTGAATTAGCTGGTTTTAAATCCTTTACCGATCGCACGATTATTAAGTTGGAGGATGGGATTTCCTGTATTGTGGGGCCTAACGGCAGCGGCAAATCCAATATTGCCGACGCGGTGCGCTGGGTGTTGGGCGAGCAAAGCGCGCGGATTTTGCGCGGGCACAAGATGGAGGATGTTATCTTTGCCGGCTCCGACAAGCGCAAGCCTTTGGGTATGGCGGAGGTTATTCTGCATATTGACAATTCCGACGGTTCCCTGCCGGTGGAGTTCTCTGAGGTGGACGTTTGCCGCCGCGCTTATCGTGACGGTGATTCGGAATATTTGCTAAACGGCCGCCAGTGCCGGTTGAGCGATATTCGGGAAATGTTTATGGATAGCGGTATCAGCAACAACTCGCTGGCGTTGATTGGTCAGGGGCGTATTCAGGAGGTTGTAAATATGAAGCCGGAGGAGCGTCGTCTGCTTTTGGAGGACGCCGCCGGCATTGTTAAATATCGCACGCGAAAGCAAACCGCCCAGCGCAAATTGGCGGACACCGAGCAGAATTTGACTCGTATTTGGGATATTATCAGCGAGCTTTCAGCCCGCCTGGCCCCGTTGGCTGAGCAAAGCAGCCGGGCGGAAACTTTTTTGCAGCTGAAAACCAGCGCCGACCAGCAGGAGATTAATTTGCTTTTGCAGGAGATGTTGGAAAATCGCCAGCTTTTACGACAGAACAGCCAAGCCTTGCAGGAGAAGCGGGACAAGGCTGCGGTGGTGGAAACTGGCCGTTTGGAGGCGGAGGCGGCGCTGGCGGAGGCGCGTTTGAATTATGACCGAGCTGAGGAGCAGATTGCGATGGCCCGGCAGCAGCTTTTTGATTTGAAAACCGGCCGGGAGCAGGCCGAAGCGCAGGCGGCCTTGTGGCAGGAAAAGGCGGCTGCGGCGGAGGCGAACATCAGCCGCTTGCAGGCGGAGCTGAGCAGCCTTTTGCAGCAGGACAGCGGCTTTGTGGCTGAGGTGGAGCGTTTGCAGCAGCGGCAAACGGCGGCTGGGCAGGAGCTTCAGGCGGCCGAAGCGGAAATTGGCGAGCGTGAGGCGGCTTTTGCGGCCAAACGTGAAGCGGTGGCTGACTTGCAGGCAGAGCAGGAGATAGCTCAGCAGGATATTTTGGCGAACACGGAGCAGTTGGCTAACCTAAATAATGAGTTAACCTTTTTGCAAAAAACTCTGGCGGAGGCGGAGCAAGGCCTGACGGCGGCTGACCAGAATATGGCGGCTTTGCGTCAGGAGGAGCAGGCTGGCGCGGCCAAGGCGGAGGTTATGCAGCAGGAATTGGCTGCTTTGCAACAGCGGCGAGAGGCCAACAAAACGGCTTTGCAAGAGCTGGCCGGGCGGCTTAATCGGCAGGAAGCGGAGCTGGTGCAGGCTAACGAGGCCAACGTATCGGTTCGGATGCAGTTAAACAGCGAGGAATCTCGCTTGAAGATATTGTCGGAAATGGCGGAGAACAAGAGCGGCTTTTATCCTGGTGTGCGCTCGATTTTGCGGGCTAAGGAGCAAGGGAAGTTGCCGACGGACGGCGTTTTGGGCGTGCTGCTGGATTTAATAGAGTCCGACGTGCGCTACAGCCAGGCTTTGGAAGCGGCGGTGGGCGCTGGCCTGCAAAATCTGGTGGTGCGCGACGACCAGGCAGCCCGCGCCTGTGTGGCTTATCTGAAACAGGAAAAACTGGGCCGGGCCACCTTTTTGCCGTTAGCCTCATTGCGTTGGCGGCCCAACGGGGAGATTGAGCAGGCTTTGGGGCGGCCGGGGGTTATCGGCCGTTGCTCGCAGGTTATCAACTGTGCGGAGCCGGTGCGCCCGGCGGTGGAATTTCTGTTTGCTAATACGTTGCTGGTGGAAAATTTGGATGTGGCCACTCAGGTGGCCAGGCAGCACCGGCAGCAGTTCAAAATTGTCACCTTGGCCGGGGATATAATTTCCCCCGGCGGTTCAATTACCGGCGGCAGCCGGCAAAAGAACAGCGGCGATCTTTTGCAGAAGAAAAATCAGTTGGCCCAACTTCAGCATAGCGTGCAAAAGCTGCGGCAGCAGGGCGAAGCCGGGCGGCAGCGTTTGGTTGAGCTGGAGCAGCAGCGGGCTGACCTGGACGCTGAGCGGGCGGAGTTGGCCGCGGCTGACCGGGAGCTGGAGCTGCAATATTTGGGTAAGGTTAAGGATATAACACATCTGCGGGACAATTTGGCGGACAAGCAGGAGCAGTTGGCTCAAATGGAGCGCGACCAGGCGGCGGCGCAACAGGAGCAGGCGCGTCTGCAACGGCGGCGGCAGGAGTTGGCGGCTGATTTGGCCGATTGGGACGCGGGCAGCCAGCGGGCCAATGAGCAGTTGGAGCAGCTGCGCCAACGCTGGCAGGTGGAAAACGAAGAGCTGGAGGTGCAACGGCAAGCTTTGGAGCAAAGCCGTTTGCAGGCCTTGGAAAAGCGACAGGCTTATCAAAGCCTGGATAATGAGGTGCAACGTCTGACGGCGGAAAAGGGCAGCTTGTTTGAGCAAAAGGAGCAAAAGGAACAGGCGGCGGCTCAATATCAGCAGCAGCTGGCGGAGCAGCGGCAGGCTTGGCAGGATAAACTAGCCGAGGCGCAAAGCTTGGCTGGACAAATTGCTGAAGCCGAGGAACAGCTGGCCCAGGCGACTGATAAAAACGGTCTTTTGAAGCAGCAGATTGAGGCTGGGGAGCGGCAGACAGCGGCTTTGAGCCGGGACGGCGGCGTTTTGCAGCAGGAAATTCATCAGCTGGAGGTTAAGGAGGCGCGTTTGCAAACGGAGGACGCAGCCGGCGTGCAAAAGCTGGCCGAGGGATTTGAGCTGACCTTTGAGCAGGCTTTGCCGCAGCTGGATGAAAGCATGAGCCGGCCTCAGCTGGTGCAAAATCTGAAGCTGTTGAAAAAGCAGCTGGCGGCTTTGGGTAATGTTAATTTGGATGCGATTGAGGAATATCGCCAGGTGCGGGAGCGGTATGAATTTTTGTCTGCGCAACGGGAGGATTTGCTGGAGGCGCATAACTCCTTGCTTAACGTAATCAAGGAGATGGAGGAGATTATGACCCAGCGTTTCCGCGCCACCTTTGAGCAGGTTAACCTGAACTTTGGCCAAACGTTTGTGCAGCTTTTCGGCGGCGGTTCGGCGGCCTTGTTTTTGACGGAGCCGGACGATTTGCTGACCAGCGGCGTGGATTTGCTGGTGCAGCCGCCGGGCAAAAAGCTGATAAATTATAATTTGCTTTCCGGCGGGGAAAAATCGTTGATTGGCGTGGCTTTGGTGCTGGCGATTTTTCAGGTGAAGCCCAGCCCTTTCTGTATTCTGGACGAGGTGGACGCTGCTTTGGACGAGGCCAATGTGGACCGTTTTGCGGAATATATCAAAATGTTTAAGTTGAAAACCCAGTTTATTGTGGTGACGCACCGGCAGGGCACTATGGAGGCGGCCGACCGGCTTTGGGGCGTTACGATGGAAAAGGATGGGGTTTCTAAAATGGTTTCCGTGCGGCTGACGGATGATTTGCAACAATATGTTTCCTAATTAATTTAATTTGGAGTTTTAAAATAGGAGGTTTGGCTGATGGGTTTTTTTGAGAAGCTAAAACAAGGCCTGAGCAAAACGCGGGATGATTTTAACAACAAGCTTTCCCAGGTGTTTTCAATGGGGCGCAAAATCGACGAGGAGTTTTACGAGGAGTTGGAGGAAACTCTTATTCAGGCGGACGTGGGCGTGCAAACAGCGGTGGAGCTTTGCGAACGGCTGCGCGAGCTTGAGAAAAAACAGCATATCCGAGAGGCGGAACCCCTGCGCGGCGCTTTGCAGGAGGAGATTGTGAAAATCATCAAGGGCTCTGCCGAGGGTGAAAATAAAAACCGTTTTCTGCTGAAGGGCGGCCGATTAAATATCATTTTGGTGGTGGGCGTGAACGGAGCCGGCAAAACCACCACTATTGGCAAAATGGCCGCTTACTATCACAGCATTGGCCACAAGGTGCTGCTGGCTGCGGCGGATACTTTCCGGGCGGCCGCTATTGAGCAGCTTTGCATGTGGGGCGAGCGGGCCGGGGTGGACGTTATCCGCCAAAGCAGCGGTTCTGACCCTGGGGCGGTGGTTTTCGACGCTTGCAAAGCGGCGGCTTCCCGTGGCACTAACATTTTGATTGTGGATACTGCCGGCCGTTTGCAGAATAAAACTAATTTAATGGAAGAGTTGCGCAAGATTAATCGGATTATTGAGCGAGAGGCTCCGCAAGCTAATGTGGAGGTTCTGCTGGTGTTGGATTCTGGCACCGGCCAAAACGCTATCAGCCAAGCCAAGCTTTTTGGCGAGGTTGTCCCGCTTTCCGGTATTATTTTAACCAAGCTGGACGGCACGGCTAAAGGCGGCGTGGTGATTGGCATTGCTAATGAGCTGAACTTGCCGGTGAAGATGATTGGCGTGGGCGAGGGCATTGACGATCTGCGCGAGTTTGTGGCGGCGGATTTTGCCGCGGCCCTGTTTGCTGGCGATAACGAGGAAGCGCATAATTATGATACGATACAGGAGGAATAAAAAATGTTGGCATTGATTGCCGGAACCGGCTTTTACGATTGGGAAGCTTTGCAAAATCAGCAGGAAAAACACGTGCAAACGCCTTACGGCGAGGCGGTGCTGTTTGTGGGCGAGGTGGCGACGCCGGACGGCTCCAAGCCGTTGGTTTTTTTGCCGCGCCATGCTCGTAGCCACAGTATTCCGCCGCATTTAATCAATTATCGGGCCAACATTTGGGCTTTGCATAGCTTGGGTGTGCAAAAGATTGTGGCCGTCAATGCGGTTGGCTCGCTGCTGCGGGAGGTGCCGCCGGGCAGCATTGTGCTGGTTGATGATTTTTTGGATTTCACCTATGGCCGGGAGCACACCTTTTTTGAGGGCGGCGAAGCCGGCGTGCGCCACACGGATATGACGGATTGCTACGCCAAAGACTGGCAGCGGCAGATTAAGGCGGCGGCGGAGCGGGCCGGCGTGCCGATTGTGGAGGATGGCGTTTATGTTTGTGTGCAGGGGCCGCGCTTTGAATCGCGGGCGGAAATTCGCGCTTTTGCCAGATTGGGCGGCACCATATCCGGTATGACCGGAGTGCCGGAGGTGACGTTGGCCAATGAATTGGGTCTGCAATATGGCTCTTTGGCGATGGTGACCAACTTTGCCTGCGGTCTGGCGGAAAAGGTGACGCACGAGGAAGTGACGGAGCTGATGGGCGCCAATGCGGAACGTTTGGCTAAAATTCTGCTTCAACTGGTTTACGCCTATCAGGAGTGCTAAAACCTGACCACTCTGCATATACTTAAACATCTTAAATGAAGTGGGTGAGCATATGGCAGAGAATATCGTTTTGGTGGGCATGATGGGTGTGGGTAAAACCGCCGTTGGCCGTCTGCTGGCCGAGGAGTTGGCCTTTGATTTTGTGGATTTGGACGCGGAGCTGGAGCAGGTGACAGGCCTGAAGCTACCGGAAATATATCGAAAATACGGGCAAATTCGTTTTTATTCAGAGGATAAGCTGCTGCTGGGCAAGCAGCTGGGCAAAAGCAGCCAGGTGTTTGCTGCGGACGGCGCGCTGCCGCCTCAGGCGGAGCACCTGCGGCTTTGGCGGCAGATGGGCTGTGTGGTTTGGTTGCAGGCGGAGGCGGAAACGGTTTTTCGGCGGATGCGCCGCAAAAAGAATCGTCTGTTTTTGCCTAAGCAGGCCTCGGTGGAAACTGTGCAACAAATGATGGCGGAGCGAGAACCGCTTTACGCTGAGACGGCTGATTTTGCTGTTAA
Organism: Peptococcaceae bacterium; assembly: GCA_022797295.1. GTDB lineage: Bacteria > Bacillota > Dehalobacteriia > UBA4068 > UBA4997 > Avidehalobacter. The sequence goes on from JAAWKH010000008.1 coordinate 32,018, forward strand.
TGTGGATAAGTGGGCGCTGGAGCAGGTGGCGGCTAAGATTTTGGCCTTTTACCGCCGGCGCTCCTGTTGAGAGATTGTGCGGCGATTAAGTTCCGCAGGCTGCGGGCGGCTTGCAGACTTAAAGCGGCCAGCGCTGCGGCGGCAATGGCCAGGGCGGTTGTGCAAAGCAGCAAAGCGCCCAGCATTGCTGCGGCCAACCAGCAGGCCAGAAAAAAGTATAATATTACCAACAAAGTAAAAAACCTCCAAATAGTGCCTGGAAAGGGACTTCTGCTGCATTTTATGCAATATTTGGCTACCTTGCTTATATTTTAATAAAACTTTATACTTTCTTTTGCCCAAAAGCTTGACAAGTCGCCTTATAAAATATAGAATAATATATAGTTATAAAAGTTTTACAAAAATACATTAAAATTTTTATGGCTTTTAGAATAAATTTTTTTCATTTTTGCACCGTCGGGCTTGAAATAAAAAAACTTGACACAGATATTCTGATTTTATATATTGACTGAGGAAGCTGGAGTGGATTGAGGCTGCCGAGTGGCAACCGGAGGTTTTTTTGCTGAAAACAGTTGGCTAAAGGTTTATTATTAGAATATGGCAAGATTGTGGGGGCTTTGGGCCGCCATGCTGTGATGTGCGGAAAATGAAAGCTGTGAATTTATTCTGATTGCCCGTCGCCTTGTGCGGCAGGGCTATTATTTTTTACGTGAACACTTAGCGATTGACAAGTTTACTTTAGTGGACGCTGACAGAGCTTAGTGTGAACCATTTCAACCAGTCGCGTTTTTTATGGCTGGCGGCTGCTTGATTGAAAAAGAGAAATAAAAAATAAAAAAAAGGAGGTGAAAGAATGCCGCAATTTTCAATCTTAAATCTGATTGTTAACGCTCTTTTTTTGGTGATAGGCCTGGCTTTGGGCTATTTTGTTGGCGCTGCTTTTTACCGCAAAATTGTGGAGGCCAAGCTGGGCGCAGCCAAAGGGACGATTGATAAAATGCTGGATGATGCGGCCAAGGAGGCGGAGTCTCAGAAGAAAGAGGCTTTGCTGGAAGCCAAGGATGAAATTTTTAAGCTGCGTAGCAAGGCTGAGGATGAGGCGAAAGCCCGCCGTAATGAGCTGAACCAGCTGGAACAGCGTCTGCTGCAAAAGGAGGACGCTTTGGACAAAAAGCTGGAGGGTATTGAGCGCAAGGAAGCTCATTTGCAAAAGAAAAATGGCGAGCTGGATGTGCTGCGGGAGAAGATTACCAATCTGGAGCAGGAGCAACTGGCGGAGTTGGAGCGTATTTCCGGGCTGACCTCAGAGCAGGCCAAGGAAAAGCTGCTGAACGATGTTAATAAAGAAGTTCAGGTGGATATGGCTACAATGATTAGGGAGATGGAGGCCGAGGCTAAGGACGAGGCTGAAACCCGTGCCAGAGAGGTTATTACGGAGGCTATTCAGCGCGTGGCTGCCGACCACGCTGTGGAAAGCACAGTTTCCGTGGTGGCTCTGCCAAATGAGGAAATGAAAGGCCGAATTATTGGCCGTGAGGGCCGTAACATTCGGGCTTTGGAAAACCTAACCGGTATTGATTTGATTATTGACGATACGCCGGAGGCGGTTATTCTTTCCGGCTTTGACCCAATTCGCCGTGAAATTGCCCGCCTTGCTTTGGGCAAGCTGATTTTAGATGGGCGTATTCACCCGGCTCGCATTGAGGAAATGGTGGAGAAGGCCAAAAAAGAGGTTGAGCAGAAAATTCGCCAGGAGGGCGAACAAGCTGTGCTGGAAACCAATGTGCGCGGCTTGCATATTGAGCTGGTGAAGCTGCTGGGGCGGCTGCATTATCGTACCAGCTACGGCCAGAATGTGTTGAAACACTCTATTGAAGTTTCACATTTGGCTGGGGTGATGGCCGCTGAACTGGGGGCTGATGTTACCCTGGCTAAACGTGCCGGTTTGTTGCATGATATTGGCAAGGCCTTGGATCATGAGATGGAGGGCCCGCACGTGGAAATTGGTGCGGATATTGCTAAAAAATATCACGAGAGCAAGCAGGTGGTGCACGGCATTTTGGCGCACCACGGCGATGTTGAGGTGGAATCAGTGGAGGCGGCGTTGGTGCAGGCTGCCGATGCGATTTCCGCAGCCCGGCCGGGCGCGCGCCGCGACACTTTGGAATCCTATATCAAGCGGATGGAGAAGTTGGAAGCCATTGCCAATGATTTTGAGGGCGTGGAAACTGCCTATGCCATTCAGGCCGGGCGCGAACTGCGGATTATCCTGAAGCCGGAGAAGGTGGCGGAGGCTCGTGCTGAAATTATGGTGCGGGAGATTGTGAAACGCATTGAGGCGGAGCTGGATTATCCAGGCCAAATCAAGGTTGTACTTATCCGTGAAACCCGTGTGACGGATTACGCTAAATAAGCTTTTGGCAAACTGAAAATATGAAAGCCGCTTCTGCTTGTGTTACATAGCAGAGCGGCTTTTACTATAGAGAGATGAGGTTGAAAATGCTTTATTTTTTACAGGGTTTAACCGTTGGCTTGGCGTATTCCGCGCCGATTGGTATGCAAAATCTGTTTATCATTAATTCCGCTTTGAACAGCCGTCGCCGCCGGGCTTTTTTGACGGCTTTGATTGTGGCCTTTTTTGACATTGTGCTGTCGTTGGCTTGCTTTTTCGGTGTGGGTGCGGTTATGCAGCGTTTTGTTTGGCTGCAAATGCTGATTTTGCTGGCTGGCGGCCTGGTGGTGTTGGTTATCGGCCTGCGGCTGTTGCGGGCCAAGCCGGCGGAGTTGAAGCTGGCAGGTGGTGCGCCCAGCCTGCGCCAAACGGCGGCCGCTGCTTGCGCTGTTACTTGGTTTAATCCGCAGGCGTTGATTGACGGTTCTATGATGTTGGGAGCTTTTCACGCTAGCTTGCTGCCGGGGCAGGTGCTGCCTTTTATCGCCGGGGTTGAGCTGGCTAGCTGCCTATGGTTTGCCGGGCTGACCTTTTTGGTTTCCCATTTGCGCAGCAAATTTAACGCCGGTTTATTGCGGGCAGTGAATGTTATCTGTGGTTTGGTGATAATTTTCTATGCTGGTAAGCTGCTGTGGGATTTTGGCCGCCTGCTGTCCGGGAGTTGAGAGTAAAAATTGATTGACAGAAAATGCTTAGTTATGGTATAAAGTGAAAACACATTGAAGCCAAGCCCAAAGGGCGCGGGCTGAAATGATGTTGAACTAATGCCACAGTGCAATTTGTAAAATTGATTGACAGAAAATGCTTGTCTGTGGTATAATTAATCAATTTGGAGAAGTTTTTTAAGTCGAATTGATGACAGGAGTGAGTTTTTGTGGAGCTGTATCTTATTTTGGAAAACGGCCGTGTTTTTAAGGGACAATCCTTTGGCTGGCAAGGCGAGGTTTGCGGCGAGTTGGTTTTCACCACGGCAATGGTGGGGTATCTGGAAACTTTGACCGACCCCAGTTTTTACGGACAAATGGTTATTCAAACCTTTCCGTTGATCGGCAACTATGGAGTTATTCCGGCTGATTTTGAAAGTGCGAAGCCACACCTGAGCGCTTATATTGTGCGTGAGTGGTGTCAGGAACCTTCTAATTTCCGCGGCGAGAGCAATCTTAACAGCTTTTTAGAGGAAAATCATATTGTGGGACTGTGCGGTATAGATACCCGCGCTTTAACCAGAATTATTCGTGAATATGGTGTGATGAATGCCAAAATCACCAGCAATCCAGCCGTGACGCCGGAGGTTCTGGCGGAAATCAAGGCGTATAGCTTGAAAAATCCTGTAAGCGCTGTGAGCAGACGTGATAAAGCGTCGCAGGGCAGCGGCCGGCGTGTTGTGCTTTGGGATTTTGGCGCGAAGAATAGTATCACTCAGAATTTGTTAAAGCATGGCTGTGAGGTTATCAATATGCCGGCAGATAGCACGGCGGAACAAATTCTGGCTCAGCAGCCGCAGGGCGTTATGCTTTCCAACGGCCCTGGGGACCCGGCCGATAATATGTCGATTGTGGCGGAGCTGCAAAAGCTTTTGGCTGCTAAAATACCAACTTTTGGTATTTGTATGGGGCATCAGCTGTTGGCCTTGGCTGTTGGCGCTAAAACAGGCAAGCTGCATTACGGCCACCGTGGCGCTAACCAACCGATTAAGGATTTGCAGACCGGTCAGGTTTTCGTTTCCTGCCAAAATCACGGCTATGAGGTTTTGATTGACAGCCTGCCGGATTGTGCGCAACTGCGTTATATTAATGCGAACGACGGCTCCTGTGAGGGTATTGATTATCTGGACAAGCCTGCATTTTCGGTGCAGTTCCACCCGGAGGCGGCGGCCGGCCCGCTAGATACAGGCTTTTTGTTTGATAGATTTGTAGAAATGATTGACGCCAATTTGGCTTGCAATAAAGATGCTGATAAAGCGGCGCAGAATTAGGGGAGGTAAAAATAAATGCCATTAAATCCGGGAATAAAAAAGGTTTTAGTGATTGGCTCCGGCCCGATTGTGATTGGGCAGGCGGCCGAATTTGATTACGCCGGCACGCAGGCCTGCCGGGCGCTTAAAGAGGACGGCCTGGAGGTGGTGTTGGTAAACTCCAACCCGGCTACAATTATGACGGACAGCGCCATGGCGGACAAAATTTATATTGAACCGTTGACTTTGCCTGTGCTAAGACGGATTATTAAAAAGGAGAAGCCGGATAGTATTCTTTCCACCTTGGGCGGGCAGACCGGCCTCACTCTTTCTATGCAGCTGGCTAAGGAGGGCTTTTTGGCGGCCAACAATGTGCGGTTGCTGGGCGCGCGGCCGGAAACTATTGAGCGGGCGGAGGACCGCCAGCTTTTTAAGGAAACTATGCTGAAAATTGGCCAGCCGTGTATCCCCTCGGATATTGTAACCACGGTGGAGGACGCTGTGGTGCTGGCGGAAAAGCTGCAATATCCCGTTATCGTGCGGCCGGCCTTTACGCTGGGCGGCAGCGGCGGCGGTATCGTCAACAATGAGGCGGAGCTGCGCGAGATTGCCGACAATGGCCTGCGCCTATCGCCCATCAACCAGATTTTGCTGGAGAAATCAGTGGCCGGCTGGAAAGAAATCGAATTTGAGGTTATGCGCGATAGCAAGGGCAACAATATCACCATTTGCTCAATGGAGAATTTTGACCCGGTTGGCGTACACACCGGCGATAGTATTGTAATCGCTCCGGCTGTTACTCTTTCCGATAAGGAATATCAAATGCTGCGCACAGCCGCGCTGGATATTATCAATGAGCTGCAAGTGGAGGGCGGTTGCAACTGTCAGTTTGCCTTAAACCCCAACAGTTTTGAGTATGCCGTGATTGAGGTAAATCCGCGTGTTTCCCGCTCCTCGGCCCTGGCCTCCAAGGCCACGGGCTATCCGATTGCTAAGGTGGCCACCAAAATTGCCATTGGCTACACTTTGGATGAGATTAAAAACGCGGTGACGGGCAAAACGGCCGCGGCCTTTGAGCCGGCCATTGATTATGTGGTGGTGAAGTTCCCCAAGTGGCCATTTGATAAGTTTGTTTACGCCAAGCGCGATTTGGGCACTCAGATGAAAGCCACCGGCGAGGTGATGGCTATTGGCCTGAACTTTGAGCAGGCCTTGATGAAAGCGGTGCGTGGGGCGGAAATTGGCTTGAGCGATTTGAATGCTCACCGCCAACTGGAGATGAGCGACGAGGAAATTCGTCAGGCTTTGCACCAATGCACGGATGAGCGGCTTTTCGTCATTTATCAAGCGATTAAGCGCGGCGTTGATTTGAAAGAGATTTACGATATTACTAAAATTGACCTGTGGTTTTTGCATAAGCTGGCTAAAATTGCTGCTATGGAGGCCAGCCTGCGCGGCGGTTACGACCAGGAGAAATATCTGGCGGCCAAGCGGATGGGCTTCCCCGACAAGGTGATTGCTCAGCTTTCCGGCCAACCGGTGACTGAGCCGGCGCGGGCTGTTTACAAGATGGTGGACACCTGCGCGGCGGAATTTGCGGCGGAAACTCCCTATTTTTACTCTACCTACGATGAGGAAAACGAGGCGGCGGAATTTTTGGCGGAGCGCGCCAATCCCAAGCCGACGATTATGGTTTTGGGCTCCGGCCCCATTCGTATCGGCCAGGGCATTGAGTTTGACTATGCCTCTGTGCATTGCGTGTGGGCTTTGCAGCAAAAGGGTTTTGAGGTGGCGATCGTCAACAACAACCCGGAAACTGTTTCCACCGATTTTGACACGGCCGACCGCTTGTATTTTGAGCCGCTCACCGAGGAGGATGTGAGCAATATTATTGCTACGGAAAAGCCTTATGGTGTTGTGGTGGCTTTTGGCGGCCAAACGGCTATTAAGCTGACCAACTTTTTGGACAAGCAGGGCGTGCGCATTTTGGGTACCTCGGCGGATAGTATTGACCGTGCGGAAGATCGCGGCCGCTTTGATGAATTGCTGACCAAGTTGAATATTATGCGTCCGCAGGGTGAAACGGTTAAAACCACCGAGGAGGCTTTGGCGGCAGCCGAGCATATCGGATACCCGGTTTTGATGCGTCCCTCTTACGTTTTGGGCGGCCAAAATATGATTATCGCCTTTAATGAGGCGGATATTAAGGAATATATGGCAATTATCCTGGAACAGAATGTGGATAATCTGGTGCTTATTGATAAATATTTGCAGGGTGTGGAGCTGGAAATTGACGCTATTTGCGACGGCGATGACATCCTAATTCCTGGTATTATGGAGCATGTGGAGCGTACCGGCGTACACTCCGGCGACTCGATTGCCGTTTATCCCTCTTTCAATATCAACGACGATATGGTGGAGGTGATTATTGAAACCACTCGTAAGCTGGCGGTGGAGCTGGAAACTCACGGCCTGGTAAATATTCAATACCTGATTAAGGACGACCAGCTTTACGTGATTGAGGTTAATCCGCGCTCATCTCGCACTATTCCGTATTTGAGCAAGGTGACGGGCGTGCCGATGGTGGATTTGGCCACGCGGGCTTTGCTGGGTGAAAAGCTGGCCGATATGGGATATGGCACGGGGCTTTATCCCACGCCGGTTTACTGTGCGGTTAAGGTGCCGATTTTCTCCTTTGAAAAGCTGCTGAACGTAGACAATCAGCTGGGGCCGGAGATGAAGAGCACCGGCGAGGTTTTGGGCATTGGCTCCAACTTTGAGGAGGCTATTTACAAAGGCCTGGTGGCGGCCGGTTACAATCTGAACCAAAAGGGCGGCCTGTTTGTGACGGTGAACGACCGCGACAAGGCGGAGATTGTGCATGTGGTGAAAAAATTTGCCGATATGGGCTTTGAGATTTACGCCACGGCCGGCACTCAAAAGGTTTTGAAGCAAGCGGGCATTGAATCTAATTTTGTGGAGAAAATCCACGAGGGCGAGGACAATGCCGTGAAGCTGATGGAGGAGGGCAAGCTGAATTATCTCATCTCCACTTCAGCCAAGGGGCGCAACCCCCAAAAGGATAGTGTGATTACCCGGCGCAAGGCGGTGGAGCGGGGAATTCCCTGTCTGACATCTATCGACACGGCTAACGTGCTGGCAGACAGCTTGTGCAGTCTTTATACGCAGGATAGCATTGAGCTGGTGGATATTAACAATCTGCGGCGAGAGCTGCAAACCTTGCCGTTTACTAAAATGCAGAGCTGCGGCAACGATTATATTTACTTCAACTGCCTGGAGCAGCAGCTGGATAACCCTGCCGGTTTGGCAGTGCGCCTGTGCCGGCGAAACCGGGGCGTTGGCGGCGACGGCGTGGTGATGATTTGCCCTTCTGATAAGGCTGATGTTTACGTTAAGGTTTACAATGTGGACGGTAGCAACGGCGGCATTGGCGGCAACGCCATCCGTTGCGTGGGCAAGTATCTTTACGATAATCAGATTGTTCACAAGGATGAAATGAGTATTGAAACCGATTACGGCATTAAGCAGCTGAAGCTGATTAAACGCAACGGTAAGGTTTGGGGCGCTTCGGTTCTGATGGGCAAGCCGCAACTGGTGCCGTCGGCTTTGCCAATGCTGGCGGAGGGTCAGGATTTCATCAACCGGCCGATTGAGGTGTTGGGCCAGACCTACAACGCTACTTGCCTTTCGGTGGGTAATCCGCATATGGTTATTTTCACAGACGATTTGGCGGGCGTGCAGCTGGACAAAATCGGCTCCGCCTTTGAGCATCACGAATGGTTCCCGGAGCGGGTGAATGTGGAGTTTGTGAAGGTGTTCAGCGAGGATATTTTGTATATGCAGGTTTGGGAGCGCGGCAACGGCTACACCAACGCCTGCGGCACCGGCTCATGCGCGGCGGTGGTGGCGGCGGTGTTAAACGGCCTGTGCGCTAAGGGCCGCGACATCACAGTGAAGCAGCCTGGCGGTGATTTAATCATCAGCTTTGACGGCGAAAATATTCGTATGACCGGCAGCGCGGAGAAGCTTTTTGACGGCGTGGTTGAAATCTAACTTGAAATATGAAGCGACATTTTGCCAGAATTTTGTTAGCAGAACCTTAACAGAAAAAACAGGCTTAATGTGTAATATTATATAGATGAAAATTTTTATAAGGGGAAATGAATATTATGGGCAAGGCAGCGGAAATTGATTTGCAGCCTTTGGAACCGGTGCTGGCGGAATATGCGGCCAAACCGGGTTCATTGATTACGATTTTGCAGCACACACAAGATATTTACGGTTATCTGCCCCAGCCGGCGCTGGCTAAAATCAGCGAGGCTGTGGGCGTGGCCCCGGCCAAGGTGTTGGGGGTGGCCTCCTTTTACACCCAATTCCGGTTGCAGCCGGTGGGGCGTTATCTGATTATGCTGTGCCAGGGCACGGCCTGCCACGTGAACGGGGCGGAGAGTATTTCCGCTATTATCAGTGAGGAGCTGGGCATTGCCGACGGCCAAACCACGGCGGACGGTTTGTTTACATTGAAGCACGTGGCTTGTTTGGGTTGCTGTTCATTGGCGCCGGCGATGATGATTAACGGCGAGGTTTACGGCAATTTGACGGCTGATTCAGTGCGCGGTGTGCTGAAAGAGCTGCGGGCAAAGGAGGCGGAATAATGGCAATCAGAGTGAAAATTGGCTTGGGCAGCTGTGGTATGGCCGCCGGAGCCAGGCAGACGCAGCAAGCTTTGGATGAGGCTTTGGCGGCGGGCGGCTCAAAAATTCGCAGCGAGCGCACCGGTTGTATTGGTTTGTGCTTTGCGGAACCGCTGGTGGAGGTTTGCGATGAAGCGGCCGGCCAAAGCTGGCTTTATGGCCGGGTGGACGCGGCGGCCGCAGCCCGGATTGCCGAGGGGCATATTTTGGGCGGCCAGGTGCAGGAAGATTTGTTGCTTTCTGGGGATGAGCTGCATTTTCTGCACAGCCAAACCCGCATTGCCCTGCGCAACTGCGGTGTAATCGACCCGGAAAATATCGAGGACTACATAGAGCGCGGCGGCTATCAAGCGTTGCGCCAGGCGGTTTGCGAGATGACCCCGGAGAGCGTTATCGATACGGTGAAAATCTCCGGCCTGCGCGGCCGGGGCGGCGCGGGCTTTCCCACCTGGTTTAAGTGGGATGCCTGCCGTAAGGCTGAGGGTGAACTGAAATATGTGATTTGCAACGCGGACGAGGGCGACCCCGGCGCGTTTATGGACCGCAGCGTGCTGGAGAGCGACCCGCACAGCGTGTTGGAGGGTATGGCCATCGCCGCCCGCGCCATCGGCAGCAGCCAGGGCGTGATTTACGTGCGTGCGGAATATCCCCTGAGTATTCACCGGTTGGAGTTGGCTATGCAGGCGGCGCGAGAAAAAGGTTTTTTGGGTAAAAATATCTTTGGCAGCGGTTGGGATTTTGATATTTACATCAAGGCCGGCGCGGGGGCGTTCGTTTGCGGCGAGGAAACGGCTTTGCTGGCCTCTTTGGAGGGCGAGCGGGGTATGCCGCGTTTGAAGCCGCCTTTCCCGGCCCAAAAGGGCTTTTGGCAGCGGCCTAGCAATATTAACAATGTGGAAACTTTCGCCAACGTGGCCTGGATTATTCGCAATGGCGGCGAGGCCTATGCCGCTATGGGCACGGAAACCAGCAAGGGCACCAAGGTGTTTGCTTTGGCTGGCAAAATTAAGCGTGGCGGCCTGGTTGAGGTGCCGATGGGCATTACCCTGCGCGAGGTTATTTTTGACATCGGCGGCGGTATCAAGGACGGTGGCAATTTTAAGGCGGTGCAGATGGGCGGCCCCTCCGGCGGCTGTATTCCGGCCTCTCTGCTGGATACGCCGGTGGATTACGAGAGCATTAGCCAGACCGGTGCGATTATGGGCAGCGGCGGCATGATTATTATGGACGAAGCCACTTGTATGGTGGATATGGCTCGCTTTTTTCTGGATTTTACGCAAAAGGAAAGCTGCGGCAAATGTGTGCATTGTCGTATTGGCACCAAACGTATGTTGGAGATTTTGGAGCGGATCTGCCGCGGCGAGGGCCAGCCCGGCGATGTGGAGCTTTTGCAGGATTTGGGCAAGCAAATTCAGGCCGGTTCTCTTTGCGGCCTGGGCGCTTCTGCGCCAAACCCGGCGCTGAGCACCATCCGCTACTTTGCGGAGGAATATCGGGCCCATATTGAGGAACACAAATGCCCCAGCCACAGCTGCCGGCCCCTGCTGGAATATCACATCAAGCCGGAAAAATGCAAGGGTTGTTCGCTTTGCGCGCGCAAATGCCCGGCTGGCGCGATCAGCGGCGAGCTGCGGGAAGTTTTTGTAATTGATATGACCAAGTGTATTAAATGTGGCAACTGTGCCGCCGTCTGCCGCTTTGGGGCGGTTGAGGCGCTGTGATTAAGGAGGCTTTAAATAATGTCCGAAATTAAATTGACTATTGACGGCAGAGAACTAACGGCCTCTGCTGGCGAAACGATTTTGGCTGTGGCCCGTCGGGCCGGGATTGAAATTCCTACCCTTTGCCATGACGACAGCCTGAAGCCTTACGGCGCTTGCGGCATGTGCGTGGTGGCGATGGAGGGCAGCCCGCGGCTGTTCCGCGCCTGCGCCACGGAGGCGGCCGAGGGACAGGTGATTTACACCAACACGGAGGCGGTGCGCTCTGCCCGCAAAACGGCTTTGGAGCTGTTGCTTTCCAACCACAAGGGCGATTGCAAGGCTCCTTGTCAGCTGGCTTGCCCGGCGGGCAGTGATTGCCAGGGCTACGTTGGGTTGATTGCCAACAATCGCTTTGCCGAGGCCTTGCAGTTGATTAAGGAGAGTTATCCGATTCCGGCTTCTCTGGGGCGGGTTTGTCCGCACCCTTGCGAAGAGGCTTGCCGTCGGGCTAAGGTGGAGCAGCCTATCAATTTGGCGCGCTTAAAGCAGTTTGCCGCCGATGTGGATTTGAATGCGGCGGAGCCTTATCTGCCGCAAAAGGAGGCGGCCACCGGCAAACGGGTGGCTGTGGTGGGCGGCGGCCCGGCTGGTTTGACGTTGGCTTATTTTATGGCTCTCAAGGGTCATCAGCCCGTAATTTTTGAAATGATGCCGCAGGCTGGCGGTATGCTGCGCTATGGCATACCGGAATATCGCCTGCCGAAAAATATTTTGGATCTGGAAATTGCCCTGATTGAAAAGCTTGGTGTGGAAATTCGCACTAAATGTATGCTGGGGCGCGATGTGCAGTTTGCCGATTTGCAGCGGGATTTTGACGCGGTTTATCTGGCTAACGGTGCGTGGCGCAGCGCCGGTTTGCGTTGCGAGGGCGAGGACCTGCCCGGCGTGGTTGGCGGCATTGACTTTTTGGGCAATGTGGCTATGGGCAATTTGACTAAGCTGGGCGGCCGGGTGGCCGTTGTTGGCGGCGGCAACACTGCAATGGACGCTTGCCGCACGGCGGTGCGCTTGGGCGCCAGCAAGGTTTATATTTTGTACCGCCGGACGGAGGCGGAAATGCCGGCTGAGGATGTGGAAATCCGCGAGGCTATGGAGGAGGGCGTGCAGTTTAAGTTTTTGGTGGCCCCCACCAGAGTTATTGGCGAGAACGGCCGGGCGGCGGCCATTGAGCTGCAACAGATGGAGCTGGGCGAGCCGGACGAGAGCGGCCGGCGTAAGCCGGTGCCGGTGGAGGGTGGCATTGAAACTCTGCCGGTTGATTTGGTGATTGCGGCCATTGGCCAAAAGGTGGTGCCGCTGGCTTTGGGCGAGGGAAATGAAAACGCCCTGCAATACACGCCTTGGCAGACGATTGCCGCTGATGAGCACACTTTTGCCACTTCCATTCCCGGCGTGTTTGCCGGCGGCGACGCGATTAACGACGGCCCCGGCATTGCGGTGGAGGCGGTGGCCCACGCCAAACAGGCGGCTAAGGTTATCGACCATTATCTGCGGACTGGTGAAGTTTCTGCCGCTATTAATGAAGCGAAATATCTGCACAAAAACGGCGAGCCGGAGGCGGAATTTTTTGCCCAGAAGCAGCGCGTGCAGCGTGTTTCCATTAGTTATTTACACCCCGATTATCGCCGGAGCAATTTTGCCGAGGTGGCCAAGGGATACGACCAGATGGAAGCGATGTACGAGGCCAGCCGTTGCCTGGAGTGTGGCTGCGGCGATGTGTTCGAGTGCCGTTTGCTGCATTATGCGCAGGAATATCAGGCAGAGCCGCAAAAATATGCGGGCGAGATTAATCTGACTCCTAAGGACGCCAGCCATCCCTTTATTGTGCGGGATATGAGCAAGTGTATTTTGTGCGGTAACTGCGTGCGGGCTTGCGAGGAAGTGGCCGGTGTTGGCGCGCTGGGCCTGGACGGCCGCGGTTTTCCCACTGTGGTGGTGGCGGATTTTGGTCTGCCGCTGGGCGATAGCAGCTGCAAGGGCTGCGGCCAGTGCGTGGCGGTTTGCCCAACCGGCGCGTTGCAGGAGCGGCAGCCTTGGGAAAAACCGGTGCCGCTGGAGTGCGAGGCTCAGCCAAGCGTTTGCAATTTCTGTGGCAACGGCTGCAATTTGCAAATTCAGCATAAGGGGGATTATGTGGCTAAAGTGGAGCCGGCCGAGGGCGGCCGTTTGTGCCAGACGGGGCGGTTTGGCTATCCGCATGCTATGACTTCCACCGGGCGGCCCACGCCGGGCATTGATTTTGGCGAGGGTATGACGGAGAGCACCCACGCGCACGCTTTGAAAGCGGCGGCAGCGGCTATTAATTCCCTGCGGGAAACCGACGGCACCGATACCATCGGCGTTGTGGTTGGCGACCAGCTGACCAGCGAGGAGTTGTTCCTGTTAAAATTTATGGCGGATGAGATTATTGGCACGCCCTATCTTTACGCGCCCAATGCGCAGTCTGGCGGTTTGGGCAATATCTGGGGTTTTGACGCTTCCACGGCCACGGTGGCTGATGTGGAGGCGGCGGATTTGCTGTTGGCTGTTGGTGATGAGCTGGCGGAAAGCTATCCTATTTTAGGCTCCAAACTGCAAAAGGGCGCCAAGGCAGGGCAAAAGCTGCTGCTGGTGGCGGATAACCCCGGCGTTTTGGGCCAGGCTGCGGCTCGGGTTTTTGCGCCGGAGGGCAAGGCTGCCCTGCTGGCGGCGGCTTCGGTGCTGATGGCTGGCAAAAAGGCTGACGGGCTGGATGGCGTTGATAAAATTGCTTATGAAAAAATAAACTATAATAATAATGCTGATAAGGAGCTGGTGGAACAGCTTTTGGCGGCCAAAAAACCGGTGATTTTGCTGGATAGGAGCCGCCTGACCAGCGAGGCTGCGCAGTGTGTGGCGGCGTTGGCTCAAAATGGCGGTCTGCCGGTGTTGCAGCTGGTGGCCCGCGCTAACAGCCAGACGGTGCGGGCGCTGGGCATTGAACGTGATATGAAGCAGCTTTACGCGGATATTGCCGCGGGCAAGCTGAAAGGTCTGCTGCTGTTTGGGGTGGATATTCCGGCGGAGCAGGCGGAGAATATGGAATTTGTGCTGGAGGCGGATTCCACCTATGGCCGGGCTTATCCCTATGCCTCGGTGTTGGTGCCGCTGGCTGGTTTTGGCGCGGTTACCGGCAGCTATGTCAACTTTGAGGGCAGGCTGCAAAAGGTTGAGGCCGCAGTGCAGCCTGCCTGGAAGCAGGAAAACTGGCAGCTTTTGGCAGAGTTGATTAACAACTTGAACTCTCGCTATAAGTTTACTGATTTGCAGCAAATTCGCGACGGTTTGGCGGCGGTTGTGCCAGAATTTGCCGCGGCTTTGCAGCAGAACGCTGTTTTTGTGAGCGCAGACGGCCAGCTACCCCAAACCCCAGACGGCGTGGTTTTGCTGCACGGACGGGAAACTGCGGCCTTTGCCAAGGAATATGAGCAGGCCAGCACTTCAATGAAAAATTGGTCTAAAATGAAGCATTAGGCCGGAGATATAATATGAAAGATAATTTTGACGTTGCCGCCTATGTTGCAGCGCGGCAGCAGATGATTAACGAGGCTTTGGCGGCGGAGCTGGACAAAGCGGCGCAAGCCGCGCCGCCCGGCGAGGGCACGGAGCGACTGTTGGCGGCTATGCGTTATAGCTTGCTGGCCGGCGGTAAAAGACTGCGTCCGCTGCTGCTTTTAGCGACGGTGGAGAGCATTGGCGAAAAGCGGGAGGATGAGTTGGCGGGCTATCTGCCTTTTGCTTGCGGCCTGGAAATGCTGCATACCTATTCTCTAATTCACGACGACCTGCCGGCAATGGACGACGACGATTTGCGCCGGGGGCGGCCCAGCTGCCACAAGGCTTTTGACGAGGCCACGGCCATTTTGGCCGGGGACGCATTGCTGACGCATTGTTTCTTCTGCCTGCTGAGTACGCCTGGCTCCTCTGCGGTGCAGGTTTTGCAGGCGGCGCAGTATTTTGCCTGGAAAGCCGGCTTGGGCGGTATGGTGAGCGGCCAGGCTTTGGATTTGGCGGCGGAGGGGCAGCCTTTGGAATTGCCAGAGTTGCGGAAAATCCACGCCAACAAAACCGGGGCCTTGCTTGAGGCGGCGGTGGTTTGCGGCGGGCGGCTGGTTGGCAGCAGCGGTCCGCAGCAGCTGGCCTTGCAGGGATTTGGCCGCCAGTTTGGCATTGCCTTTCAAATTGCCGATGACATTTTGGATGTGGTGGGTGATGAAAGCAAGCTGGGCAAGCCGGTTGGCAGCGATGCGGAAAACGACAAGGTCACCTACGTTTCCCTGCTGGGAATGGACGGGGCCAAGCAGGCCGCGGTCGAGGCTATGGCGGCGGCCCAAAATGCCTTGCTGCTGCTGGGCGAGCAAGGCTGGCTGCTGGCGGCCCTGGCGGATTACTTCTGCCAGCGGGATAATTAAAAAGGAGGCAATATAATGCCGTATATTAGAATGGCTACGTCACAAACTTTGACGGCGGCCCAAAAGGATGAATTTAAGGCTGGCCTGGCGGAGATTATCGGGCTGATACCGGGCAAAACGGAGGCGGCTTTGATGCTGGAGGTTGACGACGGGCTGACGATGTACTTCAAGGGCGAAAAGCGCGGCCTGGCCTATCTGGACGCAAAATTTTCCGGCGATACGGAATTTGAGCATAAAAAGAATTTTACCGAAGCCGCCTGCCGGCTGGCCGGGCAGGTCTGCGGCCTGCCCCAGGACGCGGTCTATCTGACTTACAGCGTGTTCAACGAGTGGGGCACCGGCGGCACTTTGAAAGCGCGTTAATTATATATGAAGAAATACGAATATAAAAAACTGAAGGCTGGCACCCTTTTGGGGGCGGAATTGAAAGAACATCGCCAGATTATTGACGATTATGCCGCTAAGGGCTATCGCTTTGTTGCGTGTATTCCTACCTGCATTAATAATAACGGCGTGGCTTTTGAGTTTGATTTGGTATTTGAATTGGACTGCGATTAATTTTATTAATTGCCCGAAAAATAATTTGCAGGGAATGGGGCGAGGCAAATGCTGGCGATAATTAATAGCTGCTCACTGTTGGGGGCGGACGCTTATATGGTGCGGGTGGAGGTTGACGTTTCCAAGGGTATGCCGGCCTTTGATATTGTGGGCCTGCCGGACGCCGCGGTACGAGAAAGCCGGGAGCGGGTGCGCACTGCTATCCGCAACAGCGGATTGGAATTTCCTTTTGAGCGCATTACCGTCAACCTGGCTCCGGCGGATGTGAAAAAGGAGGGCGCAAATTTTGACCTGGCGATTGCCGTTGGCGTGCTGGTGGCCACTGGTCAGCTGACTGCTCCAGAGCAGGAGGCGCGTTTGGCGAAAACCGCTTTTTTGGGCGAGCTTTCACTGGACGGCAGCCTGCGCCGGGTGAACGGAGTTTTGCCAATGTCCCGCATATTGCCGGAAAACGGCGTTGCCAATTTGGTGTTGCCGCAGCCAAATGCGGCGGAGGGAGCTTTGTTGGGCCAAACCGAAGTTTGGGGCTTGCAAAGTCTGCGTCAGTTTGTTGATTGGTGGCAGGGGCGGGAGCCTTTGCAACCCACGGTGGTGGATGTGGAAGCGCTTTTTCGCCAGGCCACGCTTAAGCAGGCAGGATTGGATATGGCCGACGTTAAGGGGCAACAGCTGGTGAAGCGGGCGATGGAGATTGCTGCGGCTGGCCGGCATAACCTGCTGATGGTTGGCGCGCCGGGCTCTGGCAAAACGATGCTGGCTCGTCGGCTGCCTACCATTTTGCCGGATTTAACCCTGCCGGAGAGCTTGGAGATTACCCGAATTTACAGCATTTGTGGTCTGCTGCCGGAAGGTAGCCCACTGATTGTGGAGCGCCCTTTTCGGGCGCCGCACCACACTGCCTCGGCTCAAAGTGTGATTGGCGGCGGTCGGCTGCCGCGCCCTGGCGAGGTTAGTTTGGCCCACAATGGCGTGCTGTTTTTGGACGAGTTGCCGGAGTTTGGCCGGGCGGTGCGGGAAAGCCTGCGCCAACCGTTGGAGGATAAAATTGTGACGGTGTCTCGTGTGCAGGGGCGGATGGATTATGACGCGTCTTTTCAGCTGGTGGCGGCGATGAATCCTTGCCCGTGTGGTTTTTTGGGAGATTCCACTAAGCCTTGCACTTGCACGCCGCACCAGGTTGGGCGGTATCTAGGGCGGGTTTCCGGCCCGCTGTTAGACCGAATTGATTTGCAGGTGAATGTGCAGCGGGTTGAGTTTGCGGATTTGAATGACAAAAACCGGCCGGAAAGTTCCGCGGAGATTAAAGCGCGGGTGATGGCTGCTAGGCAAATTCAGCTGCGACGTTTTGCGGCGGAAAAGATTTTTGCCAATGCGGATATGAATCGGGCTCAGTTGGAAAAATTTTGCGTGATGCAGCCGGACGCTGAGGCGCTGTTGGCGCAGGCCTTTGCCCAGCTGAATTTAAGCGCCCGCGCGCATGACCGTTTGCTGAAAGTGGCCCGCACTATTGCCGATTTGGCCGGAGCGGAGCTGATTGAGGCGGCGCATATTGCGGAGGCGGTGCAATATCGCGGCTTGGAAAAATTTTCGGAATATAAATAGAAAATTGGCATATTGGTATAGAGAGGCGATTTGCTTTACGGATAGTTGAACGTTAGTTGTTGCGTTGTGTTTTGGGGAATAAGAGGGATGCTGAATGTATAGAGGACGGATGCATGGCAGGTACAAAATAACGGCGGCTGGTTTTATGCTGCTGGCTTTGGCAGCGGCTGTGGCTTGGCTGTTTGGTTATTGTAATAGTGCGCAGTTGCAGGCTTGGCTGGCGGGTTTGCAGGATGGGGCAGAAGCACCAGGCCCGGCTCAGGTTCAGCTGGGCAAAAACTCTTTGCCGCCGGATTTGCGCCGGATGGCTTGGGAGGTTTACGACAACACTTATATTGTTCGCCCACATTTAGATAAGGATTATCAGGTGAGTAGCGGGCGTTATGATTTGTTTGTGCGGGGCGGCAGCCAACAGGCTGTGGCTATGCAAACTGACGCGGCCAGGGTTTATGTGCAAGGAGCAGCCTTGCAGGAGTATTCTTTGGCTTGTCTTTCTCGTGGTTCGGTATTTTCCAATCGTTCAGCCGGCAAAATGGTGGCGTTAACGTTTGATGACGGGCCGTTTGCTTCCAAAACGCCGAAAATTCTGGAAATTTTGCAGCAAAATGATTGCCGGGCAACGTTTTTTAGCTTGGGAAAATATGTCAGCAATCATCCAGAGTTGGCTCAGCAGGTTTTGGCGGCAGGTTGTGAGTTGGGCAGCCACTCTTGGTTTCACAGCAAGCAAACCAGCTTGTCTGCCGAGGAGCGGGAGGCGGATTTTGCCAGAGTGGCCAAAGCCTTTGAAGAAGCCACTGGCAGCGCGCCTTATCTTTTTCGGGCTCCTTATGGGGCGATTGACGATGCGGTTAAGGCGGATTTGGCCGAACAAAATATGATTTCCGTTCTATGGTCGTTGGATACGGAGGATTGGCGCGCGCCCTCGGCTGAGGCGGTATACAAATCGGTTATGGATGTGGTGCGCGATGGGGATATTATTTTGATGCATGAAAATGCGGAGTACACCGTGGAGGTTCTGCCGCGAATTTTGGCGGCCTTGAAGGAACAGGGCTATCAGGTGGTGACGGTGAGCGAGCTGATTTACGCCGGCAGTGATATAAAAGCAGCTGCGGAGGGCAATTAAGCGGTGTTATTTGTCGAATAGGGGGCTTCTGTCGAACAAAAACCGGGTCGACAGAGGCTTTTTTTTGGGTTTGGGATAATTTGAGGTTGCAATGCTGGCAAAGTTTGTATATAATAGTATAGATTTAACTGCAAAATTCATATAAGTAGAAAGTGAGCAGGCTGAAAAGATGAGCACAGTTGGCAAATATATTTATGCGGCGGAGGGCCGGGAGCAGCCGCTTTATTATCTGGAGGGTGGCAGCGGCTGGCCGGTTTTGCTGCTGCACGGCTGGGGTTGCTCCAGCGAGACAATGCAGCCGGTGTTTCGGCATTTGGAGGCGGATTTTCACGTTTACAATTTTGACCTGCCCGGCTTTGGTCTTAGCCCTGAGCCGCCAGCCGCCTGGGACACTGCGGCTTACGCGGCCTTGTTGGCGGAGTTCATCCAAAAAAATTGTGCGCAGCCGCCGGTGCTGGTGGCCCATTCCTTTGGCGGACGGCTGAGCCTGCGCCTGGCGGCTCAGGGAGTGCCGCACAAGATGATATTAACCGGTTGTGCGGGGTTAAAAGCCCACCGTGGCCTGGATTACTACGCCAAGGTTTACAGCTACAAGGCGGCCAAAAAGCTGTTGTCGTTGCCGGGCCTGCGCGGTCAGCGGGAGGAGCTTTTGAATAAAGCCAAGGCTAAAAGTGGTTCGGCTGATTATCGTCAGGCCTCGGAGGTTATGCGGGCGGTGTTTGTGAAAACGGTGAATGAGGACCAAACGCCCAACCTGTCGCAGGTGCAAGCGCCCACCATTCTTTTTTGGGGCGGGCAGGATACCGCCACGCCTCTTTCCGATGGACGGCTGATGGAGGCTAAAATGCGGGACGCCGCCCTGATTGTGAAGCCGGACGGCAGCCATTTTGCCTTTTTGGAGTTTCTGCCGGAGTTTTTGGCGATTATTGACAGTTTCCTGAAGCCGGAAAAGGCGGCGGGCTGCTGAATAAAGTGTGTAATGAGGAGGATAAGCCTCAATGGATTTTTTAGCAAATTTATTTTCACTGAACAATTATGAGCTGATTTTTATTGGTTCGCTTTTAAGCTGGCTGCTGTGGCTGGTTTACGCCGCCCGCCGGTTGGCCTATTATCTGCAAATGGCCCAGCAGACCAGCTATCGCCCGGAGCGATATTGGCGTTGGCTGCGGCCAAAACTGGCCGGCGAGTTTTTCTGGGGGGATTCGGTGGCGGTTCTGCTGCTGATTCCCGCCCTCTTGATAGCGACCGGACATTTTTTTATGCCAACAAAGGATTGGCAGGTTTGGCTGCTGATTGCTCTGCCGCCGCTGGCGGCCCTGCTGCCGCTTTTGCTGTGGCGGCGGCCGCAGGTGAAAAAGCCTCTGGTTTGGACGGCGCGGGCCAAGCGGCTTTACGCCACGGCTCTGCTGCTGTGGGCGTTGCTGCTGGCGGTGCAGCCCCTCTGCTGCTGGCGGGTGGATGTGGAGTGCTACTGGGTGCCTTTTTCCGCTGTGCTTTCCGGCTTTTTGCCGCTGGCAATGCAGCTGGCCGTGGCTCTGCGCCAGCCCTTTGAGGAGGCGCGCAATCGCCGCTTTGTGCAGGAGGCTGCCAAAATTATTGCCGATTCGCCAAACCTGTTGCGCATTGGCATAACCGGCAGCTATGGTAAAACCAGCAGCAAAATGTTGTTGGGCCGGGTGCTGGCGGAAAGTAAATATACGCTGGTGACGCCGGACAGCTACAACACGCCGTTGGGTGTTACTCTGACTATTCGTCAGCAGTTAAAGCCCATTCATCAGGTTTTTGTGGCGGAGATGGGGGCCCGGCAAAAGGGTGATATTAAGGAACTGTGCGATTTGGTGCAGCCGGAAATTGGTATTGTTACCGCCGTTGGCCCGCAGCATTTGGAAACCTTTGGCAGTCTGGAAAACGTGGCCGCCACTAAGTTTGAGCTGATTGACAGCCTGCCGCCTTACGGGCTGGCGGTTTTGAATATAGATGACCCGATTATTGCCGAGCGGGCTAAAAGCTTGCAGGTTGCTTGCCGAACTTACGCTTTGGAGCAGCCGGGGGCGGATTATACAGCCACGGACGTTAGTTTTTCTCCACAGGGTATGCGTTTTGTGTTGCATACGGCGGAGGGTGGCAGTCAGCCAATTCATACCAAATTGCTGGGCCGGCATAATATTTACAATATTCTGGCGGCGGCAGCCGTGGGCGAGTATCTGGGCCTTGGGCTGGCGGAGATTGCCCGGGCGGTGGCGCAAACGCCGCCGGTGGAGCATCGTTTGGTGTTGAAAGCGGCCGGCGGCTTCACGATTATTGACGACGCTTTTAATTCCAATCCGCAGGGCAGCAAGGCGGCAGTGGATGTGCTGGCCGCGATGCCTGGCGGCCGTAAGATGATTATTACGCCTGGTATGGTGGAGCTTGGTAGCGAGCAGGAGCGTTTGAACCGTGAGTTTGCCGCTTATTGTGCGGAAAAGTTGGATTATGTGCTGATTGTGGGGCAAAAGCAGAGCGGGCCGCTGTTGGCAGGCCTGCGCGAGGCTGGTCTTTCGCCGGAGCGTTGGCGGGTGGCGGCTGATTTGGCCGAGGCCAGCGCCTTTATGCGCGGTTGGGTGCAGCCAGGCGATTATGTTTTGTTTGAGAACGATTTGCCGGATAGTTATTTATAAAAAGGAAAGACTACGGAAGGAGCGGATACAATGCAGAAAATCCGTTTGGGTGTGTTTTTTGGCGGCCCCTCGGTGGAGCATGAGATTGCGGTAATCTCGGCCGCGCAAGCAATGGCGGCGGCCGACCCAGCCAAATATGAGCTGGTGCCGGTTTACATCAGCAAGGACGGACTGTGGTACACCGGGCCACAGCTTTTGGATATGAAAAATTACGCTGATTTGCCCAAATTGCTGAGCCAGTGCCAGCAGGTGCATATGCTGGCCGACCGAGGAGCGCACAAGCTGGTGGCCAAGGGGCGTGGGCTTTTTGCTAAAACGCAGGAGCTGCCATTGGATGTGGTGTTGCCGGTTATGCATGGCGCGCACGGCGAGGATGGCTGTTTGCAAGGCTTTTTGGAGCTGCTGAATATTCCTTATGCCGGGCCTGGCGTTCTGGCGGCGGCTGTGGGAATGGATAAAATTATGATGAAAAACGTGTTGGCGGCTAATCAGTTGCCGGTGCTGCCCGGCCTTTGGTTTACGGCGGACGAATGGTTTGCCGAGCGTGAGGCCAAACTGCAACAGGTGGAGGAGCAGTTGGGCTGGCCGGTTATTGTGAAGCCGGCTAATTTGGGCAGCAGCGTTGGTATCAGCCGGGCGGATAACCCGGAGGAGCTGGCGGCTGCTTTGGACGAGGCGGCCAACTTCAGCGGACGTTTGCTGTTGGAGCCTTGTCTGACGGATTATCGGGAGATTAATTGCTCTGTGTTGGGCTATGGGCCAAAAATTCGGGCTAGCGTGTGTGAGGAGCCGCTGACCAGCAATGATTTTTTGACTTATCAGGATAAATATTTAGGTGGCTCCGGTGGAGCTAAAGGCGGCAAAATGGGCGCAAAGAGCGGCGTTAAGGCTGGGGTTGGCCCTAAAGCCGGTTCTCAAACCGGTGCTGGGATGAGCAGCGCGCAACGCCGGGTGCCGGCTGATTTGCCGTCGGAGCAGGCGGCGGAAATTCAAAGCTTGGCCAGCCGGGCTTTTACTGCGCTGGACGGCTGCGGCGTGGCCCGTGTGGATCTGCTTTTGGATAAAACCAGCGGCCACAGCTATATTAATGAGGTGAACACAATTCCTGGTTCGCTTTCCTTTTATTTGTGGCAGGCCAGCGGGCTTGATTTTACCGCCCTGATTGACGAGCTGGTGGAATCCGCCCTGTGGCGGCAGCGTAGTAAGGCCAAACTGACTTACTCTTATGATACGAATATTTTGGCCGGTCTGGCCGCAAGCGCTAATGGGCCAGTGGGAACCAAAGCCGGCGCCAAGAGCGGCCTGAAATAAAACCAAAGGAGGCGATGTGGTTTGGGCATTGCGCATTTGCTGGCTTTACACAGTCTGCCGGAAATTGGTAATGTGCGGCTGACTGCCTTGCTGGATTACTTTGGTGACGCTGAGGCGGCCTGGCAAAATCCGCAGGAGTGGGCGCAGGCTTTGCCACGGCAATTTTCCAAGGCGGCTTTGGCTCAGCTGCGGCAGGATATGCAAAAGCTGGAGCCCTGGGAGGTTTATGAACGTTTTTTGCTGACGGGCGCTAAGTTGGTGACGCTGCCGGAGCCGCATTATCCGCAACAGCTGGCTCAGATTGACGACCCACCTTATCTGTTGTTTTATAAAGGGCAGTTGCCCCAGCCGTTGGATTTGGCTATTGCTATTATTGGCTCTCGTCGGGCGACTTCCTATGGCCGGGAGGCTGCGGGCTTTTTGGCCGGAGGTTTGGCGCAGGCGGGCGTTTGGGTGATTGCTGGCCTGGCCAGAGGCATTGACACCGCGGCTCATCAAGCAGCCCTGCAAGCTGGTGGCAAAACCCTTGGCGTGCTGGGTTGTGGTATTGATGTGATTTATCCGCGGGAGAACCGCCTGCTTTTTCAGCAGATGGCGGAAAAGGGTTGTATTCTCACAGAGTATCCGTTGGGTATGCAGCCGTTGGCCAAAAATTTTCCTATTCGTAACCGGATAATCAGCGGCCTGAGCCAGGGCGTGATTGTGGTGGAGGCCGGGCTGAAAAGCGGCACGCAAATTACGGTGGATTACGCCTTAAACCAAGGCCGCAGTATTTATGCGGTTCCGGGCAGTATTTTCAGCCCGTTTAGCCAAGGCACGTTTAGTTTGTTGAAAAATGTTGGCGTAAAGCCGGTGGCCACGCCGGAGGATGTGCTGGATGATTTGCGGCCGGTTCATCGCCAGCCGCCGCCCAGCGTGCAGCCGCAGCTGTTTGGCGGGCAGCCGGAAGCGCCGCCGCCCGGTTTGGATGAGCTGGAGCAGCGGATTTGGCAGGCGTTGGCTGGAGAAAAACGTCATTTTAATGATTTGGCGGCTGAGTTGGCCGTAAGCGCCAGCGAACTTAGCGCCAAGCTGACGATGTGTGAATTAAAGGGTCTGGTGAAAAGGGCGGACGGGCAATATTTCAGCCGCCGGACAACTGGGCTTTAAGATATAATTTAGTATAAAAATAATTTGAGGTGCAAATTTTTATTATGGGAAAAACACTGATTGTTGTTGAATCACCAACCAAGGCCAAAACCATTGGCAAATATTTGGGCTCCAACTATGTGGTGCTTTCTTCAATGGGGCACGTGCGGGATTTGCCCAAAAGCACGCTGGGCGTGGATGTGGAAAATGAGTTTGAACCGCATTATATTACCATTCGCGGCAAGGGAGCGATTTTGAAAAGCTTGCGCACGGAGGCCAAACGGGCCGACCGCGTGCTGCTGGCAAGCGACCCGGACCGTGAAGGGGAGATGATTGCCTATCATCTCAAGGGTTATCTGGACAATGTGGATGAAAAGTGCCGGGTGGAGTTTCATGAGATTACCAAGGAAACGGTAAAAAAGGCGGTGAAAACGCCGCGCGGGTTGGATATGGACCGTATTTACGCCCAGCAGGCCCGCCGGGTTTTGGATCGTCTGGTGGGTTACAAGCTTTCGCCGCTGTTGTGGGCCAAGGTTAAAAAAGGCCTTTCCGCCGGACGTGTGCAATCGGTGGCGGTGCGAATGATTTGCGACCGCGAAGCGGAGATTAACGCCTTTGTGCCGGAGGAATACTGGACTTTGCATGCCACTTTGCAAACGGAAAGCGGCCTGATGGAAACACAGCTGGCCCGGATTGACGGCAAAACAGCCCAAGTGCACAATCAGCAGGAGATGGACGAAATTTTGGCGGCCATCAAGGGGCAGGCTTATCAGGTGGAAAAAATCAGCCAAAGGGAGCGCAAACGCAACCCAGTGGCTCCTTTTACCACCAGCAGCATGCAGCAGGAAGCTTATCGCAAGCACGGCTTGCTGACTAAAAAGACTATGCAGCTGGCCCAGCAGCTTTTTGAGGGTATCAGCATTGGCAAGCAGGGCGTGGTGGGTTTGATAACCTATATGCGTACCGATTCCACCCGCATTGCGCCAGATGTGCAAAAGCAGGCCCGCGAGTTCATTGCCGAGCAGTACGGGCCGGAATATATCCCGGCGGAGCCGCGCGTTTATCAGAGCAAAGGCAAAATTCAAGACGCGCACGAGGCCATTCGCCCCACTGACGTTACCCGGCGGCCGGCCGAGGTTCGGCAATATTTGACTCCGCAGCAGTTTAAGCTTTACAAGCTAATCTGGGAGCGTTTTGTGGCCAGCCAGATGTCATCGGCAGTTATCGACACCACCACGGTGGATTTGTTGAACGGCCGCTACACTTTCCGAGCCAGCGGTTCGGTAATTCGCTTTCCTGGTTTTATGCAGCTTTATATTGAGGGTCAGGACAATGAGGATGAAAAAGAGGATTTGGGTTTGTTGCCGGCTTTGCAGCAGGGCCAAAGCCTGCAAGCGGAAAAGCTAGACCCCAAACAGCATTTCACCGCGCCGCCGCCGCGCTACACGGAGGCTATGCTGGTGAAAACGCTGGAGGAAAAGGGCGTGGGCCGGCCCAGCACCTATGCGCCGATTGTGGATACCATCATCGGCCGCGGCTATGTGGTGCGCGAGGATAAGCATTTTTATTCCACGGAGCTTGGTATGGTGGTTGTAAATATGCTGAAAGAGGGCTTTCCAGATATTATTGATATTGATTTCACCGCTGGCCTGGAGGCGCATTTGGACGAGGTTGAGGAGGGCAAACGCAACTGGCGACAAATTGTTGATGAGTTTTACAAACCCTTTGCCGAGGAATTGGCCAAAGCTGAGGAGGAGCTGGAAAAGGTGGATTTGGCTCCAGAATATAGCGGCGATGATTGTGAGCTTTGCGGCAAGCCAATGGTTTACAAGCTGGGGCGTTACGGCAAGTTTTTGGCCTGTTCCGGCTTCCCGGATTGCCGCAACACCAAAGCTATTGTGATTAGCGCTGGGGTGAAATGCTTGGCCTGCGGCGGGGAAATTATCCAGCGCAAAAGCCGGGGCGGCCGTGTGTTTTACGGTTGCAGCAATTACCCGGAATGTAAATATGTTTCCTGGGAAAAGCCGATTGAGGAGGCTTGCCCGGAGTGTGGAGTTCAGCTGGCGGAGCGCAAACTGAACTCTGGCCAGGTTTTGCGGGTGTGCCCCAATGCGGAATGCCCCAGCAACGCCAACAAAAAGAAGCGCAAAAAGGCCAGCGCCGACGCTACTATGCAAAAAGCGGCTCAGCAGGCAGCCAAAAAGATTAAAAAGGAAACTGAGAATTAATATATGAAGAAAATTAAAATTATTGGCGCAGGCTTGGCCGGAGCAGAGGCCGCTTGGCAGGCCGCCGCAGCCGGTTGCCAGGTGGAGCTTTGGGAGATGCGCCCGGCCCGGCGTTCGCCTGCCCACAGCACGGATTATTTTGCGGAGCTGGTTTGCAGCAATTCACTGAGGGCGGCTGGGTTGACCAACGCCGTTGGCTTGCTGAAAGAGGAAATGCGCCGCCAAAACTCGCTGATTATGGCCTGTGCCGATTTGTGTCGGGTGCCGGCTGGCGGCGCTTTGGCGGTGGACCGGGAAAGGTTTGGCCAAATGGTGACGGAGCGGATTTTGGCTCAGCCAAATATTACGCTGCATTACGCTGAGGTGCAAAGCCTGGACGATTTGCTGGACGGAGAAAGTTTGGTTATTGTGGCGGCCGGGCCTCTGCTGGACGGCGCTTTGGCCGAGGATTTGCGGCAGCGGTTGAGCGTGGACGAAACTGCGGGCGAGTATTTGCATTTTCATGATGCGGTGGCTCCGATTGTGGACGGCGGCACTATTGATATGAGCAAGGTTTATTGGGCTTCGCGCTATGGCAAGAACGGTGATTTTCAACCGGAAGATAAGCCCGACCACGCCGGCGATTATCTAAACTGCCCAATGGACAAGCAGCAATATTTGCATTTTTACCAGGAGCTGCTGGCCGCAGAGCGCGTGCCTTTGCATAATTTTGAGCAGGAAAAGGATTTTGAGGGCTGTATGCCGATTGAGAGCATGGCCCGCCGGGGAGAGGATACCATTCGTTTTGGTCCGCTGAAGCCGGTTGGTTTGGGCAATCCTTATGCCGAGGGCCGGGAGCCCTATGCGGTGGTGCAGCTGCGGCAGGACAATGCCGCCGCCACAATGTTTAATCTGGTTGGCTTTCAGACACGCCTGACCTGGCCGGAACAAAAGCGGGTTTTTCGGCTGATACCAGGCTTGGAGCAAGCGGAATTTTTGCGCTTTGGCGTGATGCACCGCAACAGCTTTATTAACTCACCTCAGCTGCTAACGCCGGCCCTGTGCCTGAAAGCAGACCAACGCATTTACTTTGCCGGCCAGATTACCGGCGTGGAGGGCTACGTGGAAAGCGCGGCCTGCGGGCTGGCGGCCGGGCGCAACGCGGCCAGGGCAGCCCAGGGCTTGCCGCCGCTTGCCTGGAGCAGACAGACGGCCTTGGGCGGGCTTTTGGGCTGGCTGCAAACGCCGAATGCCAACTTTCAGCCGATGAACGTAACCTTTGGTTTGATTGAGCCTTTGGGTTACAAGGTGCGCGGCAAACAGAACAAAAACCAGCGGATTGCGGAGCGGGCCTTGGCGGTTCTTGATGAAATGCTGTCCGCGGAAGAGTAAGGGAAATTTGGTTGAATTTACATTCTGTTTATAGTATAATAGTATAATAATATATTAGATATAAATAGATAGTGTGGTTATAAATATTGAAAACGATTAAAAGGAGGTTTTGTGGATGGTGGAAATTAAAGGCACCACGATATGCGGCGTTAAACGAGACGGCAAAGTGGCCATTGCCGGCGACGGCCAGGTGACGATGGGCCAAAGCATTGTGATGAAAAACACGGCCCGCAAGGTGCGCCGCCTGTATAAAAACCAGGTGGTGGTTGGCTTTGCCGGGGCAGTGGCCGACGCTTTTACGCTTTGCGATAAATTTGAGGGTTATCTGGAGGAGTACCACGGCAATTTGCAGCGGGCGGCGGTTTCGCTGGCCAAGGAATGGCGCACTGATAAAATGCTGCGCAATCTGGAAGCTTTGATGGTGGTGGCTTCCGGGCAGGATATGCTGATTCTTTCCGGCAACGGCGAGGTGATTGAGCCGGACGACGGCATTGCCGCCATTGGCTCCGGCGGCGCTTATGCGCTGGCTGCGGCCAGGGCCTTGTTGGCTAACACGGAGCTTTCCGCTAAGGAGATTGCTTACAAGGCTATTGATATTGCGTCGGATATTTGCGTTTTCACTAATAAGAATATTATTACGGAAGAGGCTTAAAAAAGGAGGCTATGTGATGCAGGAATTAACGCCACGACAAATTGTGGCTGAACTGGACAAATATATTATCGGCCAGCTGGACGCCAAAAAAAGTGTGGCTGTGGCTTTGCGCAATCGCTATCGGCGCAAATGCCTGGGGGAAGCTATTCAGGATGAGATTATGCCCAAAAACATCATTATGATTGGCCCCACCGGCGTGGGCAAAACAGAAATTGCCCGGCGGCTGGCTCGTCTGGTGAGCGCGCCTTTCATCAAGGTGGAGGCCACCAAGTACACCGAAGTGGGCTATGTTGGCCGCGATGTTGAGGGGATTATCCGTGATTTGACGGAAACCGCCGTGCGGATGGTTAAGGCGGAGCAGCTGGAGCAGGTGCGCCCCAAGGGCGAGGCCGCGGCTGAGGAGCGGCTGGTTGAGCTGCTGGCTCCCACCAAGCGGGAGAAGAAGCCGAAAAACCCAATGGAAATGCTGTTTGGCGGCGGTGGCGATGACAAACCCACCGAGGAAGAGCGGCAGTTTATGGAGGATAACAAGGCCCGACGCGAACAGGTGCGCCGTATGTTGGCCCTGGGCGAGATGGAGGATCACCTGGTGGAAATTGAGGTGGAGGAGCAGAATAGCTTTCCGGTTTCCGCTAGTATGGAGGAAATGGGTCTGAATTTTCAGGATATGCTGGGCAGCTTTATGCCGAAAAAGACCTACAAACGTCAGGTGACGGTCAGCGAGGCTCGCAAAATTTTGGTGCAAGAGGAAAGCGCCAAGCTGGTGGATATGGACGATGTGAAAGCCAAAGCCATTGAGCGGGCGGAGCAAAGCGGCATTGTGTTCATTGATGAGATTGACAAAATCACCGGCCGTGGCGGCAACAGCACTGCCGATGTGGCTCGCGACGGCGTGCAGCGGGATATTCTGCCTATTGTGGAGGGCAGCACAGTGATGACCAAATATGGTCAGGTTAAAACCGACTACATTCTGTTTATTGCTGCCGGCGCTTTTTCGATGAGCAAACCTTCTGATTTGATACCGGAATTGCAGGGCCGCTTCCCCATTCGGGTGGAGTTGGAAAGTCTGACCGAGGAGGATTTTAAGCGTATTTTGCAGGAGCCGCAAAACTCTCTGGTTAAGCAATACGTGGCTTTGTTGCAGGCTGACGGCGTGGATGTTTGCTTCACAGAGGACGGCATTGAGGCGCTGGCCAAAATTTCCTATCAGGTGAACGCTAGCACGGAGAACATTGGCGCACGCCGTCTGCACACCGTTTTGGAAAAGGTGCTGGAGGAGCTGCTGTTCATTGCACCGGACGCTTCGCTGGACAAGGTGATTATTGACCGGCCTTACGTTGAAAACAAGTTATCGGCTTTGGCGGATAATGAGGATATGAGCAGATTTATTCTATAATTAAGGAGGACATACAATTATGAAAAACTTGAAAAAAATAGTCGCTGTATTACTGGCTGTTATGCTGTTGGGCGCGCTGGCTGCCTGTGGCGGCGATACTAAAACAGACCAGCCAACCAGTGGCGGCGATAGCCAACAGGGTGGCAACCAGATTTTGGAAACCGGCCTGAAGCAGGTGGCAGAGCTGGAAATTGTCGCTGGGGCAGAGGAGCCGGCCACTTTGGAAATCAGCCAGCTGACTGAGGCGGCGGATAATGCTGTGCTGGCTGATTTTAATACGGACATTCAGGCAAAATTGACCGAATGGCAGCAAAGTTTGATGGAGGGTGAAACTCTGTTGGTGCGGGCCTGTGTTTTGGATACCGAAAATTATCTGAGCGTTTTGTTGACTAAAGAAGTAACTCCTAATTATGGTAGCGACGCTGAGGTTTACTATTACGTTTACGACCGCATTGTTGATAACAAAATGGATGTGGAATATGCCAAAGCTTGGATGAGCCTGAGCGAGGACGCTCTTGCCGACGCTGTAAATGCTTATATGGAGGAGGGCCAGAAATGGGTTAGCTTCAATGCAGACGCTTTTTACGTTGACACTGACGGAAAGGCTGTGTTCCTGGTTTCCTGCAAGGTACGCCAGGAGGGCGCTGACGACTGGACTTACGTTTACGTGCTGAAAGACGGCAAGATTGTTGGCAATATTACCCAGTTGATGGGGCAAATTAAGCAGTAATTTCTAAATTGCTGCAAAAAAGATAATAAAAAAGCCGCATTGTTTAGTATTTTGTGAAAAAAAAGCTTGCAGTGCGGCTTTGATTATGTTACAATATAAAACGTATGAAAAAACACACGGCGGCGGATTGGCATTGCCAGTGTTCTTCCTGCTTGGGAGGATGCAGTGCTTTGGAGGCCCCGGAGGTGTAAACAAAAGGAGGAATTTAAAATGGCAGTAATTTCTATGAAACAACTGCTGGAGGCCGGTGTTCATTTCGGCCACCAAACCCGGAGATGGAACCCCAAAATGGCGCGTTTTATCTTCACTGAACGGAACGGTATCTACATTATTGACTTGCAAAAAACAGTACACAAGGTGGATGAGGCTTATAACTTTATGAAATCTGTGGCTGCCGAGGGCAAGGATATTTTGTTTGTGGGTACCAAAAAACAGGCTCAGGAGGCTATTAAGGACGAGGCTTTGCGTTGCGGTATGTTCTATGTGAACGAGCGTTGGCTGGGCGGTATGCTTACCAACTTTAACACTATCCAAACCCGTATTCGTCGCCTGCGTGAGCTGGAAAAAATGGAAGAGGACGGCACCTTTGAGAAGCTGCCCAAAAAGGAAGTTGCTCAGCTGAACCACGAAAAGGAAAAGCTGGAACGTTTCCTGGGCGGCATTAAAGATATGAAGAAAAAGCCAGGCGCAATGTTCATTGTGGATCCTCGCAAGGAGCGTATTGCTGTGGCTGAGGCCAAACGCCTGCATATTCCGATTGTGGCGATTGTGGACACCAACTGCGACCCGGATGAGATTGATTATCCCATTCCTGGCAATGACGACGCTATCCGTGCTGTGCGTTTGCTGTGCGGCAAAATGGCTGACGCAGTGATTGAAGGCAACCAGGGCGTTTCTATGGCGGAGGCTCCGGCGGCTGCGCCTGAGGCCGAAGCTGCTGAGGCTCAGCCTGCGGTTGCGGAATAAAGACTTTACACTATAGGAGGAATAGGCATGATTAGTGCAGCAATGGTTAAAGAACTGCGCGAAAGAACTGGCGCAGGTATGATGGATTGTAAAAAAGCGCTGACTGAAACCAATGGCGATATGGAAGCGGCTATTGATTTTCTGCGTGAAAAGGGCCTTTCCCAGGCTGCCAAAAAATCTGGCCGCGTTGCCGCTGAGGGCATTGTGGCTGTGGGCTTTTCGGCAGATGGCAAACAGGGCGCTATTATTGAAGTAAACTCGGAAACTGACTTTGTGGCTAAAAATGAGGAGTTTGTTGGTATGGTAAACTCCTTTGTGCAGGTGGTTTTGGCTAATGATTACGCCACCACTGACGAGCTGCTGGAGGGCAAGCTGGGCGATGGCACCGTGCGCGATGAGCTGACCGCCAAGATTGCCAAAATTGGCGAGAATATGACCCTGCGCCGCTTTGCTAAATTTGCTGAGCCTGGCACAATCTCTGCTGGTTATGTGCATGGCGATGGCAAGATTGGCGTGCTGGTGGAATTTGCCACTGAAGCAGCCGATGTGGACACTGTAAAATCTATGGGCCGTGATGTGGCTATGCAGGTGGCTTCTATGGATCCGCAGTTTGTTGATGAAAGCGACGTTGACCCGGCTTATCTGGAACGCGAGAAGAAGATTTTAATTCAGCAGGCTTTGAACGAGGGCAAACCGCAGGAGATTGTGGAAAAAATGGTGGTTGGCCGCTTAAAGAAGGAGCTGAAGGAAACCTGCTTGCTGGAGCAGAAGTTTGTTAAAAACGGCGACATCAGTGTGGCAGAATATGTTAAGCAGATTGCTAAGGCTGTGGGTTCTGACGTGACTGTGAAGCGTTTTGTACGCTACAAGGTTGGCGATGGCATTGAAAAGCAGGTTGACGATTTGGCGGCTGAGGTTGCCAAAATGACCGCTCAATAAGTTGCAAGCCTTATATTAAAAAGCAAAAGCGATATTCCTTAACAATTTGGGGAATATCGCTTTTAATCTTTGCTGTAAAAAGGAGAATTTGCCTTGCGTTTTTATAATCCATTTGCCGATTTGTCGCGCTTTGAACTGCTGCTGTGGCTGGCCTCTGTGGCGGTGATTGCAGCGGCCTCTTTGCTAGCGCCGGAAACGGATTATTTTAATATGTTTGTTTCGCTATTGGGTGTAACCTCGTTGATTTTCATTTCCAAGGGTTACGTGTTCGGCCAGGTGTTGACTGTGTTTTTTGCCCTTTTGTACGGTGTGGTGTCGTATTTTTGCCGCTACTACGGCGAGATGATAACCTTTATGGGAATGAGCGGCCCGGTTGCGGTTTGCTCGATTGTTTCCTGGCTGCGGCATCCTTACGCCGGCACCAAAGAGGTGCAGGTGAGCCGCCTGAGCAGCAGGCAGGCCTGGCTGTTGGCTGGGGCGGCTTTGCTGGTTACGGTTGGTTTTTACTTTATCCTAGGCGCATTGGGCAACGCCAACTTGGCTGTCAGCACGCTTTCCGTTACAGCCAGCTTTG
Organism: Peptococcaceae bacterium; assembly: GCA_022797295.1. Taxonomy (GTDB): domain Bacteria; phylum Bacillota; class Dehalobacteriia; order UBA4068; family UBA4997; genus Avidehalobacter. The sequence goes on from JAAWKH010000008.1 coordinate 64,567, forward strand.
TGGCTTCTAGCTTAGCCTTTTTGCGCAGTCCTTATTATGCGCTGGCTTATTCTGTTAATGACTTGATTTTGGTGGTGCTTTGGGGGCTGGCCGCCCTGGAAAGCCTGGCTTATATACCAATGCTGGCCTGTTTTGCCGTTTTTTTCTTTAATGATTTGTATGGCTTTTACAACTGGCGGCGAATGCAGAGGCGGCAGCGGGGTTAGGTGCGGCTACTCCATTCCTAGCCGGCTTCTAATCGCTTTGTCCTGCACCGGATAAATCCGCTCGATTGGTAAATTTTTAGGGTTGAGCTTGCCGTTTTTCCTTTGCTCGTTCCATTTTTTTACCTGCGGCGTTAAGTCCTCTATTCGACAAATGCCGTTGGCTAAAAAATCCTTTAGAGTTTCGCCTTTCAAGCCAATTTGAATGGCCGCGCGGTTGATGGCGTTGCCGTTTAAGTTGCGGTCAGGGTCCCATTGACAGTAAACGCTGGCTGCATCAAAGGCTTTCTCCCATTGCCGGCCGGTTTGGTCGGCGGAATCCGGCGAGGTTAAAACGGCCTTTTGCAGCAGCTCGTTAAACTTATTTTGGTATATATCCAAAGCCAGGATACATTCCTGGTTTTTTTTGTTGCCCCAGTTGGAGCGATACATCAGCCAAAGGAATGAGGGCTTAATCCAGGTCATTCGGTTCAGGCTGAAGCTGGGGCCGAATGTTTGCAGCGCAACCGCCTCCTGCGCAATCGTTGGGTTGTAGGCTTGGTAAACACGGATACACTGCCGGTCGTATTGGGCAAAAACTTCTTTGTATTTTTTCAATGCTGTCACATCCTTTGCCGGCGGGCGTGGAAAGCGGCCCGCTGGGCCTCGGCGGCTTCCTTGCGGGTTTGGGGCAGGGGAACTTCCCGCCATTTGATAGTAGATTTCATTCCTTGTTTTTCAAATATGAAATGCTCGGTGGATATGATGTTTTTTTTAGCGAAAAGCGATTGTTTGGGATTGATACCACTGGGGAAGCCGTTGATAATCTCCTTGTAGAACAGCCGCAGCAGCTCGGTTTGATCGCCACACTGCGGGGTTAGGGCCAGCAGTTTACGGTATAGGCGGGCGGTTTGCGGGAAAATGCGCCGGAATATCAGCAGCAGGCCCACCAAAGCATAGCAAATGGTAACCAAAGTGATGATTATAGCAAAGACCAGGCCTATTATTTCATTGGAGTCCAGCTCCGATGGAACCGTATCTTTGGTAAATTCTCCCCATAATATCCAGACGAACAAAGCGGTGGTTAGGCAGCCGAACAGGAACAGGGAAACGCCCAACGCCAGATAATCGCGGGTGAGGTAATGCTGAGCCTGTTTTTCGTAAAAAATTTGCTGCTCTCGATAGTCTTCCGGGAATTCCTGGTTGTTTTTGGGTTCGCGTAGCAGTAGGCCAATTACGATGGAGGTGAGCAGCACAAAATCCTTAAAGATAATCATAAAGATACCGTAAATTGGAAATTTAACCAGGAATATGTCAATTTGGCAAAGGTCAACGATGGTGAATGGAAAACCGTCTAGCAGTAGGCCGCCGTAAAGCACCATCAGCGCCAGGGCGGTGAAAATCTCCAGGCTGAACGTCAGCAGCCATTCCCACAAGCGGGTGCGATAAAGCAGCGAATACACCACCGTGAGTAGGGCAAAAGCGGCCAGCCAGGCCAGCAGTTCATATATGAAATCTTGGGTGAGGGTTTGGGCCACCAGTCGCACCAGTTCATATGAAGACCAGGCGTCGCTCCAAAAAGCGCCAAAGACGATGCTAGAAGCGATTATGTAGGTACCGCCCAGCACCATTGGGATTAGGATGGCCATTGTTTTGACAAGCAGCGAGCGGTTGCGCATAGCGTTGAACATAGTGCGGATTACCAAAAAGGCTGCAGCATAGGTTTGCGCCAGCACCAGCGGCAGACTGTTGCTGTAGCCCACGCCGCCTAGTGTAATGCTGTTAAATAAATTGAAAGCTTGCATTATATCAATCCTCCTTGAGCTAATTATAGCATAAGATGAGGAAAAAAGCACCAATTTTTTGCGGAATTTGAACTGTGGTTTGTTTCAGGGAAATTTGCTTGACTAAACAGCTGTAAAATGATATAATGTGAACAAATATTATAGTGCCTTTTGATAAGGTGAAATAATTTTGTTTCTATGGTATATTTTATATGGTATGGAGGCGTAGCTCAGCTGGTTAGAGTATCTGCTTGACATGCAGGGGGTCACTGGTTCGATTCCAGTCGTCTCCACCAAAACACGAAAATCCGAACTTAACGCCAATCGGCTGTTGGTTCGGATTTTTTCAATTTTCTTTTCAAAAAAATATAAAAAAAAACCAAAAAGGAATTAAAGTGCCTGTCATAATCCGCCATTTTCTTTTATGCTTAAAGCAAAAAAGAGGTGACTATTATGAAATCAAAAAAGGTGAGAGCGTTATTGGATCACAAAAAATTTGCTGAGGAATTAAAAAAATTGGGCAAAACGCAGGAGGAGTTTGCTGAGGATATGGATATGTCAGACCGCTATGTGCGCATACTTTCAACGGTTGATAGGAACGTATCAATATCTCTGGCTTATGCTTT
>JAAWKH010000002.1 GCA_022797295.1 Peptococcaceae bacterium
GGGCACAACCCCGCCGGCTGATGAAAACCAGACTGAGGGCACAACCCCACCAGCTGATGAAAACCAGACTGAGGGCACAACCCCGCCGGCTGATGAAAATCAGACTGAGGGAGATAACTCCGGTGATGATGTAGACCAGACTGAGGGTGATAACTCTAATGGGGATGAAAGTGAGAACACAACCACCAATGGTGATCAGCCGACTTCTGGTTCTGAAAATCAAACTGGTGGTGACGTTGCAGGTGATTTAGATCAATCTACTGGCAACGTTGATGAGAATAGCTCAACCGAGGGTGAAAATCCAGAGGATAATGACGCTCATAATGATGTTTCTCAGAATACGGAATCAACTCAGGATGATGTGGCTCAAAATGGTGCAGATGGGCCAACTGGCGACGCCGTAAGCTCAAGCGGTGAAGCTGGCGATGAGATTGATCCTGTTTCTGGTGGCGGTTCCAGCTTTAATGTGTTTCATACTGTGTTGGCAGACACTTATCCGCCGCTGAATGATTATCCGCCGACCTACTGTGAGCAAACTGCGCATGAACACAGTGAAGAATGCTACATGGTGGTTTACATGTGTCGGCAAGAGCCTGTGGCCCAAATTGGTGATAAAACATTCACTGATTTGCAGGCAGCAGTTGATGCCGCGGAAAATAACAGCGAGATTGTTCTGCTAAAAGATTTTGCAGTTGAGAAAACTGTTAATATTAGCGGCAAAACGCTGACCATTAATTTAAATGGTCAAACGGTTACTTATAACGGCCTTAAAGATACCGTTTTGTTTGATGTTGCAAACAGTGCTAATTTTACTATAACTGGCGCAGGCAAACTGTATAGCTCTGCTAATGGTATTGAAGCGTTGGTTAAAGTGCAAAATGCTGTTTTCAATTTGCAGGATGGCGTTTTGACCAATGAAAACGGTTATCGAGCTATTAATGCTTTTGCTGGCAGCAAAGTCTATATGACCGGCGGCGAGTTAAGCGGCGTTAAAAATGGCTCTGCTGGCGCTGGCGTGCTGGTGTTAGGCGACGGTTCGTTTGAAATGACCGGTGGTGTTATTGAAAATAATAACTCTACAAACTATGGCGGTGCGATTAGAATTCTTGCTGGTGGCAATGTTCATATTGGTGGAGAGGCCAGAATTGTCAATAACACAGCCCAGAAAGGTCATGGCGGTGATGATGTTTGCTACAGCATTTGTACTAATGATAGTCAGTTTACATTTGATAAAGATAGCAACTGCTATATCGAGGGTATTAAAGACTATAATGCAGATACGAAATATTTACAGGAACTTGTTAAATCTGACAATCCTGTACTGGATAGAGATTTGACTGTGCTGGGCAATATTACTGTTGACAAAAAAACGACTCTTGATTTGGATGGCCACAAAATTGTTTATGCCGGCAGCAGCAAACAATTATTTACTGTTGGCAAAGGTATTGAATTTACTATTTTGGGTAATGGCGAGCTGAGCAGCACCGTGAATAATCTGGAGGCTTTTGTTTTTGTTGACGGTGGCACTTTGAACCTGCAAGGCGGCACATTTACAAATACCAATGGCATCCGGGCAATTACCGCAGTTAATAAAGCAGTGGTTAATATGTTCGGCGGCGAGCTGAGCGGTGTTAAAAATGGTTCTAATGGCGCTGGCGTGCTGGTAAAAGATGGCAGTCAGTTTAATATGACTGGCGGCGCTATCACTAACAATCATTGCACAAACAATGGCGGCGGTGTTTTCATTACTGGCGCGGAAAGTTCCGTAAATATTTCGGGCAGTGCGGTGATTGCTGGCAACATTGCTGATGGCAATGGCGGCGGCGTTTACGTTGCTAGTGGTACTCTGGAAGTTGCTGGCGGTGTGATTGGCTCTCAGGTTATGACAATCGCTGACGCTAACATTTCTAATACTGATTTTGGCAAACCGCAGGCGGGCCAGCCTGTTGATGGCAACTATGCCAACAATGGCGGCGGCGTTTACGTTGAGAAAGGCGCTTTGACTGTTAGCGGTGGCTCAATTAGTGGCAACGGAGCATTTTGCGATGAGGCCAAATACAACAATTATGTTGATAAACATGATTCAAAAACGGCTTCTAAAGATTTGGTTGAGCTTAACGGCAATGGCGGCGGTGTTTTTGTTGGCGATAATGTCACGTTCAATATTAATGGTGGCAACATCAGCGGCAATACCTCCTATGCGCGGCCTGGCATTAAAATTCGCAATGAATACTATGCCAATATTGACGATGGCGGCGGCGGTGTGTATACCAGAAGTAATTTGAATATGACTGGTGGCACAATCAGCAATAACGTTGCTTATGCCGGCGGCGGCGGTATCTATGTGGATGGCCCCAAGGGGCAGGACGCTGTTTTCACTATGTTTGATGGCCTTGTTGATGGAAACGTTGCAATCAAAAACGAGGGCGGCGGCATCTATATTGGTACTGTAAAAGATAATAAAATTTCTGGCGGTGTTATTAGTAATAATATCACCAAAACGGAATTTGACTGGGGCGGCGGTGGCATTTTTGTGCAGACTAGCGCAAAATTGACAATAACCAATGCTGACATTAAAGCCAACCTGGCGGAAGGCTTTGGTGGCGGCGTGGCCGGTTGCCCGTCCGGTGATATTTATCTGCTGGCAATTCAAGGCGCGGCTATCTATGACAATGTTGCGCACGGTGAAAATATGACCCAGCGCGATAGTGCTGATAATAAGACTGATGATTTGGAAGCGAAGAGAAATCCAGTGTTTATGCATGATGCTCGCTATCAGGATTACTTCTGCGCCAGAACCAGTTTTGTAAGCGGCTTGATGATGGCTGATGGCAATGGTGAAAATGGACTTAATGCCAACTGGATTGGCACCTGCGATTATAAGCCGGTGACTATTCAAAATGACGCTTTTGCAATGGCCTCAGAAATGATGGGCCTTACGGCACGGCCGAGTGCAGAAGATAAAGCCGAAGCTGCTGAGCGGGCTCAGGTTAAAATTTATGGTAACGTTGCCAACACCCATGGCGGTGGTATAATGAGCAATGGCACGCTGTTTATGGGCTTGGCCAATGTGAATGGTTCTTACACGGAATTGGATCTGAATGTTGTTAAAAAATATCAGACTGTTGACGGGAATGATCTTTCTATTGAAGATAATGCTTTTAGATTCCTGCTTTTGTCTGAAAAGCCTGTGAGAGGCGAGGGCAACAAGCTTTCCTGGAATCCCGATACTGTTATCAGTGAGGAAACCAATGATGAAGCTGGCAATGTTCATTTTACTTTGCATAACTACTTTGACGAGGCGGGCAAATATACTTTATATATTGTAGAACAGCCTGGCGATAACAGTAATGTTATCTATGATGATATTACTATGTATCAGGTTAATGTTACAGTAACTAAAACTAGCGAACAAATTACTTTGCCAACGCTTGGTGGTCAAATTGTAACGCTGTATAAATATGAAGTTAAGCCTGAAGATGTGGTTATTCTAAAGGATGACGGGGCTGGTACAAATGGCGATGTTAATGATATTATTTTTGTTAACAAGCTTAAAAAGGAAGAACCAAAGCCGGAATACACCCAGCTTACTGTAAAAAAAGTTTGGGTTGATGAGGACAACAAGGATAAACAGCGCCCGGCACAAATTGAGGTACGGCTGTTGCAAGACGGCAAAGAATTGACTGGTGACGAATATTTGCAGGTACTTAGTGCAGATAATGGTTGGACTCACACCTGGACGAATTTGCTGAAATCTGATGGCAAAGACACAACTCACACTTACAGTGTGAAAGAGGTTAATGTGCCAGATGGTTACACTTCTATCATAGCTACTGATGGAACTAAGGTAACTATTACCAACACCAAGCAAAATCCTGGCACTATCACCATTCCTGTTAGCAAGCAATTTACTGGCCGTGATGTTCAGGCCGGCGATGTGTTTACATTTGCTATTTTCTCTAGCCAGTTGAATGAAGCAAAAGATGTTCCAATGCCTGGAGTGACCCAAATTGATCTTGATTTGAACGCTAGCAACACGTTTGAATTTGGCCCGATTTCCTTTAACAAGGCTGGCGCCTATTACTATGTTATTAAGGAAACTCGTCCGCAGGGTGAAGACACTGTGGCTGGCGTAACCTATGACCCAACATTGTATCGGGTGACGGTTGATGTTAAGGATGTTAATGGCAATTTGGAAGCTAAAGTAATCAAGCTGGAACATCGGGAAACCACTCATACCGATTGGGTAGAACTTAAATCTGATGAAAAAGGTATTGATTTGACGCAAGCTGAAATTGTGTTTGAGAATACTTATTCTGTAACAGAAATCGACCGTTATTTTATGGCCAAAAAGGAACTGGCAAATGGTAAGTTGATTGAAGGACAGTTTACATTTGTACTGACCGCAGAGGGTTCCCGGGCTTGGGGTAGCACCGGAAATTACACTTTGGATAGGGTTCAACCGATGCCCGCAGACGCTCAAACTGCAAGCGACGGGAAACTCTATCGTGAAAAGACTAACGGCGAGGGCGGCTTTGTGACCTTTAATGGTATTCACTTCGCCAAAGAAGCTGCTGGCAGCGATCCAAAAGTTGGTATGGAATATCACTATATTATTCGTGAAAAACAACCAACTGTTGATGGTACTTATGCTGGTCAGCCTTTGGAGGGTGCTGAGAAGAATGAACAAGGCCAGTGGGTTTACAATAACATCGTTTATGACAACTCGGTGAAGAATTTGTATGTTCACGTATATGTTGAGGATAATTCTCAGTTTGATGAGAACGGCGCTCAGGTTGTTGAACAGCAAATTGTTCGCGCAGTGGTTCATGACAGCGATCGTGAAGCGACATTCACCAACACAGTAACCCCGGATAAGCCTTTGCCGCAGCCTGGCAGTTTGACTGTTGGCAAACAGGCGGTTGGCCCGGCCCCGGCAGGTGCGGAGTATACATTCACGGTTACTCTTACTTACCCTGACGGTAGGGAGGAAACCAGAACATTAACAATGCCTGCTGGTGAAACCAGAACCATCAATGATTTGCCTGAAGGCACAACTTACACTGTTGAGGAAGTAATCCCAACTGGCGTTAGCCGTATAGAATACAACTATTCTGATGGCAACAATGCTGATGGCGCTTCTAACAGGGGCGTTATAAGCGCGCCGGGTGAGGCGGATTCTGTGACAGTCACCAACTATTATCCGACGCCGGAAACTCCAACACCGGAGAATCCGGGTGATGATAATCCTGGTGGCGACGAGCCGGATTTGCCGAATCCCAATGATCCAGAGTCGCCTGATGAGGTGACGATTGTGGACGAGGGTGTGCCGTTGACCTATGTTAAGGTTTACGAGCCGGAAACTGAGGAATACGTTTACCTGCCGGAGGATGAAATTCCGTTGTCGTATATGGATATTCCCCGGACTGGTGATGAAAGCGGCACCGGTTGGCTTGCTCTGTTGAGCGTGCTTTCGCTGTTGGGTTTGGCATTCTTGATTGTCAAAAAACCTAAGCACCAAGCATAAAGCAAAAATAAAAAAAATATCCCTTGGCTAAGCCAGGGGATATTTTTGTGGGGGAAAAAATTATGACGGCGTTTTGTTTGAAAAATGCCGTCATAATTTTATATTAAGCTTCTTTTGTTTCTGCCAATTCTGTTTGTAGCAGTTGCTTCTGCTGCTCCAGATAGTCGGCAAGTTTTATTTCAGCGAAAACATCAGGTTGGTTTTTGGTTTGGCGGATGGTGGCCCGTTTGCCAAACCAGCTGAGTGCTTTAAGCTGCTTGCTGCATTGTTCCAGCCCAGCCAGATAGGCGGCTTTATCGTGATTTTGCTGGTAAGCCTCCTGGGCGTTATAAAGCTGCTCTGCAATTTGGTGCAGCCGCTTGGTTAACCACCAAATTAAGCCGATTGTAAGCAATGCGAACACGGCTAAGGCCACGGCGGCAAATTGCAGGATTGGCAAGCGCAACTCCAACATCAGATAGGCGAGGCCTAGGGCAATGGCCCAAAGGGGAATGCTCCGCAGGCGTTGTTCTTTGGGTTGTAACAAAATTAACAGCGCCACGCCTAGCAGTGCAAAACACCAGGCCAGTTTGTTATCTAAAGGGGGAAAGGTTGTATCAACAATTTCCATAATCTGCCAGCCTAAAAGATTTGGCCGCGGGCCTTGGCTTCTGCTTCAGCCTGGGCGATAAAATCAGCCACGGGCATTACGGTGCTTTCCTCGCTGCCGCGCTTGCGCACTGCCAGTGCGCCGGCCTCAGCCTCCTTAGCGCCGATAACCAAAATATAGGGTGTTTTCAGATTACGGGCTTCGCGGATTTTGTAGCCGATTTTTTCATTGCGCAGGTCAGTTTCCACACGCAGACCAGCCCCGCGCAGCTGTTCGGCTACAGACTGGGCGTAATCGTTTTGATGTTCGGTTATGGTGAGAATACGGGCTTGCACCGGGCTCAGCCACAGCGGGAATGCGCCGGCGTAATGCTCGGTTAAAATGCCGATGAAACGCTCAATGCTGCCAAAGCAGGTGCGGTGAATCATCACGGGGCGGTGCTTTTGGTTATCCTCGCCGATATAGGTCATATCGAACCGTTCCGGCATTACAAAATCCAGCTGAATGGTGCCGCACTGCCAGGTGCGGCCAATGCTGTCGGTCAGGTGAAAATCCAGCTTGGGGCCGTAAAAAGCGCCGTCGCCCTCGTTAAGCTGGTAGGGCATATTGATTGATTGCATAGCCTCGCGCAGGGCCTGGGTGGCTTCCTCCCAAACCGCTTCGTCTCCGGCGTGGTCCTCAGGCATGGTGGAGAGTTCCACATAGTAGCTGAAGCCAAACTGTTTGTAAACGGTGTCAATCAAATTGATTACGCCGATAATTTCCTGTTTAATCTGCTCCGGCAGCATAAAGATATGAGCGTCGTCCTGCCAAAAGGCGCGCACACGCATCAGGCCGTGCAGCGCGCCGGAAAGCTCGTGCCGGTGCACCAGGCCAATCTCGCCAACGCGCATAGGCAGCTCGCGGTAGCTGTGCATATTATGCTTGTAGGCTAAAATGCCGCCGGGGCAATTCATCGGTTTGATTGCATAATCCTCGCCGTCAATCTGAGTGAAGTACATATTTTCCTTGTAGTGATCCCAATGTCCGCTGCGCTCCCACAGGCTGCGGTTTAGGATAACCGGGGTGCGGATTTCCACATAACCGGCTTTGGTGTGCAGCTCCCGCCAGTAGGCCTCCAGTTGGTTGCGCAGCACAATGCCGTTGGGCAGGAAGATGGGGAAGCCTGGGCCCTCGTCCACAAAGGTGAAAAGCCCCAGCTCTGCGCCCAGCTTGCGGTGGTCGCGCTTTTTGGCCTCCTCAATGCGGAACAGGTAAGCGTCCAGCTCTTTTTTGTCCGGGAAAGTGATGGCGTAAATACGTTGCAGCATTTTGTTTTTAGCGTCGCCACGCCAGTAGGCGCCGGCAAAGCTCAGCACAGCGGCTGCTTTAATCAGGCCGGTGGTCGGCAGGTGCGGGCCGCGGCAGAGGTCGGTGAAATCTCCCTGGGTGTAGGTGCTGATGACGGCGTCCTCTGGCAGATCGTTAATTAAAATCTGTTTGTAACCCTCGCCGCGCTCAGTGAAAAAGCTGAGAGCCTCCGCACGGGGAAGCTCCTGCCGCTGGAAAGGCAGATTCTCCTTGGCAATTTTCAGCATTTCCTGCTGAATGGCCTCCATATCCTCCGGCACAAAAACATGGGAGCTATCCACATCATAGTAAAAACCCTCTTTGATGGCCGGGCCGATGCCAAACTGAGTGTCGGGGAACAAACGCTTAATGGCTTGGGCCATAATGTGGGCAGAGCTGTGCCAAAACACTTTTTTGCCCTCTTCATCATCAAATGTGAGGATTTGCAGCTGCAAATCTCCCTCCAGGGGCAAGGCTAAATCCACGATTTTTTCCTCGCCTGCAACGCCAATTTTGGCGGCCAGCGCTTTTTTGGCCAGCTTGCTGCTGATGGATTTGGCGATTTCCAGCGCAGTTTGGGCCTGGGCGAATTCTTTTATCTGACCGTCCGGGAACGTAACTTTTAAGCTCATAATCTACACCTCGTAAATTTTGAAATAATATTTTTTATCTTTTTATTATAATATAACTCTTTTCTTTTGTCAAATAATGTGTTATATTTATTATAATATTTGCTAAAGATTTTGCAAAAAAGGGGAGTTGGGCAATGACAAATGAAGTTGCAAATCAGCCTGCCGCCAGGCTGTGGGAATTATTTAATGTTTTTGCGCAGATTGGCCTTTTCACCATTGGCGGCGGTGCGGTGATGCTGCCTTTCATCCAAAAGGCGGTGGTGGAGGACAAACGCTGGCTGAACGATGAGGAATTTGCGGATATGCTGGCCATCACCAACAGTGCGCCGGGGGCTTTCACCATCAACGCTTCCATTTATATTGGCTACACCCAACGTGGGCTGATTGGCTCCACGGCGGCTATGCTGGGTATGGTCACGCCCTCCATTGTGATTATCCTGATTTTGGCCTACTTGATTTTGCAGGGGCAAAGCGTGGAATGGTTGCAACAGTTTTTCGCCGGGGTGCGGCCGATTGTGGCTGCTCTGCTGCTGGACGCGGCGCTGAAGCTGCGCAGCACAATGGTTAAAACCAAGTTTGACGTTTGCCTGCTGCTGCTAGGCTTGGCTATGCTGCTGTTGGCCTCGATTAATACGGTTTTGGTGATTATCTGCGGGGCGATTTTTGGTGTGCTGTATCCGCGAATTCGTCGCTATCGCCAGGCGGAGCAGTTGCCAAAGGATGACCCTACGGTTTCAAAAACGGACGCTAAGGCGGAAAAGGAGGCTGATTAAATGCAGATTTTGTTGCAGCTTTTCCTGACCTTTGTTTTTATTGGTATCCTGAATTTTGGCGGCGGCTATGCGATGATTGCTTTCATCCAAAACCAGGTGGTGGATGTGCACGGCTGGTTGACCTTGCAGGAATATACAGATATGCTGGCCATTTCCCAATCCACGCCGGGGCCGGTGGCCGTCAACACCGCCACTTACACCGGCTTTAAAATCGGCGGCTTGCCCGGCGCTTTGTTGGCCACCTTTGGTCTGGTTGTGCCGGCCTATTTCATAATATTAGGCTTGATGTATATTTTGCGGCATAACCCGGACAATCCGCTGTTGCGCCAAATTATTTCCGGCGTGCGGCCGATGGTGGTGGCTTTGACGGCTGGCTCCGCCATTTTGCTGGCCTTTGAAAATATCGGCTCCTTTTATGAGCTGGTCTTGTTTTTGCTGGCTTTTCTGCTGTTGCGCTTTTTTAAGCTGAACCCAATCATTCTGGTTTCAGTGTTCGGCATTTGGGGCATTGCTTACGCTAATATATTTGTGTGAACACTTAGAGATTGCTTGGCTCAGTTTAGATTAGCGGCTAGTTGATTTGATAGTTGTTGAGATCTAAGGAGGAATTGCTATGTTAAATGAAGAGTATTATGATGAAGATATTGTGGATAATTCCGTTGATGAGTGCGGCGACCTGGCGGATAAGGAAATTCGCGACGCCCGATTGCTCTCGCTGCTTACTGATGCTGAAAAATATCGTCAGCAGCGGGCTTACGGAATTGAGGCCCAGCTTTTGGCTCATGCTTTGAAGCTTAAACCGGATGATCCGATGATTTGGAACAAGCTGGGACGAGCTCACCGCGCCGCCGGTTTTTTGGACAAGGCTTTGGAGTGTTATGAAAAGGCCCTGGAGATGAATCGGGAGGATCCCTGGGCTTTTGGGAATATCGGTGCGGTTTACATTGCCAAGGAAGATTTTGCCAAGGCTTGTGATTTTTATGCTAAGGCCGTGCAGTTGGCGGATCTTAATCAGCAACAGAACGACCCGGATTATGCGGTTATTTTGGCCAATTACGCTTTTGCGCTGGGTAAAAATGGCGATAAACGTCAGGCCGCCAAGTTGCTGAAAGAGGCGGAAAAGCTGGGCTACACCGGCGGCGCGGCTGTGCGTAAACAGCTGAAACTCTCCATTTTCGACAGGTTGTTTTAGCAGGTTAGCGGTTGTTTACAGCCTCCGGGTACATATCATGCCAAAGCAGCCGGTCTGCTGCGGCTTTTTCCCAACGGGTGCCGGGCTGGCCCCAGTTGCAGTAAGGGTCAATGGAGAGGCCGCCGCGGGGCAGGAATTTGCCCCAAACCTCAATATATTTGGGTTGGAGCAAATTGCGCAGGTCTTTCATAATAATATTGATACAGTCCTCGTGAAAATCGCCATGATTGCGGAAGCTGAACAGATACAGCTTTAAGCTTTTGCTTTCCACCATCAATTTGTTTGGTACATAACTGATATAAATGGTGGCGAAATCCGGCTGACCGGTGACGGGGCATAGGCTGGTGAATTCCGGGCAGTTAAATTTAACAAAGTAATCGTTGTCCGGGTGCTTGTTGGCGAAAGTTTCCAAAAGCTGCGGGGCGTAGTCGGTGGGATAGGCCGTTTTGGCGGCTCCAAGCTGGCTTACGCCTTGCAGCTCGTTTGCATTACGGCTCATTTTGTTTCATCTCCATTGTTTGTTGGTTTTTGGGGATAGGCAAGAGGATCCTCCACGCCGTTTATGCGAAATGCCTCCTGACGGTCGCGGCAGGTTCCGCACTCGCCGCAGGGCTCGGCTCCGCCCTCGTAGCAGCTCCAGGTCAGGTGATAAGGCACGCCAAAGTGCAGCCCATGAGCAATTACGCCGGCCTTGTTGTCCTGCACAAATGGGGCAATCAGCTTTAGCTGGCCGCCGGTGCCCTGTTTGATTGCTTCCGCCATAGCGTGGTTAAAGGCCTCGCTGCAATCTGGGTAGGCAAAGCCGGCCGCGTCGTCTGCGTGTGCGCCATAGTAAAGCCGGTTGCAACCGTGGGCGATGGCTACACTGGCCGCGACGGATATAAACACGCCGTTGCGGAACGGCACATAGGTGCTCACCGGGCCGTCGCCTGTTGCCAGCTGTTCAGCATAATCTGTGTGCGGAATGGCCTTGGCTGAGCCCTGCAATAAAGCGTTATCGCTAAATTGGAAAATATTGCTTAAATCCAGCTGCAAATGCTTAACCTGATACCATTTGGCCACATCCGCGGCGGCTTGCAGCTCTCGTTGGTGCTTTTGACCGTAAAACATGGAGAGGGCCAGAACATTTTCAGCGCCTAAGTCGCGCACGGCCCAGGCCAGGCAAGTTGTACTATCAATGCCGCCAGAGGTCAGCACCAAGGCTTTTTGGTTTGTCATCGGAAAAAACTCCTTTCAAAATAGCAAAAAATAATTATGTAAAATTAAATTAAGATTTTTTAAACGCCGCGCGCCTCCGGCGGCCAAATGAATTTGTGCAGTTGAAGTTGCAAATTAACGCCGTTCAACTGTTTTTGGCGCATAAATTCCACCATTGCCGCTGGCTCAATTTGGCCCCAAACTGGGCTTAAATAAACGCCAACTTTGTCAATTAGCCGTAGCTGGCGGATAATCTGTTCCGCTCGCTGGAGGTCTGCCGGGCTGCCACAGACGAACTTTACCACATCCTGCTTGTCCAACAGCGTAAGCTCCTGCGGGCGCATTTTTTCCTCCATACCGCTGCCGGGCAATTTGTAATCTACGGTGAGGGCAGGGCGGTTTGCCAGGGCTAACACCGGCCCTAGCGGTTGGCTGCCGTTGGTTTCAATCTCCACAAAAAGGTCTTTGTCTGCCGCCAGCTGCTCCAGCAAGGTTAAGATGTGGGGTTGGCGCAGAGGTTCGCCGCCAGTTAAGGTTACGTTGCGCACTTTGCTTTGTTTGATAAATTGATATATTTCATCATTACTCAGCTGTTCGCCGGGGCCGTTTGTTGGGATATTATCCGGCCAGGCCCAGGCTGTGTCGCAGTAGGAGCAGCGCAGGTTGCAGCCAAAAAAGCGGATAAAAACCGCCAGCTGGCCGGCCCGGCGGCCCTCGCCGTTGATACTGACAAACTTTTCCGCAATATTATAGCTGGGCATTGGTGGCGTTATCCTCCGTTTCAAAATAGGCGGCGCAGTTTTTTGGCGTTTCATAAACCCAAACCTTAGCTGGTTGAACGCCCTGTTGTTGCAAGGCTTGATAAAACCAGCGGGCTAGTTCCTCCGCTGTGGGGCGGAAAGGAACCGGCGCCAGCGCAAAGCCCTCGGCTTGCAAAGCGGTTACCGTGGCCGGTTGCAGGCTGCCCTCCTCATAGATAAATTTGTGGTCAAATTGAGCGGCCAGCTCTTTTAGGCATTGCTTCAGGCCGGCAAAATCCAGCAGCATGCCACGCTCCGGCCCGTTGGTGTTCAGTTGGGCGGCTTGCACCTCCGCTCGCACTTTCCAGCGGTGGCCGTGCAGGTTGCGGCACTGGCCGGGGTGGTTGGCTAAAAAATGGGCTGCGTCAAAGCTGGCCTCGGCCTGCAAACTATACATAAATTCACGTTCCTTTCATTAAAATATAAATGCTTTGTGATAAAAAACCGTTAATTTTTTATACCAAAAAAAGGGCTTGAAGCAGCCCTTTTTAGTGTTTTGTTTATTGACAGGGGCTGCGACTGTCAGTCTATAAATGGTTATTTATTATTATAACACAGCAAATTGGCAAAAGCAATAGTTATCTTTTGCGCTCGCCGATTTCCTCCAGGCATTCCCAACGTACTGTGGCGGCCCAAACACCGCCCTCCAACAACTGATAGCTGACTTCCTCGTTCAAAAGCTGATTTTCCTGGCCAATTTGGGCTTGCAGGCTGGCGGTGGCTTGGGCTAAAGCTTGCGCTTTGGCTTCTGCCTCAGTGTTGGTGCGCCAAAAGCAGCTTTGAGCCGTCAGCTTTTTCACCTGCAATGGCAGCTGAATTTGGCCGATGGCAAGCAGGCGTTCCGATTGCTCGCTGGCGATAGTCATATTCTCGCCCTCTGCTTTGGGAGGGAATCCCCAAATTTGCAGATTGGCCTCTCCTTTGGGCAATCTGTAGAGGCTGCGGCTTTCCGTGGCTGCCCGCAAAATTTGCTCCTGCAAGGGGGCTTCGCCATAGCCCTCATACCAAACGCGGGCTTTGATGATGGCGTCGGCCCGGCCGTCGGCCAGCGGAGAAACCAGCAGTTCGCCTTTTTGTACGGTGTCGCCGTGCTCAACCACCGCCTGGCCGTGTTTGATTAGCACATCTTCAATTAGGGCGTTGCGGTTGGCCCATATGGCGCCGATGGTGGCGTTTTCCAATTCATCTGGATAAATGGAACGTTCGGCAATTTTGATATTCATAATGGTGCCTTGTCGTTCAATATAAACCCAGGATAGTTCCTCAATATCTTGCTTTAGCTGTTTGGCTAGCTCATCAACATCAAGCAAGCGCCAGACTGCTCCCGGCCGCAGGCCCAGCTCTGCTGCTCGCAAGCGCACAGTTTCCGTTTCAAGCTGGGTGAGCTGCTCCTGCGGTTGAATGCGCACCGCAAATACCAGCTGAGATAAGCCGGCCAGCCCCAAAGCGAAAAGCAGCACGCCGGCGGCCAGGGTTTTGCGCCGCCGCAGATAACGATAAACAAAGGGCAGGCCTTGGCTGCGTCTGGTTTTTAGATTGCAGCCGGTTACTTTGGCCATTTTTTTCAGCTGGCCCAATTCTCGCCAGGCGGCTTTAACTTCCAGCAGGTCGTCTGTTAGCCAGTTGATGTCATAAATATCAATATCTCGTTGCAAGGCCAGGTTCAGCAGGCGTTCCGGTGCGCCGCCGCTGATGTGTAGCACCACATAGCCCCTGAGCCAGCTTAAAAACATTGTCAGCATAAATTTTAATCCTCCGTTTGGCCAGCTTGGCTGGTGTTTTCAGCTGTTTGGCTGGCTGCCTCAGGCATGTCGGCCAGCTCCTCCCGCAGCAGCTGAGCCAAATCCTCGCTGTTTAGCCAGCCGCCAGGGCCGTCGGGCGGGGCGTCAGCGTCCAACACAATGGCCAGATTGTTGATTTCACCCTCCAGGGAAACGTCCGTTTTGCTGATACTGCGCAGCTTAAAGCCGCTGCCTCTGGCAATCAAATAGCCTTCGCTGACCCGCAGGCGCACCTCTTGGGCGGAATAATTGATAATACCCCGATGATTTTCAATATGCAGGCTGACGTTGCCGATCAGGGTGACGCGGGGCAAATCCAGAGCCAATTCCTCCGGCATTTCCAAAGCTTCGGCAAACATTGCGCGCATAAACTGCCCTGGTTTTTTTATTTTGCTATTTTTTGCGGCCAAAAGAGGCGCCTCCTTTTTATATAAACATTTAGCGATTGACAAGGCCACTTTAGTGGACGCTGCCAGTGACATGAAATTTGCTTTAATATATATGCCCGTTGGCTTTGAAAAATGCTTTGTTATTGACAAGAGCGATTAATGGAGTTATACTTACTAATATGTTTTTTTTGTAGATTGGGAGGGATAAAAATGCAGGCGATTATTTTAGGTTGCGGTTCGTTGTTGAGCCATATTGAGGCGGCTCAGGCCAAAATGCAGACTGATTTTCCGGTGGTGGAGTTAGACCGAAAATATCACGTTGACCCAAGGCAAATGCAGCAGGAGATTTTGACCAAATTGCAGCAGCTACCGGCGGAGGTGGACACTGTGCTGGTGGCGATGGGCTTTTGCGGCGGCTCCTGGCAGGGAGTGCGGCCAGGCCGGCGTTTGGTTATGCCGCGGGTGGATGATTGTGTGACGTTGCTTTTGCACACGGACGACAGCCCGAATTTCAATTTGAAGCAGGGGCGGCATTTTTATCTGCGGGACAGCGACCGTGGCGAGCATTCTCTGGCGGCTATGCAGCAGCGCCTTTGCGAGCAGCACGGCGATGAGCAGGGGGCGGCGATTTTCCGCTCCTGGTTTGCTAACTATCGGGAAGCGGATATTATCGACACTGGCGCTTATGACAGCCAGGCGGCGGATTTTTTGGCGGAGGCCAGCCAAAATGCCGAGTTGGCGGGTTGCCGTCTGAACCATGTGCCAGGCAGCAATTTGCTGCTGGAAAAATTGGTGAGCGGCCGTTGGGACGAGCAATTTGTGGTGGTGGAGCCAGGCCAGGCCGTGGAACTAAACCTGTTTGTTTGATGGAAATAATTATGGAAGCTAAGGAAATTACCACTTTGCAGGTGGAGCAGTCGGAGGTTTTGCGTTATCTGCGTTGGCCGATGACAAAACCATTGCCGCCGGAGCTGGCGGATGATTTGGCCCAAGCGGAAGCGGCGGTTTTGGCGGCTGCTCAACCGCGTTTTGTTTATAAGCAATTTGCTTTGCTGCCGGAAGATGATGTGGTGGCGGGCCGCTCATTGCAAGGCGCCAGCCTGCGCTTGGCCGGGCGGGATATTGCCTGCCTGTTGCGGGGTTGTTCCGCCTGTTTGCTGTTGGCCGCCAGCTTGGGCCGGGCGGTGGATGAGCTAATCCGGCGGGCGCAAATTCGGGATGTGGGCCAAGCCTTGCTTTTGGACGCCTGCGCCAGCGCGGCGGTGGAAAATCTGCTGGAGCAGTTGCAAGCTGGATTGGCGGCGGAATTGCAGGAACAGGGTTGGCAGCTGACAGCCCGTTTCAGCCCTGGCTATGGCGATTTGCCTTTGGATTGCCAGGCCCAGTTTTGCGCCACGTTGGACGCTGCCCGGCGCATTGGGCTAACAGTTTCCAGCAGTGGCTTGCTATTGCCGCGCAAATCAGTCACGGCGGTTATTGGCCTTGCGCAGCAGGAGCTTCGGGCGGAGCAACGGGATTTAAGCCGGCACAACTGCGCCGCCTGTCGGCTGTTGGATTGTCCTTATCGGCGTAAATGATTGACAAAATTAAATAATGGAGAGATTGGGAATGAACAAACAAGCTTTTAAGGAGCGTTTGGCTCAGCAGGATTTTATGCTGTTGGACGGCGCTATGGGAACGCAGCTGATTGAGGCCGGTTTGCAGTTGGGGGATAATTCTGAGCTTTTTGCGCTGGATAGGCCGCAACTGTTGGTGGATATTCACCGGCGTTATATTGCGGCGGGAGCGGATATAATTTACGCCTGCACTTTTGGGGCCAATGCGCATAAGCTGGCGGGCAGCGGCCGCACTCCGCGGGAGGTGATAAGCCGGGCTGTGGAGCTGGCCAGGCAGGCCGCCGCAGGTACAAACACGCTGGTGGCGTTGGATGTGGGCTCCTTGGGCGAGCTGCTTGAACCTGCCGGTACTCTGCACTTTGAGCAGGCCTATGCAGAGTTTAAGGAGATGGTGCAGGCTGGGTTGGATGCTGGCGTGGATTTGCTGGTGTTTGAAACGATGACTGATCTTTACGAGCTGAAAGCGGCTCTGCTGGCTGCTCAGGAAAGCTTTGCGCCGGGCCGGGAACTGCCGGTTCTTTGCACGATGACCTTTGATAAGAACAACCGTACTTTCAGCGGCGTTCATGTGGAGGCAATGGCCTGCCTGTTGAACGCTTTGTCGGTGGACGCGATTGGTGTAAATTGTTCGCCTGGCCCGCAGGGTTTGTTGCCGGTGGTGCAGGAGCTACGCCGGCATACCAATCTGCCGCTGATTGTGAAAGCCAATGCTGGCTTGCCCAACCCGCAAACCGGCGCTTACGACATTACGCCGGAGGAGTTTGCCGCCCAAATGCTGCCTTTTGCGGATTTGGGAGTGCAGCTGTTGGGCGGCTGTTGTGGCACTGGCCCGGCATATATTGCAGCATTGCGCCAGGCTTTGCAAAATCGCCGGCGGGGTGAGCGGCCTCAGGTGAGGCAGGCGGCGGTCTGTTCGCCCACTCGCACGGTGTATCTTGACCGGCCGCTGATTGTGGGCGAGCGTTTGAATCCCACCGGCAAAAAGGTGTTTCAGCAAGCGTTACGGGAGCAGAATTTGGATTATATTCTGGCCCGCGCGATTGAGCAGCAGGAAGCCGGGGCGGATATTTTGGATGTAAACGTGGGGTTGCCCGGTTTGGATGAGCCTGCTATGCTGGCCCGCGTGGTCAAGGCTTTGCAAGGGGCGGTGGATTTGCCTTTGCAGATTGATTCCTCTGACCCGGCGGCGATTGAGGCGGCCTTGCGGGTTTGCAATGGTAAGGCCATTGTTAATTCTGTAAATGGCAAGCCGGAAAGCTTGTCTGCCATTTTGCCGCTGGTTAAACGTTATGGAGCGGCGGTGATTGGGTTGACGCTGGATGAAAACGGCCTGCCGCAAACGGCTGAACAGCGGCTGCAAATTGCCCGGCGGATTATGGAAGCGGCGTTGGCCGAGGGCATTCCCAAGGAGGATATTTATATTGATTGCCTAACGCTGACGGTTTCCGCGCAGCAGGAGCAGGCGCGGGAAACGCTGGCGGCCATTCGGCTGGTTAAGGAGCAGCTGGGGCTGAAATGCGTGTTGGGTGTTTCCAACATCTCCTTTGGCCTGCCGAACCGGGAGTTGATTAATCAAACCTTTTTGAGTATGGCTTTGCAGGCTGGGCTGGATTTGGCGATTATCAATCCTAACATTGAAAGTATGACGGACACGGTGGCGGCGGCCCGCGTGCTGCTGAACTGCGACGAAGGCAGTGCGGAATATATTGCCGGCCAGACGGTTGTTGAACCAAAGCAGGCTGAGCTTGCGGCGCAGTCTGCTGCCGATTTGCCGCAACAGTTGACGGAGGCCGTGCATAAGGGGTTGCGCGGCGAAGTGCGCCAGTTGACGGAGCAGTTGTTGGCAGAGCAGGAGCCAATGCAGCTGATTAATGCTTTGCTGATTCCGGCGTTGGATGCTGTCGGCCAGCGTTATGAGCGGGAGGAAATTTTTCTGCCGCAGCTGATTAATGCGGCGGCGGCGGCCAGCGAGGCGTTTGAAGTCATCAAGGCCCAGATTATTAAGCAGGGCCGCGCTGGTGTGGCTAAGGGCAAAATTTTGCTGGCCACGGTGTTTGGTGATATTCACGATATTGGCAAAAATATTGTCAAGGTTATTTTGGAAAATTACGGCTATCAAGTAATTGATTTGGGCCGGGACGTGCCGGTGGAGCGGGTTGTGTCGGAAGCCAAGGCGCATGATATTCGGCTGATTGGCTTGAGCGCCTTGATGACCACCACCGTGGTTAGTATGGAGCAAACCATTGCGGCCCTGCGGGAAAGCGGGCGCCCCTGCCAGGTGTTTGTGGGCGGCGCGGTGCTGACTGCTGATTATGCTGCGAATATTGGGGCGGATTTTTACGCTAAGGACGCCGCCCAGGCGGTGCAGATTGCCAAGCAGGTGCTTGGTTAAATATATTATAAAAAGGGGAAACGAAAAATTGGGAGAAAAATCTTCGGCTAAAATTGACGTTCGGGAATATTTGCAGAGTGAGACGTTGCTTTTTGACGGCGCGATGGGCACCTATCTGAGCCAGCTAAGCAGGGCTGGGTTGGAAAAGTGCGAGCTGGCCAATTTGCAACGGTCGCAGCAGGTTTTGCAGGTGCACCGGGCTTACTTGCAGGCTGGGGCTAAGGCGTTGAAAACCAACACATTTGCCGCTAATCCGGCCGCTTTGGCTAATGATGTTGCACTTTTGCAGCAGGTTATCAGCGCCGGCTGGCGGTTGGCCAATCAGGCGGCGCTGGAGCTGCCTGAGGCGGAGCGTCCTTTCATCTTTGCGGATATTGGGCCGTTTGCCGCTGCCGCGGAGGCTGGGCTTTGCCTGGATGTGCAAGCTGGCTTGCGGCCGGTGGTGGATTGTTTTTTGCAGCTGGGCGCAGAAAATTTTCTGTTTGAAACTTTTAGTGATGAAGCAGGGCTGCCGGAGCTGGCGGCCTATATCAAGCGGCAGTGCCCGCAGGCTTTTGTGGTGGTTTCCTTTGCCATTCAGCCCGACGGTTACACGCGCACCGGCCGAGCCGGAGCGGAGCTTTTGCGGACGGTGCAAGCTTGCCCGCAGATTGACGCGGCTGGCTTCAACTGTGTTTCTGGGCCGTATCATCTGGGTAAATATTTGCAGGAGCAGCAGCTTCAGCCGGCAGATGGCCAGTTGCTTTCCATAATGCCCAACGCGGGTTATCCCACCGTTATCAACAACCGAACCTTTTTTGGTAACAATCCAGAATATTTTGCCGAGCAGTTGGGGCGTATTGCGGAAATGGACGTTCGCTTGCTGGGCGGTTGCTGCGGCACCACGCCGGAGCATATTGCCGCCGTGGCGGAAAGGCTGCGGCTGTTGAAGCATAATAAAGCGGAGAATAAGGCCGGCCGTTTTGTTGCAGTTGGGGACGTTTCTGTTGGTGATCTGGACGTAGCTGCTCAGAGCTTGCCAAACCGTTTTCGTAGCAAGGCGGAAGCCGGCGAAAAGCTGTTGGCGGTGGAGCTGGAGCCGCCGCAGGATGTAAACCTGCCGCAGTTTATGGAAAAAGCCAAGATTTTGCAGCAGGCAGGGGTGGATATTATCACTGTGCCGGATTGCCCGATTGGCCGGGCCAGGATGGATAGCAGTTTGTTGGCTTGCAAACTGCACCGGGAGCTTGGCGTGGATGTGCTGCCTCATATGACCTGCCGCGACCGCAATCTGAACGCCACCAAGGCTTTGCTGCTGGGCCTCAGCGTGGAGGGCGTGAACAATGTGTTGATTGTCACCGGCGACCCGATTCCAACCGCCGAACGGGATGAAATAAAAAGCGTATTCAACTTTAATTCCCGCATGTTGGCCAAGTACATCAGCAATTTGAATGAAACTATCTTGCAAACGCCATTTTACATCTGCGGCGCGTTGAATGTGAACGCCCGCAACTTTGATGTGCAGCTGCGTCTGGCTGAGGAAAAGCTGCAAAACGGCGTGCAAATGCTGCTGACTCAACCGGTGTTGAGCAAACAGGGGGCGCTGAACCTGCGGCGAGCGCACCAACAGCTGGGCGCTAAAATTCTGGCCGGTATAATGCCGCCGGTCAGCTATCGCAACGCTTGTTTTATGCACAATGAAATCAGCGGTATTACTTTGGATGAGGAGTTGATTGAAAGCTACCGGGATAAAACGCCAGAGGAGGCCCGCGCCCTGGGCGTGCAGGTGGCCTGTCAGGTTGTGCAGGGTGTGGCAGAATTTTGCGACGGTTTTTATATGATACCGCCATTTAATAAAGTTGATATTATTTGCGATATTCTTGAATTACTTTGGCAGAGGCGCTAAACGCTCATTTTTAGGTGCAACTATACTTTACTGGTATTGGTTATATCTTCGAGAATAGCAATTTTTTCGGCAATTTCCCGGCAAACGCCGCCTGCGTCGGAGCCGCCGCTTTGGCCGTCGGCAATGTAAACGGCGATTGACCAGCGGGGTTCGTCCGCCGGGAAAAAACCGGCAAACCACACGCCAAAGTTCTGGCTGGTGCCTGTTTTGCCGGCAATACTGATTAAATCACTGGCGGCCGGCTTGCCGGTGCCTTCTTGCACGGCTTGTACCAACCATTGCTTAACCTGGCGGGCGCTTGCCGCCTGCACCACTTGTTGCGGCTGTGCGCTGGGAATTTCACTCAGCACACGGCCTTTGTCATCCAGTACGGCTTGCACCAGGCGTGGCGTGGGAAGCTGGCCGTCATTGGCCACGGCGGCCAGCAGCCGGGCCAGCATAAGCGGCGTGGCGCGGATACCTTTTTCCCCGATAGACACGTTGGCCACGTCGGCCGGCACGGCGGGGTTGAAGCTGAGCCGGCTGGTTGAATCATCCTGGCTGAGCTTAAAGCCGCTCAGAACTTGTTCGGTTAAACCCAGGCGGTAGGCGTATTCACCAATCAGGCTGCCGCCTAAGCTTTGGCCCAGTTGGATGAAATAGGGGTTGCAGGAGTTTCCCAAGGCGCGGCCAATGTTCTCCTCGCCGTGGCCGTCGCTGTTCCAGCAGCCCACCTGGTGCCCGTTTGGCAGGGTGATACTGCCGCTGCAATTAAAAAGATTGCCGGTGTTGTCAATGCTGATGTTATGGTCCAGCGCGGCCAGGCACAGCACAATTTTGAACACAGAGGCCGGGGGATAATAGGAGAGGGCTTTGTTAACGTAAATATCGCCCTCAGTGGCCGGTTGGCCAATATATTGATTGTAGCCCGGGGCGCTCACCATGGCCAGCACATCGCCGGTTTTTACGTCCATCAGCACTGCTGCGCCGTTTTTATCTTGCATAGCGGCCTCGGCAATGGCCTGATAGTTGTAATTGAGCGTTAGTTGTAGGTTAAAAGTCGGTTTGCCGTTGCCAGCTGCAATATAGCGCAGTCCTTCTGAGGCAGGCCGATTTTTTTCGTCTACTGTTATGGCGATGTGGGCGCTGGTTTGTCCACGCAGTAAGGCGTCATATTGTTTTTCCAGCCCGCTTTTGCCGATATAAGCGGTGTCTTGGTTGCCCTGCCTGGTTAAGGCTTCTGCCTCGGCGGTGTTGCTGCCGCCAACATAGCCTATTAGGTGGGCGGCCAGGCCGTCGGCGCCATAGCGCGGGCGGATGATGGTGGCGTAAATACCGTTGGTTTTGGCTAAAACCGGTTGCAGCTCCTCCAGTTGGCGCAAACTTAAATTGCGAGCTAATATGAACGGCTGACCATCTGTCAGCTGTTGTTTTAATTGACTGGAAACGGTGGCGCTGGCTTGCAGTTGTTTGTTTTTTAACAGGGTGTTTAGATAAGTAACCCAGTAGGTTTCGCTGTTCTCTGGCAGTAAACGGGGAAAAACCAGCAGCACTCGCTCCGCCCGGTTGGTGAAGCTTTGTCCGTTGCAATCCAAAATATCCCCACGGCTGTATTCGCGCTCTTCCACGGCCAAAAGCCTTTGGCGCTGCACCTGGGCGGTGTAATCAGCGGCGTGGCTGTAATTAATTTGCAGCAGCCGGCCGGCTAACAAACCAAAAATTAACAGCAACAATCGGGATATATTGCGATGGCGGCGCAGAGAAAGCAAAAAAATCACCTCAAATATTTTTGGGAACAATTTAAGGCGGCGTTCAATTTTGAAAACGCAGTCTTAAACGCTAACAATATTTAAGGTGATTTTTTTAGTTTTATTTTATGCAGCATACGGCCAGATTTTTTGGAAAATTAGTTAGCGGCCGCAAGCCTTTTTCCGTAACCAGGCAGGAATCCTCAATGCGGACTCCAAAGCCGGCTTGGGGCAGATAAACGCCGGGCTCCACCGTCACGATTTGCCCTGGCTGGAGAATTTCCTGGCCGTCTTTGCGCAGATAAGGGGCTTCGTGTACATTAAGACCCACGCCGTGGCCTAGCGAGTGAGAAAAATATTCGCCCAAACCGCCAGCTTCAATTATATCACGGGCGATTTTGTCTGCCTGGTGGCAGGTCATCCCCGGTTTGATTTGCTCTAAAGCGGCAGCCTGAGCCTTTTGTACTAGCCGATAGGCATCCGCTTGCTCCGGCTGCGGTTGGCCGACAATAAAGGTGCGGGTGCAATCGCCGCAATAATTTAGGTAGGTTGCGCCAAAATCCAGGGTTACAAAATCACCGTTTTGCAGGCGATAATCAGAGGGGATGGCGTGCGGCTTGGCGCTGTTAGGGCCGGCTGCTGCGATGGTTGGAAAAGCCAAACCTTGGCCGCCGTTTTCATGCATAGCCTGTTCCAAAGCCCAGGCCAGCTCTCGCTCGGATATGCCAGGGGCAATTAACGACTGAATATCAATCAGCGCCTTGTCCGCAATTTCTCCGCATTTTTCCAGGGCTAGGCACTCGATAGAATCCTTGTTGAGACGGGGCTGCAATGGCAGACTTCCGGCCTCCTGCATTTGGCAGGCGGGCGCGTTTTGGCTAAGCAATTCTGAAAAGCTGTGCCATTCGCTGTAGCTGAGGCAGGCGCCCTCAAAGCCTAGGTTGGCAAGCTGTTGCTCCGCACAAATTTGGCTGAGCAAGGCGGCGTGGCTTTGTCCTGGTTGCTTGCAGATAAACTCTGCCTGGGGAGCTTCGGCTTCAGCTTGGGCGATATAGCGTCCGTCGGAAAGCAGCCAGGTTTGGCGCAGGCCTACCAGCAGCAGACTATCATCGCCGGCAAAACCGGAATAATAAAAAATATTTTGCTTGTCGCTTAGTAATATAGCTTGCAGATTTTGCGTCTGCAACAACTGACGTAGTTTTTGCAGGCGTTGTTGAAGTGGGCTGGGGATACAGCAATCCATCTTTACACCTCTTGTTTATTAAAGCATTTATTCTATCATACCAAATGTGTTAAAGGGATAAATCCGCCATATGGCTTTGCCGGTGATGGTGGAAATTTTAATAAATGAAACGTCGCTGTCACGGCTATCGTGACTGACTTGCCGATTATCACCCATTACAAAAACGGAATCGTCTGGCACCAAAGTATCCACAAAGCCGCCGGTGATTTGTCCGTCCAGATAGTCCTCATTTAAGGGTAGGTTGTCAATATAAACCTGACCGTCGCTAATTTGCAGATGTTCGCCGGGCAGGCCGATAATTCGTTTTACATAATAAACTCCGTCTGCTTCACTGGGGGCCTGGAAAACCACAATATCACCGCGCTGCGGCGCGCCCCACAGATAAGGCAGGGGGGAGGTGATCACTTTGTCGTCCGGCTCCAGTGTGGGCTGCATAGAACTGCCGGAAACCTGCGTTGGCATCAGCACCCAAGTGCGGATAGACAGGGCCACCGCCAGAGCTAGCACAATGCAAATTAGATAGCTTTTCCAGCTGCTGCGCTTAGTTTTTGGCTCAGCTTCCGCCTCAAACTCTTCTGCGTCTTCTGTTGCCTGAGGTTCCTCTAGGTTGGCAGCTTCGTTTGCCTCTTCTGGATTATTTAGCTTTAAATAGGCGTGCTGTTTAGCCTCCCAAAAGTTGGCGTTGGCGTGGTTAGCATTGCGGCCTAGGTTTTCCGCTGCCGGTTGGGCGGCCTGGTCTGCTGTGGTTGCAGGCTCGTTTGGTTTTACTTCTGCGGCTGCATCTGTCGGTTGTTGCTCTGCCGCCGGTTTGGGTTCCGGCTCAGTGGGCAGCATCGGGGCCTCCAGCTCGCTAAGCTGAGGCAGAACTTCCTCAAAGCTCAGCGGGGGCAATTCTTCCTGTTCCTCTGGCGGAGCTTGCTCCAAGTGCTGGCGAATGGCTTGCAGACGAGTTTCCAGCTCCTGGCTGAGAGTCTGCTGTTTTTGCATAAAAAAATTGCTGTTCTGCCAGTTTTCCATCAGTCGCCGGATGGTTTCCTGTTGATTTTGCACCGCGGCGGTGTCCTCTTCCAATCTGGAGTGCAGGCCTTTGATGTTGTTTAGCTGCTCATTGTAGGCGTGCAGAGTTTGTACGCTTTTTTGTTTGGCCAGGGCCAGTTCCAGCAGCGCGTTTTTGTTTTCCTCCTCCAACTCATTCAGCAGGGCTTTTTCGGCCTGTAGCTTTTGGCGGTTGGTTTCTTCTATATTAAGCGCTGCCGCCACCAGGGTTTGCTGGCGCTGCATTTGGCGGTTGAGGTGCTGGGTGTTGTTTTCCGTATCCTCCAGCAATTCCTTTAACTTTTGTTTATAAATGATGGTTTGCGTCAACTGCTCCTGAGCAGAGGATGGCTTGTTGACGTCTGGATGGAGATTGTTCAAATCGGTATTCCTCCTGTGGCGGCTAAAATCCGCCTGGTTTGACTTGCTTGCTTGATATTTATGTGATATAATTAAATATAACGATTTGTTTGGCGAATGTTCGAGCAACATTTATTATATTCGCAAAAAGGCGGCGTTTTCCTGCTGCTTTTGCGTAAGTTTGCGAGAGGGGTTGGAGTTTTCTTGACGAAAGCATTAAATGACGAGGGATATTTGGCCGGCGTGCAGATTTACACCGACGGCGCTTGCTCTGGTAATCCGGGGCCGGGCGGCTGGGGGGCGGTGTTGATGTTTGGCCCACACAAGCGGGAGATTTCCGGTTTTGAGGCCAACACCACCAACAATCGGATGGAGCTGTTGGCGGCTATTTGCGCCTTAGAGGCCTTGACAAAGCCTTGCATTGTGGATTTGTACAGCGACAGCGCCTATTTGGTGAACGCTTGGAAGCAGGGCTGGCTGGCGGGTTGGCAGCGCAACGGCTGGCAGACATCTAAAAAGCAGCCGGTGGAAAATCAGGATTTGTGGCAGCGACTGCTGGCTGTAAGCAAAAAGCACCGCGTTACCTGGCATAAAGTGAAAGGGCACGCGGATAATCAATGGAATAATCGTTGTGATGAATTGGCGGTGGCGGAGGTTAAAAGCCACAGCTAACCGTATCTATTATTATAGAAAAAATTGGCCAAAATATTAGGGCCTATTTTAGCAATCTAAAGAGGAGTTCAGGCGAAAAATGAAAATTCGGAAAAAAACTATGGCGTTGCTGCTGTTTTCCACGGCGTTTATCTGCACGGTTGGGGTCAGCGCGCTGGTGCTTTGGCAAACTGATGTGTTAAATTTGCCAAGCGGTCAACCGGTGGAGCCGACGGTTACGGAAAATCCACAGCCGGTTAGCCTGCTTTATCCGGCCTTAAATGAGGACGGTTTTTGGGGATATATTGACGATAAGGGGAAGATGGTGTTGCCGGCGGTTTACCAGGAGGCTTTGCCTTTCACCGGCAAGGCGGCCTGGGTGAAGCAAAACGGCCTTTGGGGCGCGATTGATTTTGAGGGTAATTTTGTGGTGCCGGCGGAGTATGAGAGCATTAGCACTCAAACCCACAACGGCAGCAGTTTTGTAGCGGCTTACAACGCGCTTTCCTCGCCGGTTTATCCAGAACCGAACACGGCCCTGTTTGACCCAAACGGCGCCAAGCTTTTTGGCGTTTCCGGCCGGCTGGGTGAATTGTGCGACGGTTTAATGGCCTTTTCCCGCCAGCGGGGCGAACAGGTGAGCTGGGGTTATATTAACCCACATGGTGAAATTGTGATTGAGCCGGTTTACGCTGAGGTGGGACAAGTTTCCGGTAATTTTGCCCTGGTGCGGGATTTTGAGGGTAAGGTTTTGCTGCTGAATATTCACGCCAAAAGTGCGGCGGAGGTGCCGGAGTTGGCCGGGAATACCTTGGAATCAGCGCAGGATTTGAATTTGATTGGCAGCCGGCTGATTTTGGTGCAGCAGGATGGCAAATATGGCTATGTTAGCGTAAGCGGCGGTGTGGTTATCACTTATGCGTTTGATTGGGCGCGGCCTTTTCAGGGGGGCGCGGCTTTGGTTGGCCAGGGCGAGCTGACGGAGCTGCTGGCTCCTGACGGCACAGTGTTGGTTCCGGCTAAAAACTATGCGGCGGCGGAATATCTAGGCGCGGGGCTTTATGCTTTCAAGGAGCAAGGAGGAGCGGCCTGGCAGATTTACAATGCTCAGGGAGAGCTGGCGGTGGAGGAGCCGGTTTTTGGCTTTGGCCAGTGGCAGAATGGTCTTTGCAGCTTTTGGACTGCTGATTACACCGGCTTTTTCAATGCGGAGGGGCAGGTGCAGCCAGGCCTGCGGTTGGATTTGCAGCCGGGCGTTTTCCGTCTGGGGCATTTATATGGCGTGAAAGATGTAAATGGCCAAACCTGGTTTGATGAGCATGGTCACACCGTTTGGAGCGTGGGGCGGGATCGTGAGCTGTTGCCTGGCGTTAATTTGCTGACGGTGCTGGAAAACCGGGATGTGAATTATCTGGTTTACTATCCGCAGGTGGAGCTTAGCAATCGGGCGACGGACGAAGATGTTGCTGTTTGGGGGCGTTTGAACCGAGCTTTGGAGGATAACGCTCTAGGTGAATATTATGATAGTTATATGCTGCGGGATGAGCTACAATTTAGGGTGAGCGGCGATTTTGCTATTGTGAGCAGCGGCGCGGTGTTTTCGGTGGTGCAAACTTTGCGTTTGGATGATTCCTGGCAGAGTTATCAAACTGCTAACAATGGGCAGGAAAAGCAGGTGCACACTGTCTGCTTTGATAAGGACAGCGGCCAGCTTTACAATCTGAGCGATTTGTTTAAGCCGGGGGTGAATTGGCGGGTGGAGCTGTTGGAGCCGGCACGCGGCACTTATAGCGTTAGCCAGGCCGGTCAGGGTTTGCCGGAAAATCCTGAGGTTTTGGATTTTTTGGAGCGTCGTTTGCCGCGTACGATGGAATTTTCTCTCAGCTGGAGTACGTTAACTCTTTATATTCCCCTGAGCGATGGCAGTTGCCAGCCTTTGGAAATTTACTATCAGGATATTGAAGAGCTGATTGATATGGAGGGCGAGCTTTGGCAACGGATGCGCACGGTTGATTCTCTGAACAATCTGCCGGAGAGCCGATAGGAGGCGCGCAATGGCTTTTAAATCTCTTTACGTGCATTGGCCCTTTTGTTTGCAGCGTTGTAATTATTGCGATTTTCTTTCGCACAATATTTTTGAGGTGCAGGAGCAGGCCGCAGCTTATCCACAGGCTTTGCGGCAGGAGCTTAGGATGTATCGCGCTTACGCGGACGAGCTGGTTTCTATTTACTTTGGCGGCGGCACGCCTACAGTTATGCCTGCGGAGGAGTTATGCTCTTTGTTGGATTTTATCCGCCAAACCTATGCTGTGCGTGCAGACGCGGAAATTACGGTGGAGTGCAACCCGGCCACGGCGGATGAGGCTTATTTACGCCAGTTGCGGCAGGCCGGCTTTAACCGCCTTTCCCTGGGCGCGCAGAGCTTTCAGCCAGCAGAGCTGCAACGGTTGGGCCGGGCCCATAGCGCGGCGGATATTGTGCTGGCGGTGGCGGAGGCGCGGGCGGCTGGTTTTGATAACCTGAGCCTTGATTTGATGTATGCCTTGCCGGGGCAGACTATGGCGGATTTGGAATTTAATCTGCGCACGGCTATGCGCTTGCAGCCGGAGCATATCTCGCTTTACTCATTGCAGTTGGATAACGATAGCCCTTGGGGACGGCAATATGCCAAAGGGTTGCTTTTGGTTGCTGATGAGGATTTGGAAGCGGATATGCTGCTTTATGCTTGGCAGTTTTTACAAGAGCACGGTTTTGTGCAATATGAGATAGCTAACTTTGCCCAAAAAGATCAGCGGGATTTTCGCAGCCGTCACAATCGTATGTACTGGCAACGGGAGGATTACCTGGGGGTTGGCCTGGGCGCTTCCTCATGTCTGTTTTTGCGGCGTTGGCAGAATGTGGGCGGGCTTTCCGCTTACATCAACAGCCTGCTTAATCTGCATCGGCCGCCGGTGGAGGAGGAAGAGCTGACCATGGCCCAGTGTATGAGTGAGGTTATGTTTATGGGCCTGCGTCAAACGGCTGGCGTGGATATTTACCCGGTGATTGAGCGTTTTCGGGTTGACCCCTTGCGCTTTTATGCCAATGAGCTGCCGCCGCTTTACGCCGCCGGCCTGTTGGAATATCTGGAGGACGCGCACAGCCTGCGTTTGACGCAAAAGGGATTGGTTTTGGCTAATCAGGTGTTTATGGCTTTTATTAAGGATGAGATGGAGGATATTCAGCTTTGCCAGCAGCCAAAGGCTGGTGGGGCTGCGGATATAGAGATATAATATATATAGAAAATAAAAAAAACTTGCCTTTGGATATTGACAAATTCAGGGTATGGTGCTATTCTATTATTAGCACTCGATAGGTTAGAGTGCTAACAAAAAAACGCGAAACCAAAATGCAAAGGAGGAAGCCTGATGGATGAACGAAAAAAGCAGATTTTGCATGCTTTAATTCGGGATTACGTTGATGTGGGCGAGCCGGTGGGCTCCCGGACGATTGCCAAAAAATATGGTTTGGGCGTTTCTCCGGCGACTATTCGCAATGAAATGTCAGACCTGGAGGAAATGGGCTTTATTATCCAGCCCCACGCCTCGGCTGGGCGAGTGCCCTCAGACAAGGGCTATCGCTACTATGTTGATAATTTGATGGAGCCGGAGGAAAAGTTGCTTTCAGATGAGGAGCAGCAGCGGTTGGCAGATTTTTTTGACGGTTGTGCGGCGGAGCTGGAGCAACTGTTTCAGCAAAGCTGCAAGTTGCTTTCTAATATGACAAATTACACTGCTATGCTGGTTAAGCCAAAGCTTTCGGAGAGCGTTTTGGAACGTTTTAAGCTGGTGCGTTTGAATGAAAATCAGCTTTTGGCGATTATGATAACCGACGATGGCAAAATTCACAATAAGATAATGAAGCTGCCGGTTACACTTTCCGATCTCAATTTGGCGGAGGTGGAGGCGGTGTTGCAGGAGCGTTTGCTGGGGCTTTCTCTGGCCCAAGTGGCAGATTCGCTGACGATGGAAATTGCCCGTCACTTGTTGCAGCAGCAATCCCGTTTGCAGCAGGCTTTGGCTTTGTTGCAGGAGCTGTTGCTTGATTACAGCCGGACTGACCAGGACAGCAGCTTGCTTATTCAAGGCACGCTGAACCTGTTGAAGCAGCCGGAGTTTCATGATGTGGACACCGTGCGAGAGCTGTTTACCGTGTTGGAAACTGACGAGGTGGTGAAGGAACTGCTTTTGGTGGCCTCCAAGCAGCGACATGGCACAGTGGTTTATATCGGCGACGAGTTGAATTCACAGGGAATGTCCGCTTGCAGTATGGTGACCACGCCTTTTTACGTGAATGGGGAAAAGGTGGGCAGCATTGGCGTGCTGGGGCCAACCCGCATGCCTTATCCTAAGGTGATTGCTTTGGTGGAACAGATTGGCCAGCAGGTTAGCCGGAAAAGCGGCGGCCGGGCCATTGACAATTATAATAAGGAAGATTAAGGTAATAGCAATAAATTGGCTTTAAAAATGGCAGAATACAGAGGTGAGATTTAATGGATAAGGAAAAACAAAATATGGAGGTAAACGGTGAGCAGCCGGAAGAGCAGGATGTGGCTGTGAACACTGAACCTGAGCCGGCTACTGCTGAGGCAACCGCGACAGAAGCCGCGCCGGAGGCTGAAGAACCGCCGCCGGAGGAGGCTCTGGCTAAGTTGGCGGCCGCTTATGCAGATTTGGAGCGGCAAAATCGGCAGCTGGCGGAGGCTAAGCAGGCGTTGGAAAACCAGCTGACCCGTTTGCAGGCTGATTTTGATAACTTCCGCCGGCGCACCAGGCAGGAAAAAGAGGATTGGCAACGCAACAACACGGCGGCCTTTTGCACGGAGCTTTTGCCGATTACCGACAACTTTGGCCGGGCTTTGCAGGCAATGAAAGCCAGCGAGGCGGACGCCGGCCACAGCGCCGGGGTGGAGATGATTGCCCGGCAGTTGGCTGAGCTGATGGCGGCCAAGGGCGTGGAGCGGATTCCGGCTCTGGGTGAGGATTTTGACCCCAACTGGCACGAGGCCATTGGCCAAACGCCGGTGGAGGATGAAGCACAGGTTGGCAAAGTGACTGCGGAATTGCAAGCGGGCTATCGTATTGGCGATAAGCTTTTGCGGGTGGCCATGGTGCAAGTTGGCAGCAAAAATTAAGTTATATAAATTTAATAAAAAATATAAATTATATTTTTAGGAGGTAACTTTATTATGGGTAAGATTATCGGTATCGATTTAGGTACAACTAATAGCTGTGTGGCGGTTATGGAGGGCGGCGAGGCCGTTGTTATCCCAAATCCTGAAGGAGCCAGAACTACTCCATCGGTGGTGGGCTTTAACAATGGCGAGCGTTTGGTGGGCCAGGTGGCCAAGCGTCAGGCTATCACCAAGCCGGACCACACCGTGATGTCTATCAAACGGCATATGGGCAAAAAATATGAGGTTAAAATTGATGATAAAGCATATACCCCGCAGGAAATTTCCGCCTTTGTGTTGCGTAAACTGAAAGAGGACGCGGAAGCTTATCTGGGCGAGCCGGTTACTCAGGCGGTTATCACCGTGCCGGCGTATTTCTCCGACGCGCAACGTCAGGCAACCAAGGACGCTGGCAAAATTGCCGGCCTGGAGGTTATGCGTATTATCAACGAGCCCACCGCGGCTGCTTTGGCTTACGGCTTGGATAAGGCCGACGAGCAGAAAGTGTTGGTTTTTGACCTGGGCGGCGGCACCTTTGACGTTTCCCTGTTGGAAATTGGCGACGGTATTTTCCAGGTGTTGGCTACTTCCGGCAACAACTTCCTGGGCGGCGATGACTTTGATAAGAAGATTATGGATTATCTGCTGGCTGAGTTTAAAAAGGCGGAGGGCATTGACCTTTCCGGCGACAAACAGGCTATGCAGCGGTTGCGTGAAGCGGCTGAAAAAGCCAAGATTGAGCTTTCCGGCGTGCTGAGCAGCAATATCAATCTGCCTTTCATTACAGCAGACCAGAACGGCCCCAAACATTTGGATATTAGCCTGACTCGCGCTAAGTTTGATGAGCTGACCGCTGATCTGGTGGAGAAAACTATGGGTCCAACCCGTCAGGCTTTGAGCGACGCCGGCATTGCGGCTTCCGATGTTGACCGCGTGTTGTTGGTTGGCGGCTCCACTCGTATTCCCGCCGTGCAGGATGAAATCCGCAAGCTGATTGGCAAGGAACCGCACAAGGGCATTAACCCGGATGAATGCGTGGCTTTGGGCGCGGCTATTCAGGGCGGCATTTTGAACAAAGAGGTTAAGGACATTGTGCTGGCTGACGTTACTCCGCTTTCTTTGGGTATTGAAACCCTGAACGGCGTGTTCAGCAAGATTATTGACCGCAACACCACCATTCCGGTAAGCAAATCGCAGATTTACTCCACCGCGGCGGATAACCAGCCTTCCGTTGAGGTGCATGTGTTGCAGGGCGAGCGCGAAATGGCCGCTGATAATAAATCTCTGGGCCGCTTCACCTTATCCGGCATTGCTCCGGCTCCGCGTGGTATTCCGCAGATTGAGGTTAGCTTTGATATTGACACCAACGGCATTGTGCACGTTAGCGCCAAGGATTTGGGCACCGGCAAGCAGCAGGATATTACCATCTCTGGCAGCAACGGCTTTAGCGACGCTGAAATTGACCGTATGGTTAAGGAAGCTGAGCAGTACAAGGAAGAGGACGAAAAACGCCGGCAGGCTGTGGAAGTGCGCAATCAGGCGGATTCTATGATTTACCAGACGGATAAAGCCTTGAAAGAACTGGGCGATAAAGTGACCGATGAGGAAAAAGAAGCCATTGAAAAGGCCAAAGCGGAATTGAACGAGGCTTTGCAGGGCGACGACACTGAGAACATTAAAAACAAGCTGGAGGCGCTCACTCAGGCTTTCTACAAGGTAAGCGAGAAGCTCTATCAGCAAGCGGCGGCAGAGGCCCAGGCGCAGCAGGCGGCTGGCGGCGCTGAAGCCGAGGCGGCGGCCAAAGAAGATGAAACCGTGGTTGACGCTGATTACAAGGTTGTTGACGACGATAATAAATAAAAGCATAAGCTGGATTGAGGGATATGAGCAATAAAGATTATTACGCAGCCTTAGGCGTTTCCAAAACGGCGACTGAGGCGGAAATCAAAAAGGCCTATAAGCAGCAGGTTAAAAAATATCATCCAGATTTAAACCCAGACAGCAAAACGGCCGAGGCCAAGATGAAAGAAATCAACGAGGCCTACGACGTGCTTTCCGACGCTGACAAGCGCGCTCGTTACGACCAATTTGGCGCGGACGGGATGAATGGCGCTTACGCCGGTGGAGCTGGCGGCTTCGGCGGGTTTGGCGGCGCGGATTTTGGCGATATTTTTGATATGTTCTTTAATGGCGCCGGCGGTGGGCGGAGCGCCCGGCGGCAGAATATGGCCCGGCAGGGCGATGATGTGCGCCTGGATGTTAAGGTGACCTTTGAGGAAGCGGCCAAAGGCGCAACGCGCGAGGTTCCGCTGACGCGCTCTGAGAATTGCCCGGATTGTGGCGGCAGCGGTGCTAAGGCGGGCACTGGGCGCATAACCTGCTCTCATTGCGGAGGCAGCGGCCAGGTGAGCAGCACGCAGACAACGCCGTTTGGGCAGTTCCAGACGGTGAAAGCCTGCCCGCGCTGCGGCGGCAGGGGCAGCGTGGTGGAAACGCCATGCCCAACCTGCTCTGGCAATGGGCGGGTGCGCAAGCAGCGCAAAATCAAAATCAATATTCCGGCGGGCGTGGATAATGATTCACGCTTGCGGATGTCCGGCGAGGGCGAGGGCGGCTTTAACGGCGGCCCCTCTGGCGACCTTTACATTTTTATCACAGTGGAGCCGCATAAATACTTCCGCCGCAACGGCGATGATATTCTCTGCGACCTGCCGATTACGATGGTGCAGGCGGCCCTAGGTGATGAGGTGGAGGTGGAAACTTTAGATGGCAAGGTGAAGCTGACCATTCCTGAGGGCACCCAAAGCGGCACTTCTTTCCGTTTGCGCGGCCGGGGTTTCCCCAAGCTGCGCGGCTACGGCAAGGG
Organism: Peptococcaceae bacterium; assembly: GCA_022797295.1. GTDB lineage: Bacteria > Bacillota > Dehalobacteriia > UBA4068 > UBA4997 > Avidehalobacter. Next base: position 33,197 of record JAAWKH010000002.1, read on the forward strand.
CGACCAAAACGTGAAAGTGAGCGTGATTACGCCAAGCGGCCTGACTGCGGAGCAAAAGGATTTGCTGCGGCAGTTTGCGCAGGCGGGAAGTGGCAAAAAGCCGGATAATAAAGGCAAAGGTAAGGAAAATAAACCCAAAGGGTTTTTCAACAAAATAAAAGACAGCATCTCCGACAATAAGTGAGAATGGCTGAGATAAGGTTGGTTAAAATGATTTGGCAGGAAGTTAAGCTATACCTTTTGGGCGCAAGTTCGGTGGGGGCAGAAATGCTCGCCGCCGAACTTTTGCGTTTGGGCGTGGCCGGATGGCAGCAGCAATCTGCCAGCGAGCTGCGCAATTATTTACAGGATGAAAGTTCGCCTTTTGATTATGCTGCGGCTGAGCTGCAAAGCGCGGCGGAAGCGGCTGACGATACCGTGGCGTTTACTTTGTATCTGGCGGACGACGAGCAAGGAGCGCAGATTTTGGCGGCTTTGCAGCGGCTGGCTGCGGCGCCGGAAACTTTGGGATTGCAAAGCCTGAGGATGCAGGTGAACCGTCGCAGTTCCGAGGAATGGGAGGATAACTGGAAGCAATATTACAAACCTTTCAAGGTGGGTAGCCGTTTGGTGGTTTGCCCCAGCTGGGAGGAATATGCGCCGCAGGCTGGGGAGCTTTTGCTGCGGATTGAGCCGGGCGGTAGCTTTGGCACCGGCCAGCACCAAACCACGCGTTTGTGCTTGGAGCTGCTGGAAAGCTGTCTGGCGGAGCAACCAGCGGGCGCAAAGCTGTTGGATTTGGGCTGTGGCACTGGCATTTTATCCATTGGCGGTTTGCTGCTGGGGGCAAAATCAGCCGTGGCGGTGGATATTGAGGAGCACTCTGCTAAGGCGGCGGCAGAGAACGCGGCCTTAAATGAACTGCCGCCGGAGCGATACCTTACGCTTTGGGGGAATATTTTGACGGATGAGGCCCTTTTGGCGCAGGTGCGGGCTTGCGCCCCTGCTTCTGGTTATGATATAATTGTAGTAAATATTGTGGCTGATGTGATTATGGCGATGAGCCCGCTTTTTGCGCAGCTTTTGGCCGGGCAGGGGCAGGTTATCTGTTCTGGCATTATAGAGAACCGCCGGGCTGAGGTTTTGCAAACCTTGCAGGCTTTGGGGCTGCGCTTGCAGGCGGAGCGGCAAGACGGCGGTTGGTGCTCAATGCTGTTTGCGCTTTAAGTTGGCCTGAAAAATCGGCCGCGAAAGTGAGAGGGGAGGCTGAATATTGTGGCAGTTTTGTTTAAGAATGTTCGTTATTTAACGCCTGATTTTCAGGTGCAGGAGGGCTTTGTTGGGGTGCAGGGCCGGGATATTGCTTATCTGGGCGCTGATGAGCCGCCGGAAGCTGCGGCTTACGATATGGTGATTGAGGGGCGCGGTAAGTTGCTGTTGCCAGGCCTGGTGAATACGCACACCCATTTGCCGATGACCTTGCTGCGGGGATATGGTGAAAATCTGAGCTTGCAGGATTGGCTGTTTACGCGTATTTTCCCTTTTGAGGCCAAGTTGACCTCCGAGGCGATTTACTGGGCTACTAAGCTGGCGTTGGCGGAATCACTGCGCTTTGGCGTTACCTCCTGCACGGATATGTATATGGATGTGAACGCGATTTGTCGGGCGGTGGATGAAACCGGCTGCAAAATTAACGCCGACTTGATGGGCACGGTAGGCTGCGACGATACGCATGAGCAGCCTTTTGCCGGGGCGGCGGCAGCCCTGCGCGAATGGCACGGCCGGGACGAGGGGCGCATTTTGCTGGATAGCTATATCCACGCGGAATATACCACTAGCGAGGAACGCTGTCGATTGATGGCGGATTTGGCTAAGGAGCATAATTTGAACATGGATTTGCACCTTTCCGAAACCAAGCTGGAGCATGAGGAGTGCAAGCAGCGGCATGGTGGGCAGACCCCGACGGCCTATTTTGCCAGCTTGGGCGTTTTTGACCAGCCCGCCACTGTGGCCCACGCAGTTTGGGTGGAGCCTGCGGATATTGAGATTTTGGCGGCCAAAGGGGTGACGGTGGCCCACAATCCGGTGAGCAATTTGAAGCTGGCCAGCGGCGTGGCTCCGGTGCCGGCCCTGCTGCGGGCTGGGGTGAATGTGACCTTAGGCACCGACGGCGTGGCCAGCAACAACAACCTGAACCTTTGGGAGGAAATGAAGCTGATGGGCTTGCTGCACAAATGGGGCAGCCAGAACCCAATGGTGATTACGCCGCAGGAGGTTTTGGCGGCGGCCACCATCAACGGCGCACGGGCCCAGGGGCGCGGCAACACCGGCAAGATTGCTGTGGGCAAGCGGGCGGATTTGCTGTTGCTGAACATTGACCAGCCGCATTATCAGCCGTGTTATGATATATTGAACAATTTGGTTTATGCGGCGCAAGGCGGCGATGTGACGCTGACGATGGTTGATGGCCGGATTTTGTATCGGGACGGCGAGTTTACCAGTTTGGATTATGAAAAGGTTGTTTTTGAGGTGGAAAAACAGCGGCAGGCCATTTTGGCCCAGCTTTAGGTCGCTTGGGAGGATATTATGGCAGATTTGGCAGAAGCAAAGGAGCTCTACACCGAGGCGGAGCTGGCGGCAGTGCAGGCGCATATCAAGCGGTATTTTGGTGATTTTCAACAGTCGATTAAGGAATATGAATCGCCGGATATTTGCTTGGAAATTGCGATTATTCCACCGCGGCCTGAGCATAATTATTACACATTGGCGACGATTGGCATGGGAGCGCACCGGATGAATGTGCCGGAGGATGAGCCGGAATTGGAGCGGGCGGAGCTGCTTATCAATCTGCCGCCGGATTGGCTGCTGACGGATGAGGTTGTTCATGATGAGGAGCACTTTTGGCCGGTTCGTCTGTTGCGCCAGATGGCCCGGCTGCCGATTGTGGATGACGCTTGGTTTGATTGTGGGCATATTGTACGCAACGACGGCGAGCCTTACGCGGAAAGCACGCGTTTGTGCAGCGTTTTGCTGCTGAGCCCCGGCGTTTTTGGCGAGCCCTCTTACAGCTGCGTTTTGCCGGGCGGTGAGCCGGTTAATTTTTATCAGTTAATTCCGCTTTACCAGGAGGAGCTGGATTTTGCTCTGGAAAATGGCTTGGATAGATTTCTGGAGCAAGCGCCTGATGAGCTGCTTGAGGTGATTGGGCCTGATCGACCGAATATTATTTTGGATGCGGCAGAAATTGGCTATGATGATGCGCTGATGGAAGAAGCGGCGGAGCATTTGGCAATTATCCAGGAGAAGCAGTTGGCTGTTGATGAGCTGGCGGCGTATAATCATTTGGCTATTTACTTGCGTTGGTGCCTTGAGCGTGGATTGATGGGCAATCCATTTTTGGTTAAACATCAGGAGGCGGCTTTGGCGGTGCAAATTGGCCAAAGTCCTGATTTGCGTCTGCTGTTGCGAGATAATGCAGATTTGCAAGGCCGTCTGCGTTTAGATTACTTTAACCAGGAGGGCACGGCCTTTGCCCGCTGGTATAGCTGGGGCAGCCGGGCGACGCCTTACGCCTATCGCAAGGACGTTGAGGCTTATGCTGAAAAATACTTTGGCTTGGAGCGCATTGCCAGCGGCGAATTTAAAGGTTCGGCTTATCTGTTTGTGCCGTGGACTGAGCAATATTATCAGGATATGGCGGCGGTTATTGACGGGCGTTTTGCGGAATGGCGGGCTTTGCCGGAAAATCAGGCGCAGAAGCCTGTCAAGCCGATGGCGATTAAACCTGAGGATATTAAAATGCTGCTGACTGATTGGGATGGGCCGCTGGGCTGCTTTGCTAGCGACCGTATTGTAGTGGACGGCTGCAAGGTTGGCGAATGTTATCGTTTGCAGCCGGAGCGCGGCAACGAGGGCTGGGATAGCGGCTGGAATTTTTTCGCCGGTGATGAAGATGAAGAATATTTAGATGACAGCCGGCACTGTGATTTTTATGATTTGAACTTGCTTTGTAATTATGACCCGGATATTCTGCCGCTGCTGAAAAAACCTTATGGCACTTGGCTGGGACGTGACGAGGATGGAGCGTTTAGGGAGTTGGAAGATGAGTAAATGGGATATTGTGGCCGCCGCCTTTGGCCTGCTGTTGATTGTGGGCTCAGTGCGGAATTGGAATTGGCTGTGCGACCCAACCGGCGCTCCTTATGCTTATCTGTTTGGCCGCGGTGCGCGTCGGGTAATTTTCCTGCTGCTGGGCGTGGTGTTGATTATTGTCAGCCTGTGGAGTTTGGCGTTGGGATAGGCTGGTTCGGGCGATGAAATGGAGGTTGATACAAATGGGCGCTTGGGGAATTAGGGCCCTGGACAGCGATGAAGGGCTGGATACGCTGGATTTTTTAGCGGAAAGTTATCTGCCGGAGCATAAAACGCTTGATTTGGCGGAAGTGATTGCCTGGATGCGGGAGTTTGATTGCTTGGGTGAAAATCCTGATGATATTGATTTTTTTTATGACAATAACGCTATGGTGCTGGCTGAGCTTTACCTGGAGTGGCTTGACAAGGGCAAGCTGGATTTTGGGGATGAGGAAAATCCTTGGAGTAAGGTGCAGGGTTTTACTGCCACCAATGACGATTTGGACGCTTTGCTGCGCTATTTGTACGATATTAAAAATGAGGTGCCGGATGAGGACGGCATTCGGGAGAGTGTGGAATTGTGGCGGAATGATGGCAAAAACCCGAATTTTGGGAAATGGCAGCAGCATTTGGACAATTTAATTCAGCGTTTGGAGCAGGCTAAAAAGTAATAGTCTAAAGGGGATTGGATGATGCGTAAAATATATTTTCATGAGGATGATTACTGTCAGCTTGAGGTGTTGCCGTTGTCGGCTGAGCAATTCTGCCGACGGGAGATGGGCGAAATCGAAGAATTTGCCAAGGAACACCGGGAGGGGCCTTTTTATACGGATATATACCTGCGGGAGGAAAGCCCGGAAACATTGCTCCAGCTGAACCTGCGGCCGGAGCAGTTGACAGCGGCTTTAGATTTTTTGCCGGCTTATGATTTGGTGGAAACGGGTTACTCCAGCTATCGTGAGGAATGCCAAAGTACGCAGGCCAGAGGGTTGAATGAAGAATTGGCCGTGTTTTGGTCGGTGGACGAAGCCGGGCTGGTGGAGGCTATTTGGCTGGCGTTTTGGGTGGAGCCGCAGGAGGCGAACGCAGCCCGGCAGCTTTTGACCGCTTTGGGGCATTTGGCTCCACTGCTTTTGGCTGATTGGGGTTGGAGCCGTTGCGTGGATTTGAGCCAGCCGGCGGAGATTGAACAATATGTGGCGGAGAAAGTGTTGGCCGCTCAAAATTGGCGCGATGAACTGGCGAAAATGAGGCTGTCTGAAACTGAGGAAGCTGAGAATGGCGATTAATAACGAATCCATTGGTATATCAGCCGAGGTTGCGATTGCTCAAACCTTTGGCGTGCCGATTAATCCACAATACGTGGCTAGGGCAGAACAGGAGATTGTTAATCTGCTGCTGCGCGGCGGCTGCGTGCGGCAGATTTTTGACCGTCAGCAAATGCCTTATCCGGTGGAACACGTGGCGGAGGGTGGCAGCCCGGTGGATTTTAAACTGGCTGGCGGCCAAACGCTTTCGGTGAAAACCAATCAAAAGGGTTTGGGTCGGGTGGCTCCGCAAAAAATCGGCCAGCCAACCGCTTGGACATATTTTAATTTCCTGGAGGAAAACGACGTTATTCCCGGTTTTACGCTGCAAAAGATGCTGGCGCATTTTAGATTGGCTGATACATATGAAAATCGGGCCTGGCTTTTTAAATGGCTTTCAATTAATTATATTGATACGCTGATTAATATGTATTGGCAAAATTTATTTGATTGTGATTATTTGTTGCTATTTTTCAATTTGGATTATCGCCTGAACCCTTTGCTGAACCACAAGGTTTTTGGCCGTTTGGCCAGAAATCCGCTGTTTTTAGGCGGACAGTTCACCTTTACGCAAACCCTGGATAGCTGGAATGAATCTAATACCGTAAAATATAACGGCGTGGTGATTGGCAATTTTCAGGTACACCGCAACCGGGACTGTTTTAAGTTCCGCTTTGATATGGACGGCGTGATGAAAGTGTTGGGCAATGACTTGCGGCTGACAAGTTATGATGATTTGAAAATGGCTCTGAAAGAGGCCTGGAAAAATGGGAAAAACTCTTGACAAATGCCGGCAGATGTGCTAAACTTTACAAGGTTATGTACCATCTAATGTACGTAAACCGCACTTGAGTTGGGTTGGCCTGGATGTTAAAAGCAGGCCGAAAAGAGCGGAAACGCCACCCACTAAGGCGAGTCTTTGGCATAGGAGGTGTAAAAGTGTACGCAATTATCGAGAGCGGCGGCAAGCAGTATCGCGTTAAGCAGGGCGACATCCTGCAAGTGGAGCTGTTGGCTGCGGAGGCCGGCACTGTGGTGCAGGCGGAAAAAGTTTTGGCTGTTGGCGAGGGCGAGGCTTTGCAGGTGGGCAATCCCACTGTGGCAGGCGCCAGCGTTAGTCTGAAAGTGCTGGAGCATGGCAAGGGTAAAAAAGTTGTGGTTTTCCATTACAAGCCCAAAAAGCACAGCAAAAAGAAGAATGGCCATCGTCAGCCTTTCACCAAAGTACAGGTGGAAGCTATCAACGCTTAATTAAATCGTTAATTCATTAATGAAATTGTTTCATTAATTCAAATTGCCTAATATAAAAGGAGGTGGGCTTTAATGGCACACAAGAAAGCAGGCGGTAGTTCTAAGAACGGTCGTGATAGCGAGTCTAAACGACTTGGCTTAAAACGTCATGATGGTCAGCTGGTTACAGCTGGTTCAATTATCGTGCGTCAGCGTGGCACACATTTCCATCCCGGCACCAACGTTGGCTTGGGCAAGGACGATACTTTGTTTGCTAAGGTGGACGGTATTGTTAAATTTGAGCGCAAAGACAAAACCCGCAAAAAGGTTAGTGTTTATGCAGTGGAAACCGCTTAGGTTTGCACCAATATTTAGCCTTGGATAAATTACAGCACAGACTGGGCAATTTCTCAGTCTGTGCTTTTGTTTTTAGTTTAACTTATCAATTTGGCCGGACTGAATGGCTTTTAGATTGGCGGCAATCCTCTCCGGCGGCCAGTTCCACCATTGAAGCTGCTGCAAGCGAGCAATAGTTTGCTCGTCAAATCGTTTGTGGAGAGGTTTTGCCGGAACCCCTGCTGCTATGGTGTAGGGCGGAACATCCCTTGTGACCACGGCACGCGCACCAATAATAGCGCCGTCGCCAATGGTAACGCCTGCTAAAATAACGGCTTCATAGCCCAGCCAAACATCATTGCCAATGGTGATGTCGCCCTTGTTGTCCCAGGCTGCGGCAACATTATCCGGCTGGCCTTGCCATTCCTCCCAAAAAATGGGGAAGGGATAGGTTGATAGGGAGTTGCTGGTGTGATTGGCGCTGTTGAATAAAAAACGCACTCCGCAGGCGATGGAGCAAAATTTACCAATGACCAGTTTGTCCTGATTAACAGGATAATGGTAAAGAACATTGTTGCGTTCAAATCCGGTTGGATCATTAACAAAATCATTATACATAGTATAATCGCCAACGCTAATATTTGGATTTGTTATGGCATTTTTAAGATAGATTGTTTGTAAATCTCCGGTACGAGGATATATTTTTTCTGGAATAGTCATTAAAATTCTCCTTTGTCTGAAATAAATTGCTAACTATTCCAGCCATTACAATGCAAAGTTTCATATCATCACACCCTTTTTTTATTATGAGTAAAATTATATCATACAGCCTTGATTTTGACAAGCGGAATTTTCTTCGGTGTTTTATTTTGATATTTTTACAAAAATACTTTTCTAATAGTGATTTGTGTGGTATAATAATATCGTATGATTAATTTTTGAAATATGGAGAATAATTAATGTTTTATGATTATGTGAAAATATATGTGAAAGGCGGCGATGGCGGCAACGGCATTGTTACCTTTCGGCGAGAGAAATATGTGCCGTTGGGCGGCCCATCCGGTGGGGACGGCGGTAAAGGGGCGGATATTGTTTTTGTGGCGGATGAGAGCCTGACCACGTTGGTGGATTTTAAATATCGCCAGCATTATAAGGCCCAGCGCGGCGAAAACGGTATGCGCAAAAATATGCACGGCAAAAACGGCGAGCCGTTGATTGTTAAGGTGCCGGTGGGCACATTGGTGCGTGATGCGGAAACCGGCGAGCTGTTGGCGGATATTGTGGAGAAGAACCAGCGGGTGGTGGTGGCCAAAGGCGGCCGCGGCGGCCGTGGCAACGCCCGCTTTCAATCGGCGCGCAATCGAGCGCCGGAGATTGCCGAAAATGGCGAGCCGGGCGAGGAACGCTGGCTGCGCTTGGAATTGAAGCTGCTGGCTGACGCAGCTTTAGTGGGCTTGCCGAACGCTGGCAAAAGCACTATCATTTCCCGTGTTTCCGGCAGCCGGCCGAAGATTGCCGATTATCCTTTTACCACTTTGCATCCCAATTTGGGCGTGGTTAATCTGGAGCCGGGCGTGAGCTTTGTGCTGGCGGATATTCCTGGCCTGATTGAGGGCGCAGCCGACGGCGTTGGTTTGGGACACCGCTTTTTGCGGCACGTGGAGCGTTCCCGTCTGCTGTTGCAGGTGGTGGATATGAGCGGCCTGGGCGAGCTTTCACCGTGGGATGAATTTGTTGTTATTGACAAGGAGCTGGCGCTTTATCGGCAGGATTTGGCAGCGCGGCCTCGTTTGTTGCTGGCTAACAAAATGGATATGCCACAGGCGGCGGAAAATTTGCAGGATTTTAAGCAGCATTTGGCAGAAGCCGGCGTGGATTATCCGCTTTATCAGATTTCCGCTTTGACAGGCGATGGACTGCATGAGCTGATGTATCAGGTGTTTGAAATTTTGCAGACAACGCCAATGCCGCAAACTGTGGATTTAACAGCCGATGAGGCTGAGGGCAAAGTAACCAAGGTGGTGGAGGAGCCTGATTTTGTGATTGAGTCAGAGGAGAATGGCGTTTGGCGAGTGACTGGCAGCAAAATTGAAAAGCTGGTTGTGATGACGGATTGGGAGCATGAGGAATCACTGCGCCGCTTGCAGAATATATTGACGAAGATTGGTCTGGATGACGCGTTGCGCCAGGCCGGTGCGCAGGATGGTGATTTGGTGCAGATTGCCAACAGAGAGTTCGATTACGCCGAATAAAAAAAGGCGCGCAGGGGAGGCTTGCTTGTGTTTGATTTAGAGGTGTTTGTTGGCCCGGCTGTGGTTTTGCTGGGTATGTTTATTGGTTTGCTGGGCTTTGCCATTTGGGGCGCTAGGGCGGTGCGGGAATCGGCACCGCCGGTGGAGCTGGCCCCCACCGTGGATGGCCTTTCTGTTAATGCTGATATAGAGGCGGCTGCGCCTTTGGCGGAGCTGGAGCTGCCGGATTTTGAGCAGGAAATGGAAGATGTTGAGGCGGAAGCTGCGCCAGCTCAGAATATTGAGCGGACGGCAGAATTTGCCCAACCTTTAGCTACGGCCAGTACGGTGGCCTCTTTTTCGCAGAGCTTTTGGGAGGGGCAAGAGGTGCCGCCGCCGGCGCAATCTGATTATAATGAGGCGATTGACCGAATTAAGGCTGATTTGAATGCTGCTGATGCAGCGGAGTTTAATAAGGATGCACAGGAAACTGACCCCGACGCTTTGGCGGCTGCTAACGTGTTGGAGGCGTTGCGTTATGGTGTGACGCCGCAAACACAATCTCCTGCAACTGTTGAACCTGCTTCTGCACCTGATTTGGTTGAGTTTGAAAATCAGGCGGAAACGGCGGAGAATTTTGTGGAAGTTGAAAATGAGGAGAATGATGAACTGACACGGGTAATCACACCGGAGCAAGCGGCGATTATTTTGCAAGATGAGGAAGCTAGGGAAGCGGCTGCTGAGCCTCAGTTGGCGGTTGAACCTTTGCCGGAGGATAATGAATCCACCCGGCTTTTGCAAGTGAATAAAGATTTGACCGATGCGCCTACGGAAGCGGCTGAGGTGCTGGAAACTGAGCCGGAGGAACTGGAAAAGACGCGGATGCACCGCCTGAATGCGGAAACAGAAGCACGACCAGCGGTGAATAGCCAAGATGACGCGGAGTCGCCTAAGTTGCAACGGATTCCGCCAGGGGTTGCCAGCAATTTTGGTTTTATTAATAATCAGGCGGCTGGCCTGGCCAGTGCGATGCAGGAACGCCAAATGCCGGATTTGTCAGCTTTGGCAGCTGAGGACGCAGGCGACACGCTGTTGCCAGAGGCTCCAATTCCTTTTGGCCCCAAAATGGCCTGGTTGGCAATTCCCGGTTTTAAGCCGTCAGAGGTTATTGCAGAGTTACGCCTGGATAATGTGCAATCAGCCAACTGGACGATTGGTTTGAAAGAGGCCTATGCGGATAATAATTTGGTGTTTGTTTCGCCCTCTTTGGGCGGTTGGGTGATGGTTATTGGCAGAACCTTGTGGGAGCGAGCGGATATGAACCGTTCAGCGGAGAATATTCCCTGGCTGCGAGAAATTTGCCGTAAATTTGGTAACGCTTGCTTTTTCTCTACAATGAGCGGCTTGGGCAATCACGGCTGGGTGGGAATTCGCGATGGTCAAATTGCCCGCGCTTATGGCTACAGCACTGAATTGCAGGAGCTGATTTGGCTGGTGGGCGAGCCCACAGAGGAGGAAATTGCTATCAACCCGGCTTTCATTACGGAAATGCGGGAGAAATATCAGCCGGGCTTTCGGCCGGTTATTCCTGATGAAAAGCTGGTTTTGGCGGTGGCGGCGGCTTGGTCGGTTGACCCTGGCTTCCGGCGGCGGCAATATCCGGCAGATTATGGCTACCTTGGCTATATGAATTAAAAGCGTACGTGAGGATGGGGGGATGGTGATGTTGGTGCAGAAAAAACGGATTGGTATTATGGGCGGCACATTTGATCCCATTCATTATGGACATTTGGTTACGGCTGAGGCTGCACAACATCGCTTTGCACTGGATCAGGTGATATTTGTGCCGTCTGGCCGGCCTCCGCATAAGCTGTCGCACAGGTTAACGCCGGCTGCGGAGCGTTTGTTGATGACGCTGCTGGCCACGGTTCCTAATCAGAATTTTGTTGTTTCCGATTGGGAGGAGAAACGGGAGCAGATTTCCTACACCTATGATACGGTGTTGGCTTTTCATCAACAGTTTGGCGATGAAGCGGAGTTGTTTTTCATCACTGGCGCTGACGCGGTTTTGGAGATTATGCAATGGCGACGCATTGATGAGCTGACAGATTTTTGTAGCTTCATTGCGGCCACTCGGCCGGGTTATCATTTGGATAATTTTCAGGCCTCGCCCAAGTTGACGGCTAAGTTGTTTTTTATGGAGGTGCCGGCTTTAGCTATATCCTCCAGCGATATTCGGCGGCGGGTGGCGCATGGTGAACCGATTAAATATCTGTTGCCGGAAACAGTAGAAATGTATATTTACAAGCATGGTTTATATAAGGAAGAAATAATTTGAAAGATATATATGGTGACGAATTTTATTTGAAGCAATATGCGCCAGAGGTTGAGCTGGTGCGTTGCCGTTTGGGAGATGAGCGGTGGACTCATTCATTGGGAGTGGCGCACACAGCGCGTTTGTTGGCTGAAAAATATGGCGCTGACCCGGCGGAGGCGTATCTGGCTGGTATATGCCATGACATTGCCAAGGAGTTGCCACATGAGCAAATGCTGGCTTTGCTACAAAAATCGCCGTTAGCTGACGACGCTGAGGTGTTGCGAAATCGCCAGCTTTGGCACGCGCCGGCTGGGTCGGTTTTGTTGGCTCAGCTGCAAGCGGATTATCCTCGCTTGACTGAGGCGGTGCAAAATGCTTGTCTGTGGCACACTTTGGGTCGGCCGGCGATGACGCTGTTGGAAAGTTTGGTTTTTGTAGCGGATTTGATTGAGCCCAGTCGAGATTTTCCTGATTTGCCGCCTATTCGGCAAGCTGTTTGGCAGGATTTGACTTTGGGCGTTTGCGCCTGTATGCAGGGTGTGATTGGTTTTTTGGAAAGTGAAAATAATTTTGTGCATCCAATGGCTTATGAAGCTTTGGCCTATTATAAAAAAATTGACATAAAAAAGGAGTGCTGACTTAAAGTGACTGAAAAAGAGAGTTTGAAAGATTTGCTTAATCAGGAAGCAGCTACGGAAACTGTTGTACCAAGCCGGGATATGGAAACCCGTGAGTTGCTGGAGGAGGAAGCGGCCGCAGCCGCTTTGGATACGGATAATCTTGACGAATTGATTAAAGCGGCCGCCGCTTTTGGCTGGGCCAAAAAGGCGCGGGATATTGTGGGCATTGATTTGCATGAAGTGTCATCTGTGGCTGATTACTTTTTGATAATGTCCGGTTCCAACAAGCCGCAGCTCAAAGCCATCAGCGATAATATTGAGGAAAAATTGGCGGAGCAGGGCTTGCGCCCGTTGCGCATAGAGGGTTATCGTGAGGCTGAGTGGATTTTGTTGGATTACGGCTCCTTGGTAGTGCATATTTTTGTGGACGAACAGCGTGATTATTATAATCTGGAACGCCTTTGGGGCGATGCTCCGGCCTACAAATTTGAGCCGGTTAAATAATAGGAGGATGATATAACTATGAAGAAAACGCCCCAGGTGGCTACTATCAATGATTTATCCGGTTTTGGTCGTTGTTCTTTAACGGTGACGATACCGATTTTATCTGTGATGGGCTTTCAATGTTGCCCGCTACCGACGGCCATTTTGTCGAATCACACTGGTTATGAAAGCTATTTGTTCCGTGATTTTACGGAGCATATGCCGGCTTATCTGGATGAATGGCAAAAGCTGGATTTGGATTTTGCGGCAGTTTTTACCGGTTTTTTAGGTTCGGCTGAACAAGCGGATATTGTTAGCAATTTCATTCGTGAGGTAAAACATCGTGAAAGCGAGCCAGCGCCGTTAATTTTTGTCGATCCGGTTTTGGGAGATAACGGCAAGCCTTATATTACCTGTACGACGGAGATTTGCGAGGCTATGAAAAAGCTGGTTAGCCTGGCTGATGTGATTACGCCAAACATCACTGAAGCTTGCTTGCTTTTGGATAAGGAATATTGCGGCGAGCGTCTTGATGAAACCGCAGCCTTAAAATTGGTTAAGGAGCTGGCCTCCTTAGGCTCCGGCAAGGTGGTGTTGACCGGTGTGCGTTCCAAGGCTGGGATGTTGGCTAATTTGGCTTTTGACGCTTCCCAAAATCACTTTTACTGGGTGGAGGAGCCGGCGGTTGAGCCTTACTACAACGGGGCAGGCGATGTTTTTGCTTCAGTGCTGTGCGGCTCGCTGCTTGCTGGTATGGATATGCAATCAGCCTTGGAGAAAAGCGCGTTCTTTGTTTATTTGGCAGCCAAGGATACAGCTGCGGCTGGTGCTCCGGTGCGCGATGGCGTGATGTTTGAAAAATATCTAAAAATGCTTTGAGAAAGCGATAGGGAAAAACTTAATGAATTTGACTATGTATATAGCCTTGCTGTTGGGTTTTGCTTTGCTGCTTAAAGGGGCGGGTTGGTTTGTGGACGCGGCATCTTCTTTGGCGCGGGCTCTGCATATTCCCAGCCTGATTATTGGTTTAACTATTGTGGCAATGGGCACCAGTGCGCCGGAAGCAGCGGTGAGCATTACGGCTGCTTTTTCTGGCAGCAATGAAATTGCTTTAAGCAATGTTGTGGGCTCTAATATGTTTAATTTGTTGGCTGTGGTGGGCGTTAGCTCATTGCTGCGGCCTGCGCTGGTGGAGCCGGCTGTGTTGCGGCGAGATTTGTTCTGGCATTTGGGATCAACTTTGCTGTTGTTGTTTTTAGCCTATAATTTATACCTAGGACGGCTGGAGGGTTTGCTTCTGCTGCTGCTTTTGGCTGTGTATCTGCTGTTTTTGCTTAAAAATGCTCGCGGCTCTAACAGTGGTTCAGAACCGGAGGCAGCGGAAATAGGCCTGCCTAAGCAGCTGTTTTGGTTGGTGGTCGGTTTGGCGGCGGTTATCTTGGGCGGCAATTTGGTAGTGAACAGCGCTACGGATATTGCAACTGCCTGGGGTTGGAGTGAAACTTTGATTGGTTTGACGATTGTGGCTATTGGCACATCTCTGCCGGAGTTGGCAACCTCAGTTATGGCTGCTTATAAGGGTGATAGTAGTTTGGCCTTGGGGAATGTGTTGGGCTCCAACATTTTCAACCTTTTATTTATATTAGGACTTTCCTGCACTCTTTCACCGATTGCCGTGTTGCCAGGTGCGCTCTGTGATATTGGTCTGCTTTGTGCAGTGGCGGCGTTGACTTTGTTTATTTGCCGCAATGACGGTCAGATTTCCCGTCGGGAAGGGGCCTTGTTGCTGGCGCTTTACCTGCTTTACACTGGCTGGCTGATTTGTCGCTAATAAAAATTAATGCCGTCGCGTTGAAAGCGGCGGCATTTGTAGCTTGCAAGTTGTTAAATTAGGTGCCAATCCATTCTTGAAAGTTCAGTTCCAGTTCCTGGCATTTGGCGTTGAAATCATCGTCAGTAGTTAGTGGACCAAAAACTTGGTCATCGGCTGTGTTAATCAGCCAGTAGCTGTAGGTGGTGTAATCCGGTTTGATTTCCTTGGTTTCCGGCACGGCAGTTTGCTTTACTGCGATAAATTTGCCGCTGGTGGCGTAGGAAATAACAATACTTTCCACCACCGGAGTTTCTGGAGTTGCGCTTTTGCTGTTGATTATGTAAGCAGAGCGAGAATTTTCCTTAACAATAGCGTAATTGGCCATAATCGGCGTGGTAAAATCTTCCTTGGGGCCAAATACACTGTAAATTGTTAGGGCGATGGATAACAAAATCACAACTACTATGGTGTTACCGAGGATTTTGAAGAACATTTTAGTTTTGTTGGTTTTTTTTCTTCTCATTAACAAGCGTTACCTTTCCCGCCAGGGGCTGCAAATGGAGCCTTGGCGATTACAAGTCACTATACTAATAAATTAAATTATACCATATTTTTAAATAAAAATCAACTTTTTTAGTAGGAAGGTTTTAAGAGGACGATGAATATTGAAAAAATTACACATAATAATCAGAATATAGCTGTGATTTCCAGTTCGGAACTGTTGATAAGCGATGTGCAGTCGGCTCTTGATTTGCTATAGAAAATAATTAATATTCAATTAATATTTCAGCGTTACAATATATAATAAATCATTTAGGCAGGGCCTTGAGGTGGTATTGTGATGAAAATTGGCGTTGTAACCGACAGCAACAGCGGTATTTTACCGGAAGAAGCAAATAAGCTTGGCGTTTGGCTTTTGCCGATGCCTTTTTATATTGACGGGAACTGTTATTACGAAAATGTTGATTTGACGCGACAAGATTTTTTTGCTAAGCTGGCAGCAGGGGCGGAAATTGCCACCAGCTCGCCGGCGCCGTTGGCCGTGGCTGAGCTTTGGAGTCAGGCTTTGGCGGAATGTGATCAAATTTTACATATTCCGATGAGTAGTGGCTTGAGTAGCAGTTGTGAGTTGGCTATGTCTCTGGCGCGGGAGGAAGCCTTTGTTGGCAAAGTGTTTGTGGCGGATATTGGTCGAGTGGCCACGCCAATGCACCGTTCCGTTTTGGACGCGCTGGAGCTTTTAGCGCAGGGCTTTTCGGCAGCAGAGGTTCAGCAAATGCTGGAAAAGCAGCGGGCGGATATGACTATCTACGTGATGGTTGACGAATTGAAGCATTTGGCTAAGGGCGGACGGATTAGCCATACCACGGCGGCTTTGGGTTCTATTTTGAATGTGAAGCCGGTGCTGCAATTTGATGTGGGTATGCTGAATATGCAGGCCAAGTGCCGCGGTAAAAAACGGGCCCGGCATTTGATGATTGAGGCTATGCAGGCTGATTTGCAGGGCAAATTTAAGCAACAGTGGGAGAACAAAGAGGTTCATTTGGTGGCGGCCGGCAGCGCAGATACGGCGGAAACAGAGGATTGGCTGGCCCAAATTAACGAGGCCTTTCCTGGCGTGCCGGTGATGTATGACGACCTGCCGCTGAGCCTGTGCGCGCATATTGGCGAAAATGGTTTGGGCATTGGCTGCTCCTGCCGGGTGAAGCCGGAATAACCTTTCAGACAAAATTTTTCCTCCAGGGCTTGACAAAAACTGAATATTTTGTTATAATTCTAAAAGTGCTTTTGATAAGCTTAAAAGCACCAAAAAAACCAAAGCAGAAGTTTCGCTTCTCACCTGGCTGGCTCAAGCTGGCGGGTAAATATCAGCAAGCTGGTTTGCCGCTTTAAGTTGGGGCGGTGAATAGTGCTGTTATTTTTTGTGGGGAGTGATGTTTTGCCCCACTTTTTTGCGTGAACACTTAGCGATTGCCTAGTTCATAGGACAACGGCAGAGCTTAGTGTGAAGCATTTAAACCGGACGCGCTCTTTTAAGTGCAGCGACGGGTTGATTAGTGCCAATATTTGGAGGTGAAAGTTATTTTTAAGGAATTGCGAATCAATGAGGAAATCCGGTCTGCTGAAGTCCGTTTGGTTTCAGATAACGAGGATGAACAGCTGGGTATTATGTCGGCGCGTGACGCTTTGCGAATGGCCCATGAAAGAGAGCTTGATTTGGTGGAGATTGCGCCGAACGGCAAACCGCCTGTTTGTAAGCTGATGGATTACGGCAAATATCGCTTTGACCAATTAAAGCGGGATAAGGAAGCCAAAAAAAATCAGCGGATTGTCAGCTTAAAGGAAGTTAAGCTGCGGATTAACATCGAAGAGCATGACTTTGAGGTGAAGGCTAAAAATGCACAAAAATTTTTGGCCGGCAAGGATAAGGTGAAAGTTACCATCATGTTCCGCGGCCGTGAGATTACTCATCCGGAGCAAGGCATTGAGCTTTGCCGCAGAATGGCGGAGCGCCTGGCCGACGTGGCCTCGGTGGAAAAAGCCGCCAAGGTTGAAGGCCGTAATATGACCATGATTTTGGCCCCCAAATAAGGCTAGACAAAAAATTTAATTGAGATATATTTAGGTTTCGAGGAGGTTTATTATGCCAAAGATGAAGACACGCCGTGCCGCGGCTAAAAGATTTTCGGCCACCGGCACTGGCAAGCTGAAGAGAAACAAGGCTTTTACCAGCCATATTCTGGAAACAAAATCACCCAAACGCAAGCGTAATCTGCGTAAATCCACCGTGGCAACTGAGGCCGATTACAAGCGTTTGAAGGATTGTCTGCCTTATCTTTAAGCCGCGTGGCAATGGACAGGCAGATAGATTGAGATTTTAATTTCGGGAGGATTGTTATAAATGACCAGAGTAAAAAAAGGCTTTACGAAGCATCATCGTCATAAGAAAGTATTAAAATTTGCCAAAGGTTATCGCGCTTCCAATTCCAAGCTGTTCCGCGTGGCGAATCAGCAGGTTATGAAAGCTATGAGCGACAGCTTTGCACATCGCCGCAAGAAGAAGGGTGATTTCCGCAAACTGTGGATTGCTCGTATTAACGCTGGCGCTCGCATTAACGGCCTTTCCTACAGCCGGATGATGAACGGCCTGAAGCAGGCTAATATCACCATCAATCGCAAAATTTTGGCTGATTTGGCTGTGAACGACGCTGCTGCTTTTGCTGCCTTGGCTAATCAGGCCAAAGCAGTCTTGAAATAAGACTGAATACTAAATTAGGAAATAAAATAACTGTGTATCCTTATGGCAGAACTGATTATTAGCTCAAAAGATAATCGTAACGTTAAATTGGTGCGCTCGCTTGCTGATAAAAAAGGACGCCGCGCCAGCGGGCTGTTTTTGGCGGAGGGCGTGGCGAATATTCGCGAGGCCTTGGCCTCTGATTTGCAGGCGGAAATGCTGCTTTATGCAGATGGTTGCCAAAGCCGGCCGGCTCTGGCTGACTTGTTGGAGCAGGCAGAGGCCAAAGGAGCCAAGCTTTTGGCTTTGCAGCCCAATTTGCTGGCCGGCCTGGCCCAAACTGAGGAAAGCCAGGGGTTGCTGATGGTTTTGCGCCAGCCAGCCTGTTCGACAAAGGTTTTTGCGGCTGCGGCTGCTGGGCGTTCGGTGGCCGTTTTGGACGGCTTGCAGGACCCCGGTAATGTTGGCACTATTTTACGTACTGCTTGGGCTGCTGGTTTGGGCGGTGTGCTGCTTGTTAATGAATGTGCGGATATTTTCAGCCCCAAGGTGGTTAGGGCCGCTATGGGCGCTGTGTATCATTTGCCGGCGCTGGCCTTGTCGAACGACGAGGCCTGGGCGCTGCTGCAACAGCTGAATTGTCAGCTAGTCTGCGCAGATGCGGCAGGCCGGGATTTTCGCCTGTGCCAATGGGATGCCTCAGTGGCGTGGCTGCTGGGCCGCGAGGCCACCGGCCCTTCTGCTTTTTGGCGCGGCCGGGCGGAGCAGCTGGTTGCCATACCAATGCAAGCAGGGGTGGATTCTCTGAACGTGGCGGTGGCTGCCGGAATATTATTTTTTAGTTCTAAAAACAATGCGACAAAATAAGGCATTATTGTCAATCTTTTTCCCTTGCCGCACAGCTTTAAAAGTGCTATAATATAAATCAGACAAAGGGAATTTTCCATAAGTGGATTTATGGGCTCAAAAAGGAAGGGATTGCTATGGTTATGTCGCTTACGTTGCCGGCAGACGCATTTTGGAACCTGTTTGAGAATACCGGTTCAGTTTCGGCTTATGTTTGTTATCGCAGTTTTTGCGGTGAGCTTTAGGCTGATTTTTCCCTTGTGGATACACAAGCATTTTTATCCTCAATAATTTTGGAGAGGGTAAAAATGCTTTTTTATTAATGTAGGCATTGTTCGTTGTTCATTTTGAGTTAAGTACAACGATTGTTATAAGATTACAGAGGTAAAATAAATGATTTTTGATAAAATTAAGGAAATCCGGGCGGCGATGGAGCAGGAGTTGCAGGAAGCGGCCTCCAGCGAGCAGCTACGGGATTTGAAAGTTAAATTTTTGGGCAAAAAAGGCTCAATTTCCGAAATTTCCAAATCAATGGGCAAGCTGTCGCCAGAGGAACGCCCCAAGGCTGGTCAGTTGGTAAATGAGCTACGCCAGGCTTTGGAGCAAAATTTGGCTCGCCGACAGCAGGAGCTGGCCGACAAGGCTCTGCAAGCGCAGCTGGCTAAGGAGGCGGTGGATGTTACTCTGCCAGGGCAATCCCTGAAGTTGGGCAGCAAACATCCGCTGACTTTGGTGATGGATGAATTTAAGGAAATATTTTTGGGTATGGGTTACACCATTGCCGAGGGGCCGCAGGTGGAGTTGGATTACTACAACTTTGAGCGAATGAACCTGCCGGCTGACCATCCGGCCCGTGATATGCAGGATTCTTTCTATATCGACGCAAAGCGTTTGCTGCGTACGCACACTTCGCCGGTGCAGGCTAGGGCTATGGACAGGCTTTATCCTCAGGTGCCGGTTAAGGTTATTTCTCCTGGTGTGGTGTATCGTCGGGATGATGACGCCACTCATTCACCAATGTTTCATCAGGTGGAGGGCCTGGTGGTTGGTGAGAATATCTCTTTAGCTGATTTGAAAGGCACGTTGTTGAATTTTGTGCGCCAGATGTTTGGCGAGGAGCGGGAAATTCGTCTGCGCCCCAGCTTTTTCCCCTTTACTGAGCCCAGTGTGGAGGTTGATATTTCCTGCATGCTTTGTGGTGGCAGCGGTTGCCGCACTTGCAAGGACACCGGCTGGATTGAAATTTTGGGCGCCGGCATGGTGCACCCCAATGTGCTGAAAATGTCGGGCTACGACCCGGAAAAATATACCGGATTTGCCTTTGGGGCAGGTGTGGAGCGCATTGCTATGCTGAAATATGGCATTGATGATTTGCGTGTGCTGTTTGAGAACGACGTGCGTTTTCTGCAACGGTTTTAATCGGTTTTTAGTAAATGGAGGCAAAAAATGTTAGTATCTTATGATTGGCTGAAAAGATATGTGGATATAAATGTGTCGGCGGATGTGCTGGCAGAAAAGTTGACCAGCGCTGGTATTACGGTTGATTTGGTACATTATCCTGGCGAGATGCTAAGCAATATTCGGGCTGGTCGGATTATGCGAATTGACAAGCACCCGGACGCGGATAAGCTGGTGGTGTGTCAACTGGATATGGGCGAGGGCTACACGGATTATTTGAACGAACAGGGTTGGCTGCAAATTGTTACTGGAGCCACCAACGTGCGCGAGGGGCAAGTGGTGCCGGTTGCTTTGCATAATTCCACCGTGGTTGACAAAAAGATTACAAAATCCAAGCTGCGCGGCGTGGCTTCCTTTGGTATGCTTTGCTCCAAGGAGGAATTGAATGTGCAGCCAGCCGTGGGTGATGTTGACGGCATTTGGATTTTAGACGATATGCCGGAAATTCAGCCGGGCGCGGATTGCATTGCCGCTTTGTTGCTGAATGACCCCGTGCTGGAGTTGGATCTCACACCAAACCGCAGTGATTGTCTGAGCGTGATTAATTTGGCGCGCGAGGTTTCCGCGGTGTTGGGCACGGAGCTGCATTTGCCAGAAATCAGCTATCAGGAAAGCGAACGTCAGGTGCAGGATTTGGCCAGCATTAAAGTGCAGGACCCTGACCTTTGCCCGCGCTATCTGGGCCGTTTGGTTGAGGATTTGCAGATTGCGCCTTCGCCTTACTGGTTGCAGCACTGCCTGGCTTCAGCCGGTGTGCGTTCCATTAATAATGTGGTTGACGTTAGTAACTTTGTGATGTTGGAATATGGCTGCCCTATGCATACATTTGATTATGACACCTTGCAAGGGCATGGTGTTATTGTACGCCGGGCCAAGGCTGGCGAGCAGATTGTGACTTTGGATGAGCAGGAACGAGAACTGAACCAGGAGAACTTGCTGATTTGCGACGCGGCCGACCGCGGTATTTGCGTGGCCGGTGTGATGGGTGGTCTGAATACGGAAATTACAGAGCAGACCAAAAACGTATTTTTGGAAACGGCTTTTTTCAATGCGGTTTCTATTCGGCGCACGGCCCGCGCTTTGGGTTTGCACTCTGAGGCTTCGCAACGTTATGAAAAGGGTGTGAACGTGGCCGCCATTGACGATGTTTCCCGTCGGACTATGCAGCTGTTGGCGGAGCTTTGCGGCGGCAAGCCGGCTGCTGGTTGCATTGATTGCTTTGCGGAGGAGGCGCAGGCTAAATTACAGCCTTTGCAGGTTCCACTGCGCCCGGCCCGTGTTAATGCGCTTTTGGGAACTGATTTTACAGATGAGGAGATAATTTCAGCCATTGAGGCTTTGAAATTTGCTTATAATAAAACTGCCGACGGCTGGTTGGTGACAATTCCGCTTTGGCGGCAGGACGTCAGCCTGGAGGTTGATTTGATTGAGGAAGTGGCCCGTCTACAGGGTTTTGGGCGGATTCCTACAACATTGCCTTACGGCGCGATGACCGAGGGCAAACGCACTGCCAAACAGCGTTTTGCAGAGCATGTTAAGACGACGCTGGTTGGCCTAGGCGCTAATGAGGTTATTAATTACGGTTTTGTTAGCCCGCGCGAGTGGGATAGATTGCACTTGGCGGCGGATGATAAGCTGCGTGAAAATGTGCAGATTTTGAATCCCTTGAATGAGGAGCAAAGTGTTATGCGTACCACCTTGCTGCCAGGTTTGCTGAAAACGGCGGCTCGCAATGCCAGCCGTCGCAATCAGGATTTGCTGCTGTTTGAGCAAGGTATGGTCTTTTGGCCTAAGGCGGAGGCTGCCGATGAGCTGCCGGATGAGTTGAGCACTTTGGCGGTGCTTGGCTTGGGGCACACTCCGGCTTGTTGGCGGCAGCAGGGTGCGGCTTATGATTATTTTCAACTGAAAGGTTTGTTGGAAGCCTTGTTGGCTCAGTGCAAGGTGCATGGCGCGGTTTACAAGCCGGCTCAGCTGCCTTATCTGCACCCCGGCCGTTCTGCGGCGATTTATCTTGGTGATGATTATTTGGGCTGCTTGGGCGAGTTGCATCCCAGCGTGCAGGCGGAATATGAGCTTCCCTTGCGCCCAGTGGTTTTGGAGCTTAATCTGGAGACGCTTTTCCAGGCGGCGGAAATGTTCCAACAGCTAAACGGCGGCGCAGTTTATCAGAAGTTGCCCAAATTTCCGCCGGCAGTGCGGGATATGGCTGTGGTGCTGGATAAAAAGGTTTCCGCAGCTGAGCTGGAGGCCAAAATGGCTTATGCCGGCGGTAAATATTTAAGCAATATTGCTTTGTTTGACGTATATGAAAGCCTGGCTTTGGGGCCGAACCGCCGCAGCTTGGCTTACAACCTGACTTTCCAGCGGCCGGACGGCACCCTGACAGTGGAGGAAGTGAACGAGGCTTTTGAAGCCATTTTGGCCGCTGTGCAGGAGCTGGGCGGCGAGCTGCGTTCCTAATAATATGCAGAATTTGGAAAAAATGGAGATTTTAGCGCCGGCAGGTAGCCGAGAGGCTTTTTTGGCGGCTGTGAACAGTGGTGCAGACGCGGTTTATCTGGCAGCCAAAAGCTTTGGTGCTAGAGCTTACGCTAATAATTTTGAGTTGGATGAACTGGCCAATCTGTTGCGTTGGGCTCATTTACGCGGTGTGGCAGTCTATCTGGCAATGAACACCTTGCTTACGGATGAAGAGTTGCCGGAGGCTTTGGCTTTGGCGGTGCAGCTGCACAATTTGGGAGCGGACGCTTTGATTGTGCAGGATTGGGGCTTTGCTAGTCAACTGCGGCGGCTTTATCCAGAGATTACCCTGAACGCCAGCACTCAGATGACGCTGCATAATTTGGCGGCGGTGCGGCAGGCGGAAACTGTTGGTTTTGCACGGGTGATTTTGGCGCGGGAGGTTAGCCTGGCTGATATAACCGCAATTTGTGAGCAAAGTGAGACTGAAATTGAGGTTTTTGGTCACGGCGCTTTGTGTATCTGCTTTTCCGGCCAATGTTTGTTTAGTAGTCTGGTGGGTGGGCGCAGTGGCAACCGTGGCCGGTGCGCTCAACCTTGTCGGTTGAAATATCAGCTTTACCAAAAGCCGGGGCGGCCGGTGGGAACGGCTGGGCATTTGCTTTCGCCCAAGGATTTGAATGCGATTGAGTTGCTGCCGGAGTTGGCGGCGGCCGGTGTGCGCTCTTTGAAAATTGAGGGGCGGATGAAACGGCCGGAATATGTGGCGGCGGTGACTGCCGCCTATGCGGCGGCTAAACAGGGCAAGCCATACGCGGCTCAGGCTTTGCGTCAGGCATTTAATCGGGATTTCACTCAGGCGTACTTAACCGAACAGCCAGGGCGTGATTTGATGAGTTACGAGCGCCCGAACAACCGAGGCGTTAAGCTGGGCCGTTTGGAGCAGGTGACGCCGGACGCGCTGGTTGTGAAGCTGGAGGCGCCATTGCATATTGGCGACGGCTTGGAAATTTGGGTAAGCCGGGGTGGCCGGCAGGGCTTTGTGGTGCAGGAGTTGGAGGAGCTGGGACAAGGCCGGGTGCGTTTGCCTTTGCGAGGTTTGCAGGGAGCCTTGCAGTTGCAAAACCTGGCGGTGGGCGACCGAGTTTTTAAAACGGCGGATAGTGAACTACAGGCTGCTGGCGAGGCGGCGGCTGTGGCTTATGACACGCTGCCTTTACAACTGCAATTTGTGGGTTTGCTGGATGATAAACCAATTTTGCAGGCTGTTTATACGGCTCCAGACGGTGAAAAAACTGAGGTCAGTGTTTCGGCGGATTATCAAATTCCGCTGGCGGAAAAGCGGCCGGCGGATTTGGCTTTGCTTCAAAAGCAGCTGGGCCGTTTGGGCGGCAGCGGGTGGTATCTGGCGGAGCTTTCCGCCTCTATGGACGAGGGGATTATGTTGCCGGCCAGTGTCTTAAATCAACTGCGGCGCGACGTGGTGCAGGCATTGGAGGCGGAAATGCTGGCCAAATGGCGGCGGCAGAGCAAATGGCAGCCAGTGCAGGCCGCCGAGAAAATGCTGGAATCGTCAGTGGAATTGCAGCCTAAGCCACAGTCGTTCAATCAGCCAGCGAAAGTCAGCCGTCCCCAGTTGGCTGTTTTGGTGGATTCATTAGCGGCTGCGGAAGCTGCGGTTGATGCCGGAGCGGATTTGCTTTACTGGCGTGGTTGGCAGCAGCGGCCAAGCGATAAGCAGCCCACGGCACAGGAGCTAAAAAAGCTGGCTGATTTGGGCGCTTTTGGCGTTTTGCCAACCATTGCTTTGCAGGCGGAGTTGCCGCTTTGGCGCAAGCGACTGGCGGCCTGGTGGCAGGCCGGGATAGCCGGCGTGTTGCTAAACAACCTTTGGAGTTTTGAACTGCTGGCGGAAATGCCGGATTGGCGGCCTCAGTTGGTGGCCGATTTTGGCTTGAATACGTTTAATGCGGCTAGCCTGAAAGCCTGGTTGGGCAAGGGCGCTAGTCGAGTGGCCATCTCGCGCGAGCTAAATGGCAAGCAGATTGCGCAACTTTTCCAACGCTTAGGGAAGCTGGCAAAGCCCGCGGTTGAGGTGCAGGTTTTTGGCAATTTGGAGATGATGAACAGCCGGCATTGTCCGCTGGGCGCTATCGGTGGAGGACGCACGGCCGAGCAGCCTTGCAACGGTTTTTGCCGACAAGGTGAATTCTACTTGCAGGACGAAAAGGGATTTCGCTTTCCGGTCTGTGGGGATGAATTTTGTCGCAGTCATATCTACAATGGCTATCAGCTGTGTTTGGTGGAGGAATTGCCTCAGCTGTTGTTTTGTTCAGGCCTGGCAGTGTTGCGGCTGGATTTGCAGTATTATGCGGCGGAGAATGTGGGGCAGATTTGCCAAATTTGGCGTAAGGCGCTGAGTTTGGCCGAAGCTGGTAAAGAGGCTGGCCTGCCTAATCTAAAACAGCAGTTGGCGGAATGTACGGCTGCAAAATTTACGAAAGGACATTTTTTTCGCGGCGTAGAGTGATATAGGACAAATAATATTATGGAAAATAAACAGAATTACATGGAAAAATATCGGGAAAAGCTGGAATATTCCAAAATTATTGCGCGTCTGGCTGAATATGCTAGCTTTGCGCCTGGCCGAGAGCTTTTGGAGGCCTTGACCCCTTTGCCCAGCTTGAGCCAGGCCAAAGAGGCGATGGCTGCCACCACGGAGGGCGTGGAGCTGTTGCGGCTTTATCCCACTTATTCTCTGGGGCCGTGTCGTGATATTCGGGACAGCTTGCGTCGCCTGGAGTTAGGCGGAGCTTTGGGTGTGGAGCAGTTGATTGCGGTGGGGGACCTTTGCCGGTCTTCTCGCTTGAATAAAGATTTTTTTTCTCACGTTAAGGGTCATTTTCCGCAGCTGACGGAGTTGGCCCGCGGCTTGGGGCTTTTCCGTACGATTGAGAATGCGCTGGACAAGGCTTTTACGGCGGATGGGCAGGTGGCGGACGCGGCCAGCGACCGGTTGTTTGGCATTCGGCGGCGAATTCGCACTTACGAGCAGCAAATTCAGGACAATTTGGAGAATTTCATTCGCAACCCTAACACCGCCAAATTTTTGCAAGAGCCGATTGTTACGATGCGCGCCGGTCGTTTTGTGGTGCCTGTGCGGCAGGAGTGCCGCAGCAGTGTGGCCGGTTTGGTGCACGATGTGAGCAGCAGCGGCGCCACCTTGTTTGTGGAGCCGTTGGCTGTTATGCAAGCCAACAATGAGCTGGCCCGCCTGCACGCAGAAGAGGAGGAGGAAATTGCCGCCATTCTGCGGGCCCTTTCAGTGTTGGTCGGCTCCCACGCGGAGGAGCTGGCTTACACTCTGCATTCATTGGCTCAGCTGGATTTTATTCAGGCTAAAGCGCGTTTAAGTGCGGAAATGCGCGCCTCTGCCTGCCAGTTGAATGATAATGGCCAAATTAATCTGAAGCAGGCCAGACACCCGTTGATTAAGGGGGCGGTTGTGCCGATTGATTTGCGTTTGGAGCCGCGCTTGAAAGTGATGGTGATTACCGGCCCGAACACCGGCGGCAAAACGGTTACTTTGAAAACGGTTGGCTTGCTGACTTTGATGGCCGAGGCGGGGCTGCATATCCCGGCGGAGCCAGGCAGCACTTTGGGTTTTTTTAAGCAGGTTTTTGCGGATATTGGCGATGAGCAAAGCATTGAGCAAAGCTTGAGCACCTTTTCCGCACATATGAGTAATATTGTCAATATTCTGCACCACGCCGGCGCTGACTCCCTGGTGTTGCTGGACGAGCTTGGTTCAGGCACCGACCCGACGGAGGGCGCGGCGTTGGCGATGAGTATTTTGGAATATCTGCACCGCGGCTGCGGCAAAACATTGGCTACCACGCATTACAGCGAGCTGAAAAGCTTTGTTTACAATAAACAGGGTTATATCAACGCCAGTGTGGAGTTTGATGTGGAAACTTTGCAGCCCACTTACCGGTTGCTGATGGGCATTCCCGGCAAGAGCAACGCTTTTCAGATTGCGCAAAAGCTTGGCTTGCAGCCTGAGATTGTGCAGCGCGCCAACAGCTTTTTAACAGCGGACGAGCAGCAGGTGGCGGATTTAATTAGTTCTCTGGAAGCCAATAAGTTGCAGGCGGAGCAGGCGGCCCATGAGGCAGATTTGCGCTTGGCAGAAATTGTGGAGCAGCAACGGCAGCTGAAAGAGCAGGCGCGAGAGCTTGAAAATCGGGAAGCGGAGATTATTAGCAAAGCCCGTTTGCAGGCGGCGGAGCTGGTGAAGGAAAGCCGCCGGGAGGCGGAAGAGCTTTACCAGAAGATGAAGCAGGAGCTGAAAGCGGCCGGCGCGCAGGCTCACAACAAGGAGGTTCAGGCGGCCCGTAGCAAAATGCAGAAATTGCAGGACAACCTGCAAAGCAATTTGCCGACCAAAAAATATCAGGGCGACGCTCCGGCTAAGGTGACTGTTGGGCAGAGTGTGGAAATTCCCAAGCTGCACCAAAGCGGCATTGTGGCCACTTTGCCGGACGCTAAGGGCGAATTGCAGGTGCAAATTGGCGTGATGAAGGTTAATGTGCAGCTGTCTGATTTGCGTATTGACCAGCGTTGGGTGGAGCGCGAGCGCACTGGTGGCACCAAGCAGATGATTCAGAATAAATCTCGCAGTATTAATTCGGAAATTGACCTGCACGGACTGACGGTTGAGGAAGCGACTTACGCTTTGGATAAATATTTGGATGACGCGTTTTTGGCTAATTTGCACCAGGTTCGCATAATTCACGGCCGCGGCACTGGCGCGCTGAAAGCGGGCCTGATGCCTTATCTGAAAAAGCACCGTTTGGTGGCCGGCATTAAGTCTGCCGATTACAATGAGGGCGGCTGGGGCGTTACCGTGGTTGAATTGAAATAAATTTCAATTTCCAACTTAAAGAACGTTATAAGGAACAATGCACAGGTCACGAACGTGGACTGTTGACAACAAATAAAGGCTGAGTATCAAGCACCAAGAAAGTGCGGGATACTCAGCCTGTTTTGTTGTTCGGGTTGACTTTGTTATCTTGTGAATAGGTCGAATATATCATATCCAATTATAATTTTATTCTGGCAGATTAAGTTCAGCGTAAGTTTTTATCAGGGTAAGGCTGGTTTGATATTCCTCGGCCAAGGCTTGCATTTCAGCAAGCGGCGATTTTTCATCATAGATAAAGACTAAAGGCATACCAAGCTTTAGCACGGTTTTAGCGGCGGTGCGGGAATCCTCAAAAACTGCCACCCGCTGTTTGGGCAGGCCGAAGCGTTGGCAGGCTTGCAGAAAAATGTCCGGTTGGTTTTTGCCGCTGCCAACCTCCGGCGTGGTCAGCAGAAAATCAAAAATGCTTTCCAGCTGTTGGCTGTGTAGCATAGTTTCCACCTGAGGCCGGTCAGTCATAGTGGCAATGCACATTTTTTTGCCGTTCTGTTGCAGTGCTTTCAGCAGCTGGCGCACGCCTGGCAACAGGGGAATGTCCTGAGCGTAATGTGCGTCCATTTCCTGCTGAAGCTGGTCAAATATTTGCTGTGTGGTTAGCTGCGGAATAAACTGCTGAGCAAAAACCTCGGCTGCCTGCCAAAGGTCTGCGCTGGCCAGCAACTTTTCCAAATTGTTGGGCATTGGCACGCCGTTGGTTTGAAACAGGTTTATAGGTAAATCCCGCCAATATTGCATTGAGTCAACCAGGGTGCCGTCCATATCAAAAATAACTGCGTCAATGTTTTGCCAATTCAGCATTTTTATTTGCTCCTTATCTTTTATATTTTTAAGGATTGTCCTTTATTCATTCAGCCATTCGGTCAGCTGTTCCATTGCCAGACGCGGCCGGGCCGGCGGATTTTCCGCGGCATAGCCTAAGGCCAGCGCAGCATAAAGCTCTCCTTCAGCGTTTAAAGCGGCGCAAAGCTCTGGATAAGCAAAATAGGTGTCGCAAATCCATAGGCTGCCAAGGCCAAGCTCAGTGGCGGCTAGTGTCATATTTTGCACAGCCGCGCCGATAGACTGGGCGTTGCAAATTTCAGCAACACGTTCATCTGTTGTTAAGCTAGCTTGCAGGCTTTGGCCAAGCGCGTTTATAATGAAGATAAGCACTGGCGCTTTTTGCATTATGTGTAGGGTGTTATAAGCGCTGGCCAAATACGGCGCGCTTTCCGGTAACAAAGGCTGTTGGGCTTCTCTTTGCAGGCCATGCTCCATTGCCAGCAGCAATCTTGCTTTGGCAGGCCCGGTGCAGACAATGAAACGCCAGGGTTGGCGGTTTTTGCTGGAGGGGGCTAAAACGCCGGCTTGCAGCACTTGCTCCACCAGCTCCCGTGGCACAGGTTTACTTTGATATTTGCGAATGCTGCGGCGGTTTTGGATAGCGTTTAGCATTTTTTGGTCAGCTCGCTTTCTTGTGATTATCGTTTGGCTCGGTTGGGCAGGGAAAGGCGCAGATTGCTGCTAAATGCAGCCTGTCGTATATGTTCAGCTCACGCGAGCGGGCATAGATAATCGTAATTTTGTCGCCGGGCTTAAAATTGCCGCTGCACCGGCTGGGCGGAATATGAAAACCGGCGGGTTTGCTGTATTTAGGTCTTTTGCTGCTGGTTAAAGGCAGTGTATCGGCGATGCTGTAGTTATTTTTTTGTATTTTGGTAATGTAGCCGGTTTTTTCTGCGGTTTTGCCTTTGGCCAGTTCAGCCGTTGCTCGCCAGCAACGTATATAATATAGACTGGCAAATATAAATAAGGCGGCCCAAAGGGCGGGAAAAATTAGGGCAAACAGGCTTTTTAGGCCAAATCTGCTCACTCCGTTTATAATTAAATAGGTTGGGGCGGCGATTACCAGGCCAAAATAGATTAAAAGAAGCAGGAATTGCAGAATTGAAATAAACTGCTTTTGGCGGACGTAGGACTTGAAGCATCTGACATAAAAATCGTTAATATCATTCATTAGGTTTGGCTCCGTTTGAGGCTTGTTTTTGCTGGGCAGCCGGCTTTTTTTGTTGGGGCAAGAACATTAACACAAGCAAGCCAAGCAGCCAAACGGCAACATCTAGCATTTCATTTTGGCCGCGGGTGAACAGGCAAACGGCAATGCAAAGGCCGCCGGAGATGATGAAGCCAAACGCCATTGGGTAATGGGCGGTGATTTTGGGCGGGTGCTGGCAGCGGCAAAAAAGCTGTTGATAGCGATGAAATTGCCAAAGTATGTAAAGGCCTAGCAAAATGTTTACAACACCCAAAATAACTCCCAACCAGACCACTTCCTTTCTATTTATTTTATTGTAGCATAAAGCGATTTGTATTGCAATATTTGGCGAGGCGGATTATAATATTAATGAAAGATTTTGGCATAGGATGGTGATATTGTGAGGAAGTTAATTGGAATGACGTTGATATTGGCCTGGCTTTTACTTCCAGCTTTGGCTTGGGCGGCTGATTTGGCTGGTGCAGAGGAGCAGAAAATGCCAGATTTTTTGGTGCGGATACCATTGCAGCCATATGATGAGCACTATGCCAATGACGCTCCGTTTAATCAGCCCTTGGAGAAGCGGCTTACATATTACGTTAATGGAGAGGCCCGGCAGACGGAGCAGCCGCCGCTTTTGGAAAATGGTCAAATTTTGCTGCCATTGCGTTTGGTTGCGGAGGCCTGCGGTGCGGCGGTTAGTTGGGATGAGGGCCAACAGCAGGCCAGCCTGAGTTTAAGCAGCCAAACGGCAAGCGTGCAGCTAGGGCAGTTGATAATGTTGGTGAATGGTGTGGACAAGCCTTTGCAAACTGCTCCAGTTTTGCAGGACGGCGTTTTATATCTGCCCTTGCGGGCGGTTGGCGAGGCTTTGGGTAAGCAGGTTAGCTGGCAAAAGCGTTTGGGGCAGGGCTTTGTTATTGTAGCAGATTCGGCTGCTGATTTTGCAGAGCGGTCGCAGTTTAATGCACTTTTGGCTCAAACTTATTTGGCTGAAAGCCTGACGGCCAGACAGGGCCGGCTTTTGGATGTTGGTCAGGCGATGATTTTGTGGCGGGACATCGAGGGTGTTTATTATCGTAACTGGGTAGCACTGAATGAAGCGGTGGCATGTCACGATTTTACCGGAGCGCAGCCGGAGGAGACGACGGCTTTGGCGGCTAAGTTGGGCTGTCGTTTTCAGTTTTACGATCCGCCGGCTCCGTATCCTGAGGCTTTGGTGGCAGTTTATGATGACGGCGATGCTAAAATTGTTTTCGACGTGCCTGTTTGGCACAGCTTTGATGCTTACATTTTGGGCGACTGTGTTTATATTACGGAACAAAGTAGTGTTGGTGAGCGTTTTTGGCGGGTAAACTTAAATGTGCCGCGTGAACAGTCATTTGTAGCAGAGGAAATTGCTGAACTACCTTAATTATAAATAATTGTTTTTACAAGAAAATCTTATGTTATTGGTGTTGTGTTAAGGCCAGATATAATTATCATTTAATTTGTAAACTTTAATATAAAAAAATATTGACAATCTCGTTCGACCGTGCTAAAATGTAAACAATATAATAAAGGTTGGTTGACTAATTTTGTTGATATAGCTGAGGGGGAATGAAAATTGTTGAAGAGCTTGCAGGAAAAGGTTTTAAGCGGGCAGGAGATTGACAAAGGGGAAGCTTTGCAGTTGGTGAATGCGCCGCTGGAGGAGCTTTGCGAGGCCGCTGATGAAATCCGCCGTTATTTTTGCCAGGACGCCTTTGATATTTGTACGATAATCAATGCTAAAAGCGGTCGTTGTAGCGAAAACTGCCAGTACTGTGCGCAGTCTGCTTGCTACAAAACGGAGGTGGAGGAATATCCGCTGTTGCCGGCTGAAAAGGTGGTGGAGGCTGCCAAATATAATGCTGAGCATGGGGTGTTGCGTTTCTCCTTGGTCACTTCTGGCAAGCGTCTTTCCGATAAAGAGCTTGACGCGGCTTGTGAGATAATCCGGCAGATTGCGGCGGAATGTGATATTTCTATTTGCGCGTCCTTTGGTTTACTGACCGAGGCTCAGTTTAGCCGACTGAAAGCGGCTGGGCTTAGTCGGGTGCATAACAATTTGGAAACCTCGCGCAATTTTTTCCCGCAAATTTGCACAAGCCATAGTTTTGATGAAAAGATTGCTGCTATTCAGGCAGCGCAAAAGGCCGGGCTTTCGGTTTGCAGCGGCGGTTTGATGGGGCTGGGGGAAAGTATGGAAGACCGAATTGATATGGCTTTTCAGTTGCGCGAACTGGGTGTTACTTCGGTGCCGGTGAATATGCTGAACCCAATACCAGGCACTCCTTTGGAGCATAACAAGCTGTTGACTAACGATGAAATGCGGCGGATATGTGCAATCTTTAGGTTTATTTTGCCCAAAGCGGCTATCAGATTGGCTGGCGGGCGCAAGTTGTTAGGGGATAGCGGACGGGCTTGTTTTCAATCAGGCGCAAATGCGGCAATATCTGGCGATATGCTGACCACCACTGGTGAAACGATTGCCTCCGATAAGCAAATTTTGTCTGAGTTGGGTTACAGGAGGGCGTTGCTGGATGAGTAAGGGGCTGTTTATCACTGCCACTGGCACTGACGTGGGCAAAACCTATGCAACGGCCTTGCTGGTGAAGAAGCTGGTGCAGGCCGGCCTGAAGGCTGGCTATTACAAAGCGGCTTTAAGCGGAGCTGAATATCGGGATGGCGTTTTGGTGCCTGGCGATGCGGATTATGTGCAGCAAGTGGCGCAAACCGGTCAAAGCTATGCCGAGATGGTTTCTTATATATATGAAAATGCGGTTTCGCCGCATTTGGCGGCTCAGTTGGAGGGCAACCCAGTGGAGCTGGCGCGTGTGCAAAGTGATTTTGCAGCGGTTTGCCAAAAGTTTGATTATGTAACAATGGAGGGCAGCGGTGGGATTGCCTGCCCAATCCGTTATGATCCAGAGCAGCAGTTGATGTTGACGGATATTATTCAAGCCTTGCATTTACCGGCTTTGGTGGTGGCTGACGCTGGTTTGGGAACCATCAATGCCGTGGTTACAACCTGCGCTTATATGCAGTCTTTAGCCATCCCAATAGCTGGCGTGTTGCTAAACAATTTTGTGGCAGGCGACCGCTTGCACGAGGACAACCGGCTAATGGTGGAGCGTTTGGCCAAAGTGCCGGTGGTGGCTGTTTTGCCGCCAAAGGCTGATAATATTGCTATTTCTGTTGAACGTTTGTGTAGTTTATATCAGGAAATATAGTAAATCCCCACAGCTTAATTGGCTGTGGGGATAATGTCTGTTAGGCCGGTTTCTTGATTAGTTTCGTCTGTTTGTTCTGGTTTTGGTTCATCTGCCGCCGGGTTTTGCTCCGGCTCATTTAGCTGTTCTGGAGCTTCATTTTGGCTTAACTCATCTTTTAATTCATCATTTGGCTCTGTTGCTTCAGTTTGATTTTCTTCAGGCTGAGCAGCCGTTGGTTCCTCTCCTTTGCGCACGGCCTGCACCACCCAGCGGGTGGCGTGCCCACGCCCGGTGCAGGTGGAAAGGGTTAAGATATAATCATTAACGGTTGGTTGCAAACCAGTGTCAATCAGCGATTGTTCCAGGCAGTAATTGATGAATTTTTGTTTGCCGGCGTCGGTGGAAAAACTCAGCGCGTAGGTCATTCCGCTGGTGCTGACCTCGTATGCCGCAAAAATATCGTAGCGATGAGTGCCGTTGTCGTCGGTTATGTAAACGGTGGGATGGTTCTGCCAGTAGCTTTGGTCTTTATATTTTGCCAGTGGCGTAAACATAGAGCCGTTGTTCATCCGGTGCCCATAGATTATCGTATTGAAGTTGCCAAGGCCTTTGCTGCATTGGCTGTCCATAAAAATGGCGCCCACCGGGCTGCGGGACTTGTTCCAACTGTGGCCCAGATAATATTCATTGTTAGCGTGTTGCAGTAGGGGATAGGATATGCCTGTGTTGGGCACCAACAGCCAACCCAGCACCTCTGAATTAACCTCGCGCAGGGCGCTAAAATCCATAGCCTGCAACGCGTCCGCATAAGGGTCGATATAAGGCTGCTCCGGCTTTGAAACATCCGGTAGCTCAGGGGTGTTTGGGATAGGAGCAGGGGTAATATCGCTGAGGTCTGGCAGTTTAACTAAACTGGCCGCCTCCTGATAAATCTGCTCGCCTTGTCGATAGGCAAACAAATTGGTGAGCAGACCGGTGAGGCTGATTACAAAAATCAGGCCGAACAAGATAATCAGGCCGCGGCGCAAACGTTGATTTTGTATCATAAATCACCTCATATAATTGTTGCAATTAGCCAAGGCGGCGTTGGATATACTCCCGGTTGCTGGCGTAATCCAGTGCAGTTTGCTTGCTAATTTTGCCGGCCTGGTAAAGATTGTAAATAGATTGATCCATACTAATCATACCATCACGGCTGCCGGTGGTGATAGCGTTATCAATTTGGTGGCTTTTATTTTCCCGAATTAGGGTGCGGATGTTATTATTCATATGCATTATTTCATAAGCAGGCACCAGTGTGCCGTCCAATGCCGGTAGTAGCTGCTGGGAAACAACAGTGCTGAGCACCATACTCAACTGCACGCGAATTTGTTCCTGTTGCCCTTCCGGGAAAGAATCCACAATGCGGTCCACCGTGTTGACAGCGCCGCTGGTGTGTAGGGTGGCAATCAGCAGGTGGCCTGTTTCCGCCGCCGTCATAGCAGTGCGGATTGTTTCGTGGTCGCGCATTTCACCCAACAGAATAACATCTGGCGCCTGTCGCAGGCAGGCTCTAAGAGCAGCCAGATAATCGTTTGTGTCGATGGCAATTTCCCGTTGACTGATAATGCTGAGCTGATTGCGGTGCAAATACTCAATAGGATCCTCTAGGGTGACGATATGGCAGGCCCGTGTTTTATTGATTTGGTCAATTATGCAGGCCTGCGTGGTTGATTTGCCACTACCAGCCGTGCCGGTTACTAATATCATACCGCTAGTTTGGTTGGCTAAATTGATAACCTGCTCTGGAATATTCAATTCTTGCCAGTTGGGGATGTTGAAAGCCACCACGCGCACCACAGCGGCCAGTGAACCTCTCTGTCGATAGGTGTTGACGCGGAAGCGGGCCAGTCCTGGCACCGCAAAGGAAAAATCATCATCGCCTTGTTCCATTAGCTTGTCAGTGGAACGTCCTGCTTGTATGTAAAGCTGTTTCACCAGTTCCTCAGTGTGAGGGGAAAACAGGCGTTCATCATTAACGTGCTGCACAACTTTTTCCAGCTTTTCACAAACCGGGCTGCCTGCGATAAAAAATAAATCAGAAGCGCGGTCATTAACAGCACGCTGTAAGTAATAGGTTAAATCCTCCATTTTTAAACCTCCTTAAAATGTGGTGCCGTCCCAAAGCTCCAAAGTGTTTTCCGCTTGCCAAGTGCCGCTAGGTACGGCTTGCCAGCGCAAAATAGAGTAGGAGCCGGTTTGTGGGTTCAGTTGCACCTGCACCTGCAAATTTTGGGTTTCTGAAATTTGGCATGTATAACTACAAAGCATATTTACACTTGTAGAATTATCTTCAGTGTTTGCAGCTTCCTCATTCGGCGCGGCAGTTTCAATCGTTACGTCGGCTGGCAGCTCGCCTTGGCGTAGTTTGGCTAAAATCATCTGAGCCTCCCAATCAGCTGCGTAGAAATCGCTGACAGATTGGGCGGTGGCGTCGGCCAGGCGGCAATCAGCCTGCACTGTGGAAAGGCTGAGCAAAGCAAAAACCGTCAGGCAGAGCACGGCAAAAATTACCAGCAGGGAAACGCCTCCCAAAGCTGGCGGCCGGAAATTGGTTTTGTTATTTGCGTTAGTATAATTACCCTCAGGCATTGGTTGTCACCTCCTGCCAGGCTATATCCAGTTCAAAAATGGTTTGCTGCTGCTCATCCAGCACCAACACCTTTGCGCTGCCCACACCAGGAGCCGTGTTTGGCATAATATGAGCTTGTAAGGTGAAAGCGGGATTGGCGGCGGCGCTAGGCTGCCAGTTTTTGTCATAAGTTTGCTGTAGCAAGCCCTGTTCACAGGTGGCTGCCAGTTGTTCAGCCGCCTTGGCTAAATCGCCCTCATTGCTGCGGATAAGCTCCGCTGTGGATTGAGCCAAAATAACCGCCTTGTCCCGATTTGCGCTGGCGGAGGAAAGGGCGTCGGCTTTAATGAAAGCTTGCAGACAAATGGCGGCTGCCAGGGCAAACACCAGCAGCATAATAATTTGTTCCATTAAAACCAAAGGTGCTTTACTTTTCATTGCTCTGCCTCCTTTTGGCTGCGCAAATTTAGCAACAAAGTATCTGCGCTGCCCTGGCTGTCTGTGAAGCTGATGTTGAGCAAGTCGTCCGATAGCGTGAAAGAAAGGTCGCTAGCCGGTAGAATTTTTTCGCCGTCTTGCGGTTCCAATTCAGCTGAAGCATCGGCATAAAGCTCCATAATGTAGCCGTCGTAATAGTAAACGCGGGTGAGATATTCCTGGCCCAGCACCAAGGCGCTGGTTTCACCAAACGGTTCAACCCGGATTTCACCAGCTGCGTCAGCTTGGCGCACTCTGGCCGCCACATATTGCAGGCCGGTACGATGCTCATAGGCGGCTTGGTCTCTTTGGGTCAGGCGGTTGTAAGCGTCGGCGCCGCACAGCAGCACCACCAGAATACTCACCGCAAACACGCCAAAGAGAATAAGCGCCAGCAAACCGTCCAAATGATGTTTTATGGTCGTTTGTTTCATTATTTTATTCTCCGAAAGCTGTTCAGAAGTTTAATAATTAGTCAATACAGTAATATCAGGCATTAAATTTTCGGCAAATATGTCATAATGCACAACATAATTATCATCATCAATTTGAATGCCGTAGTGCTCCTTTAGATAAGCCAGGTTTGGCGGGTAAATTCCTTCAGTGGCGTAACAGGCCACGCAAGCCCGGCGCAAAGCTGCTTCCAGCTGTTGCAGGCTTTCCTCCTGCCGACCGTTACTTAGGCTGTTTACCGCTGTGGCAAAACAGAACAGAAATACTGCCGCCAAAATTGGCAGAAACAGTCCTTTCAGCAAAGCTGAAAGGGAAAAATTGTTCTTTTTCATAATCTTCCTCTTTTATTTGTTAGCAGCTGATAAGCCAATAAATCAGCCGATAGCTGACATTATATTCATCAAAGGCAGCATAACCGAAAGCAAAATCAGGCCAACCAACAATGAACAGACGAAAACCAGGGCCGGCTCCACCCGGCTAACGGTGTCCTCCAAGGCTGCTTCACTGGTTTCAGCGGTGCTTTCTGCAATTTTGTTCATCGTACTGTCGGCCAGGCCGCTGCGCTGGCCCAGCTCCAGCAGCCGGCATTGGCTGGCTGGCAGCATTTTGCTTTCTCGCAGGGCTTCGCTGAGACTGTGGCCGTTATCTAAAAGCTCGCGACAGTTTTGGCAGCGTTTTTGAGCCGATGGAATATCCGCCACCAGACCGCTGGCCAGATCCAGAGCTTCCTCCAGCGGCAGGCCGCTGGATATACCCATTGCCAATGCCTGTGCCAAACGGGCAGTGTTGATTTGGTTGGCCAGGCCTTTGTCGCCGCTGCTTTTCTGCCAGGCTGCGGTTAAGCTGCTGCGGAAAGAAGATGAAACGGCAAACACAGTGACAAACACCACCAACAAAGCCAGCAACAGCCAAAGCACCGGCATAGCGGCGTCTAAACCTTGGCCAACGCTTAGCAGCATGCCAGCCACGCCGGTTAAGCTACCGCCCAATGAGGTGTAAACATCGTTAAAAATAGGCAAAACTTTAATCAGCAGCACGGCAATCACCAGCAGCATTAAGAGCAGCATCACTGCTGGATAAAGCAGAGCGCTACGGATACGTTTATCTAGGCGCACACGGCCCTCATAGTACTGAGCCAGGGCGGAGAGAGCTTCCTCGGTGCGGCCGGATTGCTCGCCAACCTCTAACAGGCCGCAGACGTAGGCCGGGAAGCGGCCGCTATCTTTCAGAGCCTGCGGCAGGGTGCTGCCATCATCAATTTGCAGAGCCAGGCTGTTCAACAGCTGCTTGTGTTCCGCGGAGCTTTCCTCAGCCAGCAGGGCAAGGCCGTCGCTGGCGCTGACGCCAGCGTGTAGCAGCAGAGAAAGTTCCAGACAAAATGAAGCAATTTCTTCATTAGATAAAATTTGTGTTTTCATAGCTAACTCCTATTCAAAATGGTGTAAAATTATTAGGCCGACTTGGCGTTAAGCTAAGCCGACCAAAATGTTTTAGTATAAATATTTGGTGGTATAGTTTTTGCCGTCACCAATGTATTTCATAATTGCTTCGCTCTTATTACTAGATGAAGCAAATGTGGGGTCCATTCTCTGCCAGTTGGTGCCATTGAACTGAATGGCGTTGTCAATCCAGCCGGTTTCCTTGGTCCAAACGCTAATCCAGGCGTGGTAGGAGGTTCCGGCGTAGCCAACCACCAGCTTGCATGGGATGCCCTGGCTGCGCAGCATGCCGGTCATCACCGAGGCATAATCAAAACAAATGCCTTTTTTGGCCGCCAACACAGTATCCAGCACCGGCAGATAACCGCTGGCTACATTTTTGGCTTTTTCCGTGTCGTAAGTAAAGTTATCTACTACAAAATTGTAAATTTTTTCAATCTTTTTCAAGTCGTTGGTTTCACCCTGCAACAATTCCGCAGCCTTTTTGGTGGTGTTGGGGGCGCTGGCATAATCAACATATTGATTTGGGCGCAAAAAAGGTGCAAATTCGTTGGTCAAGGTAACTTTGAAGCTGGTTGAAACCACCGTGGCATATTTATTCTCGGTGGTGTTTTCAAAAATGGTTACCTTGTAATCACCATTGCCGTCGGAAAGGGGAAAAGTAATCCATTTTTGCGGTGGCAGTTCATATGTATAGGTGGTTTTGGGGCCGACAACCTGGGCCCGGATGCGTTTGCCGGTGTTGGCGGTAAACTGGGCCATTACATAGCCGTCGGAGGTGTTGGAATAATCGATGGTGGCTTTATCGCAGGATTTTGTAGCCGTGCCGGAGGCCGTCGGCATATCCACCGCCAGCAAAGCGTGCGGTGTAATTAGCACCAGCAGCAGGGCTGTTAATATGAAAATTAGTGTTTTAAATGTTGATAATGTTGATATAGAGCTTCTTTGCATAGTAACACTTCCTTATCTCAAATTGTTTTGGTCAGAGGATTTTACTCACATCATATACGCCATCATTATACCATATAAGAAATGAAAATGCAACCATTTTTACAAACTACACTATGGTATTGGTTCGCAATGGGCTCTGCCATCGCCTTTTGGGCTTGGCAATCGCCCTTGCTCACGTTATACCATATAAGAAATGAAAATGCAACCATTTTTACAAACTGCACTATGCTATTACTGTTTGCTTTACAATCTTACGGTGTTGTAGTATAATTATTATTGTTATATTATTAAACGGAGAGGTGAACTAAATGGAAATTAGCAAGGATATTCGCTATGTTGGCGTGAACGATCATCAGGTGGATTTGTTCGAGGGGCAATATGTGGTGCCTAATGGGATGGCCTACAATTCCTACGTGATTTTGGATGAAAAAGTTGCGGTTATGGATACGGTTGACCGTAATTTTACCCACGAATGGATGGATAACCTGGCCGCCGTGCTGGACGGCCGCCAGCCTGATTACTTGATTGTGCAACATATGGAGCCGGACCATTCGGCTAACATTGCCAATTTTATGAAAAACTATCCGGCGGCTACCGTGGTGTCTTCAGCCAAGGCCTTTGTGATGATGCAGAATTTTTTTGGCACCGATTTTGCTGAACGCCGCATTGTGGTGGGCGAGAATGACAGCCTGAACCTGGGCCGTCACCAGCTTACCTTTGTTACCGCGCCGATGGTGCATTGGCCGGAGGTTATTGTAACCTATGATAGTACGGACAAAGTGTTGTTTTCTGCGGATGGCTTTGGCAAATTTGGCGCTTTGGATGTGGACGAACCCTGGGCTGACGAGGCTAGAAGATATTACATTGGCATTGTTGGCAAATATGGCAAACAGGTGCAGGCTTTGCTAAAAAAAGCCGCTGGGTTGGATATTGCCACAATTTGTCCGCTGCATGGGCCGGTTTTGCGGGAAAATCTGGGTTATTACCTGAGCCTTTACAATTTGTGGTCCTCTTACACCACAGAGAGCGAGGGCATTATGCTGGCCTACACCTCAGTTTATGGCCACACCAAAAAGGCTGTTGAACAGCTGGCGGATAAGTTGCGCAGCCGCGGCTGCCCGGAAGTCGTCGTTTACGATTTGGCCCGTTGCGATATGGCTCAAGCTGTGGCCGACGCTTTTCGCTTTGGTCGTCTGGTGTTGGCAACCACCACTTATAACGCCGGGATTTTTCCGTTTATGCGGGAGTTTATTGAGCACCTGACGGAGCGTGGTTTTTGTAACAAAACGGTAGCTTTGATTGAAAACGGTTCCTGGGCGCCATTGGCCGCCAAAACAATGCGGGGAATGCTGGCAGATTGCCCCAATCTAGCCTTTGCGGAAAACACAGTGAAAATTATGTCCGCCTTAAATGAAGAAAGCAAAAAACAGCTGGACGCTTTGGCTGATGAGCTTTGTCGGGATTATTTGGCGCAGCATGATGAAACTGCTAACAAAAATGACCTTTCCGCTCTCTTTAAGATTGGCTATGGACTTTACGTCGTCACCTGCAATGACGGCAAACGGGACAACGGTTTGATTGTCAACACCGTGACTCAGCTGACCAGCACGCCCAATCGGGTTGCTGTTGCGATTAATAAGGATAATTATTCTCATCATGTTATCAAACAAACCGGGGTTATGAATGTCAACTGCCTGACGGTGGAGGCTCCGTTTAGCGTCTTTGAAAACTTTGGTTTCCAAAGCGGCCGCAGCGTGGATAAGTTTGCCGGTTGGTCGCCCTTGCATTCCGATAATGGATTGGTTTTTCTGCCTAAATATATCAACTCCTTTATGTCGCTCAAGGTGGAGCAGTATCTGGATATGGGCACTCACGGCTTGTTCATTTGCGCCGTGACGGAAGCGCGCGTGCTTTCCGACAAGGAAACGATGACGTATAGCTACTATCAAAGCAATGTGAAACCTAAGCCGCAAATCGCTGGTAAAAAAGGTTATGTTTGTAAAATTTGCGGTTATGTTTATGAGGGCGACGAGCTGCCTGAGGATTTTGTTTGCCCACTTTGCAAGCATGGCGCAGCTGATTTTGAGCCGATAACGGAATAATGGCGGGCTGGTTTAATGGAAAGGGAGCTTAAAGAGACGGCCGCTGCTGAAAAATATTACAGGTTGGACGCTAACGGTCACAAATGCTACACAAATGGGCCGGGCAAACCGCCAATTTTTATCCAGGCCATTCTTGATAACCGGGAAATGTCGGATAACGAATTTTTTCGTATCACCAACGCTTATTTGGATTGGGACAAGCAGGGTGATGACGCGGCGGTTTTGGAACCCTTGATTGCCTTGCTGGCCAAATGGGGCGACAAGCTGATTTTTGCTTTTGAGGACCGAATGGCGCAGCTTTTATATTCGCTGGATACGCGCCGGATTGCCAACAATGTTTATAAGGGCGAGCATTTTTCCAAAGATGATTTTTTGTATACTCGCTGTGTGGTTTTGGTGAATGGCAAGCAGTATTACAATGATATTATACGTGGCGTTCGTCGGTTGGGTGCGGATTTGCAATTTGAGGCTATTCTCTATGCGCCGGTTTGCGCTTGGGCTCGCTGTCATTTGCGCGCGCCGGAGGCTTATCCTCACGTGCCGCCGGTCAGCTATGAAACGATGAGCAACCAGGAGGCTTGGCAGGAGGTTACGCCGGCCACCTTAGCAAGTTTTATCTCTGCCAATGTGGAGGAGCCGCTGGAAGTACGGCAGGTGTTTTGCGAGTGTGGCTGTCGAGATTTTCGGGTGCGTTTGGATGCAGGGTGCGGCGCAATGCAGCTGACCTGTTTGAAATGCGGAACGGAAAAATTGCAGTTTACCAGCGCGGAGCTTTGGCAAACTTGTCGGCCACGGCGGCGCAAATGCGGCAACTGCCGCAGCGAGGTTTTGAACGTTAGCGTTGGTTTAGCCAAGCAGCCAGACGGCCGATTGCAGCGGGTGTATTTGGGAGCGCGCTGCGTTAAGTGCGACGAGCTGTTTATGCTGGCGAATTGGCCGCTTGATTAATTAAAGATTAATTAAAAAAATCCATTTGGTTTTAATCAGATGGATTTTTTTTGTTAATTTGTCGGCGCTGGCTTGTTCTTGCTTGTCTTAGCGGTTAATAAAATATAGCAGAAGAGAAAAGGGGTGAGCTGAATGCCAACTTCAAAAACGACAACTTCATCGGAGCCGTTTGCAGAGCTGAAAGCATTGTTGCTGCCCTCTTTGGCGGCGGCCTTGCAGGAATTGCCGGCGGCTGAGTGGGAGCGTTTGCAGGAAATTCGCCTGCGTATTGGTCAGCCGGTACGCCTGAGGCTGGCTGCTGGGGAGCGCACCTTGCCTTTGCTTTGGCAGCAGGATTGGCAGGAGCGACAGCTGATGCTTTTTTTACATAATTCAGTTTACGCTTATGAGGAGCAGCTGCGTCAGGGTTTTGTGACGTTGCCGGGAGGTCATCGGGTTGGCCTGGTGGGCGAGGCCTGGTTTACAGAGGGAGAGCTGCGCGGCTTTAAGCATATCGCCAGCCTGAATATCCGTTTGGCGCGGGCAGTGCCTGGCGTGGCCAAGCCATTTTTGCCATATATTGTGGGCGGTGGTCGGGTTTTGCGCACTTTGCTGGCCGCGCCGCCGGGCGTGGGCAAAACCACTTTGTTGCGTGATTTGGTGCGCATATTGGCTGAGGGAGAAGCTGGTCTGCCCCCTTTGAATATTGGTTTGGCGGATGAGCGAATGGAGATTGCAGCAGCAGTGGACGGTTGTCCGCAGTTGCCAGTCGGTAGCCGTTGTGATGTTATATCAGCCTGTTCCAAGGCGCAGGCGGTAATGATATTGTTGCGTTCTATGGGGCCGCAACTGGTGGTGACGGATGAGGTGGGCAGTCAGGCAGATTGCGAGGCTTTAGCGGCGGCTTTGAACGCCGGGGTTTCCGTGCTGGCCAGCGCGCATGGCGGCAGCCGGGAGGAATTGCTGGCCCGGCCCTGGTTGGGCGATTTGTTGAGAGAGGGTTTTTTTGAGCGTTTACTGTTGCTGAAGCGCGAGCCTGCCGGTTTGCTGACGGCATTAGCGCCGGCAGCGGTGTATGATGGCCAAGGGAGGCAACTATGTTGAAAGTGTTGGGGGCAGTTTGCGTTTTGCTGGCAACGGTTAGCGGCTTTGCTCAGTTGCGCAACGCCTTGCAGCAGCGAGTGGCTGAGCTGCGGGATTGCCTGGCGGCGGTGCGTCTGTTGCAGAGTGAGATGAATTATGGTTTGTTGCCTTTGCCGCGCTTGTGCGAGCTGGCGGCCGGACAAATCGACGGAGCTGTTGGGCAATTTTGGCAGTCTTTGGCTGCGGTTTTGCAGCAGGGCGAGCCGTTGGCTCTGCCGGAAATCTGGCAGCAGCTTTTAACAGCTCAAAGCCAAAACTGGCATTTGTTGCCTGAGGATTTGCAAGCTTTAACAGAGCTGGGGCAGGGGTTGGGCAGCTCTGGCCTTAGCAATCAACAGCGGCTTTTGGCTCTGACGGAGCAGCGTTTACAGCGTTTGGCGGCAGAGGCTGAGGAACGCCGCGGACGGCTGGCGCGTTTGCTGGGCGGTTTGGGCTGGTGCAGCGGCTTGCTGCTGGTGTGTCTGTGGCTTTGAGGGTTGACAGATTTTGCTTTAGGAGGGCTGGCTGATGGTGGAAGTAAGCGTAATATTTTTTCTGGCAGGTTTGGCAATCGCGGTTACGGTAATCAACGCGCTGCTGAAGCAGGCCGGGCGGGAGGAATACAGCTATCTGGTGCTGTTGGTGGGGCTGGTGGTGGCTTTGCTGCGGGTTCTGCCGCTGGTGCTCTCGCTTTTTACTGAAGTGCAGAGCGTGTTTAGTCTTTATTAGGTGTGGGCTATGGCAACCTTTTTTGCGCTGGTTGGCTTGGCGTTGGCGGGCTTGTTTTGCAGCCTGTTGCTGAAGCAAAGCGGTTTGCCGTTGTTGGCTTTGGTTTTGCAGCTGGCCCTGAGCGCTTTGATAATTTGGCGGCTATTGCCACTGCTGGCTGAGGTTTTGCAGGTTTTTCGGCGGGTGGCGGATAGTTCGGGTTTAAGCCAGCTTTATTTAGGCGTATTGCTGAAAATTATTGCCGTAAGCTATGTGGCGGAATTTGCCGCCAGCTTGTGCAAGGACGCTGGAGAAAACGCCTTGGCGGCTAAGCTGGAGCTGGCGGCTAAAGTGGTGGTTTTGCTGCTGGCGGTGCCCATCGTGGTAAATATATTGGATAGCGTGGTGAGCATATTGCCATGAAAACTGATTGGAAGCGACTGTGCGCGCTGCTTCTATTTGGGCTGTTGCTGTGTTGTCCGGCTCCGGCCTGGGCTGACGAATTGAATGTTGGCCAAGATAATCAGAACGGCCTAAGTGTGGCTGATTTGGATACGCTGGGTTTGGAACAGGCGATTGACGAGGTGGCGCAGTATTTGGGCCAGACGACGAACAGTCAGGCTTTGCGGGAGCTTTGGCAGGGCGTGCAACGAGGAGAGCTAAAGCTTGATGTGGGGTTGCTGGGACAGGCCGTGGTGGCGGTTTTTTTGCGGGAGATTGACCAAGCCCTGCGGATTT
Source organism: Peptococcaceae bacterium (assembly GCA_022797295.1). Lineage (GTDB taxonomy): Bacteria > Bacillota > Dehalobacteriia > UBA4068 > UBA4997 > Avidehalobacter. Next base: position 77,411 of record JAAWKH010000002.1, read on the forward strand.
TGGGGCAGCTGTTGGTACTCTCGGTGTTTGGCTTGCTGCTGGTGCATTTGCCAAGGCAAAGTGTGGCTGAACTGGCCCGCCGCATTGTTTATCTGGCGTTGTTTGGGGTGGTTTTGCAGGTTTTGGTGTTGGCTGGTGGGGCGGCGGCCGAGGCGGTGGAGTTGATGAGCAGCTTTCTTTATGCTTTGTTGCCGGTGCTGCTGACATTGTTGGTTTCCCTAGGGGCGCCAACAGCCGTTGGCCTTTATCATCCCTTGCTTTTAGGAGCGGTGGGCAGCGCCTTGCACCTTTTGCGGATATTTGTTTTGCCATTGCTTTATATTAGCGGCGCGCTAACGGTGGGCGGGCAAATATCGCCGCAGATTAAGCTGAACGGGCTAGCCAAACTTTGCCGGGACGTGGCGATGGGCATCTTTGGCATTATGCTGACGGTTTTTGGGGCCTTGCTGGGTCTGTTGGGTTTGGGCGGTTCGGTAATCGACGGCTTGGGTTTGAAAGCGGTTAAAAGTGCTGCGGGCGCTTTTATTCCATTGGTGGGGCGCACCTTGGCGGACACGCTGGACACTGTCATCAGCACGGCTTTGGTGCTGAAAAGCCTGATTGGCGTGCTTGGTTTGGTGGTTTTGCTGCTGATTTGCATTGTGCCGGCAGTGAAAATTCTGCTGCTCTCCCTGCTATTGCGTTTGACGGCGGCCTTGGTGGAACCGTTGGGTGATAGCACTTTGGCGGCGGCTATGAACAGCATGGGTCAGGTGGTGCTGCTATTTTTTGCGGTGACGGCAATTAGTGGGCTATTCTTTTTTTTCATTGTCAGCATAACCATAGGTATGGGCAATTTGGTGGTGGCCCTTAGATGAGAGCGTAAAAGATTGAAGGCAGGTGATGATGTTGGCTATGTTGGATGGCTTGCGTGAGGTTTGCCGGCAGCTGTTGGTGCTGGCTGGGCTTAGCCTGTTTTTGGAGGTTTTGTTGCCCAGTGGAAGCTTGAAAAAATATACCCAGTTTGTGATGGGGCTGTTGCTGGTGGCAGCTATGCTAAATCCGCTTTTGGGTTTAACGCGCGGCTTGGCGCCGGAGATTAAAGCCAGTGTTTTTACTGATATGCAGCGTTTGCTGGCTGATGACGGCCAAACGGAACAGATTGTGGCTGCGGGCAGTAATTTAGCGTCTGGGGCCAGGGCGCAGGCGGCGCAGGAGTTGGCGGCTGGGCTGGAAAAGCAAATTGCCTCTCTGGTGGGGCTGGCAGACGGCGTGGAGGCCTGCACGGTGGAGGTAAATTTAGATGCGGATTTGTTATATGAGGCAGCGGAAGCAGATAGTTGGCATAATTGGGGACAGGTTATCATAGTATTAACTGTTGAGGAAGCCAGACAAGCCCAAGCCGAGGGCATTAGCCGAACAGTGCGGCAAACGGTGGCAGATTTTTATGATATTGAGGCGGCGGCGGTGCAGGTTTCAGTGGCAAGCTTTAGCAGTCAGTTACCAGCGACCGAACCGGCAGAGTGAGGTGATGCTTTGTGATGGAGATTTGGCAGAAATTAGGCCTGCGGGATAAGGAGAAGCGGCGGCTTTGGCAGTTGGGCGCTTTGCTGCTGGCGGGCCTGCTGTTGATGGCATTTTCCGGTGGTTTAGCCACGTCGGATAAGCCTGCGGCAAAAGCGCAGGAAGCGGCGGTTACTAACGCTGCGCCTCCGGCCTCGGCCGAGGAGGCTTTGGAGCAGCGTTTGGCGGCTGTTTTAAGCCGCATTGAGGGTGCGGGCGAGGTCAGCGTTTCCTTAACCTTTGCTCGTAGCGCTCAAACGGAATATGCCAGCAATGCCAGTACCACGGTGCGCACCACGGAGGAAAGCGGCGCGGATGGGCAAATTCGTAGCACCAATGAGCAGACTGCCAGCGATTCTTTGGTGTTGGCCGACGGCAATGGCGGGCCGGTTATCTTGCAGCAAACTATGGCGGAGGTGCAAGGCGTTTTGGTGGTAGCCGAGGGCGGTGGCAGCCCGGCGGTGCGGGCGCAGATTGCCGAGGCTCTGCAAAATCTTTTGGCCGTGCCGGCACATAAAATTGTCATTTGTCAGGCTGGGGTCTAATATAAATTTAATTAGATATGAAGAAAAAAATTAACTTTGGGAGGCAGAACAATGAAGTTTGATAAAAATTTTAACCGCGACATAGCTAACGGGCGCGAGGCAGAGGAAAACATAAATTGGCTGAAAAAGCTGACCCTGAACAAATGGAGCCTGACTTTTGCGGTGATTTTGGTAATGCTTTCGGCTTATCTGGGCCTGGAGGAGGTGGATAAGCAACAGCAGCTTCAACAGCAGCAAGCTGACGAGGTGCTTTATGTTTTGGATACCTTGCCTTATGATATTCAAAAGGTGAATGCAGACGGTGATTTAGCTGTTTTGGGCGAGGATGGCCAGCCGCCGGCTGGGCAGCAGAGCCAGCCGGGCACAGATGATAAAAAAGAGACTAATGCCTCGGCTGAGCCGGAGCAAAAGCCGGAGGGCGAGCCGGGGCAACAGCCTGGCGTGCAGGCAGGAAGCGATAATTTTTCCATTAATAGCGACAGTGATTTTTTCATCAATTACCGTTTGGAGCGGGAAAAGGCGCGTTCCCGTCAGCTGGAGCTTTTGCAGGCTTTGATTGATGACGAAAAAACCACGGCAGAAATGCGGGCGGAGGCCCAAAGCAAGGTGATTGCTCAGGCAGAGGCGATTGAGCAGGAGTTGATGTTGGAAAGCATTTTGGTGGCAAAATATAGCGGTGAAGCCGTGGTGTTTATTCAGCCGGAAAAAGTGAACGTGGTGCTGGGCGCAGAACAAAAAGAGCTTGCTGATAATGAAGCGGAAAAAATTGCTCGTTTGGTGGATAATTATACTGGTATTGGCTATGAAAATGTAATAATTGTGCTTAAAGACTAAAAAAATTGTTATGATGAAAAAAAACAGTTGTTTTTCAGATTGTTTTCTGTTATAATGGATGTATCAAAATTAGGAGGTGTGTCCAATGGACGAACAGATTTTGGAGGTTGAGGTTCAAAATCAGGAGAATACAAATACTGTAAAGATTGCTAATGATGTTGTGGCAACGATTGCTGGCATTGCGGCTTCAGAAATTGAAGGCGTGGCTGGGATGAGCGGCAATATGGTGAGCGGTCTTTCCCAAATGCTGGGCAAAAAACAGCTGACCAAGGGTGTTAAGGTGGAAATCACCGATAATGACGTGGCGCTGGATATTAGCATTATTATTGAATACGGCCGCAAAATTCCTGAGGTGGCCGGCAACATTCAGTTGGCAGTTTCCACGGCGGTGGGCGATATGACCGGCCTGAATGTAACTACCGTTAACGTACATGTTACAGGCGTGCAGTTTGTTGAAGAAGCTCCTGCGGAAGCTGAAACAACAATCAACACAGAGGAATAGGCGATTGTCTGATTGTCTTGGACAAAATTATGCCGGTGTTGGCGTAAATGCTGCTGGGGCTATTGGTCTGTGGGCCATAGCCCTTTGCTGGTTTGGCGTAGCCAAAAAAAACTAGGATTTTTGATAGAGGAGCAATGAACGCAGGCCTTAGCTTAACGAAATGCCTGCGCTATTGAGGGTGATAGGATGCGATTTTTAGAGAAATTTTTTCTGTTTATATTCACTTTGTGCTTGGCAGCGCTGGGCGTAGGGGGGATTTGGGCCTGCTATGACGCCAATTTGCTGCATTATGTTAACTGGGCGGCCACGCTGATGACGCAAAACCGTTGGCTGACTTTGATTGGCTCGGCTTGTTTGCTGCTTTTTGCTATTTTGCTGCTGTTTGGCGTGGTGTTCAGTTCCTCTGGCCGTCGCAAGGAATCTCCGGCTCAGAATGTAATTATGGTGGGCGAGGCGGCAGACAATGTGCAGATTAGTACTGTGGCGGTTGATTGCATTATTCAGCAGTTGAAGAACAATTTTCCTGCTGTGCAGGATTTGGAAACAAGAATCAGCCAGGCTTCAGATGGCGTGCAGGTTATGTTGAAAGTGGTGGCTGTGGCGGAGGCTAACATTCCGCAGTTGGCTGCCGATATGCGCCAGGCTGTTAAGGCTCAGTTGGAAGATATGGTTGGCTTAAAGGTTGGCGCGGTTAAGGTTGTGGTGTCTGATGTGGTGTCAGTTGCACCGCCTAAATCGGCTACCTCAAATATCAACTTGGATGAAAACAAGGACACGGCAATTTGAGCCCTGTTCAGAAGCAAAATAGGGAGGCAATTAGCAATGAATTGTATTGAATGGTGCAAGGAGTTTTTTTACAAACATCCGGCAACTGCATTAGGCTTGCTGTTTGGTGTTTTGTTGGGTTTATCCTTTGCCGCCTTTGGCTTCTGGCGGACTTTTGTGGTGGCTCTGTGCGTTGCTGCCGGGGTTTATATTGGCGTTAAGGTGGATGCCGGCGAGGGGCCTGATTTTCAGGCTATTAAGGACCGTTGGCATAATCGACAGAAAAAATAAGGAGGACAGGTTTTTTGATCAGGCATAAGGCACGGGAAACTGCTTTTCAAATGCTGTTTCAGCTGGTGGAGGGCGCAAATGATTGGCAGCTTGCGGAAAATACTCTGGCTGAGGCAGATTTGCCAACAAAGGCTTCGGCCTTTGCGGCCCAGCTGGCCAAGGGCGCTTGGCAGAAGCATTTTGAAACTGAGCAGTATATCCGCAGGTTGGCCAAAGGTTGGCAATATGAGCGTTTGTGCTCAGTGGACAGGCTGGTTCTGCATTTGGCAATGTATGAGCTAAAATATCTGCCAGAAAATCCGCCGCCCATTGTGATTGATGAGGCCGTTGAATTGGCGCGCTCATTTGGCACAGATGATTCCTCTAGCTTTGTTAATGCGGTGCTGGACAAGTTTGTGCATGTGGTGCTTTCTCCTGAGGAGGGTGCTGAATATCAGTTGAATGAGGCGCAAATACGTCAGGCAGAGGAACGTTTGCAGCAGACCGAGGCCGCTAAAGCGGCAGAGGCGGCGGACGTGGCCCGTGCAGCAGAGCAAGCTTGGGCGGAAAAAGCCCTGGCTGAGGAGCGGGAGGCTTCTCGTAAAAAGGCTGAAAAGAAAATTGCCAAATATCCTACACGGCCAGTGTCGGAAGCACCGGTGGGCTTTCGCAAAATCCGCAAGGCGGATATTACGGAAGCAGACCGTATTTTGCCGGAGCCTGATGAGGAATAAAAGGCTATGTATGAATTAGTGCAGGTTAACGAACGTACATATTATATCAACTGCCCGGCTAAAATAGGGGTTTACCTGGCCGGGGATGCTGATGTTTATCTAATTGACAGCGGCAACGATAAGGAGGCCGGCCGCAAGGTGCGGCAGCTTTTGGAAAAAAACGGCTGGCATTTGCAGGGCATTTTGAACACTCATTCCAATGCGGACCATATTGGCGGCAATCAATATTTGCAGGCCCACACCGGCTGCCGGGTTTTTGCTGGTGGCATTGAGGCGGCTTTTACGGCACAGCCGATTTTAGAGCCGTCTTTTTTGTATGGCGGCTATCCTTTTAAGGATTTGCGCCACAAGTTTTTGCTGGCCAAAACCAGCGAGGTAACTCCATTTACTGCGCCGGAATTTCCGGCTGAGGTGCAGCTGGTTCCGCTGCCCGGCCATTTTTTTGATATGGTTGGTTTTCGTACGCCGGACGACACTGTGTTTTTGGCGGATTGCCTGAGCAGTCGGGAAACGCTGGATAAATACGCGGTTTCCTTTATTTACGATGTGGCGGCCTATTTGCAGACATTGAAAAAGGTTGAGAAAATGCAGGCCAGGGTTTTTGTGCCATCTCACGCGGAGGCCGGCCCGGATATGGGCGAGCTGACGCGCTATAATCGCGCTAAGGTGTTGGAGGTGGCCGATTGTATTTTGAATTGCTGCCGGGAGCCGGCAACCTCTGAGCAGATTTTGCAGCGGCTTTTTGCGGTTTATAATCTCACAATGAATATGGAGCAATATGTGCTGGTGGGCAGCACCGTCCGCTCCTATTTGGCCTGGCTGCGGGACGAGGGCCGGACGGAACCGGAATTTCAGGATAATTTACTGTTTTGGCGGGCGATATAAATAAATGTTTGGGTGGAAATATGGACTTGCAAGATTATCCTCAGTTTATACGGGAAAAATATCAAAAGGCGATGGATAGGTTCACGTATACAGGCAAGGAGCCGCAGGCTAAGGAGAGGCTGCGGCATTTGTATAGCAACCAATTTATAAATGTCTATTCAATGGCGCCGGAGCCGCAGGATTGGACGGCCTGGATGGAGGAGTGTATCCAAAATGCTGATTGGCCGGGCCTGTGCCGGATAATCAACCAGCGGAGCAAGCTGGATATGCTGCCCTGTATTTATGGCAGCTATACTTACGAAAAGAATTTCTATTGCATGCTGGAGTGTTTTGTCTGCGGGAATGTGCAGTTTATGGAGCAGCTTTTGCCTTTGGAGCTGCTCAATGTGAAGAACTTTTATCAACCGATTTTTCCTGTTGCCGCCCACCTGCTGATTGGTTTGTGGCATAAGGACGAGGCCGTGCTGGAATGGGCGGCGACAGAGGCAGAGCAGTTTGTGGGGCGTAAAAAAACCACTATCCTGGAAAGGGCTGTGGTGAATTTTCTGCTGGATTTGGCGCACGACGATATAGAAAAGGCCAGTGAGGATTTGCTTGCCGTTTGCAAGGGCTACCCCAAGGATAAAAAATATGTGCTTGGGGTGCGGCCTTTTTGCACTTACGCCCACGGTCTGTACTGTCTGGCCCAGATTTTGCTGCCGGCGGCTGATTTTCAGGCTTTGGCAATGCCCAAGTATAAGAATTTTCTTGTCGATTTTGCTATGTGGCGGCGTGAGCATACCAACCCGGACTGTTCTCTTTGGTTTAAGTATCCTGAGGATTTGGACGTTCTTAATAAAATTTTTGAGGCTCCACCAGCTCAGCTTGTCATGTCTCAGCCTTTTCTGGACAATCCCAATACAAAACCTAAGGAACGGCAGGATTGGCTGGCCGACGGTATGAAATGGGTAAACAATCATATTGACGAGCTTTGGGAAATGGGCGTTGGCCAAGAATAAAATTGTGTTTGAGGAGGAATTGCAATGGCAGAAAATGTTCATGACGGCGTTTCGCCAATCATTGTTCCGGATGGAGATGAGGACAAGGCCTTTCAGGCGCTTTGGGATTATCTTGTGCCGCCAAGAGGCAAAGCGCAAACAGCGCAGGGAGAAATTATCCGCATTGCGGGCAGGGTGCAGTATGAGTTTTTAGACAATGGCTGTATCAACTGGGATGAGGATTTTAAGAAGATGCTGGACGCTTTTTTGCAATATCTTCAATTAGGCAAGGGGTTTGATGAGGAAGATTTGAAAACAGCTGGGGTTTTGGTGAACCTTATAAAGGAAAATGGCGACCAGGGTTTTATTGACGACAAATTGATTTTGGTGCTGTGCAGTTGCGCTATGACTTGGGTTAAACAAAATCCTGAGGTTATGGCTCCTCTGCCAGCGGAATACAGCAGATAAATAAAGGGCAAGGCAAACCTCTGCGGTCTGTCTTGCCCTTTATTTATGTTGTTGCTTTTATTCGTCCTCATCAAAGAGCATATCGTTGTAGGTATCCACAACCATTTCCCATTCGGCGTTGTCCTCAATGTAGGCGAAAATTTCCTCGCCGTCCTCGCCGGGATCAATGCGGAAAATCACCGCCTCGTCCTCATCGGCCTCGGTGTCGGCGTTTTCATCATTCAGCGGCAGCAAAAAGGCGTAACGCTTGCCGCCAATTTCCAGCATTTCAATTATTTCAAAATCAATCGGGTTGTCATCATCATCCAGTAGGGTGATGATGTTTTCATTATTTAGCTCATTTTGGGTCATTTTTATTAACCTCACTTAATATTATTGGGATTTTCCAGATAAGTTGAAAGAATTAGAGTAGCTGCCAGTTTGTCCACCACCTGACGGCGTTTTTGGCGGCTTGTGTCGTTGTTCAGCAGGGTTTTCTGGGCGGCCACGGTGGTTAGGCGTTCATCCTGATAGTATACAGGCAGGTTAAATTGCTGTTTTAGCAAGCTGCCAAAGGATTGCACGCGGTCCACTGCCGGGCCGCGGCTGCCATCCATATTCAAAGGCAAGCCCAACACAAAAGCCCGGGGTTGATATTCCTCCACCAACGCTTTAAGCTCAGCCATATCCTGCGCGTGGCTGCGGCGACGAATTGTGCCAACTCCTTGAGCTGTTAGGCCCAAAGGGTCGCTAACGGCTACGCCAATATTGACGCTGCCAAAATCCAAAGCCAGTAACCTCATCGTTTTGGCTCCTGATTTTGCAGATAATTAACCAGCAGTTCCTCAATTAGGTCATCGCGCTCAATCCGCCGGATTAGGCTGCGGGCCTGCTTGTGGCTGGTGATGTAGGCTGGGTCGCCGGAGATGAAATAGCCAACCAACTGGTTGATGGGGTTGTAACCTTTTTCCATCAGCGCTTCATAAACGGTGAGTAAAACGTCGCGTGGGTTCAAATTGTCTTCGTCGCTTTTTTTGAAATACATAGTTTCTTCCAGCTTGTTGTCAGACATTGTGGCCCCCTCCTTTAGCTTCAAAATTTTATAATCAGTTCAGTTGCTCTTGAATAGCCTTGCAGGCCGCTTGCAGAGCTTCCTGAATTTTAGCCGGGTCTTTGCCGCCAGCCTGGGCCATATCTGGCCGGCCGCCGCCGCCGCCGCCGCAAACCGCGGCTGCTACTTTAACAATGTTGCCGGCGTGCAGTTTTTTAGCCAGCAAATCCTTGCTGACAGCCGCCACCAGCAGCACTTTGCCATCTGCTTCTGCCGCCAGCACAATGACGCTGTTTTCGCCCAGCTTGTCCCTGGTGCTGTCCAGAGTGCGGCGCAGAGAATCCATATCCTCAGCCGGCATTTTGGCGGCAAGCACATTAACGCCGGAAATTTTTTTTACCATACCGGCAATATCATCCACAGCTTTTTTGTTAAGCTGCTGGCGTAGGGCTTTGATTTCCCGGTCTTTTTCTTTGTTTTCTTCTATTAAAGCGTTGATTTTGTTATCCAAGCCCTGCCAGGAAGTTTTCAACATAGCGGCCGCTCTAAAGAGCTGTTCCAGATGTTCCTGCATAAACTTTTGCACAGCGTTGCCTGTGATTGCTTCAATGCGGCGAATGCCAGCGCCGATGCCGCCCTCGCTGATGATTTTAAAGGAGCCAATATCGCCGGTTGCTTTAACGTGGGTGCCGCCGCATAGCTCCATTGAGGGGCCCATAGTGACGGTGCGCACATCATCGCCGTATTTATCGCCAAAGAAAGCCAGGAAGCCGCGGGCTTCAGCTTCGCTTTTGGTCATTGTAACCGTGTTGGTGGGTTCGTTCTGCAAAACCAGTCCGTTGACAATACCCTCAATAACTTCCATTTCAGTGTGAGAAAGCGGGGCGATGTGCGCAAAGTCAAAGCGCAAACGGTCTGGCGTCACCAAGGAGCCAGCCTGATGTACATGGTTGCCAAGCACCTGACGCAGGGCAAATTGCAGCAGGTGAGTGGCAGAGTGGTTGCGGGCGGTGGCCAGCCGTTGTTCCAGGTTGATTTTAGTTTGCACGGTGTCGCCCAGTTTTAGTTCGCCGCGGGCGATGAAATGGTGCAGGAAAATGCCGTTGGGCAGTTTGGTGGTGTTTTTAATCAGCAGTTCAGCCTCTCCGTCGTTGCCTTGCAGACTGATGGCGCCAGTGTCGCCGGTTTGGCCGCCACTTTCAGCGTAAAAAGGTGTTTCATCCAGCACAATAAAACCGTCCTGACCGCTTGTCAGCTGTTGCTCTGGTTGTTTTGGGTCGCCCACCAATATGGCCAACACTTTGGCTTGGCCCTCGGTTTGTTCATAGCCGGTGAATTTGGTGGCCGGAATATCTTTAAGCAAGGCGGTTAAGGCTTGCAAATCCTCAAAGTTTGTTTTAACGTTGCGGGCTGCGCGGGCGCGGCTGCGCTGTTCCTCCAAAGCGGCTTCAAACTGAGCCTCGTCGAATTGCAGATTATTTTCTTCCAGAATATCCTTGGTTAAATCCAGCGGGAAGCCGTAAGTGTCGTAAAGACGAAAAGCGTCCTGGCCAGAGAAAATTTTGGAACCGTTCTCTTTCATTTTGGCGATGATATTGCCAACCATACTCAAGCCGTCCAAAATAGTTTCCCGGAATTTTTCCTCTTCAGCCAGCATTACCTTGGCAATGAAATCTTGCTGTTCACGAATTTCCGGGTAAGCGTCGCCCATTAGCTCGCAAACCAGCGGCACCATTTTGTGCATAAAAGGCTCGGTTATATTAAGCGCGGTGCCGTAGCGCACGGCCCGGCGGAAAATGCGGCGCAGCACATAGTTGCGGCCGTCGTTGCCGGGGATTACGCCGTCGGCAATCAGGAAAGTGCAGGCGCGGATGTGGTCGGCAATTACGCGATAGGGGAAGCCGGCCTTACCTGGGTCATAGGTGGTGTCGGTCAGCTTTTCAATATAAGCAATTAATTGGCGCATAACCGGAATTTCATAGTTGCTGTCCACATCCTGCATAATAGAAGTGATCCGCTCCAGGCCCATGCCGGTGTCGATGCTGGGCTTGGGTAGAGGAGTCAGCTTGCCGCTTTCATCTCGTTCATATTGCATAAATACCAGGTTCCAGATTTCCATCCAGCGGTCGCAGTCGCACACGCCCATAGCGCATTCCGGTGCATCACAGGTATATTTTTCACCCCGGTCAAAGAAGATTTCCGAGCAAGGACCGCAGGGGCCGGTTTCGCCCATTGCCCAAAAGTTGTCCTTTTCGCCCATGCCGTAAATGCGCGAATCATCAAAACCGGTGACGCGTTTCCAAATTTGGCGGGCCTCGTCGTCGTCCTTGTAAACAGTAACATAAAGACGTTCCTTAGGCAGCTGCAAAACCTCGGTGATAAATTCCCAAGCGTTTTTGATGGCGTCCTCTTTGAAATAATCGCCAAAGGAAAAATTGCCGAGCATTTCAAAAAAGGTATGGTGCCGGGCGGTGCGGCCCACGGTGTCCAAATCATTGTGCTTGCCGCCGGCCCGCACGCATTTTTGCGCGGTGGTGGCGCGGGTGTAGGGGCGTTTTTCCAGCCCTAAAAAAGTGTCCTTAAATTGCACCATGCCGGCGTTCACAAACAGCAGGGTGGGGTCGTTGTGCGGCACCAGCGGCGAGCTGGCAACGCGAGTGTGGCCTTTGGACTCAAAAAACCGCAGAAAAGCCTCTCGAATTTCGGCTTCCGTGGTGTAGTTGCCGTATTTAGGTTGTGTCATTTTATCCAAAACTTCCTTCCTCATATTTTCTTCCTGACAGCCAGGCGACTGTCATAAATTTTGATGTATTAATTTATTATAGCACAGCGTTTGCCCGAATACAAGTTTTAGTCTTGTATTTTTTGGTTTTAGAGCTTATAATATATATAAAATTTTTAATTTTGGGGGGAGCGGATAGATTTAATGGGCATAAAAAGAGATAAGAATAATTTTAATAAGAAAAATAGTGCTGCAAGAAACACTGGCCGTGGGCGATCCGAAAAGCCGGAAACTGCGCGGCGGTTGCCTCGCTTTAGTGAGAAAAGTGACGCGGGGGTTATTTGCGGCAAAAATCCGGTGCTGGAAGCGCTACGTTCCGGCCGCACATTGAACAAGGTGCTGGTTGCAGCCGGGCAGGAGCCGGGATTTTTGCGTCAAATTCGGGAGCTTTGCCGGGAAAAACACGTGCCTTTTTTGCAGGTGGAACGCTCCTCCTTGGCGGCTTATCCAGATAACCGCGGAGTTGTGGCGTTGGCCGCGCCTTTTGCTTATGCAGAGGTGGAGGATATTCTGGCCGCCGCCGCAGCTAAAGGAGAGCCGCCGCTGTTGGTGGTGCTGGCTGGTGTGGAGGATCCCCACAATCTGGGGGCGGTGTTGCGCACGGTTGAGGGCGTTGGAGCGCACGGAGTAATCATTGCTAAGCATGGAGCAGCGCCGCTGAATGAAACTGCGGCGCGTGTGGCGGCTGGGGCGGCGGAATATGTGCCGGTGGCCAGAGTTTCCAGTGTCGCCGCTGTTTTAGATGAGCTGAAACAAAAAGGGGTTTGGGTTTGCGGCACGCACCAGGAGGGCGCTCAAACTTTGTGGCAGGCGGATTTAACCGGGCCGCTGGCTGTGGTAATGGGCAGCGAGGGGCGCGGCTTGCCGCCGCTGGTGGCTAAAAAATGTGATTTCATGGTGCAGATACCAATGCGCGGCCAGATCAATTCCTTTAACGTCAGCGTCAGCTGCGCCATGGTGCTGGGCGAGGCATTGCGCCAAAGGCAGGGCTGCTGATGAACCTGGAGAGCAAGGAGGATAAGCTGCTGTTGGCTCAGCTGGCGGACAAGCAACGGCAATGCGAGCAGCGGCAGTATCCTGTGTGCAGTGATTTTTTGGATCCCAGGCAGCAGGCTTTGGCGCAGGTCGCTTTTGCCAAACGGGTTGCCTGTTGCTTTTGGGGCGGCTATGCGGAGGCGGAGCGGCGTTTGCTGGTGTTTTTGCCGGATTATATCAGCCAGGAGGAAGCGGCGCAGGATAGCTCTCTGATTTGGCCGACGGCTGAGGACGAGCCTTTGCTGGTGTTGCGGGCCCGGCCTACGGCTCGGCAAAGTAAGCTTTCGCACCGTGATTATTTGGGGGCATTGCTTTCCTTGGGTATTAGCCGTAACAAGTTGGGCGATCTTTTGGTGCGGGATGAGCCGGAGGAAAGCGCGGATATTATAATTTTGCGTGAGCTGGCGGATTATCTGTTGCTTAATTTTGAGCGGGCCGGTCGGTGCAGTCTGACAACGGAACTTTTGCCTGCAAGTGTTTTACAACATAACAAACCCAAAGTGGAATTGTTGAAGCTGAACGTTAGCTCTCTGCGTCTGGACGCGGTGGCCGCCGCGGCGTTTGGGGTTTCGCGCAGTAAAGCAGCGGCCGCCATTGCTGCGCGTTTGGTGGCTGTGGATGGTTTGCCGCAGGAAAAACCAGATTGCACGTTGACGGAGGGGCGGCATATCAGCTGGCAGGGCAAAGGCAAGGTTCGTTTGGCCGAGGTCGGCGGCAAAACTCGTAAGGAACGCCTTTGGTTGGCTATAGAAAAATATATATAAAAATATTTAAGAAAACGCAAAAAATGGTTGTCGTTTTAATCAGGTGATGTTATAATAATAAAATATAATAATTTAAAATTTAAAAATCACTTTGAGGCAGAAAGATTGAGCAAGGGGAGAAGCTTTTGAACGGAGGCTTGAATATTATAAACAGCGAGGATAAAAAAGTGAAGCCAGGACGCTATCTTTCACCGGAGGCAAAAGGCTGGTTTGGCGTTTGCCTGCTGATGATGGTTTTTGGCGGCTTTTACCTTGGTTTTTGGTATAGTTGTCAAAATCCCAGGCCGATTGACGTGCCTTATGTAACGGCGGACAGCTACTTTGAAAATCAGCAGGCCGCGCAGGAGGTTTTTAAGGATTATCTTGGTGCAGACGGCGTGCTGACGGTGTTGCTTTTGGGTTGTGATATGCGCGAGGGCGAGGCCTCCGGTCGGTCAGACACGATTATGTTGGCTTTTGTTGATTTGGAATCAGGCGCTATCAATTTGCTTTCTATTCCGCGTGACACAAGGGTGGAATTGGCAGAGGGGCGGGGTACTACCAAAATCAATCACGCCTTTGCTTATGGTCGGGTGCCGCTGACTCGTAAAACCATTGAAAGCTTTTTGCAGGTGGAAATTGACCGTTATGTGACGGTTGATTTTGAAGGTTTTGCCAATATTATTGACGCTTTGGGCGGCATTGACTATGATGTGGAGCAGCGAATGCTGAATGAATGGGAAAATATTGATTTGCAGCCGGGTCAGCAACATCTGAACGGCAGCCAGGCTTTGGCCTATGTGCGTTGGCGCGAGCCTTTGCAGGCGGATATTGGCCGGGTGGAGCGTCAGCAGAAATTTTTAGGCGCCGTGCTGGATCAGGTGATGAGCGTGCAGACAATTTTCCGCTTGCCACAGCTGCTTAACAGCATTAACAATAGTATTCAGACTGATTTTAGCATAAAGGAGCTTTCCTCGTTGATTGATATTTACAAACAGTTTGGCAGCGTCAGCTTTAACTCAGCGATGGTGCCGGGCGATGGTGTTTATATCAAAGGTATTAGCTACTGGCAATTTGATCCGCAGCAAACCAGGGAATTGGTGCAGCAAATGCAGAGCTTTGCCAAACCGGCAGATTCCGGCGATGTTCAGACGACGGCAGGGCAATAAAAGGGTTCTTTAATTTTAATCAAGTTTAAATTGAATTAAAGATAGTTTAGGATAATAAGATAGAAAGCAGGTTTAAGGGAGAAGAAATGGCAGCTTATAATGTAATAACCATTGGGGATGATTTGTTGCGGGCCAAGGCAATGGCGGTGCGGCGTTTTGACGCGCGTTTGCACCGGATGTTGGATGATATGGCCGAAACAATGTATGAATTTGATGGCGTGGGCCTGGCGGCTCCGCAGATTGGCATTAGCAAGCAAATTGTGGTGATTGATGTTGGCGACGGTCTGGTGGAGCTGGTTAATCCGCATATTGTGGAAAAAAGCGGCAACGTGTTGGGGCTTGAGGGCTGCCTGAGCGTGCCGGAACGCCAGGGCTATGTCTATCGAGCCCAAAGGGTTCTGGTGCAGGCCCAGGATCGTTTTGGCGAACCACTGGAAATTGAGGCAGAAAATTATTTTGCCCGCGCTTGCCAACATGAGATTGACCATTTAAATGGTATTTTATATGTAGATAAGCTGGCCAATCCTAGTGAGGAAGAGTTGGCGGAACTGGAGGAGGAATAAGTGATGACTGCTACAAAACAACGGATTATTTATTTAGGTACGCCGCAGTTTGCGGTTAAGCCAGTTTTTGCGCTGCTGCGAGCAGGTTATCAAATTCCCTTGGTTATTACTCAACCGCCTCGGCCGCAGGGACGTAAAGGGCAGGTGACGGCCACGCCGGTGCAGCGGTTTGCGGAGGATGCTCGTTTGCCGTTTTTGGCGGTGCCGAATGTTAATCAGCCGGAGGTTTTGGCCCAGATTGCAGCTGCCAAACCTGATTTGCTGGTGGTTGCTGCTTTTGGTCAGCTTTTGAGTGAGGAATTGTTGCAGTTAGCGCCGTTTGGCGCGGTGAATATTCACACCTCATTGTTGCCGGAATATAGAGGCGCGGCTCCAGTGCAGCGGGCCTTGATGGACGGGCGCAACAAAACCGGCGTTACGTTGATGCGCATTGTAAAGGCTCTTGATGCGGGGGATATTATTGACCAGGCAGAGTGTGTAATATCTTCTACTGACAATACTGGTAGTCTGCGCGAGGATTTGATGGCCGTGGGCACGGATTTGCTGTTGCATAATTTGCCGCAGCTGTTTGCCGGACGTTTGAAACCAACGCCGCAGGACGAGGCTCTGGCAACCTATGCGGCCAAAATTACGCCTGCTGATGAATTGTTGGATTGGCGCAGAACTGCCGGGGAGCTTTACAATCAGTTGCGCGGTTTGTTGCCGGAAACTTCAGCCTACACTTGGTATAAGGATGGCGAAAACTGGCAACGCTTGAAGATTTGGCAAATGCGGGTGGCGGAGGCTTGCGGCAACGCGGCTGCACCAGGCACGGTTTTTGGTGTGGATGCGGATGGTTTGCTGGTGGCCGCCGGCGAGGGCACTTTGCATTTGCAGTTGCTACAGCCGGCCGGTAAGGGCCGTATGGAGGCGGCTGCTTGGTGGCGTGGCCGCCGGGATCTGCAAAAGAGCGGCCTGCGTTTTGCTGAGCCTGAACAGGAAGCGGGCAATGAGTAAAAACGGCCAGCTTAGTTAAGGCATAGACAAAAGACAAAGGGGGATTTGAGATGCCTTTTTATACCTATGATTTGGTTTCATTGCTGTTTATGTTGCCGGGCATTTTGTTGGCAGCCTGGGCGCAGGCCAAAGTGCATGGTAATTTTAATAAATATTCGCGGGTGCAATCGGCTAAATGTATCACTGGGGCGGAGGCGGCGCGTCGGATATTGGATAGTAATGGACTTTCCTATGTTTCAATTCAACACGTGCGGGAAACGTTGGCTGACCATTATGACCCATCCAGCAAGGTAATTCGTTTATCAGATGAGGTTTTTAACAGCACCTCGTTGGCTGCGGTGGCGGTGGCGGCGCACGAATGCGGGCACGCCATTCAGGATGCGCAAGACTATCAGCCGATGCGTTGGCGTTCGACTATTGCGCCGGCGGCTAGCGTGGCCACACAGGTATCTTGGTTTTTTCTGTTTGCCGGTTTAATTTTGAGCATGACCAATGTGGCGACGCTTGGCGTGGTGGTGTTTGGCGTGGTGGTGCTGTTTCAGCTGGTGACTTTGCCGGTGGAATATAATGCTTCCTCGCGCGCTTTGGGCTTGCTGGAAACTGAGGGAATTTTGGAAAGCAGTGAGATAGGCGGCGCAAAAAAGGTGCTGGGAGCGGCGGCTTTAACCTATGTTGCTTCATTGGTGGCGGCCATTGTTTCAATGCTGAATATTTTGCGGATGATAATAATGTATCGCCGTAATCGTTGGTAGGGTAAAATATAATGCCGAACAATCAAAAACTTAAAAATGCTCGTCAGCTGGCTTTGGAGGTTTTGCTGGCTGTGGCGGCTGAGGGAGCCTACAGCAATCTGGCCTTGAGCCGGGTTTTGAACAGCAATGCTTCCCTGCCGGCGGCGGAGCGGGCTTTGTTGACGGAATTGGTTTATGGTACTTTGCGCATGCAGGGTACCATAGATTATATACTGGGCTGTTTTGTAAAACAGGGTTTAGCCAAGCTGCCGTTGAAAATTTTGTTGATACTAAGGCTTGGCGTTTATCAGTTGCTGTTTATGGAGCGGATACCGCCATCCGCCGCGGTGAATGAAAGCGTTAAGCTGGCTAAACGCTACGGACATCAGGGCACGGCTTCGCTTACTAATGCGGTTTTGCGCAATGTGGAGCGGCAACGACAAAACCTGCCCTGGCCGGAGGCGGCAAGTCAGCCGGCGGAGTATCTGGCGGCGGCGGCATCTCATCCGCTTTGGTTGGTGCAGCAATGGCTGGCTCGTTTTGGTTTTGCAGAAACGCAAGCTTTGTGTGAATTTAATAATCAACCTGCGCCTTACACTTTGCGCGTTAACACGTTGAAAGGTAATCGGGATGACGTTTTGGTTCAACTACAAGCTCAGGGGGTTGAGGCTCGGCCGGTGGATTTGGCCCCGGAAGGAATTGTGCTGGAGGCGGCCAAGGGTGCGGAGGTAAGCTTGCGGGAGCTGTTGGCCCAGGGTTTGCTTTATCCCCAACAGGTTAGCTCAATGCTGGCGGCGCATGTGTTGCAACCAGAACCGGGTAGCCGGGTTTTGGATGTTTGCGCGGCTCCTGGCGGTAAAACCACGCATTTGGCGGCTTTGATGCAGAATCAGGGCGATATTTTGGCCCTGGATTTGCATGAGCATAAGCTGCGTTTGTTGCAGGAAAACGCTTCTCGTCTGGGGATTAGTTGTATCCGCACGCAGGCGGCAGATAGCCGGGATTTGTCTATGCTGCCGGAGGGCTGGGCCGATTATGTGTTGGCCGACGTGCCGTGCTCCGGCTTGGGTGTGTTGCGTTCGCGGCCGGACGCTCGTTGGCGCAAGCAGCCGGAAATTAGCGCGGAAATTGCGCCGCTGGCTTATGCCATTTTGCAGGCGGCGGCTAGTCGTTTGCGCCCTGGCGGTGTGATGTTGTTTTCCACCTGTACTATTAGTGAGCAAGAAAATGAGGATAATTTGGCGCGTTTTTTGGCGGAAAACTCAAATTTTGTTCCAGAAAGCATTGAATTTGCACCACAGCTTTTTGATGGAGCCGCCTCTTTGCAGGTGTTGCCGCAGCGACATGCTATGGAAGGATTTTTTTATGCCAGACTGCGTCGTCTGAGCTAAAAAAGTTGAATAATTATTGATTTAAGAGGTGAGTTGAGAAATTGCCACAGGAAAGCATTGTTGATAAATGCCGGCTTTTTGGCGCGTCTGAAGAGGAGCTACGACAGATTTGCCAAAAACAAGGTCTGCCAGCTTACAAGGGCGGCATATTATTTAAATGGTTGCAGTCCGGCGAGGCGGATTACAATCAGATGACTAATTTGAGTAAGGCGGAGCGAGAGCTGTTGCTGGCGCATTATCCGCTGGCCTTGCCGGAGGTGCGGCAAGAACAGCAAAGCGCCGACGGCGCCACGGCTAAGCTGCTGCTGGATTTTGGCGGCGGCGTTATGGTGGAGCTGGTGCTGATGCTTTATCAACGCAGTAACACTCGCAGCCGCCACACCCTTTGTATCAGCACTCAAGCCGGCTGTGCAATGGGTTGCGCTTTTTGCGCCACTGGTCTATCCGGTTGGTTGCGCAACCTTTCCGCTGGTGAGATTGTGGCGCAGGTTTTGTGTGGTCAGCTTTGGCTGCGTCGGCATAATTTGGGACCGGTTACAAATCTGGTGCTGATGGGAATGGGCGAGCCATTTGCGAATTATGAGCAGGTTTGTCAGGCTTTGCGAGTGCTGAACGCTGAGGCGGGGCTGAATATTGGCCAACGGCGGATTACGGTTTCCACCTGTGGTTTGGCGCCGCAAATTAGGCGTTTTGCGGATGAGGGTTGGGAGATTAACCTGGCTATTTCCTTACATGCGCCTCAGGATGAGCTGCGCTCTCGTTTGTTGCCGATCAATCAGCGTTATCCTTTGGCGGAGTTGTTGGCGGCCTGCGATTATTATACGGAAAAAACACACCGGCGTATTAGTTACGAATATGCTTTGCTGCGCGGCGTTAATGATGGCCCGGAGCAGGCGGCGGCGTTGGCTCAACTTTTGGCTGGACGGCTTGCTCATGTTAATCTGATACCGGTAAATTTTGTGGCTGAAACAGGATTTTGGCCTAGCAATGACGAAACTTTAAACCAGTTTGCTGCTGCGCTGCAACGTCAGGGCATTGAAACCACAGTGCGGGAAAAGCGCGGTTTGGATATTGACGGCGCTTGTGGACAGTTGCGCCGTCGGCAGGGCGAAAGCTAAGAACCCAGGAGGTAAGGGAAAAAATGAGATATGCGACTTTTACGGTTCGGGGTCAAGGCCGAACTAATAATGAGGACTGCTTGCGGGTTTTGCCGGAGGCTGGCCTTTTTATGGTCGCGGATGGTATGGGCGGGCATTTGGCCGGCGAGGTGGCCAGCCAGATTGCGGTGGAAGCAACGGCGGATTATCTGCTGAAAATTGCGCCGCAGGAGCCGCCGGAAATACGTTTACATAAGGCGGTGAATTACGCTAACAAATTAATTTATGCAGATAGCAGTCAGCGAGAGGAACATTGCAATATGGGTTCCACCCTGGCTTTGGTTTGGCAACAGCAACAGCTGGTTTATCTGGCTCATATTGGCGACAGCCGTATTTATCATTTTAATCAGGAGCACGTGCGTCAGCTGACCAGCGATCATTCCGTGGTGGAACAAATGTTGCGGGAAGACACTATCACGCCGGAGGAGGCGCTTAATCACCCAAAAAAAAATATGCTGACCCGTGCCCTAGGCGTGGAGGAAAAGGTGCAGGCGGATGTGCGCATTTTTCAGTTGCCTCTGCCTGGCTTTTTGTTGCTCTGCACCGATGGTTTAAGTTCTTATCTGCCAATGCCAACGGTTTTGCCGCAGGTGGCGGCCCGTGTCAGCCCGGAGCAAATGCTGCCGGTGCTGGCTGAGCTGGCCAAGGAGGCCGGCAGCAAGGATGATATAACTTGTATTTTGCTATGGCAGCCGGAAGGAGGGCAGGCCGATGAGTAATTTGGTTGGCACTCTGTTCCATGACCGCTATGAGGTGTTGGAGGTTTTGGGCTCCGGCGGCACCTCGGTGGTTTACAAAGCCAAGGATATTTTGTTGAATCGTTTGGTTACGATAAAAATTTTGCGGGAGCAATTTGCTCGTGATAGCAAATTTGTCAATCGTTTCCGTAATGAGGCGCAGGCTGTGGCTCGTCTTTCTCATCCAAACATTGTCAGCATTTATGATGTAGCCTTTGCTGAGGGCGTGCATTATCTGATTATGGAATATGTTGAAGGCGGTAGCTTGAAAGAATATATGGACCAACATGGTCCGTTGCCGATTGAGGAATCGTTGGATATTTTTCAGCAGCTTTTGAACGCTTTGCAGCATGCCCATGAAAATAAGGTTATTCACCGAGACATCAAACCGCACAATATTTTGTTGGATGTTAAACACAACGTTCGGGTGACGGATTTTGGCTTGGCTGTAACCACCACGGAGCTGGGCAGCCAGCACAGTAATGATGTGATGGGTTCGGTTTACTATATGTCGCCGGAGCAGATTAAGGGCGAGCAGGCAACGGAGGCCACGGATATTTACTCGGCCGGTTTGCTGCTTTATGAAATGCTCTGCTCTAAGCGTCCTTTCAGCGGTGATAGTGCAGAGGAGATTGCTCGTCAGCATATTAAGGGGGCGATTACGCCGCCGCATAAGGTGAACCCAAATGTGCCGACGGAGCTTTCCTCCTTTGTGATGAAAGCGGTGCGTCGTGACAAACAGCTGCGCTTTGCAGACGCCGGGCAAATGTTGGCGGAGCTGCGGGCAATACAAAACCGTAGCAGACGGGTTCGGGTGAAGCCGATAATTTTGCCGATGGCGCCAACTGTGGGCAATGGCCCGGCGCCGGAGGTGCAGGAGGAGGAACCGCGCACGGTGGTGGTTAAGCGGCATATGACTTTGCCGGAAAACAATCACCAAAAGTTTGCTTTGTTTAGGGATAAAAAGCCAACTTCCGCTTTTTATATTATTTTGTTTGTAGTTTTGTTGCTGTTGGTGATGTTCGGCTCAGCTTTTAGCATCTTCAAGAGCATTCTCAATGAGAACAGCGAGGTGGAAGTGAAAAAATATGTCGGCTTGCCTTTGAGCGAGGCGGTGGAGCTGATTAAGGCCGACGGCTTACAACATAGTATTAGCCAGGAATACAGTGCGGAATATGAAAAAGATGTGGTGATGGCGCAAAATATTCCAGAGGGTCAAAAGGTGAAGCAGGGCCGTTTTATTGAGTTGACTGTGAGCCAGGGCAAACAGACTTTCCCAATGCCTAAGCTGGAGGGGATGACTATCTCTGAGGCAAACGTGGTGTTGAGCAACAATCGGGTGACTTTGCAGGCCACGGAGACTGTTAGCGATGAAGTTCCGGCTGGACGAATTATCAGCCAAACGCCGCAGCAGGGCGAGGAAGTGGCCGCCGGCAGTACGGTTGAGGTGTTGGTTAGCAAGGGCAAGGAAATTGTGGTGCCGGATTTGCGTGGCCGCACCGAGGATGACGCTATGGTTTACCTGGTTTTGCAAGGTTTGAATCTTGGGTCTACCAGTCGGGAACAAAGCTACGAATATGAAGAAGGCTATGTTATAAATCAAAGCCTGACCCCAGGTGATTCTGCTTTGGAGGGCAGCAGCATTGATTTGGTTGTTTCCTCCGGCCCTGGCCCGCAGAGCAAAATTGCCCGTGTTTCCTACACCCTGCCTTATGGCGAGGATGTAATTTACAATCTGGTGATTGAGGTGACGGATAATAAGGGCACGCGTGAGGAGTATAAAAACCAGCATCGCGGTGGTGAAGCTATCACGCATGATGTAACTGTTTGGGGCAGTGGAACGGTTAAGGTATATTTGGACGGCGATGTGGTTTATAATCAAGAAGTTTTGTAAACTGAACAGGATTAGGGCAGGAGTGTTGGGATGGCGGATAATTTTTTGCAGGGCGTTTTGCTGAAAGCTCACGGCGGTTTTTACTTTGTGCAGGCTGAAGGCCGAGTTTGGACGTGCAGCCTGCGCGGCCGCCTGAAGCAAAGCTTGCGTGATGAACCGCTGGGACTGTTGGTTGGCGACAAGGTCCTGTTGGAGCCTTTGGCGGAGCCGGAGGCGGTGATTGCTGAGGTTATGCCGCGCCAGAATTTTTTGGTGCGCCCGCGAATTGCCAATTTGGAGCAGTGTCTGATAGTGCTGGCGGCGGAACATCCCAAGCCGGATTATCTATTACTGGATAGATTGCTGGTTTGTCTGTTGGCAGCGGGAATCCGTCCCATCATCTGTTTTAATAAGCTGGACAAGCCGGGCGCAGAGCAGATTTTTGCCGAACAGTTTAAGGTTTATCAGCAGGCCGGCTTTACAGTGCTGGCCGTCAGCGCTTTGCAGCAGCGGGGCGTGGCGGAGTTGCAACAGCTGCTGCAAGGTAAAATCACGGCGGTGGCCGGGCAAAGCGGCGTGGGTAAATCCACCTTATTAAATCAAGTGCAGCAGGGTCAGCAGTTGCAAACCGGCGGTATTAGCCGTAAATTGCAGCGGGGACGGCACACAACCCGTCTGGTGGAGCTTTTGCCGCTGCTGCCGCAGGCAGCCGGCGAGAATGGTCTGGCCGAGGGTTGGATTGCAGACACGCCAGGCTTTTCTCGCTTGGCTATGCCGGAGCAGGTTGGGCCGGACAATTTGGCCCAGTTTTGGCCTGATTTGCAGGCCTTAGCTCAGGATTGCCGGTTTGACGGTTGCCGGCATGACCAGGAACCTGATTGTCGCGTTAAAGCGGCGGTGGCGGAGGGCTTGTTGGACGTGCGGCGTTATCAGCGTTATCTGGTTTTGCTGGCCGCCTTGTCTGAACAGACTCGATATTAATATTATCTAAAAGAAAACGAGGCGGATGAGATGATTAAAATTGCACCCTCTTTGTTGGCTGCCGATATGGGAGATTTGCGCCGGGCAGTGGCGCAAGTTGAAGCAGCCGGCGCTGATTATTTGCATTTGGATGTGATGGACGGCGCTTTTGTACCAAATATTTCCTATGGCCCGGCGGTGATTAAAGCGTTGCGGCCAAATTCTCAGCTTTTTTTTGATGTGCATTTGATGGTGGAGGAGCCTGGTCGCTTCTTGTCGGACTATGCTGCGGCAGGGGCTGATTTGCTGACGGTGCATTTTGAGGCCTGCCGTCATTTGCACCGAGTGGTACAGCAGATTAAAGCTTTGGGCTTAAAAGCGGGCGTTGCTTTAAATCCGGCCACACCGCCGGAGGTTTTGCAGGATATTCTGCCGGAGCTTGATTTGGTGCTGATTATGAGCGTCAACCCTGGTTTTGGCGGGCAGTCCTTTATTCCGGCTGCTCTTGGCAAAATTGCTCGCACGGCGGCAATGCTACGACAGATTGGTTCTCAAGCAGATTTGGAAGTGGACGGCGGCATTTATGCGGCCAATGCCGGCCCGGTTATGCAGGCTGGCGCTAACGTGCTGGTTTCCGGCACTGGTGTTTTTGGTCAGCCGGATTGGGCGGCTGCTATTGCCGGTTTGCGTTCAGCTACTGAAAAATAATTCCCAGATTGAGGTTGAAATTAATATATTAATATAGTATAATTAAAATATAATCAAGATTTTTTAGAGATAAATTATAGTGGTGCTTGGTTTTGAAAACGCTGCTATAAACCGTCAATATTTTAGATAGGGGTGAATTTTATGGTAGACGCTATTTCTGGTGTAAATCCTAATACAAATATTAACCCTTTAACTCGCGCTGGGCAGGCCGGCGGTGTTTGGCGTGCGCAAAAGGCGGCGATGCCGGAGATTCCGGTGCAGCCGGTGCGCCCGATTACGCCTGTGCTAAATGCTGGCGCTAAAGCGGAGCCGGTTGGTTTGGGATTGCCAATGGGAGATGTTGCTGATGCGGCGGAGATGGCTGTGCGGCAAAATTTGCGGCCTTATCAGGGAGAACAGATTTTGGCAACCTCAGTTGGCGGCGCTTGGTTGGGTGAGCGGGCTGGTTCAACAGCTATTCCAGGCGAGCTTTTGCAGTTGGCAAATTCTCTGCCAGGGGCGGATAAGGCGGCCGGACAGTTGCCAAATGCTGCGGATGAGGCAGCGCGTTTGCGGATTGGGCCTTTTAAGCAAGACGAGGATGAACAGTCTAAGGCTGCAAAGCTGCCAGGGGATTCTGACGATGAGGACGATTCCTTGAATGGCGCGCAGGATGAAGCAGAGGATGGCCGTTGCAAAACCTGTGAGGAACGTAAATATCAGGATGGTTCCAATGACGCCGGCGTTTCTTTTAAAACACCTACCAAAATTGACCCAAGCCAGGTAGCTTCAGCCGTGCGTGGTCACGAGATGGAACATGTTTATCGTGAGCAGGCAAAAGCTCAGCGTGAGGGCCGCAAAGTGGTTAGCCAAACGGTGACTTTGCACAATGCTATTTGTCCGGAATGCGGCAAGGTTTACATATCCGGCGGCACTACGAGAACATCCACTATGGCCAACAATCGGCAGGCGGAGCCTGCGGAAGCTAGCTCTGGCAAGGATAATAATGCAGCCTGAATAATTTAACCACCGTCTTGGCACAATAAGGCCAAAGGCGGTGGTTTTGATGACGGAAGAGCGTACTAAGCAAACGGCGCTTGCGGCTTATTTGCGGCATTGGCATTTTTTTGAAAAAATTTTGGGATGTTTGGTGCTGCTTGGCGTGGTTGCTTTGTTGGCTTGTCAATTTTGGTTAGGGCAAAGTAATGGCCGCTCTGATGTTTGGTATGGTCTGGATTATGCCGAGGCCTTGCCGGCTGTGCAGCAGACGGATGGCCTTTGGGGCAGTGTCACCCTGGATTTACAAACTTATACTGAGCTGGAGCGGGCCCTGGTGCTGGTGAATGGTGTGGAAGCGGGACGTTTTACTGCGGATAGCTTAACCTTGCGCGTTTATGATGGTGATTTGCTGGAGCTTGACTGCACGGCTTATTCCCGCCCGGTGAGTTTCCATCTGAGCAAAGCGTCGGTTGGCATAGACCGCGCTGCTTTGCAGACGGAGTTGGAGCTTTGCGGTGAACGCGCCATAATAGGACGCATAAAATTCAGATAAAGCGGAACAAGGCGGCGGCTTTGTTTAGTTTTATCTGTTTTTTTATAAATGTGCAAAAAAATGTTGTAAAAAAGCGTTGGGACAAGTATAATATAAAGATAAAGGGGGATTGGCTGTGGCTGAAACAGGAACAAAAACGGAGCCAAACAGCAAACAAGTGGCTGCTGCCGCGCTTTATATGGCGCTTTCGGAAAGCCGGGAAGATGAACTTCATCTAAAGCAGGCTTATCAACGGCAGGGTTTGCAAGTGGTGGCTGTAAACTATGGCGGGCCGGCGGCTGCGGCGGTGCCAAAAGTGATTGAGCGGGCTGTGGTGGCGGCTAAGCGCGAAGGCGTGATTGCTGATGTGCATAGTGAGGAGGGCGCTGTGGCAGGGGCGGCGCATGAAGCGTTTGCTCAGATTGTTAACAAGGCGCTTGGCCTGAACATTGGCGGTAAAATTGGCATTGCCCGCTATCAGGAACATATCACGGTGGCAATGGTGGTGGAGATAGGTCTGCTGCATCTGAATGAAGTGGCGGTTGGTATGGCGCACCGGGTGGTTTAGGCTGGCCAAACATAAAATTGCTTTTTTAGACATTATTGGGAGGGTAAGATTATATAATGAAGAGTATTATTGCGATTGATGGCCCGGCAGGTGCGGGCAAAAGCACGATTGCTAAAAGCTTGGCGGAAGCCTTGAATTATCTTTATATTGATACTGGCGCGATGTATCGGGCAGTGGCTTATCAGGCCTTGCAGCAGGAAGCGCCGTTGGACAACGCTGAACAGTTGGGGCAGATTGCCGCTCAGGCGCAGCTGGATATGCGGGTGGAAAATGGTGAAAACCGTATTTTTTTGAACGGCAATGATATAACTAAGGAAATTCGGTTGCCGCATATTAGTGCAATAGCTTCAACGGTTTCAGCTGTGCCGCAGGTGCGGGAGCAGCTGGTTCCTAAACAGCGGGAGCTGGCGGAAAGAGGCCGCGCTGTTCTGGATGGACGGGATATAGGCACGGTGGTGTTGCCACAGGCGGATTGCAAAATTTATCTGACGGCTAGCCTGGACGAGCGAGCGGAGCGGCGTTACAAGGAGCTTTTGGGGCGTGGCTTGCCAGCTGATTTGGCTGAGGTGCGCCAGGATATTGAACAGCGGGATTATCAGGATACGCATCGGGAAACCTCGCCTTTGCGTCAGGCTGAGGACGCCAAATATTTGGATACGACGGGGCTTTCAATCGAGCAGGTTTTACAACAGGTTTTGCAGCTGGCTGAGGCTGCTGAGTAATTGATAAAAACAATCGGCTTTACGGCTTTAATATTTTAGGAGGCTTTGATGCGTCTTTATAGGATTATTGCGTTTTTTTTCCGTTTTTTTTCTAAGCTGGTGGGAGTGCGTTTTTCCGGCAAGGACAAGGTGCCGGCCAACGGCCCGGTGGTGGTGATTGCCAATCATCGGCATTGGAGTGATATTGTGCTGATGGCTTTGGCGGTTTATCCGCGACAGGTGCATTTTATGGCCAAAAGTGAATATGGTCAAAATCATTTCTTTAATTTTTTGATTAAACATTTAGGCAGCTTTTTGGTAGAGCGCGGCGAGGCCGATATGCGAGCCATTAAAACGGCTTTAGGTTACTTGAAGCAGGGAGAGGTTGTCGGCATTTTCCCGGAGGGCACGCGTAACAAAACGGAGCAGGAGCTGCTGCCTTTTAAGCCGGGCGCTTTTGTTTTGGCCCAGCGCGGCAAGGCTCAGGTGTTGCCATTGGCAATCAGCAATGCGGTGAATTATGCCGGCTTTCGCAAACCGCGCACAACGGTGCAAGTTGGCGAGCCTTTTGACCTGGACGGCTTTTTGGATGAGCGTAAAAAAATTAATGCGCCGGCTGCGGCGGATTTTGCGCAGCAAAGAATCGAAAAAATGTTGTAAAACTAGCAGGATTTTCAGGAATGGCCTAGAACATTATAAAATTGGCATTTGTTGTATGCTTGAAGAATTGTTTAGCGGCTGATTGAATACATTGATGATAAGGTGGCATAATTGATGAGGGTTAAGGTTGCCCAAGGCGCAGGTTTCTGTTTTGGTGTGAAACGTGCTGTACAGATGGCCGTGGAGGCGGCCGGCCAGGGCATGGTGTGTTCCTTGGGGCCGCTGATTCATAATCCGCGTGAGATTGCTAGGCTTTCCTCTTTGGTTAGGGTGATTGATAGTTTGGAGGAGGTTGCTTGCACAAACACTGCTGAGGCTCAGCCTTTGCCCAAAGTTGTGATACGTTCGCACGGAGTTGGGCCGCAGGTTTATGCTCAGGCTGAAAAGCTGGGATTGCAGCTGGTGGACGCAACTTGTCCATTTGTGCAAAAAGCGCAGCGGGCTGCACAGCAGCTTTATAAGGATGGCTGGCAGGTGGTGATTGTGGGCGATCAGAATCATCCAGAGGTGGCCGGCATTAAAGCCTGGACTGCTGATACTGCTTGGGTGGCTGCAAATGCAGTGGAGGCTGCGGCATTGCCAGATTTGCCTAAAGCAGCTTTGGGGCTTGGCTTGGTGGCCCAAACCACTCAAACAGAGGCCAATTTGGTTGAGGTTTTGGCTGCTTTGCGGGGCTTGCAAGCTAAATATCCCAAAATTTGCTTTCGTGATACTATCTGCCGGGCTACGCGCCAAAGGCAGGAAGCGGCTCGTAATTTGGCGGCGGAATCTGATTTGATGGTGGTTATTGGCGGCAAAAACAGTGCCAACACAAAAAAACTGGTGCAGATATGTCAGGAGTGCGGTGTGCCGGCCCTGTTGGTTGAAGGGGCTGCGGAACTGCCAGCTGATTTATTTGACGGACCGAAAGGGTTCGTGGGCGTTTGTGCAGGTGCATCAACGCCAGATTGGATAATTGAGGAGGTAGTAGTAAAAATGTCAGAACAGATGGAACAGAAGGACGTAATGGAGCAGGCAACAGAAGTGAAAGAACCGGAAGTTAAACGTAATTTTGCAGCGGAGATGTCATTTGTATCTTCAGGCTCGGCCAGTAAATCGGCTGCCGAACCCAAGGTTGCTGAGGAGGAACAGGGCCCAACCTTAGACCAAATGGGTGATGATGTTTCCTTTGAGGAATTTTACAATCACGGCATCAAGGATATTCACCGTGGTTTGTGCGTGCAGGGCACTGTGGTGCAGGTGCGTGATACAGAAATGCTGGTGGATATTGGCGGCAAATCAGAGGGCATTTTGCCTAGCAACCAGCTTTTGGCTGAGGAAGCTGAAAATCTGCGGGAGAAATTCCACGTTGGCGATAAATTTGACGTAATTGTAATTCGTAAGGAAAACAAAGAGGGTTATCCTGTGGTTTCCAAACGGATGGTCGATATGGTTAAAATTTGGGATAAGCTGTTGCAGCTTAAAGAGGAAGACGGCGTGGTTACCGGCAAAGTGGTTGAGGCTGTTAAAGGCGGCGTGCTGATGGATGTTGGCGTGCGCGGTTTTGTGCCGTATTCTCAGCTGGACACTCATTTTGTTGATGATGTTAAGGTTTATATCGGCAAAGAGCTTTCCGCTAAAGTTATTGAATGTGACAAAGATAAAAACCGCTTGTTGCTTTCTCCGAAACAGTTGAAACTGGAAGAACAGAAGAAAAAGCAGGAAACTATCTGGGCTGAGATTGCCGAGGGCCAGGTACGCAAGGGCGTAGTTTCTCGTTTGACCAGCTTTGGCGCTTTTGTGGATTTGGGCGGTGTTGATGGCTTGCTGCACGTTTCCCAGATGGCTTGGTACAGAATTAATCAGCCTTCCGACGTTTTGAAAGAGGGCGATGAGATTGAGGTTTATGTTCTGAGCGTAGATCCGGAGAAGAAAAAGATTTCTCTCAGCCTGAAACAGCTGATTCCTAATCCGTGGAGCTTGGCATCCGAAAAATATCCGGTTGGCGCAGTGGTTAGTGCAACCATTATGCGTTTGGCTCCCTTTGGCGCTTTTGCGCAGCTGGAGCCTGGCGTTGAGGGCTTGATTCACATTTCCCAGTTGGATAAGGGCCGTGTGGAGAAAACCGAAGACGTGGTTGCTCCTGGTCAGGTGGTTGAGGTTAAGGTGCTGAGTGTTGACACTGAAAACAAACGCTTGAGCCTTTCTATTAAGGAATTGCTGAACGACAGCTCCGATAGCGAAGAAGCTGCTGAGTAATCTTTGCTTTTGAGTGCTTAAATTAAACACCCTCCTACAGTTAAGTGGGAGGGTGTTTTAAGTGTTGTTATTTCTTTTTAGCTAATTTGTAGCTTAAATCTAACCTTTGGTAAAGCTCCACAGGTTCAACTGAACCATCCAAACAGATGGTATACCAATGCTTTTTGTTCATATGATAACCCGGAAAATATTTGTGATTATCCACAGTTTGGGCCATTTCTTCCGGCGGCAGGCGTAAATCAACAATTTCAATCTTCTCATCACCAGATAGGCCAATTTTGTTTTTAGACACCGTTAACAGTGCCGCATACCATTTTTGGTTATCTTGCCGGCGTAGCACAGCGTTATCCGGGAAGCGCGTCCAAAGAAATTCCGGTTGGCTTTGGTAAGTTTTGGCGGCATAAGCAAGCAGATCCTGGGCTGTCGGGGTTTGGAAATAGTCCGGTTGAAAGCAGCTTTGGGCAATGCTTGTTAGCTCCTTTTCATAGGCGGCCTTTATGCTGCCGATAAATTCGCCCTGACTGTTGTTCACTTTGTGTAAGACGTATTCGGAGCCGCTGGCGACGTCGTATAATTCTGTTTGCAGGTTGCCATTGTTATCAATTAGCACTTGCAGCTGAAAGGATTCAAGCGATAATTTGGTTGAATATAGATAACCGTTTTCTGTTTTGGTAAAACCATAGGGCTCAAGCCGTTCCCAAACAATTCTTTTGTGTGTGAAGAAATTTTTTTCATTAAACATTTTTATATCCTTAATTGAAGCTTAGGCAAATGCCTTTTTGTAGGCGGGATAAACAATTCGCCACAACAGTAAAATATTAAACAGAGCGATTGCGCCGTAAATTATTTGCAGCCAAATCTCCGGCAAGCCCAGCAGGAGAATGCCATTCATATCGCCGCCACCTACAAATTTGTACAGAAATGCCAGATATAATGGGTCAATCAGTAGCAGGGCAAAGGTTGTGTAATAGCCGATAGCTTTAAACAGCTTGCTGCTGGCTTTAACGATATGTTTAGTTAAGGCAACCAGCAGATAGGCTGACAGCAGAGTGCCGAGGCTGCCAACCAGACAAAATATGGCTACTTGAAAGTCAGTTAAAAGCTCGGTTTTGGCAACTACCTGTACGCCTAAACCAAGCAGATGGATTTTTTCAAAAGCGCCATATGCCATAGCCGCCAGGGCGTGGCTGCCCTCGTGGATAATAAAATAGGCGATAATTGCAATCAGCAAGGCGCTCCATTTTCTTAAATTTGCGTTATCTTTCATTTTTTTACCTCGTTTTTTGTGTTGATTAAAGTGTTGCCCAGCAGCTTTTGCCAAAAAACGGTTTGCTGCAACAGTTTTTCAGCAATTTTATATATGCCGTAACCAATGACGGATCCGATAAAGTTAGTTATAACATCGTCAATATCAGCGGAGCGGCCAATGAAATATTGACTAAATTCTATGCAGCAGGTTAAGCCAAGCGCGCTGAGCGTGGTTTGCTTAAAGGTGCGGAATTTGCCTAAAGTCAGCGGCAAGAAAAAACCTAGCGGGATAAACAGCAAAATATTGGGTATTTTTTCTGTTATAAACAAACGCAGGCTATCTTCTTCAAGCAAAAAATGTAGCGGAATTAAATTGCAGGAAAAATGCCTGTTCAGGCTGAAATCAATGGGCATAAACAAAAAAGCGGCGAAAAAAATTAAAAACAAAGAGCAACCTAGTCCCAAGCCGGCTAGCTGCCGGACGGGGCTTACACCGCGCTTTTTTAGGATGAACAAAAAAGGTAGATAGATAATACTGATAATAATGACCAAAATCAGGCCAAACTCAATGTAAGCAGTTATTCTATGCAATGTAAACACTTCCTTAATTAATATGGTCTATATTAATTATAATGTTTTAAGCCTGCTTATTTATTAAGATATAATTAAGGTAGTTTAAATAAAATTAAGCCGGTTCTTTTGCCTTTTTCCTATTACATAATAATGCCCCCTCAACTGTTTATACTGTATATTAACAGTATAAACAATACAGCGATATTTGTCAACCCTTTTCCCCAAATCCTTAAATCTTTTAGGCTATTTTTAGATTTTGCCGCTTTGTGGTTTTGTTTCCAAACTATTGAAATATTAACCAGAATATGTTATAATAATTTAATATACAAAGTAAGCTGATTTGGGGAAAGGGTTGATTTAATGAAGCCTGTTGTTGCCATTGTGGGGCGGCCCAACGTGGGCAAAAGCACGTTGTTTAACCGCCTGATTGGCGCCAGACACGCTATTGTGGAGGATGTGCCTGGCGTAACGCGGGACCGGCTTTATCGTGACGCCACTTGGCTGGACCGTGATTTTACGGTGATTGACACCGGCGGCATTGATTTTACTGATAAGAACGACCAGATTTTGACGCGGATTTTGGAGCAGGCAGCCATTGCTATTGAGGAAGCGCACGTGATTATTTTCGTGACGGATAGTCGCACTGGGCTGACGCTGGAGGACCAGGAAGCGGCAGATTTTTTGCGGCGTAGTGGCAAGCCGGTGATATTGTGCGTAAATAAGATGGATAATTTTGCCAAAGTTGATGAAATTATTGATTTTTACGAGCTGGGCTTGGGCGAGCCAATTCCGATTTCTGCTATTCACGGCATGAACACCGGCGATTTGCTGGACGCTGTGGTGGAGCATTTTCCGCCAAAGCATGAGCTACAACAGGAGGAAGCCTGCGTCAGCATTGCTGTGGTGGGCCGGCCGAATGTGGGCAAGTCCTCATTGACTAATCGCTTGCTGGGCCAGGAGCGCAGCATTGTGGCTGATATGGCTGGCACCACGCGCGATGCTATTGACAGTGATTTTCGGCGCAATGGCGAACTTTATCGGATTATCGACACGGCTGGAATGCGGCGGCGCGGCAAAATTGCTGAAACCACAGAGCGCTATAGTGTGGCTCGTGCTTTGCACGCGGTTGACCGTAGCGACGTGGTGCTGATGGTGCTGGACGCACGCGATGGCGTAACGGAGCAGGACCAGCGCATTGCCGGTTATGCGCATGAGGCTGGCAAGGGTTTGGTAGTGGTGGTTAATAAATGGGATTTGCTGAAAAAAAATGACCGCACCATGACGGAATTTGCTGAAAAGCTGAAAGAAAATCTGGCTTTTATGACTTATGCGCCAACGGTTTATGTTTCTGCTCTGACCGGCCAGCGGGTTAGTCGGATTATGGATTATGTGGATGTGGCGGCGGCTGAGCAAGTTAAGCGTGTTTCTTCCAGCCGCTTAAACGAGGTTTTAAATGAGGCGATATTGCTTAATCCTCTGCCAGGTGATAAGGGGCGACGTTTGAAAATCTTTTACGCCAGTCAAGCTGGGGTGAAGCCTCCCACTTTTCTGTTTTTTGTTAATGACCCAGAGTTGATGCACTTTTCCTATTTGCGTTATCTGGAAAATCAGTTGCGTCAGAACTTTGGCTTTGAGGGCACGCCGCTGGTTTTGAAGGTGATTGGACGGCAGGAAAAGGAAGAGGCCAAAGAGGCTGAAAAGCGCGGCCGCTAAGATGGCAAATGGAATTAAACTAAATTCTAATTAAACGAAAATTTGCTTGAGATATTTTTCGCAAATTTGGGGGAGATTTTGGCAAATGGATGTGTTACTTTGTGTTTTGGCGGCAGCGATAGCTTATCTGCTTGGCTCAGTTTCTTTTGCATATATTATTACCAAGCTGGTAACCGGCCAAGACATTCGCAATATTGGCAGCGGCAGCGCTGGCACCACCAACACGGCGCGGGCTGTAGGCAAGCCGTTGGCGGCTTTGGTGATGGCTTTGGATATTCTCAAGGGGTTTGTCAGTACGGAAATTGGTCTTATGTTAGCTGGTGAAACCGGCGGTCTGCTGGCTTTTGTGTTTGTTATCATCGGCCACACCTTTCCGTTTTGGCTTAAATTCCACGGCGGTAAGGGCGTGGCTTGTGGAGCTGGCTCTTTGCTGGCGCTTTCGCCAACGGTATTTTTGATTGCCCTGACTGGATTTGTGCTGTTGGTTGCGTTGACTGGTTATGTTTCAGCCGGTTCTATTTGCGCCTGCTTGTTGCTGATTGTTTCGTCGCTGGTAATGCCGGAGCCGTTGCTCTTTCGCGTGCTTTATATTGCGATGGCCTGCACGGTGCTGTTTTTGCACCGGGCCAATATAAAACGCTTGTTGAATGGTACGGAAAGCAAAACTTTCCATAAAAAAAAGTAGATTATTTATAAGCGAGGTAAATGACAATGTCTAATGTTGGCATTATTGGTGCGGGTAGTTGGGGAACCGCTTTGGCTTTGGTGTTGCACGAAAATAAGCATCAGGTGATTTTGTGGTCTAATGAGCCGGAGCATGTGGCGGAGCTTCGCCAGGACAGGCTTAATCCGCGTTTTTTGCCAGGGGTGGAGTTGCCGCTCGAGTTGGCTTTTACGGCAGATTTAGCTGAAGCGGCCGTTGGAGCTGAATTTTTGGTGATGGCAGTTCCCAGCCACGCGGTGCGTTCTGTGGCCGAGCAGTTGCGGCAGACCGGCGCTGTTAGCTCAAATACGGTGCTGATTTCAGTGGCCAAAGGGTTTGATACACAATCCTACCAGCGGATGAGCGAGGTTTTGCAGGCGGCTTTTCCCGGCAATCCGGTGGCGGTGTTTTCCGGCCCCAGTCACGCCGAAGAGGTTAGCCGGCGTATTCCCACAGCGATTGTGGCGGCGTCGGCTGACGAGGCGGTAATGCGGTCGGTGCAACAGCTTTTTGGCACGCCTAATCTGCGGGTTTATACTAACAGCGATGTGCTTGGCGTGGAGCTGGGCGGCTCTTTGAAGAATGTTTTGGCGTTGGCCAGCGGCATTTGCTATGGTATGGGCTGTGGTGATAACACAGAAGCGGCTTTGATTACTCGCGGTTTAAAGGAGATTGTGCGCCTGGGCGAGGCTATGGGCGCTCAGGCGGCCACCTTTTATGGCTTATCTGGTCTTGGTGATTTGGTGGTTACTTGTGGCAGTCGGCACAGCCGTAATCGTCAGGCCGGCGTATTGCTGGGTCAAGGGCGGAAGCTGGAAGAGGTTTTGCCTCAGGTTGGTATGGTGGTGGAAGGTGTGAACGCCACTAAAATTGCGCGTGAGTTGGCCTGTCGCTATAATATAGATATGCCGCTGACCGAGTGCATTTATCAGGTGTTGTTTGGCGATTTGCCGATTGAGGAGGTTCGCGATAGGTTGATGCAGCGCGGGCCCAAGCCGGAGTAAGCTTAATCTGGTGATTTTTAGGAATTTTTTGAGGCGGCATTTTGTAGATAAAATGCCGCTTTAATAATTTAGCTTAAAGTTGTTCTATTCCCTTTGGTATAAGCATAAAAAAGTATGGAGAGAAACAGCCATAATTTTATTTATATAAAGCTGAAAGGCGCAAGGGGAGGGAATACGTGGTGGAAAAGTTTGATATACTTGAAGACATTGCCACAAGAACCAATGGAGATATTTATTTAGGGGTTGTGGGGCCGGTACGCACTGGCAAGTCTACATTTATAAAGAAGTTTATGGAGCTTTTAGTGCTGCCAGGCATTACGGATCAGGAGGCACGGGCGCGGGCTGTGGATGAGCTGCCGCAAAGCGGCGCTGGCAAAACAGTGATGACCACCGAGCCAAAGTTTATTCCTGCGGAGGCTGTACCCATTCAGGTTAAGGATGGTCTGGCTGCACAGGTGCGGCTGGTGGACTGTGTGGGCTATGGCGTGCCCGGAGCATTGGGTTTTCAGGAGGAGGATGTGCCGCGCATGGTGAACACGCCATGGTTTGAGGAGGCTATTCCTTTCCAGGAAGCGGCGGAAATTGGCACGCAGAAGGTTATCAATGACCACAGCACCATTGGCGTGGTGGTGACGGCAGATGCCAGCATTACTGGTATTGGCCGGGAGGATTATGCCGAAGCTGAGGGTCGAGTGGTTGCGGAGCTGCAAGGGCTTGGCAAACCGTTTTTGATTATCTACAACACGGCAAATCCTGACAGTGAGGCTGCCCAACAGGAGTGCGAACGCTTAAAGGAGCTTTACAACACCTGTGTGTTGCCTTTGGACGTGGCCGCTTTGCAGCAGGAGGATGTGCTGCATATTTTGCAGGAACTGTTGTTTGAATTTCCTGTTAGTGAAATTAATATTAATTTGCCGCGCTGGTTTGAGGAGCTGCCGGCCACCCATTGGCTGCAACGTTCAGTGGAGGATACTCTGGGCCAGTCGATGAGCCAGGTACGCCGGGTGCGGGATATTGATGAGCTGGCAGAAAGCATTTCAGCGGCCGAAAATATTGCTAGCGCGGAGCTGGAGGAAATGAATTTGGGCAGTGGCGTGGCTCAGCTGCAAGTAACCACGGAGCCGGATTTGTTTTACAAGATTTTGGGCGAGTTTGCTGGCGAGGATATTGAGGGCGAGCATACTTTGCTGCGAGTTATCCGCGATTTCAGCTATGGCAATCGGGAGTGGAACAAGGTTTCCGAGGCTATGGAGGAGGCCAAAGCGCAAGGCTACGGCGTGGTTACGCCTAGTCTTAGCGAGATGTATTTGGAGGAGCCGGAGCTTATTAAGCAAGGCGGCCGTTTTGGAGTTCGTTTGAAAGCCTCGGCCCCAAGCTTCCACGTTTTGCGGGCCAATATCTCCACTGAAATCACGCCGCTTATTGGTACAGAAAAGCAGTGTGAAGAGTTGGTGCGTTATATCCTGAGCGAGTTTGAGGAGGATCCGCAGAAGATTTGGCAAACCAATATCTTTGGTAAATCCTTGAACGAGCTGGTGCAGGAGGGAATCCAGGGCAAGCTTTATAAGATGCCGGAGGACGCTCAGGTTAAGCTTCAGGAAACCTTGCAGCGCATTGTCAACGAGGGCGGCGGCGGATTAATCTGTATTATTCTATGATAATCAGTTGACAAAATTTGCTATATGTGCTATACTATCTGTGTCATTATCATGACGGAAAACGAGATTAATCATTTGTTTTTTTGGCATGGTAAGATCTCCTTTCAAGGAAAAGGCGGAGCCGCGCAGCCCCGTCTTTTCCTATATAAATGAAAAACTAAATAAACGGTTTAGGAGGATGGATTGATGGCTACACAAGAGGAACTTAAAAAAGCGCTTTCTCTTATTTCCTTGGAATGGGGGAGGCAAAATAATCGTTTTGATAAAAGAAGCAATTTTATTTATCGTGTGGAAACAGTGGACGAATGTTTGCAGAAAGCGCGGGAAATGGCAATAGATGAAAATTATGTTTTGCATAGATGGTATAATTATCAAACCTCGATTTACTGTGAAGGCTTGTTTGTTAAATACGGTGCGCAAAAGGAAAAACAGCTTTATAATCACGATATTGATATTTACATTAATGAGATACCTTACGATGTTAAATTAACGGTGTATCCTGCCAAATTGAAAAGAAGCGGTGAAATTTTAAATTTACATAATCGAGATGATAAAAATACGCTCATCAGATGGATGTATGCAAATCAATCCCAGGAGGGGCGTAAGCACTTGAAAAATCGAATGTTTATTGTGTGTAATGGGGAAAATACCTACCAAAATTTGGCCTTGAAAAGCGATTTTGATATAATTGAAACAAGAATTAGTGGTTATTTCCACTTTTTAGAGAATAATGAGCCGAATAAGCTGGTTATCCAAGATGCAGGACAAGAATATGAGGTATATTCAGATATAATCAGTATAGAAAAATAAATGTAAATTGTGCTAAAAAACCTTAGAAATTCTGACAATTCTAAGGTTTTTTGTTATTTATAAAATGGTGCAAAGCTTTATAGTAATGTTCCTATTTTTCTGTCAAATCTTTAATTAAAAGTGAAATATGCTCAAATTGTTTTGGTGAAAGTTTTTCAAGTTCTGCAAGTAAGTGTTTGTTTTTTTGTGTTTTTTTATCTGCTGTATTAAAAAAATCCTGTGGAGTTATATCAAAATACTCGCAAATATATAGAAAACCGGTTAATGAAGGCAAGGTTCTGCGGTTTTCAATTTTATTTATATAACTCGCACTCTGCCCTAAAGAAAGACTCATATCCCTGGAGGATACGCCTTTTTGCAAGCGCAATTCTGTTATTCTTTCCCTGATGAAGTTGGGATAATCCAAATAGTCATAAGCCATTTTACTAAACATCCTTTCTAAAATATATTGTAAGGCTATTTGAATCATTTTATGAAGAAAATAAAGATATGTTTGTGTTGACTTAGAGGATTAAAGGATATATAATAATATCATAAATAGCGATTTAAATTCGCTATTTATGATATTAATTTGGGGAATGTAAGGATAGAAAACACTTGAAAAGGAGCGATTGGCATTGAAATTGTGCAGTAATTGCAATAAATCTGTTAGAGAAGAGGCTATGATTTGCTCTTATTGTAAAAAAAATTTATTAACTGATAATAACAATAATAATGATATATCGGATATGCGCTTAAACATTCTTGTTTTATTGCTTCCTGCTATTGGTTTAATATTATATTTGATATTTCGTGATGACCAACCTGAAAAAGCTGCTGAAGTTGGCTGTTTTGCATTGATTGGTTTTATTATAGAAGTTGTTATTGGTTTATTTGTATTATTGTTTTCAAATGATTCTCTTGTTTTTAATTAACAGTTGCAATAATTTAGTTAATAGTTTTTTTGGAATAAATAAATATCCCCCGTTTAAGAATATGGGGGATATTTATTTAGGAACAATTAGCAAAGCCGTTCTATCTTTTATAAGAATCTAAAAAAGTTAAAAACTTATGAAGGTTTTTTATTAAAAAGCATCTTTGTAAATATCAAAATATGGTATTAGCAATTTCTGTATACAAATCTTCTGACGTAAAAAGTTTGTTGCATTGTAATGGTAGTTCAATACAAATACAACAGCCAAGGCCAGGTTTACCATCTACAGAGATAAAACCGCCGTGCATTTTTATAATCGCTTGACAAATGCAAGTGCCAAGACCGTTGCCGGAGGGTTTTGTTGTGTAAAATGGTGAAAAGAATTTGGCTTGTTGTTCTGGTTTCAGGCCAATGCCATTGTCCTCAATCAGTAGACGCAGCAGCTTTGGGTTCTCCAGGTTTTGGTTTTCAGCTAACATAGTGCTAATCGTAATTTGTCCATCCGGCTGTTTTTTAGCTAAAATTGCTTCTCTGCTGTTATCCAAACAATTTGTTAATACTTGTCGAATACGTTGCTTGTCCATCAGGATTGGCGGCAGATTTTCAGCTAAACTGCTTTTTAGTTCAATTTGATTAGCAGAAAGTTTGGGTTGTTGATTTTTAAGAACTTCCAAGATCAACTGATTTAAGGAATAGAGGCTCAGGATTGAGCAGCCCTGATTTTTTTGTAAGTATTGATTTAACGAAATAATTGTTTCGTTTACCTCTTGGCAAATAGGTTTTATAGAGTCGATTTTAATATGATTGAGCTTACATTTTAAGGTAAGGGTTTGTAACATACCACTAATGCATTGTAAATTGTTTTTAACCGAATGGATAATATCCACATTTTGTGCAGTTTGCTGAACAAATTGTAGATATGTTGTTTGAACGGAATCTATCTTTGAGGTTCTTTTGTTTTCGTTTGTTGTTGTTATGGTTGAAATTTGTTCAGATTTGCTTTTGAGCATAATAGTCTCCTCCTGTTTTCACTTGTGAAAAATATTGGAGGGGCTCGATAAAAATACATATATAGATTATTTGGCACTTAACACTCAATAAAACATGGAGAGTTGATAATGATTTATTTCTTTTTGTTTAGTGTTTTCAGAACGGTTTGGTCAAGCTTGGGAGTGCTATTTGCTTCCCGGACTATTAAGTCGCTTAATTGGCAATTAAGAGCTTCACAAATCAGGTCAAGCTCTTCTAAACTTACACGTTCTGTCATTTCGTGATACAGATCGTTAATTGTATTTGGACGTATGCCCGTAACACGAGATAAATCTCTTTGTGTCCACCTGCGCGCTCCAAGTAAGGTGGATAATAAAATTCTTATCATAACCCAAACTCCTTTGGATAAATTTTATCAAATTTTACCATTTTTTTCCTGCTTTTGATAATTAATATCAATATTTGATAAAAATGTATTAAAGGCTCACAAAGGGAGATTTGTATTTTATTTTGCACTAAATCATCAATGAAAACAAAGTGACATTAAAGATAGAGCGGCTTTGTTAAATGTTTCTAAAAAAGGCGGCAACAACTCTTGGTGAGCTGCTGCCGCCTTTCTGTATCCTGCCATTGTTTAATTAGAATATTGTATCTGCTACTTCATTATAATAATCATTTGAAGTAAAGTGATTGCGGTTTATTAAAGGAAGGTCAATACGAACACAGCAGCCAATATTAGGCTGACCGTTTACTGATACATAACCACCGTGCATTTTCACAATAGTCTGACAAAAGCAAGTGCCCAGGCCACTGCCAGATGGTTTGGTGGTGTAATGCGGGAGGAAAAAGTTAGCCTGCTGTTCTGCACCAAGACCGATACCATTATCCTCAATTAAAAGATGAACTATTTTTTGTTTTTTATCAAACATCGTGCTGATAAGAATTTGGCCATCAGCTTTATTTTTAGCTAAAATCGCATCGCGACTGTTATCTAAACAGTTGATTAAAACTTTTCGCATATATTGCTTATTCAACATAAGCTTAGGAATATTCTCAGCCAGTTTGCTTTTTAATTTGATTTGGTGGAAAGCAAATTGTGTTTGCTGACTTTGGATCACTTCTGTTACCAGTTGGTTTAGTGAACACAAACATGGAATAGAGGTTTCTTGACTATTTTGTAAATAATTGTTTAGTGATTTTATTGTTCTGTTTATTTCCTGACAAACTGATTGCATAAATTCAGTTTCAATGTGTTTGAGCTCACATTGTCTGGTTAGAACTTGCAGCATACCGCTGATGTTTTGTAGACAGTTTTTTACTGTATGAAATTGATCGGTTGTATGTGCAGCTTGCCGTTTATGGCACAAAAGCATTTCCTGAACAAGTTCTTCATATTCCAGCTGTGTAATTTTGTTTGCTGTGGTTGCTGGCTTAGAATTTTGTTCAGATCTTGTTTCCAACATCATTTTCCTCCTTTTGTTTTATAACCAAAAGAGGGATGGTGGTGAGCGATAGATGTATGATTTTTGCAAGATAGTTTAATTTAAGATTCTTTCAATATTATTTTTCTGCTTATAAAATACGCCAAGGAAAGATAAAAATCCTTGTTTTAATTTTAAAATCATGTAAATATTTATCTATAATATTTTTTTAAGTAACAATTTTTTTAAGCCAAATTTTTTTAGATGTTTGATAAATTTTGTGTAAATTCTTTAAGATGTTGTTTTTTCTTTGTTCATTGCGCTCCAATCTTTTTTTGCTTTAATCATAAAAGAAATAGCGTGATTTTTACAGGAATTATAAGTCCGATTGAAAAAAAGAAAGAATAAATTTGGGGAATAAAAATATCTGATTATCATTATAATCTCTTAACATAACGATGTGGTTGTGCAACTGCCAAATGGCAGATTGTCCTTGCATTTGCGCTTTGAATGTGCTATGCTTTTAATATAAAAAGATTTAATAATAAGGAGGTAAGGCAAAATGAAACTGGAATTTGGCTTTGGCAAAGGCATACAGACAGTGGAGCTGCCAGAGGATAATTTGCTGGGAGTGCTGACGGCTAACACAGTGGAATATGACCTCACCGGTGAGGATGAGGTGGAGCGGGCTTTGGCGGAGCCTATTGGCGCGCCTAAACTGGAGGAGGTTGTGAAGCCAGGGGAAAAAATTGCTATTGTAACCTCTGATATTACACGTCCTTGCCCAACCTGGCAAATCATGCCAGCCCTGTTGCGTCATCTTTACGCTGCCGGCGTTAAACGTGAGGATATAACCTTGGTGTTTGCTTTGGGCTCGCACCGCCACCACACGCCGGAGGAAATGCAGCATTTGGCTGGCGACTTGGCTTATAATGAGATAACCTGTGTGGATTCCAATCCAGATGATTGTATCAATTTGGGCGTTACCAAAAGCGGCACACCAGTGGATATAACCCGTGTGGTGGCAGAGGCCGACCGGCGCATTTGTCTGGCGAATATTGAGTATCATTATTTTGCCGGTTATTCTGGTGGCGCTAAGTCAATTATGCCAGGTGTTTCCAACCGGGCGGCAATTCAATCCAACCATTCTATGATGGTGCGGCCGGAGGCTCACGCCGGGCGGTTGGCTGGCAATCCCATTCGGGAGGATATTGAGGAGGCGGCAGCCATTTGCGGCATTGATTATATTGTCAATGTTGTGTTGGACGAGCATAAGCAGATTATCAAGGCTGTTGCAGGCGATGTTACAGCGGCCCACCGGGCAGGTTGCGCCTTTTTGGATACGCTTTACCGTAAAGAGATTGCCAAAAAGGCGGATATTGTGCTGGTTAGTCAGGGCGGCGCACCGAAAGACCTCAATTTGTATCAGACGCAAAAGGCTCTGGATAACGCCAAGCATGCAGTGCGTGATGGCGGTGTGATTGTGTTGATTGGCTCCTGCAAGGAGGGGCTGGGGGAGAAAACTTTCCAGCAATGGATTGAGGAGGCCACTTGTCCTAAGGATTTGATTGACCGCGTGCAGGCGGATTTTAAGCTGGGCGGTCACAAGGCGGCGGCTATTGCTATGGTGCTGGAGAATGCCGACGTTTATCTGGTATCGGAAATGCCGGAGGAGTTGACCAAAAAATGCTTCCTAACGCCGTTTAGCAGCGCACAACAGGCATTAGACGCGGCTTTTTCCAAGCTGGGCCAGGACGCAAGCGTTTTGGCAATGCCTTATGGCGGTTCCACGCTGCCGCAGCTGGTTTAGGAAAAATTACTTTAACAACAAAGTCCCCAACGCTTAATGCGTTGGGGATTTTTGTGTATTTTGTTTTATTCCAGGTCAATTCCCTCGGTGCAAGGCTTTCCTTGCCAGGTGTTTCCATCGGCGCGGTAGTAGCGTTTAATAATCTCGCCGCTGGCAGTTTTATATTCCACCAGATAAACGCTGCCAACCTCAATCAGCATAGGGTAATTGTTGTAAGGCAGCATATCGCCGTTAGTGGGGCAGTCCGCAAAATCCGAGTAGGCTTCTTCTAAACGCCAAAAGCGGCGGCAGCGGTATTCCGGCAAAGCATCGGACAAATCCTGTTCGCCAAAGTAGGCGGCCTGATATTCCCGGCCAGCCACGGTCAGCGTGTCAATACGTTCCGGTTCAACATTCGCTGATGCTAAATAGGTCAAATCCTGGCTGTGCAGAGTCTCGCCATAGCGTGCTTGCAGCTGAGTTGCCATATTTTTGGAGCCTTCATTTTTGTAATCTATCCAGGTGTGCGCGCCGCCGTAAATGCCCATCACATCAGCGTTGGCCAGCTTATCAAACTCACGGATAAAGTTGCTGACCATCATTTTCTCGCGATAGGCCATATCGCCTGAATCAACGCTGTAAAATTTTTGGCCCTGTTCAATGCAATCCTGCGTCAACTGCCAGGCTTCGGAATTTTCCAGGCCGTTAGCCTGCAAATATTCTAAAAAGCGCTGCCCTGTGGTTTGGTGTTGGTGGCCCACATCGGTGCCGTGGAAAACGGTTTCCGGGCAGTTTGCTTTAATCTGGCGATAAAAATCCCGCACAGAGCTGTTATAAATAGCCGTACCCTGCCAATCCTCATAAAGCGCATCCAAAATAGTATCGTCTTCAGCCGGGGCCTGCATCCACAGGTTCAAAAATTCCGCTGTGTAGTAGGGCAGCTCCACAAAAAGGTGGCGCAGGCCCTGTTCATCGTAAAGGGTTTGCCATTGCCGCAATTCCTCGGCAAAAATGGCGTCTGAGCCGTGCTGCTCGCCCAAAAGGTAAATCTGGCCGGTTGAGGGCTGGGCTTCCGCCTCCGGTTTGGCGGAGCAGGTGTAAAAGGCAAACAATGCAGCAAGCAGCAGCAAAACAGAAAAAACGGAAAATTTGCCGCCGTTAAACAGCTTGCAGGAAAACAGCTTAAATCTAAATAAGTTCAATGTTTTTACCCAATTAAGCCATATTTGGCATTCCTTTCAATAAAAATTTAAGTAAATTTTCCCGGTCGCCCTGGGCTTGCAGCAGCAAAGGCTTGCAGTATTCCACAATCGCCCGGCGGCGAACCAAACCAATATAAACGCCCAAATCATCTACCACCGGGATAAAATTCTGCTCAACAATTTTTGGCAGCAGCTCGTCCAGCTGAGCGGATATATTCACGGCCTCCACCTTGCGGTTGGAGGGTATCTCGCTAATCATTACTTTTTCCGTGTCGTCAAAGCACATTTGGGGGTTGTGCTTAAACGTCCACAAGCAATCATCTAAAAACAGAGTGTATAGATAATAGCCCTCATTGTTTAAAACCGGCATTGCTGCAAAATGGTGATATTCCATTTTTTCCAGCGCCTGCCGCAGGGTTGCAGTTTCCATTAGATAGGAGCTTTCAGCTTTTGTTGTCAGAAAAAAAGCAATTTGCATAGTTATCAGTCCTTTCTGAATGCTATCTCAGCACAAACCAACCTCCATTAAAAAATGTAGCTTCAAAATTTTTGTTAAAAATTTTCCCATTTAAAAATATAACTTACGTTATTATTATAACTCATTTTACCAGCAAATGGCAAGCTTGATTTTGTCGAATAATAAAATCTGGCTGACTGTTTTTGGCGGCGGTTCAGCGGGCCAGCCGCCAAATGGCCTGGGTGTAGATACGCTGTAAAAATTGAAAATCCTGCCTGGTGATAAATTCATCCGCCTGGTGCATAACGTCAGCCATGCCAGGGCGCAAGGGGCCAAATGCCACAAAGTTGGCAAAGGCTCGGCAGTAGGTGCCGCCGCCGGTGGCTATTGGTTGCGCGGTGGAGTCATATTCTTGATAAAGCTGCAACAGAGTGGTCACCGGCTTTTCATCAGTTGGCACGTAAAGGGGGGCTTTATGCTCAGTTTCCTGAATCTGCCAGCCGTTTTCCTGGCAGACTGCCGTCAGCCGTTGATAAATTGTGGTATAATCAGCCGTAACGGGATAGCGCAAATCCAAATCAACTGTTAGCTGCTCTTTTTCTGGTTGTAGCTTCAAAATGCCTAAATTGAGGGTCAGCTGGCCAGACACTTCGTCTGTTTGAGCCAAGCCGGCCGCCTCTCCTAGGTAATCCCGGCCAAAAAGTTGATAAAGCCGACGACAAACCTCCAGCTCCGCCGGGGCTAAGGGTAGGCTAAGCAGGTTTTGCAGCATTGCCGCCGCTGCATTTTGCCCTTTTTCGGGCTGCGAACCGTGGGCG
Source organism: Peptococcaceae bacterium (assembly GCA_022797295.1). Taxonomy (GTDB): domain Bacteria; phylum Bacillota; class Dehalobacteriia; order UBA4068; family UBA4997; genus Avidehalobacter. The sequence goes on from JAAWKH010000002.1 coordinate 121,784, forward strand.
GCTTTGCCGATACAGGATAGCTCGCATTGGCCGCCTGGCAGTAGCACGGTGGCCTCCGCTTTGCCTGGCACTGCATTAACCACTGTGCCGGCCTGCAAAGCCAGCAGCCGGGCGGCCTCACCGTTCATAGGAATGGGCAGCGTCAGGTGAAACATAGCAATGCCTTTTTCCGCAAAGATAACCGGAAAATTGGCGTCTGGTGAAAAACCCAAGGCTGGCGGTTGATGTTCTGCGGCGTATTTTTTAATGCACTGACAACCGCTTTCTTCATTGCCGCCAATAATTAGGCGCACCGGTCGGCTGAGCGGTGCTTGCAGACGTTTTAATGCACTCAAAGCAAACAACGCCGCCACAGCAGGGCCTTTATCGTCCAGAGAACCGCGGCCGTAGATTTTACAGCCATCGACATCATCCACCAGCTGCCCTGTGGGAGCAAAATGCCAACCCTCGCCAAAGGGTACCACATCAGCGTGGGCCAAAATGCCCACCGCTTCCAGGCTTTCGCCATCGCCCAAATCAATGGTGATGTAATGCTCAGTTTGGCTAACCTGCAAACCAAGTCCTGCCGCCAACTGGGCAAACTGGCTCAGCGCTTGGTGTACCGGTTCGCCAAAGGGAGCGCCAGGCACGGCCGCTTCTTCCACTGAGGGAATGCTCAAAAGTTGCAGCAGGGCTTTTTCAGCCTGCGGATAATAGCTGGCGGTTTCCTGTAACAGGGCGTTTTCCCAATCTTGCTGTTTGCTGTTCATTGTATTTTTCTCCTTAATTTTAATTTTGGCTATTTATAATGGTTGTTTTCTATGTTATAATTATAACACAGTTTTAATAATTTAACATTAACTATTTATAAAATACGAGGTGAGATATGCGTTTAATTTCGTGGAATGTCAACGGTTTGCGGGCTTGTATTGGCAAGGGTTTTTATGATTTTGCCCAAAGCGTGGAAGCTGATATTATATCAGTGCAGGAAACCAAAATGCAGCCAGGCCAGGCGGCGGTGGAGCTGCCCGGCTACCAGCAGTTTTGGAACAGCGCGGAGCGCAAGGGATACAGTGGCACGCTGGTTTTTAGCCGGCCGGAGCCGCAAAGTGTGACGCTTGGCTTAAATCGGCCGGAAACGGTGGAACACGATTCTGAGGGCCGGGCTATTACGCTTGAATATCCGCAGTTTTATTTGGTCAATCTTTATGTGCCCAATTCCCAGGAGGGATTGGCCCGGCTGGATTACCGAATGTGCTGGGAGGACGCTTTGCGGGCCTATGTGTGCGAGCTGGATACTAAAAAACCGGTTATCATCTGCGGTGATTTGAATGTGGCGCATCAGGAGATTGACCTGAAAAACCCCAAAACCAATCGGGGCAGCGCTGGCTTTTCCGACGAGGAGCGAGCTAAATTTAGCGAGTTGCTGTCGGCAGGTTTTGTGGATAGCTTCCGTTTTCTGCACCCAAATGAGGAGGGCGCTTATTCCTGGTGGTCTTATCGTTTCCGGGCCCGGCAGAACAATGCCGGATGGCGGATTGACTATTTTTTGGTTTCCGAGCGGCTGCGGGAGCAAATTAAGGCGGCTTATATTTTGCCGCAGGTTATGGGCAGCGACCATTGCCCGGTTTGTTTAGAAATCTTTGATTAAATTTTTTGCCAAAAATTTAAATATTTTTTGCTAAAAGTCTTGACAATCCGTTCATTTGATTATATAATATTAAACGTGCCGTGACTGCGGCACGTGCCACCGTAGCTCAGTAGGTAGAGCGCATCCTTGGTAAGGATGAGGTCAGCAGTTCGACTCTGCTCGGCGGCTCCACAAACCAAACAAGCTTCTCGTAATTGAGGAGCTTGTTTTTTTGCGTGAACACTTAGCAAGTGTCAAGGTCAAAGGCCGCAGACAGAGCTTAGTTTGAACCATCCATTTGGCTTTAGACAAATGGAATCCTTATTTTAACAAAAAATTTTGACTTTTCTTGTGGTTTGATTTATAATAGTGTTCGGGAAAAAAAGTAAAGGAAGTGTGTGATGTTGAATGGTTTTGGTTTAATAATGAATAAAAAAATTTTGCCGGTGGTTTTGCTGCTGCTTTGCTGGTTGTTGCCAGCGGAAATGGCGCAGGCGAAGGAAATAAGAATTTTTGTGGATAATGTTCCGGCTTTTAGTGAGGTTTCGCCATATTACAACCAGGATACTTTGCTGGTGCCAGCCCGCTTGATTTCAGAGGAGCTGGGAGCTAGCGTTGATTGGGGCGGCAGTCAGGTGCATATCACCGGGCAGGATGTTGATATTGTGCTGAGTTTGGGGCAAAACCAGGCCATAGTGAACGGCGAGGCGCAAACCCTGGCGGTTGCTCCGCAGATGAAGCAGGGAACGGTGTTTGTGCCGTTGCGCTTTATTGCAGAGGCGCTTTCTGCCGACGTTTTATATCGGGATGGAAAGATTTTTCTCTACACGCCGCTTTATGACGATAGCCGGGCTGTCTCTGGTATTTTTGAGCGCGGTAATAAAATTTATAAATTTCAGGAGAATAAAATTTACTGTGCTGATGAGGGGTCTGATGACGCTGAGGTTTTGATTGCCAAGCCCACTGTGTTTGGTTTGGCGGCGGTTTCCCGCAGCGGTTTGTTGTTCAGCAGCAATGACGGCGGCAAATATTATTCATTTAAAGATGGAAGTATCGTGGATTATAATATAGGTTGGAATGATTTGTATTTTTCCACGCCTTTTACCAATATTGGAAAATTCTTTTATGTAGAGCTGGCCCAAAGCCTGGAAAGTTTCTCTACAAAAAATGGCGTGACAGTGCCGATTGGAGAAAAAGAAAGCTATTGGGGGATTTTCAGTTCAGATATTGACGATACAAATTTAAAAACGGTTTTTATTGAGGAAAAAAATTACGGTATAGCCAGGCCTACTTATTTTGATGGCTGGATTTATTATCAGCGCCGGGTGCCGGTGGCGCAGGAGTGGGGATATGACACCTATTCCGGGCCGGTTTGCCGGGTTCCGGCGGAGGGCGGCCAGTGGCAGGAGCTAACGCCGGAGCGGGTTGGCGGTTGGTTTGTGGATGCGGATGGGCTGCATTATCGCACTCAAAATGATGAAGTGGTGCTGCTGCCCTTTGCTAATATGCAGGATATTAATATTAATTAAAATAGAGGTGTTTGATAATGAAAACGATTGCCAGTTTCACGGTTAATCATGATTTGTTGGAAAAGGGAATGTATGTGTCCCGGATTGACGGCGACGTGGTGACTTACGATGTGCGGATGAAAAAGCCCAATCAGGGCGATTATCTGGAGCCGCCGGCTCTACATACCTTTGAGCATTTGTTTGCCACCTATGCCAGAAATTCCGAGTTTGCGGACAGCGTAATTTATGTTGGCCCGATGGGCTGCCGCACCGGTTTTTATCTTTTGCTGCGGGATGACGTGAGCCAGGAGCAGGCGATTGGTTTAATGCAGGGCGCGCTGGACTATGTGGCTGATTTTGAGGGTGAAATTCCTGGCAACAAGCGCCAGGAGTGCGGTAATTATCTGGAGCACGATTTGCCCGGCGCTAAGCTGGTGGCTAAGGATATGCAGCAGGTTTTGGCTGGTTGGACGCCGGCGCAGATGAAGTATGCTGAGTAAGTTATGACGCTGCAACAATTATATTACGCTTTGGTGATTGCCAGGGAGGGCTCGATGAATAAGGCGGCGGAGGCGCTTTATATCTCCCAGCCGGCCTTAACCAGCGCTATCAAGGAGCTGGAGCGGGAAAGCGGCCTCAGCATTTTTCTGCGGATTGGCAAGGGCGTGGTGCCCACCGCCGAGGGCGCGGAGTTTTTAACCTCTGCCCGGCAGGTTTATCAGCAGTATGAGCTTTTGCAAGAAAAATTCTGCGGTTTTGAGCGGGGCAATTTCAAAAAGAAATTTGGCGTTTCCACTCAGCATTATTCTTTTGCGGTTAAGGCTTTTGTGGAGATGGTGAAAAAGTTTGACATTTTGCAATATGAATTTGCTATTCGGGAAACCAAAACCTATGAGGTGATAACCGATGTGGGCACGCTGAAAAGCGAGATCGGCATTTTGTATCTCAGTGATTTTAACCGCAAAATTATCACCAAGCTGCTGCATGAGCAGGATTTGGCCTTTCATCCCTTGATTGATTGCAACGCCTATGTTTATATGTGGCGTAGTCATCCTCTGGCGGGGCAGGCCAGCGTCAGCCTGGCTCAGCTGGCGGATTATCCCTGCCTTTCCTTTGAGCAGGGCGAAAACAGCTCTGTTTACTTTGCGGAGGAAATTTTGAGTGAAAATGAATACCAGCGCATTATCAAGGCCAATGACCGAGCTACTATGTTGAATTTGATGGTGGGCTTAAACGGTTACACGCTGTGCTCAGGGATTATTTGCGAGGAGTTAAACGGTAGTGATTATGTGGCCGTGCCATTTGCCGCTGATGACCTCAACCGTAATAGCGTAATGGAAATTGGCTATATCACCAAACGCGACGCGATACTGAGCCGGATTGGCGAGGTTTACATTGAGGAGATTGAAAAATATTTGCGTGAGCAGACAAAATAACACAATAATACGCCGTACAGCTATTTGCAGCTGCACGGCGTTTAATATTAATATTTAAGCCAATGCCTGCGCTAAATCGGCAATGATGTCGTCAATATGCTCAATGCCGATGGAGAGGCGGACAGTGTTTGGTTTAATGCCCTGTTCTAGTAGCTCGTCTTCGGTTAGCTGGGCATGAGTGGTGGAGGCGGGGTGGATAACCAGCGATTTCACATCAGCCACATTCGCAAGCAGGGAGAAAATCTGTAGCTTGTCGATAAATGCCTGTGCCTCGGCTGCGCCGCCTTTCACGTTGAAAGTGAAGATGGACGCGCCGCCGTGCGGGAAATATTTCTGATACAGTGCATGATAGGGGTTGTCCGGCAGGGAGGGGTGGTTGACGCTTTCCACATTGGGGTGCTGAGCCAAAAATTCCACCACTTTAAGAGTGTTTTCCACGTGCCGCTCAACTCGCAGAGAGAGGGTTTCCAGCCCTTGCAGGAACAGGAAAGAGTGTAGGGGGGCCAGAGTGGCGCCGGTGTCACGCAACAGAATAGCGCGGATTTTGGTGACAAAGGCGGCCGGCCCGGCAGCTTCTGTGAAGCTTACGCCGTGATAGCTGGGGTTGGGTTCCACCAAATCCGGGAATTTGCCGCTGGCAGCCCAATCAAATTTGCCGCTATCCACAATTACACCGCCAATGGCCGTGCCGTGGCCGCCGATGAATTTGGTGGCTGAATGAACAACAATATCGGCTCCATATTCAAATGGGCGCACCAGATAAGGCGTGGCAAAGGTGGAGTCCACAACCAGTGGTATTTGGTGGGCGTGGGCAATTTGGGCCACGGCTTCAATGTCAGTCAATGTGGCGTTGGGATTGCCGATAGTTTCCAAAAACAGAGCTTTGGTGTGCTCATTAATGGCTTTTTCAAAATTTTGTGGGTCGTCGGCATTGACAAAACTGGTAGTAATACCATAATCTGGCAGAGTATGCGCCAGCAGGTTGTAGGTGCCGCCGTAAATTGTTTGGGCGGAAACAATGTTGTCGCCGGCTTTGGCCAGGTTCAGAAATGTGTAATAGATTGCCGCAGCGCCGGAAGCCACGCCAAGCGCAGCCACTCCGCCCTCCAGTGCGGCAATGCGCTGCTCAAAGGCGTCGGTGGTGGAGTTGGTCAGGCGGCTATAAATGTTGCCAGGCTCGGAAAGGTCAAAACGGGCGGCGGCGTGGGCGCAGTTGCCAAATACGTAGGAAGTCGTCTGGTAAATCGGCACCGCGCGGGCGTCGGAGGCTGGGTCTGGCTGTTCCTGGCCGGCATGCAGCTGAATGGTTTCAAATTTGTATTTGTCGTAGGTGTAGCTCATTGTAATTACCTCTTTTCATTATTTTTATGCAAGCTTAAAGCCTATATGTTTAATAGACATTTATTATGATACACTTTATCAGCGGCTTTGTCAATATCCTAAGGCCTAAAAAAGGCCGGATGGTTTATAGCTTATATTTATACATATTTATAAATTTTGCTTATAGGCGGTGGCTAAATTTGGTAAAATTTTTTTAACTGCGGCTGGCAAAAAAAGGGTTTTGAGCTGACAATGTTTAATATAAAACAACAAATACGTAAAATTTGGAGGTGCCGATATGGAAAAAGCAAAGGTTTACTTTACGCCCGAAATATCAGCGGCTGCTTTGCAGCAGATTTATCAGGCTTTGGGCGTGCAGCTGAAAGGCAAGGTGGCTGTGAAGATTTCCACCGGGGAGCCCGGCGGCCACAATTTTTTGCAGCCGGCTTTGATTAAAGATTTGGTGCAGCAGTTGCAAGGCACGATTGTGGAGTGCAACACGGCCTACGAGGGGCGGCGCAACACAACGGAGGCGCACTGGCAGGCCATCCGGGAACACGGTTTTCCAGAGATTGCTCCTTGTGATATTATGGACGAGGAAGGGGAAATCTCGTTGCCGGTGAACGGCCCGGCGGATTGCCATTTGACGGAAAATTTTGTGGGCGCGCACTTGCAGAATTACGATTCAATGTTAATGCTTTCCCATTTTAAGGGTCATTTAATGGGCGGCTTTGGCGGCGCACTGAAGAACATGTCCATTGGGGTGGCTTCCGCCCACGGCAAGGCGCATATTCATGGGGTTGGCGTGCCGGAAGATATTTGGACGGCCGACCACGATTCTTTTTTGGAGTGTATGGCGGAGGCGGACAAGTCCGTAATGGATTATCTGGGCCGGGAAAATATCGTTTATATTAATGTGGCTAACCGTTTGAGCATTGATTGTGATTGTGACGCTAATCCGCATGAGCCGGAAATGGCAGATATTGGCATTTTTGCCTCGCTTGATCCGGTGGCGGTGGACCAAGCCTGCGTGGACGCAGTTTACAATTCGCCGGACGAGGGTAAAGCAGCCTTAATCAAACGGATGGAATCCCGCAATGGTATTCATACGGTGGAGCGGGCGGCTGAGCTGGGCCTGGGCAGCCGGGAATACGAGATTGTCAACATCTAATATTGATATTTAGTTTAGTCTGAAACAAAATACCCCGACGTTGCATTATGCTTCGTCGGGGTATTTTGCATAAACGCTTGGTTATTGCCTGGAATGATAATGCTTGATTACAAGCTGATGATTATATAAAATTTATTTGCAAAATAAGTGTTTTTAATTTTTATTTTCGTACTATATATGACCGGCCGGTTAAATGCGCTTTTGTATAAAGAGGTGTTTGTATTGAATGATAAAAAAATGATTTCTGCAATCATTAAGCGAGATGAACAGATGTTGGCGTTTGTTATACAAAAATATTCCAAGCTCCTTTGGAAGATTACTGCGTCGATTTTACTGAATATATCTTCAGTTCAGGAGGTGGAGGAATGTGTTGCAGACGTATTTATTTTTCTGTGGCAATATCCCGAAAAGTATAATCCTGATAGGGCAAAATTATCATCTTGGCTTTCAATGATTGCAAGGTCAAAAGCTGTGGATAGATACCGAAGTCTTATCAAAAATAAGGAAATATCAATGGAGGAGATTATTGTTGAAAGTTTAGGGTATGTCGAAGTAAAAACCTCGGATGAGGATAAAGAGGAATTGCTTTTTTACATTGCTGAGCTTGATGAAAAAGAAAAAGAATTAATTGTAAGGCGATATTATTATGAACAAAAGCCGGCAGAAATTGCACTTGCTCTTGATATACCGAAAAAGCAAATTGAAAACAGGCTATACTATGCCAAGCAGAAGCTAAAGAGATGCTGGGCAAATAAATAAGGAGGATAATGATATGGAAAGATATAGCAGAAAAAATCTTGATAAAATCCAAAATATTGTTCAGGAAAAAACCGGAGTTGACTTTTCAGCATATGAAAAAAAATCTGTTTATAAAACCAGACAATTTGCACTATTAACTTGCTGCCTTATATGTGTTGTTACTTTGTCGGCCTTTGCTTATGTAAAGTTTTCCGATTTGAATGGCGATACTGCTGGTTTTGCGGCTGTCTATCAGGGAGATGGCAAATTTGAAATTGTAGTTGAGAATTATTCTGATGTTGAATTAAAACTGCAAAATAATGTAAAGGTTATGCAGTGGTCAACGGGCCAAGAGGTGGCGGGAGATAACAACAAAGTAAAGATGGCTGATTTGAACATTGCGCCACATTCGCAAGGCGTTGTTTCGATTGATATATCCGAGGGTTATGACATTTCTGCAATGCAGGAAAAACTGCCTGATGATGATTGGTACTATTTTGTTTTAACAAACAATAACTTTGTCTTTGGGCAGGATTGGCAATGTTCCTTTGATTTTGAAGTCGAAGATACCACAGAGGTGGCCAATAGACTGGCTCTAGTGAGGGAACAAAATAATCAGGAACAATATAAACCAGAACCACAGGATAATAAGAACAGTTTGATTTACGGTGATTGGGATTGGCCAACTGTCAGCCAAACAGTGTCTGGCTTGTATGGCGAGCGGCAAAATGGAAGTTTTTCTGACCATATTAATATTGCCGGAGCCTCTGGTGATGATGTGTATGCCGTTGCAGACGGCGTGATAACAAAAACCGGTTTTGAAAATAGCGGCGGCAATTATATCCTGTTAGAGTTAGAGAATGGCGTTGCTGTTAAGTATGGCCATTTGGCGGAGATAAACGTGGCTGTGGGAGATGATGTTAAACAGGGACAGTCTGTGGCAACGCTTGGGCAGACTGGAATGGCAACCGGCCCTAATTTACTTTTTGCGGTAAGCCTTAATGGAGAAAACGTTAATCCATTGCTTGAAGATGATATTTCGCTGGATAAGCAAATTTCTCAAATTTTTGCCGATTGTGCAGATAAACACATACAACAACGGATTGAAACCGCAGAGGGTATTTCTTTAGTTATTGATTCGCCTGTTACAGTGGACGGAATAAATAAAGTTAGTCAATATGAATATATACTAACTGATATTAACGAGGATATACGTTTCCAACTATTTAAGGCAGTTTTTGGGGAAATTGCCAATAAGGCTGAGTATGATGAACTGAACGACGTTTGGACGTTGACGATTAATTCAGGAATAATTCCTGATTTTCTATATCATATCAGTTATTCCAACGGTGGAACCACCATTCCGGGCGAGCAAATTATCATACTGGATAACAGATATTATGATTTGTATCCATTTGAAGATAATCGTTTACCTTCTGTTTTTGACAGCAAGCTTGATTTTACATTAGATGAAGCGGAAAATTTATGCCGGCAAACGGTATCCGCCATCGACGACAATTCGGATTATACTTTAAGCTATATTCACGCCTATGGCAATAATGGGCGGCGTCCGTATTTGAAATTAGTTTTTAAGCAGATGTTAGATGGAATGCCTGTAACTGCGTATAACGATTTGAGTTTTTTTGTTGATAACGATGGTATTGAAAGGGTTTCCGGTTCTCTGTTTTCTGTAAAAGAGGTCGGTTTGCCCCAAACTATTCTATCGGTGGACGAGGCGTTAGCTAAATTGCAAGCAGATTTTGTGCCGGAAAGTTCGATGATTGTTACAGACATAACTTTAGAATATCTTACACTCATGTACGAAGATGGCAGAATTTTAATTACGCCTGTTTGGCGGTTCTGGCTTGGTGCAAATGAAGATGAGCGAAATTTTATGTGCCAGAAAATACTGGCAATCAATGCAGTTACCGGGCAGTTGATTTGGGAGGAAAGAGGACATACGATGTAAAAAATGATTTAGGCTGCGTATATATTCCGGCACTGCAAATGTGTTGAGTTTGAATTGTTTTTTCAACAAAGTGGTGGCTGAGCAGCCAAAGCCCAGAAAATTATCCCGCGTCATTGAGGAATAGGCGGCTTGCGCTTTCGTGGTAAAGGTCCAATTTTGCATCTTGCATTTTAATTCGGCAAAAACCCTGAAATCCTTTGTGGAATTGGCCATTGTGTTTTTTGTTCAAATGCACTATAATAAAAGCGGAGGTGTTATGCTAAAATGAAAAAAACAGTTTTGTTTGTGCTGTTGGAGCAATATGCGGATTGGGAGGCGGCTTACTTGGGCTCTGCCTTGGCAATGTTGGGCGAGGGGAATTTTGAGGTGAAAACGGTGTCACTCAGCCGAGATTCGGTGCAATCGATAGGAGGCTTGCGGGTTACGCCTGATTTTGATGTGCTGACGGCTCCTTTGGATTATGCCGGCCTGATTTTGATTGGCGGTATGACCTGGCATAAGGATAGCACGCAGCAGTTGCGTTTTTTGGTTGACCACTGCTGCAATAATGGCAAAGTTCTGGGAGCGATTTGTGCTGCATCAGCTTTTTTGGGTACGCTGGGCGTTTTGAATAAGGTTAAGCACACCAGTAATGATTTAGAAGATATGAAACAGTGGGCCGGTTCTGCTTATACTAATGAAGCAAATTATCTTTGGCAACAGGCGGTGCGTGATAATAATATCATTACGGCTAATGGCACTGCGGCTTTGGAGTTTGCTCAGGAAGTGTTGTTGGCTTTGCAGGTTGCGCCGGAGGAGAAAATTGCAGAATGGTATAATTTTCATAAGTTAGGTTATTATGCTGCGCCGTTGCCGCGAATGTGAGGGAAATCTAAATAATAAAAGTGTTGAAATTTGTAGTGTTTTGTGATAATATTTATTGTGAAAGCAGGTGATAAATTTGTCTAAAGATGATAAGGCCAAGCAGCGGCATTTAGAAAATTTGGAACGTTTGAAGAATTTTCGTTTGCTGGATGATGATTTTATGACAAAGTGCTTTGAAAATGATACTGAATGTGTAGAGTTTGTGTTGCAAATACTCCTTAATAAGCCTGATTTACAAGTGACAGAAGCACAAACTCAGGTTTTTGTGGCCAATTTGTTGAAACGTTCAGTTCGTTTAGATGTTTTGGCTACAGATAGCGCTAGTATAAAATATAATATAGAAATTCAGCGTTCTGATAAGGGGGCTGGTCAAAAGCGTGCTCGTTATAACAGCAGTATGCTTGACGCTAGGTTGCTACAAAAAGGTGATGATTTTGATGATTTACCGGAAACCTATGTTATCTTTATAACTGAAAATGATGTGATTGGTGAAGGATTGCCTTTATATCCAGTTGAACGTTACATATCAGTGACTGGTGAAAGATTTGATGACGGTGCGCATATAATATATGTTAATGGCGCTTATCGTGACGATTCGCTGCTTGGTAAATTAATGCACGATTTTTCCTGTGCAAATCCAGATGAAATGTATTATGACGTGTTAGCAAACAAGGTGAGATTTTTGAAAGAAAGCAAGGAAGGGGTGGCTGTTATGTGTAGAGCTATGGAAGATATGTGGAATCAGGCATTAAAAGAGGGTTGGCAAGAGGGTATGGAAAAAGGTATGGAAAAAGGTATGGAAAAAGGTATAGAAAAAGGTAGGCAGGAAAACAAAAGAGTGGTTGCTCTTGCAATGTTAGCGGACAAACAATTAAGTTTGGAAAAAATTGCTGAATATACCGGTCTTTCAATGGAAGAGGTTCAGCACTTGAAAGATGGGAAAACGGCATGATAATCAAAAATAAAAAGGACTGTTACTTTGGTAAAGTGGCAGTTCTTTTTTAACTACTCAACTCCTTTGATGTAATGACAAAAAATGGCCAAGCTGGTTAATAATTTGTTTCTGAAATTTTTTTACTATTATAATAAAAAAATGTTCTAAAATTATTGTGTTTATTAAACTTTTGTGGTAGAATAAATCTGTGCAAGCAGGCACTGTCAAAAAAGGCTGCTTTTTTGACGCAGAATCTTCCATATAAATACGACAGTGGACGGTTGTGTTTTTTGCGCTGTGGAAGGTTTCGTGCGTGTTCAAATTGTGTGGCGTATGGGCGCTGGGGGTTGCCGGCCGTGGGAAGCTTTGGGCCGATAAGCTGGGCAATCTGAGCATGACACTAGCCAATAGGAGGTGATGGCTTTTTATTAAGCTTGCAATTATGACCGAATATATGTTTTTCTAAGGAAAGGAGAGAGACAAACAAAATGAATAAGAAATTTTTGGCCAAGCTGCTGATTTTCTGCATGGTATTCACAATGCTGCCGATGGCTGCATTCGCTGCCGAAAGCACTGAAGTTGGTGATGTAACTTACAGCATTGCTTTTGATACCAATTCTGCAACAGCGGTTGTGGCTGGTGGTTCGGCAACTGTTAAAGCTAATGTATATGCTAATGGTAATGATGCTAAGGGCATTGCTGTTGCATACGAAGTTGCGCCTGCTGTTGATGGTGTAACTGTTAATAATGGTGTTGTTACTGTTGCTAGTACTGTAGATCCTAAGACAGAAATTAAAATTAAAGCAACTGCTACTGTTGCTGAAAATAAAACTATTGAGGCAACAAAAACTTTGACAGTGACAGAGGCTGCACCTGTTGCAGTAAATGGCGGTGATATTTCTGGTGCTTTAATCAACAATATTACAACTGATAATACAAAGCTTGTTTATGCTGTTGGTAATGATACTGTTGTAATCACAACAACTACTGGAAATGTAACAATCGCATCTGAAACTGTGAACTCTATCTTAACCAGCAAGTATACTACCGTTATTGTTAGAACTCCAGTTGCGGATATTTATCTGACTGAAGCAGTGGCTAGAGCTATTCAGGCTGCTTATGAAGGTGCAGCAGGTACTACCGTTACATTGAACGTTACTAATAGTACAGTTACTGGAGCTGTTGCTGCTTATAATGTAACCTTTACTGTTGGTGGTAATCCGGTTATGGCTGAAGCTAATGGCAATCTCTATTTGCAGCTGAAGGTTGCTAAACCTGAGGGCATTACCAATACTGTATATGCTTATTATGTAACCGCAGGCGAAATGGATGAGAAAGCTCCTGTTTATGCTACTGTTGACGGTGAGTTTGTTGTTTTGCGGCCTCAGCACTTCTCTACCATCGCTTTGACTGCAGAGAAATTGGATGGTGCAACTGACCCTGTTAATCCTGGTTATCAAGGCGGCGGTGGCGGCGGTTCCAGCAGCAATGTAAGCATTGCTACTAAGGTAACCGGTGGCAAAGTAACTGTTACTCCCACCCGTCCCACTCGTGGCCAGACTGTTACCATTAATGTAACTCCTAACGAAGGCTACAAGCTGGATACTCTGGTTGTAACTGACAACAAGGGCAACAACGTTGAGCTGACCAA
>JAAWKH010000033.1 GCA_022797295.1 Peptococcaceae bacterium
TAGTTTTGCCGAAGACTAAGATAAGGCTGCAAGATTATGAAGTAAAAATTGATTAGGATTTGCACAAAAAGATGAGAGAGAGAAGTTTCCCGAGGGCTTTTCTCTCTCGTTTTGATTTTGGGCCGGCTTAATTTTTTTATAAAAAATACCATTAAATTATTCAAAAAGTATTGCCAAAGCGAGTTTTTTGTGCTATCATTAATAAGTATCACACTGTAGACTTGGGTGGAATGTGTTGGTTTAGGAGGTGGCGTCGATGCGAGTAGCTATTACTCTGGCTTGTGGTGAATGTAAAAATCGTAACTATATTACGACTAAAAACAAAAAGACCACGCCCGACAGACTGGAAATTAAGAAGTATTGCCCTCATTGCAAGACTCATACTAGTCATAAAGAAACCAAATAATTAGGTTTAACTGAAACATTAAGGATGTGAGCGAATGGCAGACGTTGATGCTAAAGCGGCAAAGAACAAAGACGAAAAAGGCAAAGGTGAAAAACGCGCTGAGGCCAGACGGGCTGAGGTTAAAAAAACGGCTGATAAGCTCGCCAAAAAAAATGCCGCCAAGCCCACCGGCTTCTTTAGGAGCGTGAGCACGGAGCTGAAAAAGGTGCATTGGCCGGACAAGGAAAAGGTTGTTAAATACACTGGTGTGGTTTTCAGTGTGGTGGTGGTTTTGGGCGCTGTTATCTGGGTGCTGGACACCGCTTTTTCTGGCGTTATAAGCCTGATTGTTGGCTGATAGGGTGACGCTGATGGCTGAAAACAAAAAACAATGGTTTGTCGTGCACACCTATTCCGGCTATGAAAATAAGGTTAAGGAAAATCTGATTCGGCGCACCGGCACAATGAATATGGAAAATTATATTTTCCGGGTGATTGTGCCGATGGAGGATGAAGTTCAGGTGAAAGACGGCCAACGCAAGGTGGTTAAACGCAAGGTTTATCCGGGCTATGTGATGGTTGAAATGGTTTTAACTGACGATTCATGGTATGTGGTGCGCAACACCACCGGTGTGACAGGCTTTGTGGGCACAGGTTCCAAACCGGTGCCGCTGGCTGATAATGAAGTGCAGATGATTTTGCGCCAGATGGGCTACGAAGAAGCTGTTCTGCGTTTGGATTACAGCGTGGGCGAAAAGGTGCGTGTTATTGACGGTTCCTTTGCCGGAGTTACCGGCACTGTGCTGGAAATTAATCAGGAGAAAAACCGCATTAAGGTGCAGGTGGATATGCTGGGCAGCACGGCAACCGTGGATTTGGACAATCTACAGCTGGAAAAGGTTGAGTATCAGTAAAAAGCTGATTGACAGCGAGGATTGCCACAACAAGGTTTGCGCATCGCAATGGCGGTGTGGAAATATAATAAGTTTGGGGTTCTCTTGGGCGGCCGGCAGGTTCGGCGGCCTGAGTTAGTGGGAGAGGCCGGCTAGGTTGGATTGGAGCCGGCGTCGCCATACCACATTTTTATCGAGGAGGTGTCTAAATTGGCTAAGAATGTCGTAGCAGTTATTAAGTTACAGATTCCAGCCGGTAAAGCAAACCCGGCGCCGCCCGTTGGCCCGGCACTGGGTCAGCACGGCGTCAACATTATGGGCTTTTGTAAGGAGTTTAATGAAAGAACCAAAAATGATGCAGGGATGATTATTCCCGCTGAAATTTCGGTTTACGAGGACCGTTCTTTCACTTTCGTTCTGAAAACTCCGCCGGCCGCAGTTTTGCTGAAAAAAGCGGCGGGTATTGAAACTGCATCCGGTGAGCCGAACAAAAAGAAAGTCGGCAAGGTGACCAGGGCGCAGGTGCAGGCGATTGCCGAGCAGAAAATGCCTGATTTGAACGCTGCTTCAGTGGAAGCCGCCATGCGTATGGTGGAAGGCACTGCCCGCAGCATGGGCATTACAGTTGCTGATTAAACTGGATTTTTTGATACGTGGGAGGCCCGCAGGGCCGTTATACCACCAAGGAGGTTTTGAGAATGCCAAAGCATGGCAAAAAATATAGTGATATTGCAAAAAGCTATGATCTGACACAGGTTTATGAGGTTGAAGAGGCCTTGGCGCTGGTTAAGAAAAACGCTAAAGCCAAATTTGATGAAACCATTGAGGTTGCTGTTCGCCTGAACCTTGACCCTCGCCAGTCTGACCAGCAAATCCGCGGTGCAGTGGTGCTGCCTAATGGCACTGGTGTAACCCGCCGGGTTTTGGTTTTTGCCAAAGGCGATAAGGTTAAGGAAGCTGAGGCTGCTGGCGCCGATTTTGTTGGCTCGGAGGAGCTGGTTACCAAAATTCAGGGCGGCTGGTTTGATTTTGACGTGGCCATTGCCACCCCGGATATGATGGGCGTGGTTGGTAAAATCGGCCGTTTGTTGGGCCCCAAAGGCCTGATGCCGAACCCGAAAACCGGCACCGTGACAATGGACGTTACCAAGGCTGTGGCTGAGGTTAAGGCTGGTAAGATTGAATATCGTTTGGATAAGGCTGCCAATGTGCATGCGCGTATTGGTAAGGCTTCTTTCCCGGTTGAAAAGCTGGTTGAGAACTATCTGACTTTGGTTGATACCCTGATTAAGGTTAAGCCGGCGGCTGCTAAAGGCCAATATATCAAGAATATTGCCGTAACATCCACTATGAGCCCGGCTGTGCGGATTAATATCCTGAAGCCGTTAGGTAAATAGGTAAAATTTAATAAACTCTTTGCCCAAGACAGTCGGTGCAATAGCTTAAATGCCAATTTTTGGCAACCAACCGAGGCAGAGGCTTCACGCGTTGCAATTTTTAGCGCGCCCGGCTCTCTGTTTTGGCAGAGAGCTTTATTAATTTTCATATTAAGCTTGCTTTTTTAAGCTTTGCTTGAAAGACTGCTTAAAAATATTTTCTCACAAAATCAACCTGATAAGGAGGTGTTTGGATTTGACTAAGAAACCGCAGATGATTCAAAAGGAAGAACAGGTTACTCAGCTGGAGGCCTGGCTGAAGGAAAATACCGCCGTGGTGCTGGCAGATTACCGCGGCCTGACCGTGGCTGAGGACACCGCTTTGCGTAGCGAGCTGCGCAAAAATGATATTGGCTATCACGTTGCGAAAAACACATTGATTAAACGTGCCGCCAACAATCTGGAAATTACCGCTTTGGACGAGTATCTGAACGGCCCCACCGCTTTGGCTTACGCTGCTGACCCGGTGGCTGTTACCAAGATTTTGTCCAAATTTGCTGAGGAGCATAAGGCTCTGGAGCTGAAAGCTGGTTTGGTGGATGGCAAGTTTGTGGACGCTGAGGAGATCAAGGCTTTGGCCAAGATGCCCAGCCGCGAGGTTCTGTTGGGCCGCTTTATGGGCTCTATTCAGTCCTCTTTGTATGGCTTTGTGCGTGCCGTGGACGCTATCCGCGAGAAGAAAGAAAACGGCGAGCCTTTGGTTGCCGCCGCTCCGGCCGAAGCTAATGCTGCCGAAGCTAATGCTGAGGCTCCGGCTGCTGAATAAATAAAAAATAACAAACAAAATAAAATATAGAAAGACGAGAGGTGTAAATTCCTATGACTAAAATTGAAGAAATCATGCAGGCCATTGAGGAAATGACTATTCTGGAATTGAATGACCTGGTTAAAGCTATGGAAGAAAAATTTGGCGTAAGTGCAGCTCCGGTTGCTGTTGGCGTGGCTATGCCTGCTGAGGGCGGCGCTGCTGCTGCTGACGAGCAGACTGAGTTTGACGTTATTCTGGCTTCTGCCGGCGATAAGAAAGTGAACGTTATTAAAGCCGTTCGCGAAATCACCGGTCTGGGCTTGAAAGAAGCTAAGGCTCTGGTTGACGAAGCTCCGAAGCCGATTAAAGAGAAAGTTTCCAAGGACGACGCTGAGGCTGCCAAAGCTAAGTTGGAAGAAGCCGGCGCTACTGTGGAACTGAAATAGTTCAAATCCAAACCAAAAATAAGAGAGGTGAAGTGGCTTAAAGCTGCTTCACCTTTTTGAATATGAAGATATATTCATGCTTGAAAATGTAAAAATCGCTGGCTAGCGCCCGATAACGCCAAATACCCTG
Source organism: Peptococcaceae bacterium (assembly GCA_022797295.1). Lineage (GTDB taxonomy): Bacteria > Bacillota > Dehalobacteriia > UBA4068 > UBA4997 > Avidehalobacter. The sequence continues at coordinate 4,039 of JAAWKH010000033.1, forward strand.
GCTTTTACTTTTACCTTTAGTTTCGCCGAAGTTTTTTACTAAAATGGCTTTTAGCAGAAAGCCTCGCTCCAAAAACAGCTGCATACAATGAAATCCCAGGGGCACCACCTGACTATTAGCATATTTATCGGCAATGACGATGGCGCAATAACGATTTTTTTCTAAATGCTGGGTGGTATTTTCAATCACGGCGGCCAAATCCGCTAAAAATTGCTCCAGGGTGGGGGCGTTGGCTAAGTCGGCCGGACTGTCGGAAAAATGTATAATATCCCAATATGGTGGATGCAGCAACACAAATTGGAATTGTTTAATGCTATGTTGGGCCATTACCTCCGCTAGATTAAAGTTGCGGCTGTCGCCGGTTAGCACCAAACTGCGGCTGTCGCCGGCCGGCTCGCTGGCAATGCGCTGGCGGGCGGCTTCGGCCACCTGAGCTTGCAGCTCCAACCCCACGGCGTTGCGCCCCAAGCGTTGGGCCTCAATCAGGGTGGTTCCACTGCCCAGGAATGGGTCCAAAACCCAGTCCTGCTGCTTGGTGTAGCGGCTTAAAAGCTGGTGGGGAATTTGCGGGATGAAATTGCCGTGATAGTCTGCCGTGTGGGCGCCGGAATTGTCCCGCCGGTCAATCAGCCAGAGGGAATCGGTGATTATTTCCGAGTAATCCCGCCAGTTCTGCATATCAATATCGTTGTATTTAGCCAAGTTAAAGCTCCTTTTGCAGGCAGTGCAGATATTCCGTGGTGGATTTGGCAGCAATGCGGCGGTTTTCCTCGCGGTCCGCCTGAAAGCGTTTGTATTCAGTTTGGGTATAAACGCTGTAAACGCCGTATTTGGACATTATGCGTTCAATATCCGGCAACGACATCAAGCCCTCGTTGTTGTAGCTTAAAAAGATGTATTGGAATTGAGCCTGGGCGATTAAGGCCTCAAAAGCATCCAGCACCGTCTTTTTGGAGCAGAAAAGGCTCTTTTGGGCGGCAGAGTTGCGCAGGCCGGTTTTGCCGACAAGCGTGGGATTGTCATAGCGGGCGATGGTTTCCAGAACGTGATAATTGCTGCAATATTGCCGGGTGTTGTAGGGCGGGTCCAGATAAAGCACTTCGCCGTGCAGGCGTTGGATTAGCCGGTTAATATCTTCATTGTAAACCTGGCCAGCAGGGCCGGGGATAACGGGCAACAGCTCCAGCTTAAACTCGCGCTGGGCCGCTTTTTTGATGTGCTTCAAAAACGCCCCGTAAACGGAGGCTGTGTTGGCATATTTATCAATGGAGTTTAACAGGCTGGCCAGAAAATAAAAATAAGTGGCGCTGCTGATAGCGCCGCTTTTTTTTAGCTCCTCCAGCCGGGTGCGAATAGCGTCGCATTTTTGGCCGTTTTGGTCGGTGAAGTAATTGCGGCCGCAACCGGAGCCGGCGCAGTAGTTCTGGTAGATGAAGCCGGGCTGCGGCGGCAAGCTGTTCAGCTCGGCCAGCAGCTGCTCGTCCTGCGGTCGGCTATTCGGCCAACTGTTCTCTAGGTAATGCTTGTTTAACACATAGGCGTAATATTGAATATCATTGGCGATTACCGTGCAGCCGCGGGCCTTGTAGGCGGCGCCCACCACGCCGGTGCCGGCAAAAAGGTCGGCAAAGGTGTAATTATCCGCTGGGTTTAGGCCGCAAACCTGGTCAATCGTCGTCTGCAAAAAATCCAGCAGCGAATATTTGGAACCAATGTAATTCATTACGGCCTGTCCTCCTTGTTTCACACTCAAAATTGCGGTGATTTAAACCAGTTACTTAAAATAGTATAAAGGTAAATGCCTGAAAAGTCAACTGTTTACTTTTGCAAAAATCTTGAAGCGGACAGGTTGAATTTTAGCCTTGCTTGTGATACAATAAATAGGTGTATATATTTAAGTTGAGGAAGGGTTTTTTTACGAATGAGCAAAAAGGAAACCACGCCGGAGGCTCCGCGCAAAGACCGCACCGGTTGTTTGATTAAGATAATTATTGTGTTGCTGGTGGCGCTGCTGCTGGCTTTGTTGGGTTTGCATTTTTATATGCAGCGGGCCGTTAATGATTTGGTGCCGGAACGCCCGGAGGATGAGGAATATCTGCAGGGACGGATAAATGTGCTGGTGGTTGGCACCGACGCGGAGGAATATGACTCTGGCCGGGCGGATAGTATCATTGTTTTCAACCTGGATTTGGACAACAAGCGGGTGCATGCGCTTTCCATACCACGGGATAGCCGGGTGGATATTCCCGGTTATAAGAATAAAACCAAAATTAATCATTCCTATGCCTATGGTGGCATTGAGCTGACCAAGCAAACGGTGGAAAACCTGTTGCACGTGCCGATTGATTATTATGCTGTAACCAATTTTGCCGGCTTTGAGGATATTGTGGAAACCGTGGGCGGGGTTTATATCGACGTGCCTATTCGGATGCGCACGCACACTTGGTATGGTGATATTGACCTGCAACCGGGCTATCAGTTGTTGGACGCTAAGCAGGCCTTGGGCTTTGTGCGCTATCGCTACGACGCTGGCGGCGACATCTCCCGCGGCAAACGCCAGCAGCAGTTTTTGAAAGCGGTGTTTTTGCGGGTGATTGAGCCGCAGAACATTATTAAACTGCCCACCCTGTTGCCGCAGATTATGGAGCAGGTGGAAACCGATTTAACCACGGCTGATCTGTTGGCTATGGTGGAGCTTTTTAAGGATGTGGATTTGGAAACCGCTTTTGTGACGGAAAGCCTGGCCGGGCATTCTCAAACCATTAGCGGCGGCAGCTACTGGATTGTGGATGAGGAAGCCCTGCCGGAAACGGTGCAGCGGGTGTTTTACGCTGAGCCTCCGCAGGAGGAGGTTGAGGGTGAAACGGAAGCCCAGAACGAGGAGGGCGGGAGCTTAAAACAGTTGGAAGGATAGATTTGACAATGCAAACAGGGAATGAACACTCTGGGCATCGCGGACGTATGCGGGCCAGGATTGCTCGAACCGGCTTGAAATCATTAACAGAACATGAGATATTGGAGGTTCTGCTGTATTATGCACAGCCGCGGGGCGATACCAATTCGTTGGCGCATCGTTTGCTGGATCGGTTTGGCTCTTTGGCCAGAGTGCTGGACGCGGATCCGGCCAGTTTACAACAGGTGGATGGAGTTGGCCCCAGCGTTGCGTTTTTGTTAAATTTTTCCGCTCAGCTTTCCGCACGTTACTTTCAAGATAAAACGCAGGCTCGCCCCATTTTTGGTTCCAACCGGGCCTTTGTTGCTTATATTCAAACGCTTTTTTTGGCGGAAGTGCGCGAAGTTGTTTATCTGGTGTGCCTGGATAACAATATGCGCCTGATTAATTGCCTGAAGTTGGCCGAGGGCGCGCGGGCGGAGGTGGCTATTCCGCTGGATGAGGTGGTGCGCACGGCGGTCAGCCAGGGCGCTCGCAACGTGGTGTTGGCGCATAATCATCCCAGCGCTCGCTTAAAGCCCAGCGACGCGGATTTGCGCCTGACGCAGCAATGCCTGGCGGCGCTGGCGTTGGTGAATATTGAATTGCTGGATCATTTTATAGTTTGCGGTTCGGATTATTTCAGCTTTGCCGAGCATAGCTATATGGACGCTATGCGAAAATCGGTTGGGCTGGTTAATCCGGCTTGATTTTATGGAGAAATTTTTATGGTACAATTTGTGCATTTACATAATCACAGTGAATATTCCCTGCTGGACGGAGCGGCGCGTATTAAGGAGCTGGTGGCCAAAAGCGCTGATTTGGGCATGCCCGCGGTGGCCGTTACCGACCACGGCAATATGTTTGGCGTGTTGAAGCTTTACGAGGAATGTAAAAAGGTAAGCAAGGAGCGCGAGGCTCAAGGGTTGCCGGGCATTAAGCCCATCATTGGCTGCGAGTTTTACGTGGCTCCGCGCTCGCGCTTTCTCAAGGAGGGCAAGGAGGACAAAAGCACTTATCACCTGGTGCTGCTGGCGGAAAATCAGCAGGGCTATCGTAATCTGTGCAAATTGAACGCAGTGGCCTATCTGGAGGGCTTTTACTACAAGCCGCGTATTGACCGGGAAATCCTGCGTCAGCACAGCGAGGGCTTGATTTGTCTTTCTGCCTGCCTGGCCGGCGAGGTTATCCAGTCCTTGCTGGAAAATGATATGGAAGCGGCTTACGCCATTGCGCAGGATTATTTGGAGATTTTTGACCGGGACCATTATTTTATTGAGTTGCAGGATCATGGCTTGGATGAACAACGGCTGACCAACCCGCAGCTGATTAAATTGGCCAATGATTTGAATATTGGCCTGGTTTGCACCAACGATTGCCATTATATCAACCGGGAGGACGCGGAGTGGCATGATATGCTGCTTTGCGTGCAGACGGGCCGCCTGCGCAGCGACCCTTTGCGGATGCGTTTCCCCAACAGCGAGTTTTATTTGAAATCGCCGGAGGAGATGCAGCTGCTTTTTGGCGAGTACCCGGAGGCCTTGGCCAACACCGTGCGCATTGCGGAGCGTTGCCAGGTTAATCTGGATAAGCACGACCAGGTGGATTTGCCTGTTGTGCAGGTGCCGGAAGGCTACGATTTGGAGACCTACCTGCGTTATCTGTGCGAGGAGGGCATCAAAAAGCGTTATCCAGAGGTGACGCCGCAGCTTCGGGAGCGATTGGAATATGAGCTGGATATTATCATCTCAATGCGCTTTCCGGGCTACTTTCTGATTGTTTGGGATTTGATTAACTTTTGTCATCAAAACGGGATTCGGGTGGGGCCGGGCCGTGGTTCGGCCGCCGGTTCGCTGGTGGCCTATAGCCTAGGCATTACCAATATTGACCCCATCCGCTACAATCTGATTTTTGAACGCTTCCTGAACCCGGAGCGCGTCAGCATGCCGGATATTGACACGGATTTTTGCGTGGTGCGCCGGGGCGAGGTTATTGATTACTTGGTGGATAAATACGGCGAGGACAAAGTGGGCCAAATTGTCACCTTTGGTACGATGAAATCCAAGCTGGTGGTGAAAGATGTTGGCCGGGCCCTGGATATTCCTATCCCGGAGGTGAACAAGCTCACCAAGCTAATTCCAGACGATTTGAAAATGACCCTTGCCAAGGCCTTGAAAGAATCGGCGGAGCTGAAAGAGCTTTATGACAACGACGAGCGCGTGCGCGAGCTTTGGGACATCTCTACCAAATTGGAGGGCATGCCGCGCCACACCGGCACTCATGCGGCCGGCGTGGTGATCGCGCCTGCGCCGGTGGTGGATTATATGCCTTGCTTTAAGATGGGCGTTAATATTTTGACCACCCAGTTTGAAAAGGAGCAGGTGGAGGAGCAGGGCCTGGTTAAGATGGATATTTTGGGCCTGCGCAACTTAACCGTGATTGGCGACGCTTTGAAGAATATTAAGCAAAGCCGCGGTTTGGATATTGATATTGACAACATTCCCCTGGACGACCAGGCTGTTTACGAAATGCTGAGCGCCGGCGATACCGACGGCGTGTTCCAGCTGGAAAGCGACGGCATGCGCACTTATTTAAGGGCCCTGAAGCCGGAGCGCATTGAGGACATCATTGCCATGGTGGCGCTTTACCGCCCCGGCCCGTTGGAGGGCGGTATGGTGAACGATTTCATCAAGCGCAAGCACGGTGAAACTAAGGTGGAATATCCTCATCCGATGCTGGAGCCGGTGCTGGCGGAAACCTACGGCGTGATGGTTTACCAGGAGCAGATTATGCAGGTGGCCAGCACTATGGCCGGCTTTACGTTAGGCCAAGCCGATGAGTTGCGCCGCGCTATGGGTAAAAAGAAGCCGGAGGTGCTGGCGGCCAAGCGCAAGGATTTTTTGGCGGGCGCGCTGCAAAAGGGCGTTTCCGAAAAAACCGCTAATGAGGTTTTTGACTTGATGGAGTTTTTCTCTGGTTATGGCTTCAACAAGAGCCACTCTGCGGCCTATGGCATTGTAACTTATCAGACGGCCTGGTTGCGTTGTCACTATGCGGCGGAATATATGGCGGCCATTCTCACCAGCTTTATGCAAAGTGCGGACAAGGTGACAACCTATATTGAAGCTTGCCGCAACGCTGGGTTGGAGATTTTGCCGCCGGACATCAACCTTTCCTACACGGACTTTTCGGTGCATGACGGCAAGGTGCGCTTTGGTTTGGCGGCTATTAAAAACGTGGGCCGGGAGATTATTAACCAAATCATTGAGGAACGCAACGCCAATGGCGAGTTTACCTCGCTGACCGACCTGTGCAGCCGGATTGCTTTGAACAAGCGCATTTTGGAAAGTTTAATCCGCTCCGGTGCGCTGGATAGCCTGGGCGGCAAGCGTTCGCAGTATCTGGCGGTTTACGAGCAGGCTTTGGAGTTGGGCCGTCGCTTTGCGGAGCAGCAGGCCTCGCAGCAGCTTTCCCTGTTTGATTTTGGCCTGGAGCAAACGCAGGCGGTGGAGGTTGAGCTGCCGGCCATTCCGGAGCTGGAAACAATGGATTTGCTGCGGATGGAAAAGGAAAGTATTGGTTTTTACGTAAGCGGCCACCCACTGGACGCCTACACGGAAAAACTGCGGCCAATCATCAACCACAAGTTGAGCGAAATCCCCGGTCTGAAAGACCGTAGCTTTTTGCGCATTGCCGGTTTGGTTACGCAGAACCAAAATCGTTTGACTAAAAAGGGCGATAGCATGGCTATTTTCACCCTGGAGGATAAGCTGACCAGCGTGCGTTGCGTTTGCTTCCCCAAGGCTTATGTTGACGCCCGGCAGTATCTGGTTGACGGTACGCCGGTGCTGGTGAACGGACGCTTGCAGGTGGAGGACGAGGGGCGTTTCTCGGTGATTGTGGAGGCTGTTTACGGGCTGGAGGGAATGGACTTTTTGGAGGTTCCCAAGGGCCAGGAGCTAACCAGCCGGCCCCAGGAGGAGGACGGACGTTATCCGCGGCGGCGGCAGGCTCAGCAGCCGGCTGTGAAACCGCACGCCATTGTTTATGTGCGGGTGCCGGACGAAAGTTCCCTCTCTGATATTCGGCGGCTGGCTAAGGATAAGGGCGGCATGCTGGAAGTGGTGCCGTATTACAACGATATTCGGCGTTATCAGCGCGGTTTGGGGCTGCAAGTTGATAATGAGGTTGTAGATTTATATAAAGTACATTTTGGCGAAGCTAATGTGGTGGTGAAAGTTCAATAGACTTCGCAAAACGGTGTTTGCCTCGTATCTGAGCCGTTCTTGAACTTTCACTAAATTAGTGCTTGATTTTAATATTTTTAGGAGTTATAATTAAATATAGTATATTGGGTAAAATAAAATTTATAGATAAATAATTGGAGGTATCTTAAATGGCAGAATTAACAAAAGATATGGGTATTTTGGAGGTTGTGCAGCAGTATCCGCAAACCGCCCCGGTGTTTATGAATTTTGGTATGGGCTGCTTGGGCTGTGCGGCGGCGCATTTTGAAAATATTGAGCAGGGAGCTTACGCCCACGGCATTGATGTGGACGCTTTGATGACTGCTTTGAACCAGGCTGCGGCCGAGGAGGCTCCTGCCAATTAAAACAAGCTGAAGTTGCGGTGCAGTTCTTTTTGGCTGCACCGCCAAATTTTAATAAACTTACGGGAGGGAAACACGATGAAATTTTTTATTGACACCGCCAATGTGGAGGAGATTAAAAAGGCCAATGATATGGGGGTTATCTGCGGCGTGACGACCAACCCTTCGCTGATTGCCAAGGAGGGACGCGATTTTAAGCAGGTGATTGCGGAAATTGCTTCTATTGTGGACGGCCCCATCAGCGGCGAGGTTAAGGCCACCACCACGGAAGCGGCCGGCATGATCGAAGAGGGCCGGGAAATTGCCAAAATTCATCCCAACATGGTGGTGAAAATCCCGATGACCGGCGAGGGCTTAAAAGCGGTTAAAGTTTTGGCGGCCGAGGGCGTTAAAACCAACGTTACGCTGGTGTTCACCGCGGCTCAGGCTTTGCTGGCAGCCAGAGCCGGCGCCACTTTTGTTTCGCCGTTTTTGGGCCGTTTGGATGATATTTCCGTGCCTGGTATTGATTTAATCCAGGACATTGCGGATATTTTTGCCTTGCATGACATCCAGACGGAAATTATTGCGGCTAGTATCCGCCATCCCATTCACGTTATTGATTGCGCCAAGGCGGGAGCGGACATTGCCACCGTGCCTTACAAGGTGTTTGAGCAGATGTTGAAGCATCCGCTGACCGACGCTGGCATTGAAAAATTCCAGGCGGATTATCGCGCGGTTTTTGGCGATTAAGCTAAACTAAATATTTCAGTTGTTAAGGCGGCGTTTTTTCAGAATGCCGCCTTAAATTATTAGCGAAGCAACAGTGTGCTGCCGTTCCCGTTGAAAACGGCGGCGATTGTTCCTAAAAAATTCTCCTGATGTTCGTATAGATTTCACATTCATATCTTATGCTATATTTAAGCAATAACACAAAAACATAAATATACAAAAGACACAGGAGGAGATATATGACTGATTATCAAAAAAGAATAGGTTTAATAGGCTTGTCAGGCATGTTGGCGGTGCTTTTGCTTTGCAAGTTCTGCCTGTCTGTTGGCGAGGCTAGCGCGCTGGATTTTAGTAATACGGTTTTGGTTGGCCAAATTGAGGAGCTTGAGGGCAGCCGGGCAACTTTGCAGCTGGGGCGTTTGCGGGTGCAGACGCCGCCGGCCAAACCGGATGATGATGATAAACCAGGTGAAAGCGAGCCGCCCGTTAAGCCGGGAAATGGTGAAGAACCGCCGGCCAAACCGGATGAAAAAACAGATGGTTCCGAACGGGTTATGCAGCTGCAAAATCAGGGCCGGGCTCAGGCCACCACCATACCGCAAACAATGGAGAATCCCTCCACCAGCGTTTTGCTGCTGAGCAATGATACGGAAGCTAAGGGAGATGAAGCGGGCGCGGACAAGCCCAATGAGCTTTACAGCTTTGAGTCGGATGAGGATAGCCTGACGCTGGATTTGGCTGGGGTGGAAATCAAGGTGGAGGAGCCGTTGAAAACGCGGTCTGGTTCATTGGCTGAACTGGCGGTGGGCGATGTGCTGGAAATTGAAATTGGCGAGCAGGGAATGTTGCTGCTGGTGACGGTGAAAAACGTGGCGGCGCAAAATGCGCTGGGTCAGGTGGAACAGGGCACGGCGGCCAATCTTTTAACGGAGGATGAAGTGGTGCGCTCGGAAACTTACACCAGCAAGGGCGATGACGAAAACGCCCTGCGGGTGTCTGGAGCCTCGGTTTCGTTGGAGGATGTGCAGGTGCACAAGCAGGGCGGCGCTTCCTCTAACACGGAAAACGGCGATTTTTACGGTATGAATGCGGCTTTGCTGGCCACTGACGGCGCACTGCTGACTATTAGTAAGGCGGAAATTTCATCTGACGCGCCCAACGGCAACGGTGTTTTCAGTTATGGCGAAGGCACGGTTATTTCCATAAACAAGTCCAGCATTGAAACGCTGGGGGATAATTCCGGCGGTCTGCAAACCACCGGCGGCGCGACTATGAACGCGGTGGATGTGCAGGTGAGCACGGCGGGCAGTTCATCCGCCGCTATCCGTTCCGACCGCGGCGGCGGTACGGTGAACGTAATTGGCGGCAGTTATCGCAGTAGCGGTTTGAACTCGCCGGCGGTTTACTCCACGGCGGATATTACCGTGATGAATGCCGAGTTGACGGCGGAAAATTCGGAAGCCCTGGTGATTGAGGGCAAAAATGCGATTAAGCTGCTGGATTGCCAGGTGAGCGGGCAAATGAGCAGTACGCAGGGGGCCAGCTCCGACGAAAACGTACACAATGTGATGATTTATCAGTCTATGTCCGGCGACGCCGAGATAGGCACTTCCGAATTTTCGGCGCAGGGCGGCCGGATAACCAGCCAAAATGGCGATATGTTTTACGTCACCAACACCCATTGCCTGATGACGCTAGACGGAGTGGAGCTGATTGACGAAAGCGAAAGCGGCGGTTTGCTGCTGCGGGTTTGTGGCAACAGCGGACGGCGCGGTTGGGGCGTTGCCGGGGCCAACGGCGGCCAGGTGGAACTTTTGGCTAAGCACCAGCATTTGGCTGGCGACGTGCAGGTGGACAGTGTTTCCACCCTCAGCTTGCAACTGACCGAGGGCAGCGTGCTGACCGGCGCAATTAATATTGTGGAAAATGCTGCCGGCGGCGAGGCTGTGCCGGACAATGTGAGCGTCAGCATTGCCGAGGGTTGCGCCTGGAACCTGACCGGCGATTGCACTATCAGCAGCTTGGAAAACGCCGGCACTATCAATTTTAACGGCCATACGATTACGCTGGCTGATGGGCAGGTGTTGCGGGGTTAAGCTATTGTCGTGTAAAACACGTCAATAGTCGTATTTAAGATGATGTACTAAATTATCATCTTCGTTTATAATTTATAGCGGAGGTGATTGGCGATGGATGGACTGACGTTTGCTGAGCGGCTGACGGAATTACGTTTGCTTAAAGGCGTTTCGGCACGTGATATGAGTTTGGCATTGAAACAAAATCATAATTATATTAATGCGATAGAGAATAATAAAAACTTGCCCTCTATGAAAAATTTTTTTGCCATTTGTGATTATTTGGGCATTACGCCTAGCGAATTTTTTGCGGTGAAAGTTAAAGCGCCAGATAAGGTGAAGAAACTAACTGATTTGGTTGAAAGATTGCCAGCTAATGATATTGACTTGCTGATTAATTTAGTAAAAGAATTTAGATGAAAACAAGCAGCCACCTCGAACGAGGTGGCTGCTTAAAATTTTGTTGCAATTTGAAAAATAATATGTTATACTGTCGATAAGAAAGAGTCCGGTTTTAATGGCGGTTGGCCCTCGACAATCTATCGTACACATACGGAGTAGGAGAGGGTTTAGTGCCCTCTCTTATTCTTGCAAGACGAGAGGGGGTGGTTGTATGACCTTTTTGGAAGTGTCCGCTTTACTTATACTGTTAATTACAGTTGCGGATTTTGCCATAAGACACAGCAACAAAAAATAGCCGCCTCCTAGACCAAAAGGTTCCGGCTATTTTTTAGTCAAATCCGAGGGCTGACCCCATTGAGGTCGGCTCTTTCTTTATTTATTATAACGCAACCGGTTTGGATTGTCAAGGAATTTTTAAACTATGATTGCAATTTGAAAAACGCCGCTTTAATTTAGGCTTGCATTTTGTTTGGCGGTGGTGATATAATATAAAATAGGTAAGGTGGAAAGGAGCGGTTTGCGTGAACACCAATTTAGCTTACAAAGAGGAATATATCAAGGAGGAGTTGATTAACGGCCAGGTGGTGCTGATGTCGCCCCAACCCTCAATTAATCACGTAAATGTTATTAACAATATTAGTATTCTTTTTGGAAATTTTCTTAAAGGCAAAACCTGTCAGTCTTTTCCGGATAGCGCCGCTGTTTTTTTGACGGAAAAGGATTACTTTGTGCCGGATTTTATGGTGGTTTGCGACCCGGACAAGGTTAAATATAACGGTGTGTATGGTGCGCCGGATTTGGTGGTGGAGGTGCTTTCACCGTCCACGGCCAAGCGCGACCGCGGCTACAAAAAGCAGGTTTACGAGCAATGCGGCGTGCGGGAATATTGGCTGGTGAATGTGGCGGAAAAATCGGTGGAGCAGTATTTGCTGGCGGAGGGCCGGCTGGAGCTGGCCGAGGTTTACACACTGCCGCCGGATTATCTGACCGAGGAGGAAAAGGAGCCGTACATTACGGAGTTTAAATGTAGCTTGTATGACGATTTGCTCATCAAGCTGGAGGACGTATTTGACCGGGTGAAATAAGCAAAAAACAAAAGGGCCGACCCATTGAGGACGGCTCTTTCTTTATATAAGGCGGTGGGTTTGGATTGCCAAGATAAAATTACTGGTTTGTAAATAAATCCGCATGTGTGCCTGTACGAACTAAATAAAGCTCTTCATTATTTATGCGATAAATCAAAAGCCAATCAGGAGAAATATGGCATTCTCTCTCGCCATTATGATTGCCGGTTAATTTATGGTCACGCTGGGAGGGGTTAAGTTGGGCCGGCATACGCAGTATATCAATAGTTCTTTGTAGCAGTGATAAGTCATAGTTGCGTTTTTGGCATAATTTTAAATCTTTCTTAAATTTGTTTGATGAATTAAGTTTTAGCATTGCTTAATCCTCCAGCAGGGCAGCCAAAAAATCTTGTGTGGAGCCGGTGAAGTGTTCACCTGTGCCGTTGGCAATCATCTCTTGAACTTCAGTCATTGCTGTTAATGTATCATCATTTGGTTTATTTGGGTTTGGTTCATCAGGTAAAACCGCGCCCTGTAAATAGGAAACAACGTAAAACAGCTTGTTTTCCGGCACTTGGTCAATAAGGATTTTGGCTAATTCGCGGTTGCTCATAACAAAACTCCTTTCATCTGTATATTACAATATTAGCATGATTAATCTTTTGTGCCCCCGAATCCCTCTCCACCCTCTATCCTGTGGAAGCAGGACCGCTGCGCCTTTCAGAAAAGAGAATGGCGGCAGGCGAAGTGACCTATGGCAAAACAC
>JAAWKH010000034.1 GCA_022797295.1 Peptococcaceae bacterium
GCAAGTATTAATGCTAATACCATATTGCTTCGCTATTTCTTTGTGTGAATAACCATCAACTGCAAATTTTTTAAGTATTTCATATTCTTTGGTTTTAGCCAAATCGCCATATAATAAATCAAGGTCATCTTCAGAATATTTATCATCTGGATAATTATTTATCCATTCTTCCATCGGAATATTTACAATAAGATTGGTTATCTGATTCCTAACACGCCAATAATTACGCATATTTTTTCGCAAAGTTTCCATCAACCAAGCGCCAGGTTTAGGGTGCTTAATCAACTTATCAATTTTCATACAGCCAATCATAAACGTATCCTGCACCAAATCCTCTGCCACCAAAGAACCTCTCATTATCTTGTTCGCATATTTAAGCAATTTATCATATTCCATTTTATAAATTGCTAACATAAAAGTACTCTCGGCAGGCGTAAGTTCCCGAAATCTTCCTTTTTTCATAACAACAACCCATCATTTCATTTTTCGCGCTTAAATAACCTATAAAACAACTAATAGCGACGTCACCATTAAGATAACGTCGCTATGTTTATTCGACAAATAAATATAAAATCCTGTTACTCAAAAGGATAAGTTAAACCAACTTACCTTTTATATTACTCAATGATCCTTCCATTCCTTTTCCGGCAAAGCCACCAGCAGCACCGGCGAATCAGAGCCATCCGGGGTAATATAGGTGACTGTGGCGGTTTGGCCGGCCTCAATAATACCAATAATTACGCCCTCGTGATTGGTCTGGATTTGGTCGGTAGCGCTGAGCAAGCAAAGCTCGCCGTTGAAAAGCAACGCGCCGCGATAAATGGAACCGCGCGGATTAATCAGCAAACCGGTACGCTCAGTGGCCGTTAAATGCAAGGTTTGCACCATACCATAATTGCCCTTGTTTTCAGTAATTCCGCCGGTCATCGCGTCCACGCCTTTCAGCAGATAGCTGGAAATCCAGCCGCCAAAGGAATCTGGATAACCCAGCATAATTTTTTGGCCCTCCGCGCCCAGAGTAATATTAATATCATAGGCCGCTTTTTGATAGCTGCCGCGAGTTTGCGGGCCAACCGAATTTACCGGCTGCAAATTAGTGTAGTTGCGGAAATTGCCATCTGGATACATCGCCGCCACAGCCAAAGTCAGTTGTCCCTCGGTGTAAATGTCCACAAGACCAGATTGCAAATAGGCCGGCTTAACCGCTGTTTTTTGGTCGGCATTCAGCAGATATTTTTCACCAGGCTGCAAAGTCACCGTGCGCCCCAGCGGCTGCGAGCTTAAATAGCTTTGGTTTTCAATATAACCAACCTGCATCGGGTCCTGCGAGGGGCCGGCAAAGCCCATTTTGCCAATGGTAAAAGTGATTGGCGCTTCCGTTTCATTGTGGGCAATCATATAAAATTTCAACTCGCCCGCCGTGTTGTTCAAATGATGATAATGCACAGCAAGATTGCCGGTGGCGGTGTCCTTGTAAAGCAAGCCGGGGCCGTTCACCTTTTCCGGGCTGTTGCTGTCCAGCAGGGTCACGTCCAGCTGCTGCAAGCCAGTGGTTTGGGCCGGCGCCAAATTGTTGAAATTATATTTGGCCAAATTAAGGAAAATCTCGCCAGGGTTCAAATTGTGGAAACGGAACTCCGCCTCTGTGGCCATCACCTTATCCTGCACGTCAAAGGTCAGCTCCGCGGTTTCACTCCATTGACCAAAAGCATCCTGCAAACGCAGGCTCACCGTGTGCTTGCCCGGCCGGAAAAAGGCCGCCGGCTTGCCCAGCTTGGTAATCTTCTTGCCTTGGTCGTCCTCCCAGGAATAAGTGAAGTAAATAGATGAAAGCTCCTCCCATTCCTCATTATCGTAAAGATAAGTGATGTCCAGCCGTTGGCCAATGGCCACGTCCATATTCAACGCGGAAAGCCGGGTTATTTCCGGCGGACGGTTCACCTCCAAACGATAATCCATAATCACCGGTTCGCTCCACAAGCCCAAGGAGTTTTTCACCTTGTAGCTAATGGTGTAATCGCCGCCCTGCTTCTGATAAAACAGCCAGTACAGGCTCTCGCCGCTTTTGGTCTGACCAGTAGCAATGTCCGTCACCTCCCACAAACGCTCCACAATCGGCAGATTTTGCGGGTCGTAGCTGTAATCGGCATATTGAATGGTTTGGCCGGCAGTGGCCGGCTGATAAGTAATATCCGCCACCGGCGGCAACGGCTCCAACTCAACCGGCAAAGTAATCAAAATACTATGATCCTCTGGATTATATTGCACCTGGCAATCCATCAGCTCCGTAATCAAACGCAACGGAATATAGGTGCGGCCATCCACCACCGTGGGCGGCTGCGCCATCGCATAAGGTTGATCCCCAGCCTGCACCGTGCCGGCGGCCAAATCCAGCAGCAGGCTCAACTGGCCGCGCTCCACCCGCACCAGCTTGGTTTCCTCATCCCAAACCACCTGCGCGTCCAGAATATCCTGAGCGATAAAACGCAAAGGTAGCATTGTGGTGCCGTCTATGCTGAAAGGAGCCGCGTCAATCTGCTGGCTTTGGCCACGCACCAAAGCCCATTTGCTATCAATCGTCAACTTAACCTGATTCAGCACGGGGTCAATGCCACTGCCGGTTGGCTGCTGCTCAACCGGCGGCTGCTCAGTTGGCTCAGTTTGTTCGCCGGGCTCAGTCGGGTCGGTTGTCTCAGTTGGGTCAACTGTTTCCGTTGGGTCAGTTGCTTCCGCTTGGTCGTCGGCCTCTGTCGGCTCGCCAGTTTGGGAATCCGTCTGATTTGTTTCCGCCTCGTCTTTCAGCTCTCCCGGATTGTCCGAGCCATCTCCAGGCTGGGGCTGCTCGGCCGCTTGCACTGGTTGGCCAGCTTCCGCCGGCGCCGCCTCGTCCGCCCAAACCGCGCCAGGCAGCAGACACCAGGCCAGCAAAAAGCAGACCAAAAGCATTTTGTTCAATTTCTTCATTTTTCTCATTTTTTCCTGTTTCTCCTTTTTTCTTTAACACTATCTTAAAGCCTCTTTAATGGCATTACTTATTATAATATCATAATTACACAAAAAAAACAACATTTCCGCCGGTTTTATCTAAAACTTTTAAAGGTATATTTTGGACTGTCCGCCATATATATTTAATGTTATTTTTAAGCAAAATTTTTGCAGGGAGGTTTAGGCTATGAAGCAAAAAATGGTCTGGCTGCGGCCGCTGCTGGGCTTGCTGGCGGCTCTGCTGCTGTTGTTGCTTATTTTCGGCAAACCGCAAATTTGGCAATATCTGGAAAATTTGCTGGGCCAACAAGAACCCGCCACCGAGCCGGACGAGCCGCAATTTTACCTAACATTGCAGCATGTTGCCAAATCCAACGCGGCAAACGAAACCGATGAGCAAAGCGAGCAGAGCGAGCAAATCGAGTTGGAGGAAGCCGTGGTTGGCTTTGTGGCGGCGGAAATGCCCGCCTCCTACGATGAAGCCGCCCTGGCCGCTCAGGCCGTGGCCGCCCGCAGCTACGCCTGGCACAAGCAGCTGACGGATGGCCAAGTTTGCGACAACAGCGCTCATTGCCTGGCCTATCTGGACGAGGCCGGCCGCCGGGAACGTTGGGGCAAACATTTTGCGGAATATGAAGCCAAAATTCGCCAGGCTGCCGCGGAAACCGCCGGAATGGTGCTGAGCAAGGACGGCGAAGTGCTGCCGGCTTACTTCCACGCGGCCTGCGGCGGCATGACGGAAAGCCCGGCAAACGGCTTTGGCGGCGCCAACCTTTGGCCGGCGGCCGCCTGCTACTGGGAAGCAAACAGCAGCCCCAGCGGTTGCTTTTGGCCCAAGGCGGAGCTGGCCGAACGCTTGCAGCTAAACCAAACGGAACTCCCCCTGCTTTACATTTCCGCCAGCACGCCCAGCGGCCGGGTTAAGGAACTGCGTTGCGGCAGCCGCAGCTGGAGCGGCCAGGAGTTCCGCCAGCTGTTGGGCCTGCCCTCCAGCCGCTTCAGCTGGCTATCCGGGCAAGAGGGCTTTTGGTTCACCTGCCAAGGCTTCGGCCACGGCGTGGGCCTCTGCCAGCAAGGCTGCGGCGGCCTGGCCGCCCAAGGTGCGGATTGGCAGCAAATCCTCAACGTCTATTATCCCGGCTGTCAAATAGAAAATTTAACAGAAACAACTAATTAAAGACCAATTAAACAGGTATAAAAAACCACTCCCTTGGCCAAAATCAATTTATCAAAAACAATTTTGGCTAAAGGAGTGGTTAAATGCTGAATTTTAAACCGGACAAGCTAGGCGCTCATCTGCTAATGTTGCGTTGGGCCGTGCTGGGCGCGCTGGTGCTGGCTGTGGGCGCAGTGGCCGTTTGGGGCGGAGCCAGGCCGCAAACGGAAGCAATGCAAGCCTCTGCATCCGGCAATTTATCAAACCAGTTGCAGGCTCACATAGGCGCTGACGCTCAACCGCAGCTGGTTGTCGCTGACAACAACCTGGAAGATATTCCGATAAATATTGCCGAAAATAAGCCGTTGCCGGAAACCAACGAGGCAGACGCACAGCCGGAGCCAACTGAGCCGGAAGTGCAAGCGGTAAGCGGCGATAAGGTGCATAACGAGCCCCAAACGGAACCAGAACCAAATGGTGACGACGACACCACCGCCAACGCCCACATTGACGTTGAACCGATTGATGAAGTGGTTGACTTAGCGCCGGAGCCCTGGGCCGGCGACGCTTCGCTGACCGCCGAGGCCAACCTGCAACAGCTACAATCGCCGCTCAGTGGCAGCTCTGGCCTCAGCCGCAGCTTTGGCTACGGCTACGACCCCGCCTTTGACGATTGGCGTTTTCACAACGGCGTTGATTTGAGCGGCAGCCTGGGCGCGGCCGTTTTGGCCCCTCTGGCTGGTGAAATCAAGGAAATTCGGCAGGACGGCTTCACCGGCGCCAGCCTGGTTTTGCAGCACGAGGGCGGCCTGCTTAGCAGCTACTATGGCTTGCAGCTGCAACCGGGCCTCAGCCAAGGCCAACAGGTTATCGCCGGCGAAAAGCTGGGCGAGCTTTGCGCGCCGCCGCCTTTTGAAGAAGCCGCCGGCCCGCACCTGCATTGGGAACTGACCCTGGGCGACGAGCATATTGACCCCAGCGCCTATCTTAAAAATTAGTTGCCTTAATTAACAGCAGGCCGTCGATTTATCGACGGTCTGCTTGTTTAAGCACATTCTCCGCTTGTTTGATACCATCCACCGCAGCAGACATAATGCCGCCCGCATATCCGGCCCCCTCGCCGCAAGGATATAACCCCGGCAGATTAATGCTCTGGCCGTCCGCCGGGTTGCGCAGCAAACGCACCGGTGAAGACGAGCGCGTTTCAGGAGCGGTCAGCAGGCCGTCCGGCTCCGCCAGCAACGGCAAACGCGCCGCCAGCTGAGGCAATCCCTCGCGCAGGGCCGCCGCCACAAACGGCGGCAAACAACCGGCCAAATCGGCAGGCCGCACGCCCGGCAAATAGCTGGGCCGCACCCGGCCAAAGCCGCTGCTGGCTTGTCCAGCCAAAAAATCGGCAACCGTTTGGCAAGGCGCTTGATAATCAGCTCCGGCCAACTGAAAAGCCGCCTGCTCAATTTGCCGCTGAAATTCCACCCCGGCCAACGGCGCAGCTTCATATCCGCCAAAATCAGCCGGCCCCACGTTCACCAACAAAGCCGCGTTGCAATTTTGGCCCGCCCGCGCGTGCAAACTCATCCCGTTGGTAACAACGCCGCCCGCCTCCGAAGCCGCGGCCACCACCTGCCCACCCGGACACATACAAAAGCTATACACCGTGCGGCCGCCGGGCAAATGCACCGCCAGCTTGTAATCCGCCGGCGGCAGGGCGGGCTGACCAAACTCATCCAGCGCCGCCGCAAAATCGCCGTACTGCACCCGGTTCAAATCCGCCTGCCGGTGTTCCGCCCGCACGCCAACAGCAAACGGCTTGGGCTGCATAGCCAGACCCTCCGCCGCCAGCCAGGCAAACGTGTCGCGGGCGCTGTGGCCAATAGCTAATATAAGGTTCTCCGTAGGAATTAACTGCCGATTGCCAGCCTCCTCCACCTCAACTGCCGTTAGCCGACCATTTGCCCGCCGCAAACCAACCAACTGACAGCCAAAGCGCACCTGACCGCCCAGAGCGATAATCTCCCGACGGATATTAGCCACCACTTGCCGCAAAATATCTGTACCAATATGCGGTTTGGCTAGATAAAGAATTTCCGGCGGAGCCCCGGCCGCAGCCAAAATCTGCAAAACCAACCGGTTACGCCGGTCTTTGGTGTTAGTGGTCAGCTTGCCGTCAGAGAAAGCCCCGGCGCCGCCCTCGCCAAACTGCACATTACTGTGCGGCAAAAGCGGCCCGCCCTGCCAAAAAGCCTGCACCTGAGCCGCCCGCTGCTCCACCTGCGCGCCGCGCTCCAACAACAAAGGACAAGCCCCGGCCCGCGCCAACCACAAGGCCGCAAACAGCCCAGCCGGGCCAGCGCCCACCACCACCGGCCGGTTAGCAAAATGCGCCTGGTTGGCCGCCGGCCAGTCCTCCGCCTCAGCTGCCGGCATAGGCTGCACCAGATTGCGCCGGCGCGGATTGTTCAGCAAACTACGCTCCAGTTTGGGCGGCAGTTGCACGGCCAGCGCATAAACAAAATGAACGTCGGATTTTTGACGAGCGTCCACGCTTTTGTGCACAATTTGCCATTGCAGAAGCTGCTCCGGCTTGATATGCAGCTTTTGGGCGGCCAACTCCGGCAACCGGCTTTCCGGCTGCCCCACCGCCAAACGCAACTGGGCAATTTTCAACATATTATTGTAACTCCTTAATCAGACAAAAGATATTGCACGGCGGAATGAGCCGCCAGCCGGCCGCTGCTCCAGGCCCAGCTGAGGTTGTAGCCGCCGCAGTCGCCGCAAACATCCAACAGTTCCCCGGCCGCAAACAAACCGGGCAGCCGGCGGGCCGCCAAAGTTTGGCTCTCAAAGCCTTTCAACTCCAAACCGCCGGCCATCACCTGGGCCCGCTCCCAGCCGGTAACGCCGCAAACCGCCAGCGGCAGGGCTTTAATCAAAGCCGCCAGCGCGGCCAAATCCGCCTCCGTCAAGCTCCCAGACGGGGCGGAAAGCTTTCGCTCTCCCGGCAGCAATTTCAAAAGCTGCTGGCCCAGGCGTTTGTTCAAAAGGCCGGTCAAAAAATCCTCCAGCAGCAACGGCAAAGCACGGCGGGCCGAAAGCTCCGCCAGCAGCTCCGCCCGGCTCATCTGCGGCAGCAAATCCAGCTGAATTTCCTGCGCCGCCGGCTGCGAATTAGCATAAAAATTACGCGCCGCCCAGCGAGAAAGTTGTAAAATCGGCGGGCCGGAAAGACCGTAAGCCGCAAAAAGAATTTCCCCCTCCGCTTCGGCCAACAGCTCGTCCGCCTGCCAAAGAGCCGCTTGCCCATTAAACTTGATCCCTTGCAGGGCCTTAGGCAACGGGCTGTTGCATTTCAGCTGCGTTAAAGCAGGATAAAGCCGGGTCGTTTTTAAGCCTAGCGGAGCCAGCAAATCAGCAAAGCCCTGCGAATGACTTAATTGCGGCGAAGCCAAGCCGCCCATTGCCAGCAGCAAAGCGCGGGCGTGCAGCAGCCGGCCGTCGGCCAAGCGCAACTGCCAACCGCCGCCGGTTTGTTCAATTTGACGCACCTCCGCCTCGCAAATCAGCGCCAGCTGCCGGGCCGCCAGCTGCAAACGCAATGTGTCCAGCACCGCCACAGCTTGATCGCCCAACGGATACATTTTACCCTCCGCCTCCTGTTTGGTCAGCAGGCCCATGCTTCGGAAGAAAGCCAAATTATCTTGTTGGGTATATTTTTGCAGGGCCGGCTGCACAAAGGCAGGGTTCTGCCCGGCAGCGTTGTAATAATGTTCACGTGAAGCGGCGGCGTTGGCAATGTTGCAGCGGCCGTTGCCGGTGGCCAGCAGCTTTTTGCCGGGGCGCGGCAAACGTTCCAGCAAAGCAATGCGCAACTGCGGCGCTTCGGCGTTGGCCTGAATAGCCGCCAACATACCAGCCGCGCCTGCGCCGACAATAATCAAGTCATATTTTTGCATAAACTATCCTACTTTTTATAAATCGCAGCAGTGGTTAAGAGGCCCCTTGCCGCGCCCAATATTTAGATTGGCTTTTAAGGCTCGCAGTAAAAACTGCTTGGCTTTGTAAACCGCCTTGGCCGGCGGGCAACCGGCCGCCAACTGGCAGGCAATGGCGGACGACAAAGTGCAGCCGGTTCCGTGGCTGTTGGGGTTGACCACCCGCGGGCTCTTAAACCAAATCACCTGACCCTGGAAGTAAAGCAAATCGCTGGCTTCATCGCCTGGCAAATGCCCACCCTTAATCAAAATGGCTGCCGGAGTTTGCTCGCTGATTATTTGGGCCGCCTGCACCATTTCCGCCTCATCGCTAATGGTCAGGCCGCTTAAAATGCCGGCCTCATGCAAATTGGGCGTAATCATATCCGCCACCGGCAGCAGATAACGCTGCAAAGAGGCCACCGCCTCATCCTGCAACAGCTTGCCGCCGCTTTCCGCCACCATAACCGGGTCTAGCACCACATTACGCGCTTGATAGCGGCGCAAATTTAGGGCGATAGTCATAATAATCTCACTGTTAAAAATCATCCCAATCTTCACCGCGTCTGGTGGAATATCCTCAAACACAGCCTGTAGCTGGCTGGCCACAAACTGGGGCGTGGCCTGCTGAATGGCGCTGACGCCCAGGGTGTTTTGGGCCGTCAGGGCGGTTATCACGCTCATCGCGTAGGCCTTGTGGACGGTGATTGTTTTAATGTCGGCCTGGATTCCCGCGCCGCCGGAGCAATCGGAACCGGCAATCGTCAAAATTTTGTTCATTCAGGCAAACGCCTCCTTAAAAGTTTTATGATTTAATGCCAAACAACTTCATTGTAATTATATCATCACCCAATCCTTTTGTAAAGAGCCGCGAATAGGCCGGCGATTATGAAGTGGCGTTGCCTTTCAGCTTGGGGGCCAGCTTGCGGCGAATTTGCTCCTCCAATTCCTGTTTAAGCTCCTGGCTAATCTGCTGCGAATAGCGGTTCTGCTCCCGCATAAAAAATGGTTGCGTCAACTCCTCCGCGTCAAAGTAACGCAGACGGCCCAGCCGCAAATCTTTCAGGCGGCGGTAAAAGGTGGCCGGCCGCATATCCAAAAGACGCAGGGCTTCGTCAATATCCAACCTTTTACTGCCCCAATCCGCCACCACCTGTTCAAAATTGCGCGGCACCGGGGTTTGGCTGCGCCCCATATGCACGCCGCGCTGCCGGGCCGCAAAAATGCCCTGCTTTTGCCGCTCGCGGATGTTTTCCCGCTCCTTTTGGGCAACAAAGGACAAAATTTGCAGCACCAAATCAGCGATGAACGTGCCCATCAGGTTTTTGCCGTTGCGCGTGTCCAGCAGCGGCATATCCAGCACGCAAATATCAATTCTATGTTTTTTGGTAAGCAAGCGCCACTGCTGCTGAATATCCTCATAATTACGGCCCAGGCGGTCAATGCTCAGCACGTAAAGCAAATCGCCAGGCTTCAGGCGGCGCAGCATTTTTTGATATTGCGGCCGCTCAAAATCCTTGCCGGACATTTTATCCAAATAAATATTGCTCGCCGGCACCTGCTGACGCTCCATAGCCAGCATTTGCCGGCCCTCGTTTTGCTCCTTGGTGGACACCCTAATGTATCCGTAGGTTTCTGACATTTTTGTTACCTCCATAAAATAAAAATTTTGGCTTTGCATCCTGCATTAAATTGTTACTTTTTTAGCCTTTTTTGGCAATATTTGCCAAATAAAAATGTCGTATTTATTGGTATTCAGCCAAAAAGCCGCCAGTTTTGAGCCATTTTTACGCTTTGACAGGCAATTAACTGACCTTTTCTGGAAGAAAGCGACTCTCAAATTGCCCGACTAAACAATAAAACTTGAAAATTAACACAATGGTATTGTTTTTTTGCGTAAGGTATGGCAAAATATAAGGTAGGACTAATTATGAAGCAGACTATCCAACCAAAAGGCATATTGCCAGGCCCACGGCATATTTTTTAAGGGACTCTTTCGCTTGTCATCCGTTTTGTTTTGAGAAGGGAGGTTCGCTTATGCCAATAAGCCTGCTTTATGCGGCGGCCCTGGCCGCTGCCCTGCTGCTTTTAGGCTCTCTGCTGGGGCGCAGCTTTGGCCACAGCCTGGGAGTGGTGGCTGGCAATTTTGTGTTGGGCTTTGGCGCTCTGGCGCTGGTCAATCTGCTGGGGCCCCAATTTGGCTTTTCCTTGCCCATCAATCCGGTCACTTTGCTGGCCGGCGGCTGCTTGGGCCTGCCCGGCACCGCGCTGGCCGCAGCCCTGCAATTTGTGGCCTAAACGTTGGGCGTTGGCAGGCCCGCTTTCAGCCCAGGATAGCTTGCAGCAAAAAATAGTTTATAACCATTTTTTAACAGTTTTTTGTAACAGTCTTATTGTAACACGTTTTTACATTTTTTCCATTTAGTTAGATAACAGTTTTTTTCAAACAGAAGGGATTGATTAACAATGGCGGCGAAAAAGCCTCAGGCAACAATGGACGGCAATCAGGCGGCAGCTTATGTGGCCTATGCCTTTACGGATGTGGCGGCAATCTATCCGATTACCCCATCCTCAACAATGGCGGAATATGTGGATGAATGGCAGGCGGCCGGGCGCAAAAACATCTTTGGTCAAACTGTTTCCATTACGGAAATGCAATCAGAAGCCGGCGCGGCAGGCGCTCTGCACGGCGCGCTTTCAGCCGGCGCTTTGGGTTCCACCTTCACGGCCTCCCAAGGCCTGTTGCTGATGATACCCAACATGTACAAAATCGCCGGCGAGCTTTTGCCGGGCGTGATGCATGTTTCCGCCCGCACTCTGGCCGGGCACACTTTAAGCATCTTTGGCGACCACAGCGACGTGATGGCCTGCACGCAAACCGGCTTTGCACAGCTTTGCTCCGCCAGCGTTCAGGAAGCAATGGATTTGGCGGCGGTGGCGCATCTTTCCGCCATCAAGGGCAGCTTGCCTTTCCTGCACTTCTTCGACGGCTTCCGCACCTCGCACGAGCAACAGAAAATTGAAATCTGGGATTACAATGAGCTGGCAGAAATGCTGGACCAAGAGGCAGTGGCCCGTTTCCGGGCGCGCGCCCTCAATCCTGAACACCCCTGCGTGAAAGGCACCGCCCAAAACCCGGATATTTACTTCCAAAACCGGGAAGCCGGCAGCCATTATCACGCGGAACTGCCCCAAATCGTGGCGGATTATATGCAGCAGGTGAGCGAACGCACCGGCCGCACCTACCATCCTTTTGATTATTATGGCGACCCTGAAGCCACCGACGTAGTTGTAGCTATGGGTTCAATTTGCGAGGTTGCTTATCAGGCGGTGGATTATCTGCGGGCCCAAGGCCGCAAGGTTGGTCTGTTGCAAGTGCGCCTGTTCCGCCCCTTTGCCCCGCAATATATGTTCAACGTGCTGCCGGCCAGCGTGCAGCGTTTGGCTGTGCTAGACCGCGTTAAGGTGGACGGCGCCATTGCTGGGCCGCTGCACCAGGATGTGCTGACCGCCTGCTTTGAAGCCGGCCGCCAGCTGGAAATCATCGGCGGGCGTTACGGCCTGGCCTCCAAGGACACCACCCCGGCCGATATTGTAGGCGTTTACAACAATTTGGCCCTGCCGGCGGCAGAGCGCAAAAACAACTTCACCGTGGCTATCAATGACGACGTTTATCACACCTCGCTTGCGCCGCAGGCCGATATGCCGGACATGCTGCCAACAGGCACCATTCAGTGCAAATTCTGGGGCTTGGGCTCCGACGGCACCGTGGGCGCCAACAAGCAAGCTGTGGGTATCATCAATGATGAAACCGAGCTAAACGCCCAAGCCTATTTCTCCTATGACAGCAAAAAATCCGGCGGCATTACCATTTCCCACCTGCGCTTTGGCCAGGCTAAAATCCAAGCGCCGTATTTAATCCGTCAGGCTGATTTTGTTTCCTGCTCCAACGCCGCCTATGTGAACACCTACGACCTGTTAGAGGGCTTAAAGCCCGGCGGCACATTCCTGCTGAACTGCAAATGGCAGGCGGAGGAATTGGAAAACGAGCTGCCTGCCGCTATGAAACGCTATATCGCAGAAAATAACATCAATTTTTACACAATCGACGCGTTGGGTATCGCTCAGGAGCTGGGCCTGGGCAAACGCACCAATATGATTATGCAAAGCGCTTTCTTCAAGCTGGCCGACATCATCCCGATTGAAAAAGCCGTGGCCGCGCTGGACCACAGCATTGAACACGCCTACGGCCGCAAAGGTCAGGACGTGGTGGATATGAACAAAAAGGCTGTTACCGCCGGCCTGGAGCGTTTGCAAAAGGTGGAGGTGCCGGCTGCCTGGAAGCAGGCCGAACCAACCGCCGCCGACGCGGAACAGGCCGAACGCCCCGCCTTTGCCCGCAACATTTTGGATCCCATCAACGCTCAACAGGGCGATAAGCTGCCCGTCAGCGCCTTTATGGATATGGCCGACGGCGCTTTCCCCACCGGCACCGCCAAGCTGGAAAAACGCGGCGTGGCCCCCTTTGTGCCGGAATGGCTGCCGGAAAATTGTATCCAGTGCAACCGTTGCGCAACCGTCTGCCCGCATGCTTCCATTCGCCCCATTTTGGTAAATGAAGCGGAAAAAGCCGCCGCGCCGGCCAGCTTTGTCACCAAAAAGGCTATTGGCAAGGGCCTGGAGGGTTTGGAAATGCGCCAGCAGGTCAGCCCGCTGGATTGCCAGGGTTGCAGCCTTTGTGTGGAGATTTGCCCGGCCAAGCAAAAAGCTCTGCAAATGGTGGAGCTTGACCATCAATCGCCGGATGTGGCCAACTGGGAATATGCCATGACCGTGCCCGGCAAGGATGACCAAATTCCCACCGACAATCTGAAAAACACCCAATTCCACCAGCCCTATCTGGAATTTTCCGGCGCTTGTGCCGGTTGCGGCGAAACGCCTTACGCCAAATTGGTAACGCAGTTGTTTGGCGAGCGAATGATTATTGCCAACGCCACCGGCTGCTCCTCCATCTGGGGCGCTTCCGTGCCGGCAATGCCCTACACCACCAACGCCAAAGGACAAGGCCCGGCCTGGGCCAACAGCCTGTTTGAGGACAACGCCGAGTTTGGTCTGGGCATTGCGCTGGCCGTTAAGCAGCAGCGCGCCCGCCTGGTGCAGGCCGCCGAGCAGGCCGTGGCCGCCGGAACAGACCAAGCAACCGCCGCCGCCCTGCAAGATTGGCTAAACAACCGTGAGGACGCCCAAGGCAGCTCCAAAGCCGCCGCGGCTCTTTTGCCGCTGCTGGCTGAAAGCTCCGACCCTCTGCTGCAACAGATTTACGCTCAACGGGATTATCTGAGCAAAAAATCTATGTGGATATTCGGCGGCGACGGCTGGGCTTATGATATTGGCTACGGCGGCCTGGATCACGTGCTGGCCAGCGGTGAAAATGTAAACGTGCTGGTTTTCGACACAGAGGTTTACTCCAACACCGGCGGCCAAAGCTCCAAATCCACCCCAACAGCCGCCATTGCCAAGTTCTCCGTAACCGGCAAAAAGACCAAAAAGAAAGACCTGGGCAAAATGGCCATGTCCTACGGTTATGTTTACGTGGCCCAGATTGCAATGGGCGCGGATATGAACCAAACCCTGCGCGCCCTGCGCGAGGCCGAGGCCTACGACGGCCCCTCGCTGGTGATTGCCTACAGCCATTGTATCAACCACGGCATTAAGGCTGGTATGAACAAAGGCCTGGAGGAACAGGCCAAGGCAGTGAAAGCCGGCTACTGGCACCTGTACCGCTACAACCCGGCCTTGCAGGCCAGCGGCCAAAACCCTTTTACGCTGGACAGCAAAGAGCCCACCGGCGACTTGCGGGAATTCCTGCTGGGCGAAGTGCGCTATGACAGCTTGCGCAAGATTGACCCAACCCACGCTGAGGAACTTTTCGCCAAAACCGCCCAGGACGCTAAAGAGCGTTACGAGGGTTATAAACGGCTGGCGGAGCAGGAATAATCTATTCACCAAATATAAGCTTAATCATATTAAAAGGCGCTCTGATTTCTCAGAGTGCCTTTTGTTATTATATTAACGGTTTTTGACTGGCAAACGCACGCTAAAGCAGGTGATTTCATCTGCGCTGCTGGCAGTGATTTCGCCGCCGTGCAGGTGGACAATCTCCTGAGCAATAGCCAACCCCAGCCCAGCGCCGCCGGTGTTGCTGGCTCTGGCGGAATCCAGCCGGAAGAACTTTTCAAAAATGCTTTGCAGCTTTTGCGGACGAATAGTCTGACCCTGGTTCATGAAATTAATCTCCAGGTTTTGCTCCTCAATTTTAGCCGTAATACAAATTGGCGTGTTCGGATAGCTGTAGGCAACGGCGTTTTTCAGAATATTGTTGAACACGCGGGCCAGCTTGTCCGCGTCGCCGTAAACGGTCAGCTCTGTTGGCGCTTGCAGCTTGATGGTGTTGCCATGCGCTTGCAGCAGCGGATAAAACTCGTCTGTTAGTTGCACCAGCATATAATAAAGATTGATCGTTTCCAGCGTCAGCTGTTGCTGCTGGAAGTTGTAACGGGTGATTTCAAAAAACTCGTCAATCAGCTGCTCCAGCCGTTGCGCTTTGTCCAGCGTGATGCCGATATATTTGGCCCGCTGCTCTGCCGGCATTTCCGGGGCCTCGCTGAGCAGGCTCAAATAGCCAATAACCGAGGTGAGCGGCGTTTTTATATCGTGCGCCAAATACATCACCATATCATTTTTGCGCTGCTCCGCTTCACGAGTGGCGCGTTCGCGGTTTTGCAAGGTTTGCTGAACCAGGTGCAATTTACGCTCAATCGGCATAAGCTCCTGCGGCAAGCTAATCTGCATATTTTCCTGCAACAGCGCGTCAATGCCTTTGTTAATGGCGTTGAAGAAGCGCACAAACCAGCGAAAAAACAGCCAAAAAAGCAACAGGCTAACCAGGCAGATAGTGCCAAACCAAATTAAATCACTGTTTCGGCGGAAAGTGTCAATGTAAAAAAAGCGGGCTTCCTCATAATCCATACCAAACAGGCCCATCATAACGCCGACAATCAAATTGCCGGCCTGATTGTACCACAAAAATTTGTAAAGCAGCAGCGTAACCATAAATGAGCTGATTACGATTAACACAAAGCGCAAGTAAAGCTTGATTTGCAGCTGGGTGTAATCATCCGATTTGCGGCGCAGCTTTGCCCACAAGTTTTTTAGCCCGGCCAACGCCTGCTTGTCCGCTGGGGAGGCTTCCGGCTGCTGTTTGTCAGTTTGCTGTTCATCCCTCAATTTTGTAGCCAACCCCCCAAACCGTTTTAATATACTTGGGATTTTCAAAGGAATCGCCCATCTTTTCCCGCAGGTGGCGGATGTGCACCGTCACCGTGTTATTGCTCTTGCTGTAGTATTCCTCACCCCAAAGCTGGTGCAGCAGCTCCTCAGAGCTGACTACATTGCCGCGCTGCTTGCAGAGAATACGCAGCAGCGAAAACTCAGTGGGCGTTAAGGCCAAAGGGCGCTCATTCAGAGTACATTCGTGAGTGCGGCTGTTCAGCACCAGGCCGGAAACCACAATCACCTCGTCCGTCTCCGCGGCCTCGGAATCAACAGAGTTGTAGCGTTTGTAGCGGCGCAGCTGAGCTTTCACCCGCGCCAGCAGCTCCAACGGCAAAAACGGCTTGGTGATATAATCATCCGCGCCCAGTGTTAAACCGGTTATTTTGTCTATCTCCTCATTTTTCGCTGTTAGCATAATCACCGGGTAATTGTAACGCTCCCGAATTTTGCTACAAATTTGCAGGCCGCTAATTCCCGGCAACATAACGTCTAAAATCGCCAAATCCAGCCGCTCACGATTAATACATGCCAGGGCCTCGCTGGCGCTGTAAAATTTGTAAACAATAAAATTTTCATTGCGCAGATAAAGCTCCACCAGGTCGGCAATTTCCGGCTCGTCGTCAACAACCAGTATCCTATCCGCCATAGAACAGGCCCCCTTTTCTAATACATATAATAATTATACCAACTTTTTGCGTTCTATTTATATAAATTTTATTAATTTTTCATTAATTAATCAACTAGCCGCTACCCTAAATGGCGCGGCTAGTTGAAATGGTTCTCACTAAGCTCTGTCTGCGTCCACTAAAGTGGACTTGCCAATCGCTAAGTGT
>JAAWKH010000009.1 GCA_022797295.1 Peptococcaceae bacterium
GCGATTGATGATAGATTGTTTGTTTTTTCCGAACAATGCAATGGCTACCGGCGGACTGATTTTGCCAGCCCTTTGCAGGAGGTGGCTCTGACCAAAGGGGCTAGGGGTTATTAAGAAGAGAAATTTAAATAATTCAAAGCCGTCCCTGCCATAAAAGGGACGGCTTTTGGTTAATATTAGCTAAGCAACATGCGGTCGTTGGCGAGTTCCTCGCCGGCGGCCATTGCAAATTTGGCCAGCAAATTTTCAACGGTTAAATTCTGCTTTTCCGGGCCGGAGATGTCCAGAATAATCTGGCCGTCTTTCAGCATAATCAACCGGTTGCCGTGGGCGATGGCGTCGCGCATATTGTGCGTTACCATCAGGGCTGTCAGGTTGTTTTCTGCGATAATCCGGTCGGAAATTTCCAACACCTTGGCGGCCGTTTTAGGGTCCAGCGCTGCGGTGTGCTCGTCCAGCAGCAGCAGCTTGGGCTTGGTTAAGGTGGCCATCAGCAGGGTTAGCGCCTGCCTTTGCCCGCCGGAGAGCAGGCCAACCTTGGAAGTTAAGCGATCCTCCAGGCCCAAATCCAACGTTTTTAGCAGCTCGCGGTACTGAGTGCGTTCCTGCTGGGTAATGCGCCAACGCAGGGTGCGGGCTTTGCCGCGACGTTTGGCCAGGGCCAGGTTTTCCTGAATTTCCATATTGGTGGCCGTGCCCAACATTGGGTCCTGAAACACGCGGCCCAGGTAAGTGGCTCGTTTAAATTCCGGCAGTTTGGTAACATCCTGGCCGTCAATCAAAATCTGGCCTTCATCAATGGGCCAAACGCCGGAGATGGCGTTGAGCATGGTGGATTTGCCAGCCCCGTTGCCGCCGATTACGGTAGCGAAGTCGCCGGCGTTCAAATGCAGGTTAAGCCCGCAGAGGGCGTGCTTTTCATTAACACTGCCGGCGTTGAATGTTTTGTGAATATTACGCAGCTGGAGCATCGCCATTGCCTCCTTTCCCCGGCGCTTGCAGGGATTTTTTCAGGGTTTGCCAGTAAGCCTTAAATTGGGGCAAGGCCAGGCAGATAGCCACGGTGATGGCGGTGAACAGCTTCAAATCGTTGGCGTTCATGCCAGCCTTGAGCACCAGCGCAATAATAATGCGGTAGGTGATCGCGCCCAGGCTCATTGAAAGCAGGGTGCGCCAGAATGATTTGGTGCCAAACAGAACCTCGCCAATGATAACGGAAGCCAGGCCGATAACGATAGAACCGGTGCCCATCTGCACGTCGGAATAAGACTGATTTTGAGCAATCAGCGCGCCGGACATAGCCACCAGGCCGTTGGAGAGCATCAAACCCAGCAAAATCATGGTGTCGGTGTTCACGCCTTGGGCGCGAACCATTTGTTGATTGTTGCCGGTGGCCCGAATGGCTGAACCCAGCTCCGTGCCAAAAAACCAGTATAGAAACAGGGAAACCAAAGCCACAACCAACAGGCCGCAAAGCAAAATAGCCACGTTTTTGGTAATGACGCCTTGGGCGGCCAGGCTCTGCATAAAGGGCAGACGTTCAATCGGAGAAAAGACAGTTTCCACCTGCAACAGGGTGATGTTGGCCTTGCCCATAATGCGTAGGTTTACGGAGTACAGCGCAATCATGGTAAGGATACCGGAAAGCAGGGCCGGGATTTTCAGCTTGGTGTGTAGCAGACCGGTCACCAGGCCGCAGAGCAGGCCGGAAAGCAGGGCCATAAAAGTGCCAATCCAGGGGTTGCCGCCGCCGGTTATCCAAACCGCACCCACGGCGGCGCCCGTCACCAGAGTGCCCTCCACGGAAAGGTCGGCAATATCCAGCAAACGGTAGGTGATGTAAACCCCCATTGTCATCACGGCCCAAAGCAGGCCCAGGGCAATCGCGCCCAAAATAATGTTTAACATAGAAGCAAAACCCTTCTTTTAATGCTTTAATTTTGAGATTGTTTATGCAGCAGTGTCAATTTCAGTAATCACATATTGCTGCAATTCCGCTGGTATAGTGATATTCAAAGCCTGGCAGGCCGGGCCGTTAATGCAATATTCAAACTCGGTGGGGTTTTGAATAGGCATAGTGGCCGGGTTGGCGCCGTTTTTCAGAATATCCAGGGCCATTTCACCGGCTTGGCAACCAATGCCGTAATAGGTGATGCCTTTGGTAAAGGTTGCGCCACGCTCAACCTGGTGCACCTCGCCGCCCAGGATCGGAATGCCGGCGGGCTGCGCAATGCTGGCCACAGTTGGCATTGCCGAGGCAAAATTGTTATCGGTGGGAATGTAGATAGCGTCGCATTCCTCCACAATAGCGGTTACGGCTTGCTGAATATCGTTGGTGTTGGTGATAGTACGCTCCACATATTTAATTTGCAGAGTGTCCAGATACTCCTTAGCAATATTGCATTGCAAAGTGGAGTTGTCCTCTGAGGCAGTGTAAAGGAAGCCAACGGTTTGCACATCCGGGCACAGCTGCAACAGCAAGTCAATTTGGTCGGTGATTGGGTTCAAATCGCTGGCGCCGGTGATGTTGCCGCCGGGCTGCTCGTCAGATTGCACCAGACGCGCTACGGTGAAGCTGGTAACGGCGGTAGCCACAATCGGAATGGTGGTGGTTTTGCTGGCCATTGCCTGCGTGGAGGGCGTGGCGATGGTGAAAGCCAAATCCACGTTTTCAGCCACAAACTTGTCCGCAATGGTGGCCAGGTTGTTGATGTCGCCCTGGGCGTTTTCAATCAGCAGCGTCAGGTTTTCGCCCGCTTGGTAGCCGTTTTCAGCTAAAGTGTCAATAAAGCCTTGCTGGGCTTGGTTCAGCGCCTCGTGATCCATAAGCTGGATAATGCCGATTTTAATTTGCTCGTTGTTCGGATTGTCGGCGCTGCCTTGCTGGGTTGTTTGGTCGCCGCCGCAGCCGGTCAGGCAGAATGCCAAACTCAAAACTGTCAGCAGCAACATAAAAATGCTGGATTTTTTCATGATATTTTCCTCGTTTTTGTTTTTGGGGTGTTAATTACTCAGCCTTTTCAGCGGCCGGGTCAATTACATACTGTTGCAATTCCTCCGGCACGGTGATGTTCAAAGCCTGGCAAACCGGGCCGTTAATGCAATATTCATAATCGTCGGTACTCTGGATGGGCATGGTGGCCGGGTCGGCGCCGTTTTCCAGAATATCCAGAGCCATATCAGCCGCTGCCTGGCCAATGCCGTAGTAGGTGATACCAACAGTGGCGGTGCCGCCGGTTTTAACCATGTTGGACTCGCCGCAGATTACCGGAATGCCAGCCGCCATGGTTACGTCGTTAACGGTGGGCATAGCGGAAGCAAAGTTGTTGTCGGTGGGGATATAGATAGCGTCACATTCGCCAACGATGGCGGTTACAGCCTGCTGAATATCGTTGGTGTTGGTGATGGTGCGCTCCACGGTTTTAATGTTTTTGTTTTCCAGATAATCCTTGGCAATACTGCATTGCAGGGTGGAGTTGTCCTCGGAAGAGGTATAAAGGAAGCCGACAGTTTGCACGTCTGGGCACAGCTGCAACAGCAGGTCAATCTGGTCGGTGATGGGGTTCAAATCGCTGGTGCCGGTGATGTTGCCGCCGGGCTGCTCGTCAGATTCCACCAGGCCGGCTTTAGTGAAGCTGGTAACGGCCGTGGCCACAATCGGAATTGTGGTGGTTTTGCTGGCCATTGCCTGTGTGGAAGGAGTGGCAATGCAGAATGCCAAATCAACGTTTTCCGAAACAAACTTGTCCGCAATGGTCACCAGGTTGTTCTGGTCGCCCTGGCCGTTTTCAATCAACAGCGTAACTTTGTCGCCGTCGGTGTAGCCGCGTTCCGCCAGTCGGTCAACAAAGCCTTGCTGAGCCAGATTTAATGCGTCGTGCTCCATCAGCTGCATAATGCCAATGGTGTAATGTACATCGCTTTGTTGTGGTTGTTGAGTTTTTTCGCCGCAACCGGCCAGGCCCAAGGTCAGGCACAGAGCCAGCAGAACGGCTAAGATTTTGCTAGTTTTCTTCATCTTAAATTCCTCCTGATTATTTATAATAACAAAATATAAAGGCGAAATCGCCTTTGTTCAAAATTATAGACTAAATAGGGCCTTTTTGTCAATGGACTTGCCTAAAAATAAAGCTTAAATTTATAAATATACAGTTTTTTAATCCACGTATTCAAAAATATCCGCCAGCTTAATCAACAAATCGTCGTAAAGGCTGCACTTAAATTCCGTCACCAGAGCGGCCAGTTCTTCCTCGGTCATATCCTCCAGCAGATAATCAGGGTACTGGGTGTAAGTGTTGGCTAGCACAAAGCGGCCGTCTTGCAGCAAATATTGCTCCACTGATTTTTCCGCCGTGCTGACAATCCAATATTCCTTAACGCCGGCTTGCTCGTAAACGTCCTTTTTGTAGCTTCTATCCCGATGCGCTGTGCTGGGGGAGAGTACCTCTGCTACCAAATCAGGCGCGCCGAAAATGCCTTTGGGCTGGATTTTTTTAGGGTCGCAAACCACCATAAAATCCGGCACAAAACGGTCCTTTTTTGTTAAATATACGTCGCGTCCATCTGCCAGAGGGCGGCAGGTTCTTCCCTGCAAGTGCTTGCGAAAGATAAAAAATAGATTTTCAGCTACCGTGCAATGGCTGTTTGACGGCCTTGGCGACATCATTACTATCTGGCCGTTAATCAATTCATCTCGCGGTTCGTCCTGACAGGCTGAATTGCTGCTCATATTAAAGCTCCTTTCAGCTTCTGGCTGGCTTAAAGTGTTCCTTATTTAATATATCGTTTTATTAATATATCATTTTACGCAGGAAAAAGCAATAAAAATCCAAATAATATTATTTATATTGTTAAAAAAATGTTTGCTACAGCCAAATTATGTGATATAATAGGGGGTAATATAATAGAAAAATATTAGCGAGGTACAAAGCTTGACAAATCACGATATTTTAATGCCCGGTGAAGTTGCCGGAGCTGAAAATTCTGCCGACTTGGTTGGCAAAATGCTGCGGGAGCCGGCGGCGGAAGCCCGCCACAGCTTGCCGTTGTCTGGACGGGCCTTGGAGGCTTTGTTGGGCCGGGGCGAGGCTTTGTTGCTGCTTTTGGAGCGTACTCTGCAAGTGCGTTTGGTGCCGCGGGACGGCCGCTTGCTGCTTTTGGGCGAGCCGCCCCAGGTGGAACGAGCGGCGGCCATTTTGCGCCATTTGCTGCAAATGGCCGAAAGCGGCGCGGAAATTGACGAGGTTGCCGTCAATTATCAGCTGGCTATGTGGGAGCAGCGTTTGCACGGCGGGCGACAAAACCCGGAGGAAGCGGCCCAGCTCAGCCAGGTTATTTACACCACGCCCAAAGGGCGGCAAATTCGCCCCAAGTCCTATGGGCAGTATGCCTATTTGCAGGCGATTGATAAATATGACATTACCTTTGGCATTGGCCCGGCCGGCACTGGCAAAACCTATTTGGCGGTGGTTAAAGCCGCCGACGCCTTGCGCCGCCGTCGGGTGGCCAAGATGGTGCTGGTGCGCCCGGCTGTGGAGGCTGGCGAAAAGCTGGGCTTTTTGCCGGGGGATTTGCAGGAAAAGGTTAATCCTTATCTGCGGCCAATCTACGACGCTTTGGATGACACGCTGGGCGCGGAAACTGCGGCTAAATATATGGAGCGCGGTTTGATTGAGGTTGTGCCTCTGGCTTATATGCGCGGACGCACGCTGGACGCTTCCTTTATCATTTTGGATGAGGCCCAGAACACCACGCCGCCGCAGATGAAAATGTTTTTAACTCGCCTGGGCCAGGGCAGCAAGGCTGTGGTAACTGGTGATATAACGCAGATTGACCTGCCTGCCGGGCAGAAATCCGGCTTGCATGACGCGCAGCAAGTGCTGCACGGAGTGCCGGGCCTGGCTTTTTGTTATCTGACGGATTTAGACGTGGTGCGTCATCCGCTGGTGCAGAAGATTATTGAAGCCTACGCCAGGGCGGAGGGCTGAAACCGAGGTGAATTTGATTGAAGCCGAATAGATTTGCGTTGACCAAAACCCATTTGCAGGTGCGCTTGAGCCGTTTGGGTTATCTTTGGCTGGTGGTTTTGGTGGCGCTGACCTTTCTGCTGCTGGCCAGTGATTTTTTGAGTGACCGAGTTTCCTTGCAGGAGGGTGATTTGGCGCCGGATAATGTTTATTATTTTGGTACGGCCAAAACTTATGTCAGTCAGGCTTACACTGCTCAGGCTCAAAATTTGGCGGCCAGTGCGGTGGAGCAGATATATAAATATGATGAAACAGTTTCCGTTGATATGCAGCGGCAGGTGGATGAGCTTTTTGATAAATTGCAAAGCACCAAAGCGTTGGTGCCGGATGTTAGCGGCCAGCTGACGGCTTTAAGCGAGCTTTTAACACCCGCTGGCGATGATGTGGAGCCGCCGGACCAAGCGGTGTTGGAATATTTTTTGCAGCTGGACGAATCCGGCGAATGGCTGTTGCGCAACAGTTTGAAAAACGCCGTGGCTGCGGCCTATAGCCGGGGCGAGTTTGGTGATGAGGAATTGCCGCAGGTGATTGAGCAGTGCAGCGCTAACATTCAGGCGGCGGCTGTGAACGATGACGCCGAGGCTTTTATGCTGCAAGCGCAAAAGTTGTTGAGCTTTCGGGCCACCCACGTTTTTGACCAAGTGGCCACGATGGACGCTATCACGGCGGCTATTAGCAATGTGCAGCCGATTTCCCGCACTATTTATCCCGGCCAGCTGATTGTGAAGCGCGGCCAGGAGGTGGGGGCCACCGAGGTGGAGGCCTTGCAGGCGGTGGGATTGCAGCAGCCGGTCAGCGATATGCAGGCTTATATGGGCCTGTTGCTGCTGGTTATCATCTGTTATTTGCTGCTGTGGTTGTACTGCACTAAATTGAGCGGTGACAATGATTTGGGCTTGCAAAAGCTAACTCTGATTTCCCTGTTGTTTAGCGGTATTCTGCTGATGGCCAGGGTAATTACATTGGTGAAGTTTGACGCAAATTCCGCCACCGATTGGATGTTGGGCCTGGCCGTGCCGGTGCCCGCCTTTGCCATGCTGGTGACAGCTTTGGTGAACCGCCGCACCGCCATTTTTGCCACGGTGGTGGTCAGTATTTTTGTGGGCGTGATGTGCGGCACCAATATGCTCTACATTTTGGCGGCCTTGGTGGGCGGATTTATTGGCATTTGGCAGTTGAGCAATATGAAATCCCGCAGTCATTATGCCGTGGCCGTGGCTTATATTTTTGCGGCCTATGCGCTGGTGAGCCTTTCCTGGTGCTTGATGTGGAACTACGGCGCGCGATCGGTGGGCATTGCCGTGATGATGTCGTTTATTAACGGCTTGATTTCCGTAATCCTGACCGTGGGCACCTTGCCTTTGCTGGAAACGGCTTTTTCCATCACCACGGAAATCCGCCTGATGGAGCTTTCCAATCTTAATCATCCCCTGCTGAAAAAGCTGATGATTGAGGCTCCCGGCACCTATAATCATAGTATTTTGGTGGGTAATCTGGCGGAGGCCGCCGCCGACCAAATTGGCGCCAACGGCTTGCTGGTGAGGGTTGCTTCCTACTTTCATGATATTGGCAAAACCAAGCGGCCCAACTTTTATGTGGAAAATCAAAAGCCGGGTGAAAACCCGCACGACAAATTGCAGCCCAGCCTGAGCACTTTCATCATCACCTCTCACACCAAGGAGGGGGCGGATATGGCCCGCAAATATAAGCTGCCGGTGGAGATTATTGATATTATTGAGCAGCACCATGGCACCGGCGTGCTGAAAGGCTTTTATAATAAGGCGTTGGAGCAGGCCAAAAATGCGGAGGCCGCCACGGCCCCAGTGCGGATGGAGGATTTTTGTTATCCCGGCCCGATTCCCCAAACCCGTGAGGCCGCTTTGGTAATGCTGGCCGATAGCTGCCAGGCGGCGGTGCAGTCTATGAATGCGCCCACGCCGGGCCAGATTGAGGGCATGGTGCGGGATATTGTGAAAGGCAAGCATAATGAGGGCCAGTTGAACAACTGCGATTTGACTTTCCGGGATTTGGATGTGATTTCCTCCACATTTGCCACCATTTTGGCTGGGGCTAAGCATTATCGTTTGGCTTATCCAGAGCAGCTGGCTAAGGAGATGGAGAAAATGCGCCGCCAGGCGGAACGAGAGGCGGAAAAAGCAGAAAAGGCTGATAAAGAAAAGACAGATAAAGAAGAAAAGAACGAAAAAGATGAAAAGCTAGAAAAAACAGAAAAGACAGAAAAGACAGATAAAACGGAAAAAACCAATAAGAGCGAAAATTCCGAAAAAGAGGCCAAAGACAAGAACAAGTGAGATGATTATTAAATGAAGCTTTTGTTGACGATAGATTTGCCGCAGCAGGCGGACTGGCAGTTGCCCAAGCCCTGGGCGGCGGCGCTGCTGGCGGTTTTGCAAAAAACCATGGCTTTGGAATATCCGGCGTTGGGGGTGGAGCCAAACCAGCTTTGCGGTTGCGAGGTTTCCCTGCTGCTGACGGATAACCCAACCATTCATCGGCTGAACAGCAGTTTTCGCGGGGTGGACAGACCCACGGATGTGCTTTCCTTTCCGCAGTATCAGGCTGGCGAAGCGCCGCAGCCTCACAGCAGCTTGGGGGATATTGTAATCTCGCTGCCCAAAATGGCGGAGCAGGCGGCGGCTTTTGACCACAGCCAAAAGCGGGAGCTGTGCTTTTTGTTTGTGCATGGTCTGTTGCATTTGCTGGGCTATGACCACGAGCTTTCCGACGCGGAGGAGCGGCGGCAGTTTGCCCGGCAGGATGAAGTGTTGGCGGCTTTGGGGATTTATAGATAAATATTATAAATTAGGTAGGTAAAAAAATGGGAATAGATTTAGACGCTTATTTTGGCCATGCCGCCTTGCCGGAGGATTATCGCTCCGGCTTTGTGGCTTTAATCGGCCGGCCCAACGCTGGCAAAAGCACTTTGTTAAACCGGCTTTTGGGACAAAAGGTGGCCATTGTTTCTGATAAGCCGCAGACAACGCGCACCAAAATTCAGGGCATTTACACTGACGATACGATGCAGGCGGTGTTTTTTGATACGCCTGGGTTGCACAAACCCAAGCATAAATTGGGCGATTATATGAACCGGGCGGCCTCGGTGACGTTTGGCGACGTGGATGTGATTTGTTACCTCACCGATGCTAGCCAGCCTTTTGGCGGCGGCGAGGCGCACATTTGCCAACAGCTGGCGGAGTGTACGGCTAATGGTGGGCCGCCTTTGTTTTTGCTGCTAAATAAGCTGGATTTGCTGCCGGAGGCCGGGCCGGACAAGCTGGCTGAACTGGCGGCTCCTTTTGAAGCCAAGTTAAATTTTGCCAAGGTGTTGGGCATTTCCGCCGCGGAGGGGCGGGGGATGGAACAGCTGTTGGGCGCTCTGCGGGAGCAGTTGCCGCGCGGTCCTCGCTACTATGACGAGGAGCAGCTGACCGACCAGCCGGAAAAGCAGATTATGGCGGAGATTATTCGGGAAAAAATCTTTTTGGCCACGCGGGAGGAAATTCCGCACGCGGTGGCGGTGATTATCAGCCAATATCAACGCCGGCCCAACGGTATGCTGTATCTGGAGGCGCAAATTTTTGTGGAGCGCGACAGCCAAAAGGGGATTATTATCGGCAAGGGCGGCGCGATGTTGCGCAGCATTGGCCAGGCCGCAAGGGCGGAAATTGAGGGCTTGTTTGACGAGCAGCTTTATCTGGAATTGCGGGTGAAGGTGAAAAAGGATTGGCGCGACGACGCTTGGCTGCTGAAAAGCCTGGGGTATGACCCGAAGAAGCTTTAGGCGGAAATTTTTAATAGGCGGTGGTTGGCAATGGATTTGCGTTCTCAAATGGATGAATGTTTGATTTTGCGCAGTCGGGAGTTTCAGGAGGCTGACCGCTTGCTGACAGTGTTGGGGCGGCGTTTGGGGCGTTTATCCTGCCTGGCCAGGGGCGTGCGCCGGCCGAACAGCCGGCTGAAAGCGGCCACGCTGGATTTTAGCTACAGCAAGCTGCAATTTGCTCCGGCGGGGCGCAAAGCGGCCAACGCTGCCTGCGCTTCCAGCGGCCTGCAACTGATTACGCAAGGGGAGGCTTTGGACGGCCTGCCCGGGCTTAGGGAGGATTTAAGCAAACTGGGCTGTGCTTACTATCTGGGCGAGTTGCTAATTTTGGCTTTGCCGGAAAATAAGCCGCAGGAGAACATCTTTATTTTGGCTGTGACAACTTTAACCCTGCTGGCTAATT
Source organism: Peptococcaceae bacterium (assembly GCA_022797295.1). Taxonomy (GTDB): domain Bacteria; phylum Bacillota; class Dehalobacteriia; order UBA4068; family UBA4997; genus Avidehalobacter. The sequence continues at coordinate 10,274 of JAAWKH010000009.1, forward strand.
TAACAACTGAGCAGGAGCAGTTTTTGGTGCTGAAGTTTTTTGAGCTGCGTTTGCTGGGAGAACTAGGCTGGCGGCCAAATTTGACGGTGTGCAGCCGCTGCGGGCGACCGGTGCGCCTGCCGCGAATTTCAGGGCTGCCGGATGTTTTTGTGGCCGCGCCGGCCTTGGGCGGCCTGGCTTGCCCGCTCTGCTGCCTGGATTTGGATTGGAGCATTGGCCGGGGCAAATCGGAAAGGCCGGGGCTTTCTCGCGGTTGCCTGCGCCTGTTGGATAGCCTGCTGAACTGGGAGCTGCGGCCACTGCTGAAGCTGCGTATCTCCACTGAGCTTCGGCAGGAGGTGAACGCTTGCATTTGGGCCTTTTTGGATTATCACCTGGGGCCTGGGGCTGGCAAGGCCCGCCGGAATTTGCAGTTGTACTATGATATTTAAGAGAAAATATTTGACAACCCCCGTGGGACTTGTTATAATAATATTTTAGGTAATAATGTGAAAAAACAGCAATGTTTTAATATAAGGAGTGACAAGCATGAATTTTCAGCAGTTGATTTTGAACCTGCAAAAATACTGGGGCGACCAGGGCTGCGTGATTTTGCAGCCTTATGACCTGGAAAAAGGCGCGGGTACTATGAACCCGGCCACTTTTTTGCGGGCCTTGGGGCCGGAGCCTTGGAATGTGGCTTATGTGGAGCCGTCCCGCCGGCCCACCGACGGCCGCTACGGCGAGAACCCCAACCGTTTGCAGCATTACTTTCAGTTTCAGGTGATTTTAAAGCCCTCGCCGGACAATGTGCAGGAGCTTTATCTGGACAGCCTGCGCGCACTGGGCATTGACCCGGCCGAACACGACATTCGCTTTGTGGAGGACAACTGGGAAAGTCCCACTCTAGGCGCTTGGGGCTTGGGTTGGGAGGTTTGGCTGGACGGTATGGAGGTGACGCAGTTTACTTACTTCCAGCAGTGCGGCGGCTTGGATTGCAAGCCCGTTTGCGCGGAAATCACCTACGGCATTGAGCGTTTGGCGATGTTCATTCAGGAGGTTGACAGCGTTTTTGACATCAACTGGGTGGCTGATGTGAGCTATGGCGACGTTTATCATCAGAATGAGGTGGATTATTCTACCTATAATTTTAAGGTTTCCAATGCGGATATGCTGTTTAAGCTGTTTGATATGTATGAGCAGGAGTGCGGCAGCATTTTGCAGGCGGGCCTGGTGCAGCCGGCTTACGATTACGCGCTGAAATGCTCGCACACCTTTAATTTGCTGGATGCTCGCGGCGCTATCAGCGTGACGGAGCGGCAAAGCTTTATTGGCAGGGTGCGCGCGATGGCCCGCCAATGCGCGGAGGCTTATGTGCAGCAGCGGGAGCGCTTGGGCTTCCCAATGCTGAAAGACGCTGAACAAAGGAAACTGCTGGGGCTGGAGCCGCTGCCGGCGGGGAAAGAGGGGTTGAAATAATGGCCAAGGATTTGTTGTTTGAAATTGGTATTGAGGAAATCCCGGCCCGTTTTATGGAGCCGGCGTTGAAGCAGCTGCGGGAGCTGGCGGCCGACGGCTTGCAGCAGGCCGGGCTGGAATATGCGGATATGCAGGTTTATGGCACGCCGCGCCGCATTGCTCTGTTGGTTAAGGATTTGGCGGAAATGCAGCCGGACAGCCAGCAGGAAAGCAAAGGCCCTGCTTTGAAGGCCGCTTTTGACGCAGCCGGCCAGCCCACCAAGGCTCTGTTGGGCTTTTGCCGCGGCCAGGGCATTGAGCCGGACATGGTGCTGCAAAAGGAAATTAAGGGTGTGCAATATGTTTACGCAGTGAAGCATATCCAGGGCCGGCCCACGGCTGAGCTTTTGCCGGCTATGCTGGAGGAAATTGTGCACAAGCTGTACTTCCCCAAGCCGATGCGCTGGGGCAACAACGAAATGCGCTTTGCGCGGCCGATTCGCTGGTTGGTGCTGCTTTTTGGGCAAGAGGTGTTGCCTTTGGAGATTGCCGGGGTTAAGGCCGGGCGCGTTACTCGCGGCCATCGCTTTTTGGGCAACGGCCAGGCGGAGATTAAGGAGCCGGCGGCTTATCTGCTGACTTTGCAAAATGAATATGTGGTTGCCGACCAAAAGGTGCGCCGGGAGAAGATTTGGGCGCAAATTCAGGCGGTGGCCAAGGTGGCCGGCGGCCAGGTGAAGCCGGACGAGGATTTGCTTTCCGAGCTGGTTTACATTTTGGAATATCCTACCGCTTTGCTGGGCAGCTTTGACGCTAAGTATCTGGAAATCCCGGAGGAGTTGGTGGTGACGCCAATGCGGGAGCACCAGCGTTACTTCCCGGTTTACGACGCGGCTGGACAAAAGCTGTTGCCGCATTTTATCACCGTGCGCAACGGCAACAGCGAGCATTTGGATATTGTGCAGGCTGGCAATGAAAAGGTGCTGGCGGCCCGGCTGGCGGACGCAGAATTTTTCTGGCATGAGGATTGCTCTCATCCGCTGGCGGATAATCTGCCCCGGCTGGCCCATATCGTGTTCCACGAAAAGCTGGGTACGCTGGACGCTAAGGTGCAGCGGATTAAAACGCTGGCGGGGCATATTGCGACTAAGCTGGTGTTTAGCGACGACGACCGCCGCGATACCGAGCGGGCGGCCGAGCTTTTGAAGTGTGATTTGGTTTCCAACGCGGTTTACGAATTTACCGAATTGCAGGGGATTATGGGTGAATACTATGCTCAACACGATGGTGAAACGCCCCAGGTGGCGGCTGCTATTCGGGAGCATTATCTGCCGCGCTTTGCCGGCGACGCTTTGCCGCAGACCAAGGCGGGCATTGCTCTGGCTCTGGCTGACCGTTTAGATAGTTTGGTTGGCTTTTTCGCCCAGGGAATGATCCCCACCGGCTCCCAGGACCCTTACGCGCTGCGCCGGGCGGCGATTGGCGTTATGCAGATTTTGTTGCAGAACAAGCTGGGTCTGAATTTGCTGTGGCTGTGCCAAAAGGCCTACGCGCTTTACGAGGGCATTACTTTGGAGCGCGACGAGCCGGCCACGCTGGAGGCCTTGGCTAGCTTCTTTGAGCAGCGTTTGGAAAATATTTTAGCCGAGGAGGGCGTGGCCTACGACGTGGTGAATGCGGTGAGCGGCCTGCCTTTGTTCTGCCCACTTTACAACTATCAAAAGGCGCATGCGCTGGCAGATTTCCGTGGCGATGGGGAATTTGCCCAACTGATGGCGGCCTATGGCCGGGCGGCCAATTTGCTGAAAAACGCCCAACCGGCGGCCGAGGTGCAGGAGCAGCTTTTGGAGGAGCAGGCGGAGCGTGAGCTTTTTGCGGCGCTTTCGGCGGCCAGCTCTAAGGTGAAATCGGCTTTGGCTCTGCGGGATTATCTGGCTGCTTTGCGGGTTTTGGCATCTGTGCGCCCGCAGCTGGACGCCTTTTTTGAGGCGGTTATGGTGATGGCTGAAAGCGAGGCTCTTCGAGGCAACCGGCTGGCCTTGCTGCAAAAGCTGGTGGCGATGACGGCTGAGATGGGCGACCTCTCCGCTCTGGTGAGCAAGGGCTGATGTGTTAATGGGATTGGATTAAGGAGTTTTTATGCTGCATAATGTTATTGCTATTATCAGCGTTTTTATGGTGCTGTTGACGATGTTTGAGCGGGTTTTTCGCCAGAAGCGGCGTGGTATCAAGGCCAATCTGCTGTGCCGGCACCATATTATGGAATTTGTTATTTATCCTTATGTGGTGTTGCTGGCTTATCACGTACTGGCCTACAGCTTTAATTGGCCGAAAATTTGGGGAGCGGCCTTGAACACGGTGCTTATTCCCTGGGGGTGGCTGGATTGGGTAGGCGATTTGCTCTGCCTGATTGGTATGGTGATTTTTGTCTGGTGTATTCAGTCCTTTGGCGCAGCTTTTCGGCTTGGCGTGGATTACGAGCACCCGCAGCCGCTGATTACCACTGGTATTTACGCCTACACCCGCAACCCGATGTATGTGGCTTACGACCTGATTACGCTGGGGCTTTTCCTGATTTATCCAACGCCGTTGTTCTTCATTTTTGGCTTGGGTTGTTGGTCTATCTTTTTCCGGCAGACTGTTATTGAGGAGGAGTTTTTGCGGGAATATCACGGCGAAGCGTTTACGGCCTATTGCCGTAAAGTGGGGCGGTTTTTTAAGGAGTTTTAAGTGAACACTTAGCGATTTGCAAGCCCCCAAGGGGCGCAGCAAGAGCTTAGTGTGAACTTATACCATAGTGCACTTTGTAAAATTAGAAGATAAAGCCTTGTTCCTATGGTATAAAAGTTAAATTAAGTTTAATTAAGAATGGGTAAAAAATGGTATATCAAAAAATAAATTCTCACGATGAATATTTGAAAATGGTTGAAAAGTACAGCGATTATGAAGCCGGCACATATCAATATATGACATTAAGAGAAAAGATGAATTTTTTAGACGGTGTTCATACAGATAATATCCCGCTTTTTGATGAAGACGGTGATGATATGGATACTTCTGATGATTATTATGCGATTAGAGATGAATTTTTAAATCATCCTGAACAATTTTCCTTAAATGATATTCTTGTTTTTTTTGAAATGCTGGATGATTCTTGCTATCAGCCTTCATTTATGGATAATATTACCGCGATTATCCATAATATTGCGCGTTATTATCAGCTGGAGGGAGTTAAGTTTCTGCTTGCGCATTTGTCGGAAGTGCCAAGAAGAGGTTATATGTTTGGCTTATTTGTTAATGTGCAGCTTCTGATTAAAGATGATGTGACGTATCAACTAATGAAAGAAGCTGTTAAATTGGCCGCTCCTGATACTATAATGTTGTTACGCAAAATTTTGAGTGGGGAAGATATGCCAGGAATACTGGAAAAAGATGGTAATGTCAATAAATTTCCCATTTTTGCTGAGAGCGCTGACGAAACAGAATTAAAAAGAAAACAGGAATTGGAAAATATTATTCTTTCTTTATAATATACTAAATGAGGTACTTGAGGTCAATCCATACGCCGCTGGTATTTAACAGGTATGAGAGATGCAGGAGAGCCAAGTACCATTACAAAAGGAAGAGGGCTATGCTAAAAAGCATAGCCCTCTTCCTTTTGTGTTTTTCTCATCCTTTCAGGCCCCTGGCCTGCCGGTCCATATCCTCAATCACAATATCAAAAATTTCGCCAAGGCTGGCGCAGTATTCCAAAACCTGCCAAGGCTCGTTGGTGTGGAAGTGGATTTTTATCAGTTTGCTGTCGCCCACCGCCAGCAGGCAATCACCAGCAAAGTGGCTGGTAAAATATTCATTGATGGCGTTCTCGTCCAAATTTTCGCCCTCAATCAGCAGTTGGGTGTCGTATCTAAATTCCGTCATCAGTTCACCTCACCTTTCTGCCTCTGGGGTAATCACCGGCTTACCCTCCGCGTCCAACAGCGGGGTCAGGCCGCCGCCGTAGGTAGCGTTACGAAAGAGATAATTTACGCCGGTTTCCGTATCCAACCAAATTTCCATCACCGAAATTTTCATTTTGCTGGTTTGGTTGTAAATCAATTTGAAACGGTTATCTTCATTAGCCATAATTAAACCTCCTTAAATTGCTGTGTGTTTGTGCAAATGTTTGTCAATCTGGAGCAAGTGGGAATGCGAATGGCTATGCTCAATAATTTTGCTAAACTGAACGCCGTTTTGCCAATAGCGTACCGTGTGAGTGTGCGGGTGGGTGTGGCTGGTGGTCAGCGTGTCCACGGCAATCAGGGCGGAGCCAGCCAACATCAACAGCAGAGCCAGCAGGTAATTGAGCGTTAGCGCCTCCTGCAAAAAGACGAAAGAGAGAAAAGCGCCGATAAATGGCGCAATGGCATAATAGGCGCTGGTTTTGGCCGCGCCCAGTACATTTTGCGCTTTGATATAGAAGAAAATGCTTAGCCCATAAGCCACAAAGCCCAGCGTTAAGGCCAGTAAAATATATTTTAGGCTGGGCATGGCTTCGCCAAGGGCCAAGGAGATGAGCAATGAGCCCATGCCGGAGCCGAGACCCTTGAGCATCACAATTTCATAGGTGTTTTTGGCGGCAAGCTGGCGCGTGCAGTTGTTCTCCAGGCCCCAGCAGCAGGCGGCCAGCAGCACCAGCAGCGAACCCCAGGAAAAGATTAGGCTGGATAAATCCTCAAAGGATAAAATCAGACTAGATAGGGTGACCAACAAAATGGCCCGCCAAAGCCTGGCCGAGATGGCCTCTTTGAAGATGAGCAAGGCAATCAATGAGGTGGCGACAATCTCAAAGTTGTTCAGCAGCGAGGCGTTGGCTGAGGTGGTGTGCGCCAGGCCGAACATCAGCAAAATTGGCGCGATAATATCCAAAACAATCATTCCCAAGGTGTAGGGCAAATCCTCTCTGGTTAGGTTTTGCTGTCCGCCAGGGCAGTTTTTTAGTTGAGAAGCCAGGTAAATTAGGCCAATGCCAACACCGGCCCCAAAGTAAAGCAGCGAGGCCAACAAGGTTGGGGGAACGGCTTGCAGCAAGGTTTTGGAAAACGGCATATTGACGGCGTAAAAAACGGCGGCCAGAACGGCGTAGAAGATAGCGATAATTTTTTTAGGCATGTTAGCTCCTTACTTTTTATTAAAATTCAATTTCCAGACCGACCCGCAACTGTTGCACCGCCGGGCCAAGCTCCTGCTGCAATATGGCAAAGGCCTCGTCGCCGGTGCAATGGCCGGTGTGGATACCGGTCAGTCCGGCCTGGCATAGCTGTTCAGCCAGGGCTTGCACCTGCTGGGGTGTTTGCTGATACAGGTGAAAACCGCCAATCATCTGGCGCACCGGGCGGCTCAGTTGCTCCTCCGCCTCATGGATGATATTCAGCACGCCGCCGTGGGAGCAGGAGTTGAAAACCACCAAGCCCTCCGGGCGTTCAAAAACCAGGCTTTGCTCGTGGGCAAAATCGTCCGGCTGCCATTCGCCGTTGCAGAGCTGAAACATATTGGCCTGCCGGCCGGCTTCTGCCAGGCCCGGCGTGGTGTGGGGCAGCAGCCAAACTCCCTCGGCTAGCTGAAAAGGCCCGTTCACCTGCTGAATACGCGGCGCAAAATCCTTTAGAATATTGGCCGGCATACCGATATATTTGTACTCGCCCTCCTCGATTTTATAACAATTTTCGGCGGCGGCGCTTTGCAGATAAAATTTAGCCTTTTGGTTGTGCTGAAAAAAGTCCGCCATACCGTCGGCGTGGTCGTAATGGGCGTGGGATAAAACTGCCAAATCCACCGCGGCAATCTCCAGCCCCAGGCTTTCGGCGTTTTGCCGGTAGAGCGAGGACGCGCCGCAATCTAGCAGAATGTTCAATTCCGCCGCCTCAATGTAAATGCTGAGTCCCCATTCGCCCGGCAGGTTTTCGGAGCCGATGTTATCGGCCAAAACAGTTGCTTTCATTTTTTCGCCTCAATTCTGTTATTTCCTTATTATATTATAATAACAATATTATAATAACACTTTTTTAGTCGTAAGTAAAGTTTTGTCGGATGAAATTTGGAGTATTTTGCTGGATTGTGTTGCTAGGGGCAGGTTTATGCGGATTTGTGCCGAATAATAATGGACACTTAATATCAGGGGAGAGGTTTAAATGAAGCTGCGTTTGATTGAGGGTGGTGCGGGCAGTGGCAAAAGCCGTCTGTGCCTGGAGGAGTTGGCGGCCCGGCAAAAGGCGGAGCCGCTGGGGCCGCCTTTGCTGTTGCTGGTGCCGGAACAGGCCACCTTTGGCAGTGAACGAGCCTATGTGGCGTTTGCGGCCGAGGCTGGGGCGGAACCGGTTGGCGCAAGCCTGCGTGTGCAGGCGGTGAGCTTTTCCGGCTTATATCGTATGTTGGCGGCTGAGCAAACCTTTGCCGCGCTGCCCTGGTTGGACGAGCAGGGTCGGGCGATGCTGTTGGAGGCTTGTCTGCAACAAAATCGCGGCCAGCTGGAGGTTTTGGACGCGGCGGCGGGCAACGTTAGCTTTGTGGACGCTTTGGCCCGCGCTTTGGTGGAGTTTGAGCAGTATTCCGTAACTCCGGCTGATTTGCAGCAGGCGGCGGAAAAGCTGCCCGCCGGCGGCCGTTTGTTGGCTGGCAAACTGCGCGATTTGGCTCGGCTTTATCAGGCTTATTTGCAGCTGGTGGAGGGCGGCTTTCGGGACCAAGGCCTGATGATGGCAGAGCTGGCCCAGGCTGCGGCTGCCAGTCAGCTTTTGCAGGGCGCGGAGCTTTGGCTGGATAGCTTTTTGGATTTCAACCCCTCACAGTTGGCGGTGCTGCGGGCTTTATTCCCCAAGCTGCGGGCCGTTAATTTGTGCTTGTGTCTGCCGCCCGGCGCGGCGGAGAACCCTGGTTTGGGGCGGATATTCGGCGGTCAGTTGCGCTTGCGTAAGCAATTTTTGCAGCTGGCGGCTGAGGTTGGCGCGGAGGTTGAGCTAACCCGGCTGACCGCTAACTGGCGGCAGCGGCAAAATCCTGAACTGGCGGCGGTGGAGGCTTGTTTTGCATATGGCTGTTTTGCGGCCAAGATGCAGCCAAGCCGTGATTGGCCGGGGCTGGCTGCTGAGCCGCCGGCTAAAATTGAACTGTTGGCGGCGCCAAATGCGGCGGCGGAAGCGGCCTATGCGGCGCAGACAATTAGCCGTTTGTGTCGGGAGCAGGGTTATTTGTTCCGGGATATTGCGGTGATTACGCGCAATCTGGCCACTTATCGCACGGAGCTGGAAAATGCTTTTCGCGATTTTGCTATTCCTTACTTTTTTGATATGGGAGCGGAGCTGGGGCGGCATCCGTTGGTGAAGCTGGTCAGCACGGTTTTAAGCGTGCTGACGGAAAATTGGGCTACCCCGGCGGTGCTGGCTTATCTAAAATCCGGCCTGGCTCCTTTGAGCTTGGAGGAGGCTGACCGGCTGGAGAATTACGCCTTGCGTTGCGGCTTGAAAAATTATATGTGGCGGCAGGCTGGCAACTTTAAGCGCACCGCAGGGTATTTTACGCCGGCTGAGCTGGCGGAAATTAATGCGGTTGCCGAGAGAGCCCTGACCCCTTTGTTGCAGCTTTGGGAGGCTTTGCACGCCGACCAGTCGGAGCTGACAGTGGGCCGGCTGGCGGAGGCATTGCAGGATTTGCTGCACAATTTGCAGGCAGCGGAAAGCTTGCTGGCCTGGGAGCAGGCGGCAATGCAGCGGCAGGAGCTGCGTTTGGCTGACGGTCACCGTCAAATTCTGCCCAAAGTGGAGCAGCTTTTGGCTCAGCTGGCGGCCTTTTTGGGGCAAATGCCAATAAGCTTTGCTCAGTTTGCGGAGCTTTGGCAGGAGGGCACGGCTCGCTTGCAATTAAGCTCCATTCCGCCCTCTGGCAACGAAGTGAACGTGGCGGAAATCAGCCGCAGCCGTTTGCCGGAAATTAAGGCGGCCATTGTGCTGGGCTTGAACGAGGGCGAGCTGCCGGCAGTGCTGGCAGAGGACGGCCTGCTGGGCAGTGCAGACCGGGATGTTTTGGCTGGCCTGGGCATTGAGCTGGCCGCCGGCCCCAGGGAGCGGCAGGAGAACGAGGAATATTTGGCTTATATTGCCCTTTCTCGCAGCAGCGAACTGCTGTTTTTGAGCTATTCCGAACAGACGGCGGATGGGACGGAGCTGCGCCCATCCACGGCTTTGGCTCGGCTGAAGCAGATTTTTCCTTGTCTGGAGCCAAAACGGCCGCCTGATTTGCCGTTGACGGATAATCTGGGCGGTGACCGGCATTTGTTGGCCGGACTGGCGGCGCATTTGACAAACCTGCGGGATGTGCAAAGCGCACAAATGGAGCTAAGCAAGCAGCAAGGCGTTGCCGACGCTTTTTGGCGTAGCGTTTGCCACAGTTTAACGGAACAGGGGCGTTTGCAGCCGGAGCTGGCGGCTCTGCGGCAGGGTTTGGCTTATCGGGTGGACAGAGCTCCGCTGGACCGGCGGCGTTTTCAATCGCTTTACGGAAACGCCAGCTTGCGTTCCACCAGCGTTTCCCGGCTGGAGCGTTTCAACAACTGTCCGTGCCGTTATTATGCAACTTACGGCTTGGGTCTGGAGCCGCGGGCGGAATTTAAGTTGCAAACGGCGGATGTAGGCTCGCTCTATCACTATATTTTGTCTGAGGTTATGCAGCAGTTGGCCGCGGCGGATTGCGATTGGGCAGGGCTTACGGCGGAGCAGTTGGAACCGCTGGTGCGTCAGACTATGCAGGAGTTTGCGGCTCGTGGTTTGGCGGAAATTTTGGCTGATAGCGGTAAAAACAGCTATATGGCGGAAAAAATGGTGGCGGTGGTGACGCAAAGCCTGTTGGATATGGCCGCCAACCTGGCGGCTGGCAGCTTTCGGCCGCTGCATTTTGAACTGAACTTTGGCTTGGGGCAGGGCGGTTTGCCGCCGTTGGTTCTGGAGCTGGCGGACGGACGGCGCGTCAGCCTGCGCGGTAGTATTGACCGAGTGGATGTGGCCAAGGGCAGTGATGCCGCATTTGTGCGGATTATTGACTACAAAATGCAGAATAAAACCCTGCGTTTGTCGGATATATATTATGGATTGAATTGGCAACTGCCTCTTTATCTGGAGGCCCTGCTGCGTAATGCTAAAGAGGGCGAACAGCTGCGCCCGGCCGGAATGTTTTATGTGCCGGTGCAGGAGATTGTGAAAAATGTGCGCTTCTTGGATGAGGCCGGCGCGACGGTGAAGCTGCAAGGACTGGCCTTGTTGGACGCTGAGGCTTTGCTGTTGGCGGAGCGAGAACTTAAACCTGGTGCACATGCTAAAACGATGCACATATACTGGAAGAAGGACAACACTTTCGGCCTGAGCGCGTTGGGGCTGAGCCCGCAGGAATATAATTTTATGCAAAGCTGCCTGCAAAAGCAGGTGGCGGACAGCCTGGAGCATTTGCAGGCGGGCGAAATCCGGCAGCGCCCATTGGAGCAAAACGGCCGCTTGGTTTGCGAATATTGTGATTTTTATACCGTTTGCGCGGTTGATTTGGCGGTGGAGAGGGATAGCCGCCCGGTGGAGAAATTGGGACAGACGGAGGTTTTGCGCCGCTGGCAGCGGCAATATCCTCAAACAGAACAGGAGTAAGGAGCAAAAATGGCTTGGACAAATGAACAGCTGGCGGCAATGCAGAAAAACAGCGGCAATTTGCTGCTTTCGGCCGGTGCAGGCAGCGGCAAAACCGCAGTTTTGATTGAGCGGATTATGGGCATTATCACAGATTTGGCGCAACCGGTGGACGTTGACCGTCTGCTGGTGCTGACCTACACCAACGCGGCGGCGGCGGAGATGCGCAGCCGCTTGACGGCGGCTTTGCGTCAGCGTTTGGCTGATGTGGAAGCGGAGGCGGAAGCCGCCCACCTAACCCGGCAGCTGGTGCTGTTGCAGCGGGCTAAAATTATGACCATTCACGCTTTTTGCTTGGATTTGCTGCGGGAATATGGCTACGCGTTGGAGCTGGACCCTAAAAGCCACATTGGCAATGAGGGCGAGTTGAATTTGCTGCGGGAGCGCACTCTGGAGGAGGTTTTTGAGGCCGCCTACAAAGAGCCTGAATCTGGCCTGCATTTGCTTTTGCAGCATTACAGCCGCGGTTTGGGCGACGATAATATCAAGGCCTTGGTGTTGCGTCTGGTGGAATTTGGCGAGAGTATGCCGGATATTGAGGATTGGCTGGCCGGTTTGCTGGCGGTCTATAACCAGGGGCAGGCTGCTATCTGGCAGGATTACTTTGCCGAATTTATGCAAGATGAGCTGGCGGAACTGGGCCAGCTTTGCCGGGCGGCGGCTACACTGGCCAATGACGCCGGGCTGACGGTTTATCTCAGCTTGTTGCAGTCTGACGCGGCTGCCCTGACGCAAATAGCGGCTTTGGCGGCCAATGGAGATTGGCCGGCTGGCCTGACGGCTTTGGCCGAGCTGGAATTTAAGCGTTTGCCGGCCATTAGATCCAAGGTGGAAGTTGACATTGAGGCAAAGGAGAAGGTGCAGCAGTTGCGCAAGCAGGTTAAGGATGGTTGCGCGGCTTTGCTGCGGGAGGCCTCGCCTTTGCTAAACGGTACTTTGTCTGAGGAGTTGCGCAGTCAGGCCCCGCTGGCGGAAGCTTTGGTGAACCTGGCGTTGGCTTATTATCAGGCTTGGCAACAGGCCAAACGGCGGCGCAGATTGCTGGAATTTGCGGATTTGGAGCATTATGCCTTGGCGCTTTTGCGGGACGAGCAGCTAGGTGTGGCGGAAAGCCTCCGGCAGCGTTTCTTTGAAATACTGGTGGATGAATATCAGGATATTAACGAGGTGCAGGAAAGTCTGCTGGAGCTGCTTAGCAATGGCGAGAACCGTTTTATGGTGGGCGACATCAAGCAGAGTATTTACCGCTTTCGGCTGGCGGAGCCAAGCCTGTTTTTGCGGCGTTTTGCGGCCTACGGGCGGGGCGAGGGCGGACGGCGGATTGATTTGAACCGCAATTTCCGCAGCCAAAGCGCGGTGCTGGCCGGCGTGAACTTTGTGTTTAGCCGTTTGATGTGCGGCGGCAATCTGGAAATTAACTACGACGAGTCGGCTATGCTGCACTGCGGCCGGCCGGAGCTACCGCAGGAGCCGGTGGAGTTGCTGATTATTGACAAAGCGGCGGTGCGGAGCAGCAACGGCTTGCCAACCTTGACGGATGGGGAAGCTGTTTTAGATGAGAACGATGATGTCAATTCGGCAAATGATTTGGCCGGTTGGTCGGAGAAAACGCAGACGGCAAAGCTGGAGGACGATCTGCTGGAGGAAATGCAGACGGCTGAGATGGAGGCCAATTTGCTGGCGGCCAAAATTCGGGAGCAGCAAGCGCAGGGCCGCTCGCTGAGCGATATGGTGATTTTGCTGCGGGCCGTGCGGGGTTGGGCCCCCATATTTAGCCAAATTCTGCGGGCGCAGGAAATTGCCTGCGCGGCGGATGGCTTTGACGATTTTCTCAGCCTGCCTGAGGTTCAGGTGGTGCACAGCCTGCTGGCGGTGCTGGATAATCCTCGGCAGAATATTCCGTTGACGGCGGTGCTGCATTCTCCTTTGGTAGGGCTGAGTCTGGCGGAGCTGGCGGATTTGCGAATTCTCTGCAAAAACCTGCCGCCGGAGTTTGCTCACCCCTGCTTATATGACGGCTTGCTGCAATCGCACGACGGCCGCCTGCTGGCCTTTGCCCAAAATTTGCAGGATTGGCGGCGGCGCAGCTTGGAGTTGGGTGTGGCGGAGCTGTTGGAGTATCTTTACAATGTTACGGCTCTGCCGGAGCTTTTGGGTTCTTTGCCGGGCGGCGCGCTTCGGCGTGGCAGCCTGCGGGAGCTGCAACGGCTGGCCGGGGAATACGACGCGGCTGGCGGCGTGGGCTTGGGCCGGTTTTTGCAGTTTTTGGCAGCCGGCAACAAGGCCAACGGCGGCAAGCGGCAGCAATCGGCAATGGGGGGCGGCCTGGATGCGGTGCGTCTGATGAGTATTCACAAAAGTAAGGGCTTGGAATTTCCGGTGGTGTTTGTGGCTGGTTTGGGCACTGCTTTTAATGAAGAAGATTTTCGGCAGGATATTTTGTTGCATCGCAGCTTGGGCTTGGCTATGCGGCGGGTGGATTTGCCGGGACGGCGTAAGTATCCAACCTTTGGTTTTAATATGATTACCCGCAAGGCGCGTTGGGAAAATCTGGCAGAAAGCTTGCGTTTGCTTTATGTGGCGATGACGCGAGCGGAAAACAAGCTGTATCTGGTTGGCACTGTCGCTTCTTCTTGGTCTTTGATTCGCACTTTTGCCAGCTTGGCAGGGCCGGAGTATGGCCAGGCCGAGCCGGTGGGGGCTGGATTTTTGGCCAAACACCGCAACTTTTTGTCTTGGCTGTGCGCGGCTTTGTTGCAACACCCGCAGGCGGATCTGCTGCGTCAGATTTCTGGCTTTACCAGGGGTTTGGCGTATGCCGCCGCCGATGAGGACGGCCCTTGGCGGTTTGAGCTGGTGACAAGCTTGCCCAAGCCGGTTGGCGCGGCGCAGGGCGCGGCCCAGACTTTTGATTTTGCAGACTGGCTGGCGGCAGGGCCGGAGTTTGAGCGCGGCCCGATTGAGCAGGCTTTGGCCAGAGAATATCCCGGTGCGGAGCTGGCGCGTCTGCCGGTGAAGTGGAGCGTGACGGCTTTTAAGCGGTTGTTGCCTTTGCCGGAGGGCAATGCGGAAGCGGCGCAGGCCGAGGCGGCGGCCCGACTGGCGGATGAATATGCGGAAAATTTAGCGCGGGCGGAGAGTGGCCGCAGTTTGGAATGGTATGCGGCTTATGGCAGTTTGGTGCATGCCTTGCTGCAAAAGGCGGATTTGGCGCAGGTGCAGCGGCTTTTGGCCTCGGAAGGGGCTGAAACTGCGGCGGTGGCGGACTATTTGCAGGAGCTGTTGACCGGGCTGGCGGCTGGTTGCGCCGACCAAACGGCGCCGGCGGCGGTGGCTGCAAACCTGCCCCGGCTGGCGGAGTTTTTTAGCAGTTCGTTAGGCCGGCGGATGTTGGCGGCAAATCAGGTGCTGCGGGAGCAGCGTTTTATTGCCGGGCTGAGCCTGGCGGAATTGGCTGAGCTGGATGCTCAGGCGGCGGCTGGTTTGTTTGCTCAGCTGGCGGAGGGCAGGCCGGAGCTTAATCCGCAGCAGTTTGCTCAGGAAACAGTTTTTTTGCAGGGCGTGTTGGATTTGGCCTTTTGGGAAGCGGACGGCTGGGTGCTGGTTGATTATAAATCTGGCGGCAATCGTGGCAAAAGCGCCGAGCAGGTTCGGGAACAATATGGCTTGCAGTTGGCCATTTATCGCTGGGCTTTGGCAAAGTCCAGCCGTCAGCCGGTTAAGGAAGGGTATATTTATTTTACGGCAAATGGGCGTAATGTTCGGCTTTTTTGAAAATATATCCCTAATTAGCCCGAAAAACGGAAACGCCTGCTTGGGGCGGCGATATTTTCCAGAGTGAAAATTTAGCGTTTTTTTAGGATAACACTTGAAAAAAAATCGAATATAGTCTATAATAGTAGATATGGCGGTGTGGGCCGCACACTGATGATGGCGGAGGCTAGCACAAGTGGAAGAGAAATTAAAGCAAATTTGGCCGCGGATAAAAGATTTCTTCGGCAAAATGACTAAAAAAACTAAAAGGATAATCGCTATTGTAATAGGCACCATTTTGATTGGGGCTATCGTTTTTGCGGCGATTATGATGTCCAGACCTTATGCAACGCTTTTCACAGGGTTGACCGGCGAGGATATGTCTTCTATTATTACATATCTGAACGACAATGGTGTGAAGAATTATCGGGTGGAAAACAACGATACGATTTTGGTGCCGGAGGCACAGGAGCCCGCTTTGAAAGCCAGTTTGTTGCAGGCGGGTTACCCCACCAGCGATTTGGGCTACAAAATGTATCTGGACAATGTGAACTCTATGACTACCTCCACCCAGATGCGTACTCTCTATATTTACGATTTGCAGGACCGTTTGGCTGCGGTTATCCGCAATTTTGAAGGCGTTAAGGAAGCGGTGGTGGATATTGCTGTTGGTTCCGACAACACCTTTGTGCTTAATCGTAGCGCCGTGATTGAGGCCAGCGCGTCTGTATATGTGGAGATGGACAGCCAGCATAGTATGGATAACAATATGGCCGCTTCCATTCGCAAGCTGGTCAGCAATTCTGTTGCTGGTTTGGTTATTGACAATGTTAGTATTCATGATAATCGGGGCAATACTTTTGACGGCGGCGATGGTAGCTTGAGCTATACGGATTCTGCTCGCCTGAAGCTGGCCCTGGAGGAGCAGGTGAACAATAAAATCCGCACGCAGATTTTGCAGGTTTTGGGGCCGGTTTACGGCGAGGACAACATCAGCATTGGCGTGCAGAGCACAGTTGATGTGAGCCGTATATACCAAGAAGAGGTGAATTACACTCAGCCGGACAATGCGGTGGTGGGTAACGATGGTATTCGTGGTATTATCGGCAGCCGGGTTTATAGCTACAGCGTGGGCCGGGATGAGGATCAGGAGGCTGGCGGCGTGGTTGGCACCGGCACCAATGCGGATATTCCTACCTATGTTGAAAACGACTATCAGGTGGACGGCCAGGAGCGCAATTTGAGCGCCAGTGGCGAGGACCAATATAACGTTGATACTTTGAAAACGCAGCGAGAGAGCGCCAGCGGTACGGTTACGGACGTGATGGTCAGCGTGTCCATTAACGCGGCTCAGGGCACTGTGCCGATTGAGGAAACTGTTGCAGTTGTGGCCAGAGCCTCAGGCATTACGGTGGAGCAGCAAAATGATAAGGTTGCTTTGCTGGTGCGCCAGTGGCCTAATACGGAGCCGGGCGAGGTTGAGCCGCCGCCGGATTACACCTGGGTGCTTTACGCCGCGATTGCCGGAGCGATTTTGTTCCTGCTGATTTTGCTGGTTATTATTCTGCTGGTTCGTCGGGCGCGCCGCAAAAAACGGGAGGCTCAGGAGGCGGAAGAAGCAGCAGCACTGGCTGCATTGCAGGCCGCCACTGGCGTGCCGGAGGTCAGTGCAGATATTATGGATATTCACACCGAACGCAGTATGGAGCTGCGCAAGGATGTGCGTCGGTTTGCTGAGTCCAATCCGGAAATTGCCGCTTTGATGGTGAAAAACTGGCTGAAAGAGGATGAAAACAATGGCTGATGGCATTATTACCAAAATGGAGGATATGACAGGCGCTCAAAAGGCGGCGGCAGTAATCATCGCTCTGGGCGTGGATAAGGCCTCGCTTCTGTATCAGCATATGGAGGCCGAGGAGATTGAGCAGGTGACCTTGGAGGTTGCTAAGCTGGGCTTTTTGGACGCCAGCCTGACTGAAGAGGTTTTGAACGAATACTACCAGATGTGTATGACCAACAAAGCGGTGACGGAGGGCGGCTTGGAATATGCCCGCACCGTTTTGCAAAAGGCTTTTGGCGAGCAAGCGGCGGCTTCGCTGCTGGATAAGGTGACTAAATCGCTGAAGAACCGCGAGTTCTCCTTTATGAACAAGGCCAATGATAAATCGCTGTTTTCAGCTTTGCAGCATGAACGCCCGCAGACCATTGCTTTGGTGTTGTCCTATGTTGACCCGGATAAGGCGGCGGCCGTGATTTCTCAGTTGGAGGGCCGGCGGCAAATTCAGGTGGTGGAAAGCATTGCCCAGATGGAAAGCGCCAGCCCCACGGCTATTAAAATTATTGAGGCGGAGATGACACGCCGCTTTGCTAATATCTTTGACAGCAGCAACGTTCAGGTTGGCGGTATTGACTTTGTGGCTGATATTATGAACAATTTGGACCGCGCCAACGAGAAGAGCATTTTCGATGGTTTGGAGGCTTCCAACGACGAGTTGGCCGAGGAAATCCGCAAGCGGATGTTCGTTTTCGAGGATATTATCACGATGGACGACCGCTCCGTGCAGCGTTTTGTGCGCGATTGCGACCCGCGCGATTTGGTGCTTTCCTTGAAAGCTGCCAACGCCGAGGTTGCCGACAAGCTGTTCAAAAATATGTCCGGCCGTATGGCGGAGAGTATCAAGGACGATTTGGAGATTACCACCAATGTTCGTATGAAAGACGTGGAGGACGCGCAGCAACGTATTGTGAATATTATCCGCAGCCTGGAAGAAAAGGGCGAGGTTATTATTATGAAAGGCGGAAAGGACGATATAATTGCCTAATATATTTAAGCGTTTTATGAAGCCTGCCGCTGTGAACTATGTTTTTACGGACGCCAATGAGCTGACGGATGATGACGAGGCCTTGGTGGGCGAAGCAGCGGCGGAGACCCTGACGGATTTTGATTCTGCTTTTGACGAGGATTTTGCCGCCGATTTTGACGGTGATTTTGAGCACGTGGAGGGGCCGGCGAGGGTTGGCCAGGAGCAGACTGCGGAAACGGAGCCTGCTCCTGAGGAGGAAGAACGCCCGGCCACCCCTGTGGATTTTGCCAGAGTGCAGGCGGAGGCCATTTTGGCTGCCGCCCGGCTGGAGGCGGAGCAAATTAAGGAGCAGGCCTTGAAAGACGCAGAGGCCGAAGTGCATGAGCTTTACCGGGCCGCACGGGCCGACGGCTACAACGGCGGCTTCACAGAGGGCATGGCGGCGGCGATGAGCGAGGCGCAGGCGGAAATTGCCCGCCAGGCGGAAGCCCAGGGGGCTGAGGTTAAGCGCTTTTTGGATGACGCCACCCACCGGCGGGATTTAATCTTGCAGGACACCAAGGAAGATTTGCGGGATTTAGCTTTGGCTGTGGCGGAAAAGGTAATTCGGATTAGTTTGAAATCCAGCGGCGATATTCTGCTGCGGATGATTGAAACGGCCACCGAAAAGCACCGCCGCTGCGAATGGGTGCAGATTTATATTGCTGATTGTGATACCAAAAATATTGCCCTCTCCACGCCGGAATTGACGGCGGCTTTGGGGCATCTCTCTAATCGAATTCGGATTATTCCAATGGCGGATGATGAATCAGGCACTTGTATTATTGAAATGCCGGATGAAATTATTGACGCTAGCGTTTCCACTCAAATGGACAATATTCGGGAAGTTATTCAAAACGCTTCAGGTGAAAATTAAATGTTCAAACATATTATCAAGCAAATCCAACAGGCTGAAACGATTGGCCACACCGGAAAAATTGAAAATATCGTGGGCATGTCTATTGAGGCCAGCGGTTTGAAAGCGGCGGTGGGCGATATTTGCCGCATTTACAGCGACGACACCGGCGGCCAGATAAACGCCGAGGTGGTGGGGTTTCGGGATGACCGAGTGCTGTTGATGCCGTACTCGGAGATGAGCGGCATTTCCGCCGGCAATTTTGTGCGCACCTCCGGCCAACAGCTGCGGCTGCGGGTGGGGCCTTTTCTGAAAGGACGCATTATCAATGCGCTGGGCCAGCCTATTGACGACTTGGGGCCTTTTGAGGGCGGCGTTTCCTATTGTATTGCCGGCAGTCACATCAACCCGCTGACCAGACCGCCAATCCGGGAAAAAATGGAGTTTGGCGTGAAAGCGATTGACGGCTTGCTGACAATCGGCAAGGGTCAACGTATGGGCATTTTTGCCGGCTCTGGCGTGGGCAAAAGTACCTTGATGGGTATGATTGCCAAAAATGTTAAGGCGGACATCAATGTGATTGCCCTGGTGGGCGAGCGCGGCCGTGAGGTGCTGGAATTTGTCCAGAAAGATTTGGGAGAGGAAGGCATGCGCCGTTCCATTTTGGTGGTTGCCACCTCCGACCAGCCGGCGATGTTGCGAATGCGCTGCCCCTCCGTGGCCACTGGTATTGCGGAATATTTCCGTGACCAAGGCTATGACGTGCTGCTGATGATGGATTCATTGACTCGTTTTGCGATGGCTCAGCGAGAAATTGGCCTGGCGATTGGCGAACCGCCGGTGGCCAGAGGCTACACTCCCTCAATCTATGCGGAGCTGCCCAAGCTGCTGGAGCGTAGCGGCAACTTCAAAAAAGGCTCCATCACCGGGATTTACACCGTGCTGGTGGAGGGCGACGACACCAACGAGCCGATTGCCGATACTGTACGCGGCATTTTGGACGGGCATATCGTGCTTTCGCGCAGTTTGGCCGCGGCCAACCATTATCCGGCTATTGACGTTAGCGCCAGCATTTCCCGTTTGATGATTGAGCTGGTGCCACAGGAACACCAAAAGTTGGCCAGCCGTTTGCGGGATATTCTCAGCGTTTACGAAAAAAATTCTGACCTGGTTTCCATCGGCGCTTACAAGGCGGGAAGCAACCCGCGATTGGATTTTGCGCTAACCAAAATTGACGAAATTAACCAATATTTAATGCAGGGTGTTAATGAGGCTTTCTCATATGAACAGTGCTTGGCTGAGATGCGCCGAATTTTGGCGAACAGTTGAAGCTAATCTTTTAATCCTACAAGCAGGAGAGAGTACATATAATGAAGAAGTTTCAATTTCAGTTAGATACGGTAATGGATTATAAGCAGCAGGTTTTGGAAAATCGTTTGGTGGAGCATGGCGCCGCCGCCGCTGCTGCTAATGCTCAGCAGGAAGTTTTGGATGCGGTGCAGAGCCGCAGAACTGAATATGAAGAGGAATATCGCCGCAAAAAAGCGGAGGGCTTGAATATTCTGGAGCTTTTGCAGTTTCAGGATTGTTTGCAGGCCTTGGAGCGCGAGGAACGCCGCGAGGCCGACAAGTTGCGCCAACTGCGGCGGGTTGAGGAGGAAAAACGCAGCCGGGTTATTGAGAGCAGGCAGGAAACGGCCACCCTGGAAAAACTGCGGGATATTAAGCACAAGGAATATTTGAAGGCGGTGCAAAAGGACGAGGAACGTTTTATCGACGACCTAACGGCGGCCCGCCGCTATGCTAACGCGAGCAATATGTGAGCTTCGGTTTAGGCCGGGGCGAGGATATTTCTCATATATTATATTCATTGAAAGGAGGTGAATGAGATGAAAGCAAACGGAGTGAACGGAGGCGGCATTGCTCAGCTGATGAATGCAATGTTGGGAGCCAACGGGCCAGAGGCAGGCAAACCGGCCGGGCCGGATTTTGAAAGCCTGTTGCAGCAGGCCGGAAGCAACCAGCAGCAGCCGGAGGCGGACGCAACCACTGGCCAGTCTGGTAACGGCCAAGCCTCAGGGCAAGGCAAACCAGAGGCAGCTGACGGTGTTAAGCCTACAGATGGGCAGCATGCCAATCAGGGCGAGCAGGACGTAAACGCGGAACAGCAGGCTTTGGCGGCAGCTTTGGTGACAGCGCAGCCCCAGGTTATGCCGAATGTGCAGCCGGTGGAAGTGGTTGTGGATGAAAACGGCGCTAATGTGGAGGCCGTGCCGACTCTGGAAACAGAAGAAGTGCCTCCGCTTGTGCAGACGGTTCAGACGCAGACCGGCAATGTGGCAGCTCAGGCGGCACAACCGCAGGCAGAGGCCGCAGTGGCGCAGCAGCAAATGCAGGCCCCCGTGCAGACGGCGCAAAACCAGACTGCGGAGCCGGAAGTGGTGCAAAATCAAAACGGGCAGCCTCAGCTGCAAACCGTGGCGACGGCAGCCCAACCCCAGACCCAGCAGAACGGCCAGAGCGCAGGCGAGCAGATGGCTCAGCCGCAAATGCAGCAAGGCGACGAGCTGGTGGCGGAGGAAGCAGCCGGGCAAACCCAGACTGTTTTTGCTGAGGTTGACGCTGTGCCGGTGAAGGTGCGCGAGGCGGAAGCGCCGTTGGAGCCCCAAGCTGACGATGCGGCCGATAAGCTGGCAGCCAAGCTGAACCAGGCTTTGAGCCAGGGCGAAAGCCGGGTGACGGTGAATTTGAACCCTGCCAATTTGGGCACGATGACGGTGGAAATGACCAGAATGGCGGACGGCACCTTGAATGTGGTGCTGAGCGTGGTGACGGAAAAAGCCGCCAACCTTTTGCAGCAGCACAGCAACAGCTTGCAGAACCTTTTGCAGGCAGGCAATCAGGGCCAGGTGCGGGTTGAGGTGGAAAACCGGACGCCGGAAGACGCAGCCCAACAGTTTTTGAACCCTGACCAGGAGCAAGGCAAGGAGCAGCAACAGCAGAATGAGCGTCGGCAGCGGCCGGAGAACGACAACCCGGCGGCGGCTCAGGTTGATTTTATGCAGCAGTTGCGGCTTGGCTTGGTGGATTTGGCTGCGGCGCAAGAAAGATAGGATAGTGTGTGAGCGTTGTGTACAGAAGTAAATTTGGTCGGCGTTTTTGCAGGACTTGACTTTACGAGAGGAGATGAAAAAAAATGGCATATATGACTGACGCATCCGGCGTTTTGGGCGCTTTGCAAACGGAGTTGGCAACTAAAAATAGTACCAGCAAAAAAGCGGGTAAGGATTTGACCACAGACGATTTTTTGGTGCTGTTGTGCGCTATGTTCCAAAACCAGGATATTGACAACACCGCTTCCACGGCGGATATGATGAACCAGTTTGTGCAAATTTCGGTTATTCAGGCTGTGACGGATATTAGTTCCTTGATTCATGACACCAGCACTTTGACTTATGCTTCATCTTTGGTGGGTAAAACCGTAACCATTGGTATGTATGAGGGCAATGAGCTGAAAGAGATTGAGGGCGTGGTAACTGGCACCGGCACTCTGAATGGCGAGCAAGTTATCTTTATCGGCGATGATATTTATATGCTGAGCGATATTATGGCAATCGGCAAGCTGCCTGAGGTTAAGGACCCTGAAAAGCCGGACGGCGATGGTACAGAGGACGGCGATGGAACCGATGGCGTTGATAAGCCGGGTAACACTGAAAAACCCGATGGTACGGATAAACCGGACAATACCGAGAAGCCCGACGGTACGGATAAACCGGACAATACCGAGAAGCCCGACGGTACTACGGATAAACCGGAAAATACTGAAAAGCCTGACGGTACAGATAAGCCGGACACAACCGAAAAGCCTGACGGTACTACTGATAAGCCGGAAAATACTGATAAAACAGATGGAACTGATGCTGGCACGGATAACAATGGTAGTCAGGGTAATCCCAATAAAACGATTAATGATTACAAGATGACCAGACCTTTGCTGGCTTAACGGATTAAGGATTGGGGAGGTGCAGTTGGCAGTGATTGATAGATTAAGTGGTTTGGCTCAAACAGCCATACCAGACGGACAAAACAAAACCCAGCGTGAAGCTGCCAAAACACCAGGCCAGGGTTTTGGTGAGTTGCTTTTGGCGCAAGCGCAAAAGGCTGCACCTAATGTGGCTGTTCCCGCGATTGAGGAACCGGTTGGCGGTGTGAATTTTTCCAAACACGCGCTGAGCCGAGTGGAGGAGAGGGGCATTGAACTGACCCCGGATTTGATGGATAAGCTGGCGGGCAGCGTGGAGCGGGCCCAGGAAAAAGGCGCGGTGAACATTTTGGCGTTTGGCGCGGAGCAGGCTTTTATCATCAATGTGCCTCACAATCGGGTGATAACAACCATTTCCCAGGCAGAGATGAAAGAAAAAATATTTACTAATATTGACGCTGCAATTTTACTATAAAAACGGCAGGCCCTTTGTTTAAGGATGCTGGGGCGGTGGTCTGACGGATTGCCGCCAAGCAGCGTAAAATAGAGAGGAGATAATACAATGACAGGAGCAATGTATGCGGCGGTTTCAGGTTTGCGGACGCATATGCAGTTTATGAACGTAATCGGCAACAACATCTCAAACGTGAACACTGCCGGATATAAAGCAGCGCGTTACATTTTTAACGAGGCGCTTTACACCAACGTTAAATCAGGTTCCAACAGCACAATGACCCGCGGCGGTACTAACCCGGCTCAGATTGGTTATGGTACTGGCGTTGGCACGATTGACTTGGATATGAGCACCAAAAACTTCACGCCGACCGGCCGGCCGAGCGATATTACCATTGACGGCGACGGCTTTTTGCTGGTGGGCGATAAAAATTTGGGGCCGTTTGAAAGTGCAGAGGACGCTAAGGCGTTGTATCTGACCCGTTTGGGCAACTTGCGCTTTGACGACGACGGCTGGCTGGTTGACGGCAACGGCAATTCGGTTTACGGCTGGATTGAAGTGCAGAAGGACGACGCAAATGCTGGCGGAGATGATGACGACGGCGAAACCCAGAAGACCACCACGGCGCGTATTCTGACGGCTATCCGTTTGCCGATGGTGGCCAGCGACGGCAGCGCAGTTTTCCCCAAAGCAGAAAATGGCCAAATTGTTGACGCTGAGGCTGGCGCGACTGTTGACCAAGGTAATAATGCTGCTGGTGGTGCTAATGATGTTAAGGTATTAGACAAACGCATTTTGCTGGACAGCTTGACCATTGCCAAAAACGGCCAGATCACCGGTGTTATTAAGGATGGCGATGGTGCGGTAATCACCATTGGTTACATTGCGGTTGGCCAGGTGGATAACCCCAACGGCGTAACCCATGTGGACGGCCATTACTATCAGGCTTTGGACGGCTCCGGCAACTTGCACGTTGCCTCCATTGGCGGCGTGGTGAAGCCGACCAATCAGCTGAAAGACGATGAAGTTGACGAGGAATTGTGCGACGGTATTGATGTTGAGCACTCCGGCAAAACCGAGTTTGTGCCCGGTGGTTTGGAAAGCTCCGGCACTGAGTTGGCCACGGAAATCTCCAATATGATTATGATGCAGCGCGGCTACCAGGCCAACACGCGTATCATCACCGTGACGGACTCCATGCTGGAGGAACTGGTGAACATTAAGCGTTAAGCTATTTAATTAACTGACGGCTGAGGGGCGGCCTGCCGGGCCGCCCGCAAGCCAATTTAGGAAAATGAGGCGTGGAGGAGGCCAGACATGATTGTTTTAACCAAAATGAACAAGGACCGTTTTTTGGTCAATCACAACCAAATCGAGTATATTGAGCTGATTCCAGAATGTAAGGTTGTGATGATGAATCACGATTACTATCTGGTGCGGGAAACAGCGGAGGAAATCATCCAGAAGATTGCCGATTACAACGCCAAGGTTATGGATATTCACCGCTCAATTCAGGTTGTGGACAACCGAAATTAAAAAGCGAATGAGGGTTGGATAATACTATGAATATAACATATATTATTGGTGTGCTGATTGCCATTGTGGTTATGCTTTTGGGTATGGCCAACGGCTTTCCGCCTTATGATTTTAAAAAAATCTTGAACTTTGTTGACGGCCCCAGCGTAATGATTGTTATTGGCTGTACGTTTGCCATTGTGGTGGCTTGTTTTCCGGCCAGTATGCTGAAATCAATCCCGGGGCACTTCAAAATTATGCTGAACGCTAAAAAGAACGACCCCACCTATTATATTGACCAGCTGGTGGAGTTGGCGCAAGCAGCCAGAAAAGACGGCTTGCTGGCTTTGGAGGGCCTGGCCAATGACCAGGAGGATCCTTTCTTTAAGCAAGCGATTATGCTGATTGTGGACGCGAACGACCCTGACCGCGTGCGGAGCATTTTGGAAAATGATATTGAATGTATGTCGGCCCGGCACGAAGCTGCCGCAGCCCTTTACGACAAAGGCTCCTCGGTGGCTCCGGCTTTTGGTATGATTGGTACGCTGGTTGGTTTGATTAATATGTTGAAAAATATGAGCTTGGACGGCGATGGCGCTTCCACCATTGGTCAGGATATGGGCGTGGCTTTGATTACCACGCTTTATGGCTGTATTCTGGCGCATATGATTTTTGGTCCCATTGCCAACAACCTGCGCACCCGTGATGAGGAGGAGGTTCTTTGCAAGCAGATTATTGTGGAGGGTATCACTTGTATTCAGGCCGGTGAGAACCCCAAACTGCTGCGGGAAAAACTGCTCACCTTTGTTTCGCAGAAGATGCGCGACGCTAATAATAGCGGCGGTGGCAAAAAGGAAGAATAGGAAAGCGAGGTGCCTGCCTTTATGAAGAAGAAAAAAAGCGGTGGTGGCGGCGCCAACTGGATGGACACCTACGGCGATATGGTGACGCTTTTGCTGTGCTTTTTTGTGTTGCTTTATTCCATATCCGTTATTGACGAGGTTAAATGGCTGGCCTTGGTGAAAAGCTTTAACCCGGACGCTGTTGACAACCCGACGGAAATTCCTTTAGGAACCGAGGGCCCAGTGGCCGACCCAACCCAAGGCGCGGGCCTGAAGCCTGGCGCAATGCCGGAGGCCGTTAGCCAGGAGGAAATTGACGGCGCTATGGATATGCTCTATGAGAAGCTGAAAGAATATTCTGAACAGAGTGATTCCGCCCAAAGCATTGAAACCATTCAGGGCGATGGCTATGTGTTTATCTCCCTGGAAAACGCAGTGATTTTTGACGGCAACAGCTACAACCTGCGCAAAGAGGGCGAAAAAGTGCTGGGTGATGTTGCGACAATTTTCACCGAAGTTGCCAAGTATATTGATGAAATTCGTATTTTAGGACACACGGCCCAAGCTAGCCCCAGCCGGCCTAACTATCCTCTGGAGGATCGCATGCTTTCCTCTAATCGGGCGGCTATGGCCACCTACTATATTCAGGAGAATAGTGAAATTGACCCGGCCCGCATAATCAGCGTGGGTTATGGTCAGCACCGGCCTGTTGCTCCCAATGATAATGAAGCCAACCGCAGCCACAACCGACGGGTGGAAATTATCATCACCGGCCGCAATGTGCTGGATGATTTGAGCGATAGTATCAAGCGCTATGAAGCGTTGCGCACTGGCGAGGGTAGCGCGCCAACGGACTCTCTTTAACCTAAGCGAGGTGGTTTGAGTGGCAGGCGAAGCCAAAACAGAAAAAGCGACGCCTAAAAAACGACGCGACGAACGAAAAAAAGGCCACGTTTTTCTTAGTAAAGACGCGATTGCCGTGGCCAGTCTGTTCAGCAGCGCCTTGGTGATAAGGCTGATGTTTGCGCTGATTGTGGCGGCCATTTACGGCGCCTTTCGCTTCAGCTTGCAATGTGTAGCTCAAGCGCCTACCATCGCCAACCCGGAGGATTATTTAATCCGCCCGGCGTTTATGGAGCTGCTGGTCACGTTGCTGAAATGCGCCGGCCCGCTGCTGATTGTTACGGTGATGGTAACGGTAATCGCCACCTTTGCCCAAACTAAAA
Organism: Peptococcaceae bacterium; assembly: GCA_022797295.1. GTDB lineage: Bacteria > Bacillota > Dehalobacteriia > UBA4068 > UBA4997 > Avidehalobacter. Next base: position 36,883 of record JAAWKH010000009.1, read on the forward strand.
TGCTGGTTTCTGCTGAGTTGATTAAACCAAAGTTTAATCGTATCAGCCCTTTGCAGGGCTTTAAGCGATTGTTTTCCCTGCGCAGCCTGGTGGACGCCGCCAAAGGTATTCTGAAAATCAGCGTGCTTTTGTATCTGATTTACTCCTGCTTGATGGGTATTCTGGAGGAATCTGCCACTTTCCTGTATTTAGATATTAATCAGGCTTGTCAGCACTTCTTCACGGAAATTTTCTTTATGATGCTCAAGGTGGGCCTAGCCTTTTTGGCGTTGGCCGCCCTGGATTATCTCTACCAATGGTGGGATTATGAGCGGGAAATGAAGATGTCCAAGCAGGAAATTAAAGAGGAATACAAACAAATTGAGGGCGACCCACAGATTAAAGGCAAAATTAAGGAAATGCAGCGGCGTATGGCGCAATCGCGTATGATGCAGCAGGTGCCGCAGGCCGACGTGGTTATTCGTAACCCGAACCATTTTGCCGTGGCTTTGCGCTACAAGCTGGGGCAGGATAACGCACCGATTGTGTTGGCCAAAGGTATGGATGAGCTGGCTTTGCGCATTGTGCGCGTGGCAGAGGAGCACTCCGTCACCGTGATTGAAAATGTGCCGGTGGCCCGTGCGCTTTATGCCCAAGCAGACCTGAACCGGGAAATTCCCCCGGAGCTTTACACGGCCGTGGCGGAAGTTATGGTTTACATTTACCGTCTGGATGGCCGCGCCAATCAAATAGCTTAAAACTTAAAACAAACCCCTAACTCGTTAGAGTTAGGGGTTTTTATGAGTATTCACTATTTTTATAATGACAAGCGGCCCTGCAATGCCCGGCTCAGGGTGGCTTCATCGGTATATTCCAAATCGCCGCCCACAGCCACGCCATAGGCCAACCGGCTGACCTTGATGTTCAGCGGTTTAATCTGCCGGGCCAGATAGAGCGCAGTGGCTTCGCCCTCCACGCCGGTGTTGCAAGCCATAATAACCTCCTGCACCTGGCTGTTGCTGTCTTGCAGCCTTTGCAACAGGCTGGCAATGTTCAAATCATCCGGGCCGATTCCCTCCATCGGGGAAAGCGCGCCGTGCAGCACATGGTACAGGCCGCGAAACTGGCCGGTTTTTTCCACCACAATGCAGTCGCCGGGCTGTTCCACCACGCAAAGCAGCTTGGCGTCGCGGGTGGAGTCCTGGCAGACGGGGCAATATTCCTCATCGGTCAGGTTGCCACAAACGCGGCAGCGGCGCACCTTGCTCCTGGCCTGCTCAATGGCCTGGGCCAGGCCCAGCGCATCCTCCTCGCGGGTTTGCAGCAGGTGCATTGCCAAGCGTTGGCCGGTTTTGGGGCCAACGCCGGGCAGTTTGGTCAGCGCTTCAATCAGTTGCTGCACTGAGGGCGGGTAGTAATAGGTTGCCATTGCCGCTTAAAAGGGCATTTTCAGCCCACCGGTCACAGAGCCCATACGCTCGCCGGCAATTTCCGAGGCCTTGCTCATTGCGTCATTGATGGCGGCTAAAATCAAGTCCTGCAACATTTCCACGTCTTCAGGGTCAACCACCTCCGGGGAAATCTCAATGCCGCAAATCTCATTGGCGCAGGTTGCTTTCACCTTAACCACGCCGCCGCCGGCTGCGCCCTCCACCTCAGTTTGGCGCAGTTCCTCCTGCACGCGGTTCATATCGTTTTGCATTTTCTGGGCTTGGCGCATAATCGCCTGCATGTCCATAGCCATTTAAATCATCCTTTCTTATTGTATAGGTTTAATTATATTCTGAACCCTAGATAAAGTCAAGCGTTAATTGTCGGCTTGCTCCAAATGTGCCGCTTGCAGCAGGGCCAGCTCCAGCGTCAGCCGCGGTGTGAGAGAAAAGCGCAGCCGTTGGTCGCCGTCCACCAAATCTCGCAGCATTTGCAGGGCCTGATTACGAGTGAGCAGGGTTTGCTGGCCGCTCATATTCTGCAAAAGCTGCTCTCGCACAAATTCCAACAGCTGTTGCAAAAACAGGCGCATATCCCGGCCCTCGGCGGATAAAAGCTCCACGCCTTTGATAATCCGCAAGCCGTCGTGGCCGGCCACGGCCTCTGCCATAGCCATTACAAAGCGCTCATCCACAATGCCCAAAACCCCGGCGATGGTCTGCTGGCTGAGGTTGCCCTCCGAGGCAACCAGGCATTGATCCAGCAAGCTGACCGCATCCCGCAGGCCGCCTTCCGCCCGCCGGGCAATCAGGCGCAGGGCCGCGTCGTCCGCCGTGCGGCCCTCCAGCTGCACCAGCTTTTGCAGGTGCTCAAACAGCTGTTGTTGGCCAATGCGGTGAAAATCAAAGCGTTGGCAACGGGAAAGAATGGTGGTTGGCACCTTGTGCGGCTCAGTGGTGGCCAGCATAAACATCACATGTTCCGGCGGCTCCTCCAGCGTTTTCAGCAGGGCGTTGAATGCCTCTGTGGTTAGCATATGCACTTCGTCAATGATGTAGACCTTGCGTTTTTCCTGCGCCGGCAGGTATTTCACGCCGTCTCGCAAGTCGCGCATTTCATTGATACCGCGGTTGCTGGCCGCGTCGATTTCCAAAACGTCCATTGAAGCGCCGCGCGCAATTCGCCGGCAGGCCTCGCACTGGCCGCAGGGCTCGCCCTCCGGCGTGGGGCTTTGGCAGTTGACGGCGCGGCTCATAATCAGGGCGGCGCTGGTTTTGCCGGTGCCTCTGGGGCCTGTGAAGATATATGCGTGGGCCACCCGGTGATTTTCCAGTGCGTTCAGCAGCGTTTTGGCCACGTGCTGCTGGCCCACTAAATCGGAAAGGCGGGCCGGGCGATATTTGCGATATAATGCCATATATTCCATAGCTTTTGCTTCCTTAATCTAATATTAAAATGGCGGCAGGTCAAAATCAAAATCCTCATCTGGCGGCTCCGGGCCAAATGGGGCAGGCTCAGCGTCGTAGGCGGGCGGTTCGTTGTTGTATTGTGGCTCCGGCCCTGGCGGCAGCGGCGTTTCCGGCGGAAAAGCAGGCTCGCCAAAGCCGGCCGGGTCCTCATCCACAAAATCCTCCACCATATCCGCAAAACGGGTGTACTGCCGGAAGAACAGCAGTTCATCACTGCCGGTGGGGCCGTTGCGGTTTTTGGCCACGATAATTTCCACCACCTGCCCGTTGATTTGCGGATTGCCCTCGCCATCCTCATCATCGCCGCCCACATTGCGCTTGTTGTTGATGAAGATAACCACGTCGGCGTCCTGTTCAATGGCACCGGATTCACGCAGGTGCGAGAGCATTGGGGCGCTGTCCTTGTTCTGCTCTGAGGTTCTGGCCAGCTGAGAGAGGGCTAAAACCGGCACCTCCAGCTCCTTGGCCAAAGCTTTGAGGGAGCGGGAAATTTCCGCCACTTCCAGCTGCCGGCTTTCCGTGGGCCGGGCGGAGCGCATTAATTGCAAGTAATCCACCACGATTAAATCTAGCCCGTGCTCAGATTTAATGCGGCGGCATTTGGCTCGCATTTCCGGGATACTGATGCCGGATGAATCATCAAAGAACAGTTTTTTGTTCTGAAAACGTTTTAGCTGCTCCTTCAACAGGCCTCTTTCCTTTTCATTCAGCATACCGCTGCGCCATTTGCGCTGGTCAATGCGGGCAAAGCTGCACAAGGTGCGCTGTGCCAGCTGGCCGCTGGGCATTTCCAGGCTGAATACCACGGCGGAAAGGCCTTTGTCCATCGCGGCGGCGGCGGCAATGTTCACCGCCATAGAGGTTTTGCCGCAGCCGGGCCGGGCTGCCAGAATAATCAAATCGCCCTTTTGCAGGCCGGAGAGGTACTTGTCCAAATCCCGAAAGGTGGGCACGCCGGTGATACCGTCATGAGCCTTGAGTTCATCAAGCTTGCTGAACTCCTTTTCCATCACTTCGGCGGCCACTTGCACGCCGGCGCCCAGGCGTTGCTCGCCAACCTTGTCCACCACGGCGGCGGCGTCGCCCAGCAACTCCAGCGCGTTTTTGTGGCCTTGATAGCCGTCGTCCACCACCTTTTGGGCTGCCTCAATTAGCTGGCGTTGGGCTGCTTTGTCCGCCACCAGCTTGCTGTAATATTCCGCATTGGCCAGGCTGGGTACTTCGCCGGTTAGGGTGGCCAGATACTCCAGCCCACCCACCATATCCAACTGGCCTTGTTTGGCGAGGTGTTCCGATACCGCCACTACATCGCAGACATAGCCGGTGCTGTTCAAATCCAGCATTGCCTGGAAAATGGCCTGGTGTTCCTTTTTGTAAAAATCCCCGGCCCGCACAAATTCCATAGCGCTGAAAATGGCGCTTTCATTCAGCAGGCAAGCGCCCAGCACGGCTTTTTCAGACGTCAGGCTTTGTGGGGGAACTCTGCCGTTTTTCAATGTTGTTTACCTCAAATGAGCGCTTAAAGCGCGGTTATGTTCAGCTTTACTTTCTGGTGCACTTCAGTGTGCAGCTTCAGCAAAGCTTCCGCCTGACCCAGGTTTTTGATAGGCTCTTTGATTTCCACCTTGCGTTTGTCCAGATTTTGGCCAACCTGAGCGGAGATAGCCTCGGCCACTTCCTTGTTGGTGACGGAGCCGAACAGGCGGCCGGCCTCGCCGGTTTTCACTTTGATTTCCACCGTCATATCGGCAATTTTAGCTGCCAGGGCTTTGGCCTCGGCCAGTTCAGCCGCGGCTTTTTCGGCTTGCTTTTTCTTTTGCAGCTCCAAATTTTTTAAGTTTTGGGGCGTGGCCTCCAAAGCCAGCTTTTTATTCAACAGGAAATTACGGGCGTATCCGTCGGCCACCTCTTTAATATCGCCGGCTTTGCCTTGCGATTTTACATCCTGTAACAAAATAACTTTCATAAAAAATCACTCCTTAGTGTGTTATTATTATATAGTAAGAATTTGTTTTGCAAAAAATGCTAGGATTGTTGTTGCCTACGGCGCAACAGAACCTTGCGAATATCCCAAACACTGTCGGTAAGGCCCAGAATAAGCAACATTGGGCCGGCGATGCTGAATGCGCCGATGGCCATAAACACCAGCAGCCAAATCATCCAGGGCATTTGCCAAAATTCAGCCAGCCAATAGTACATCGCCAGGCCAGCCAACATCATCAACGGCTGGTAAATATACATTATGTTGTTGCAAAGCGCCCGGCACCAATCCAGTTCCGTTTGGTGATAAACCACAAAAGCCAGCAAAGCGGCGATTAAGCCCCACAGGGTGTACCACGGCAAACGCCATTCCTTAAAGCGGGGCAGGCGGGCCAGCGGATAGCCCAGACGGCGGAAGATGTAGCCGGTGACGGCATAGGAAATGCCGGCCTCCAGCATAGCAATGAAAATCATGCTGGACGGCAACATAGAGGTTAAATAATCCTTTAGCCAAACGGTGAATTCCGCGGTAGTCATGTTGCCTTGCAACTGTTGCAACTGGCCGCTGTTCTGCATCGTGGCAATATAGAAATCGACAAATTCATCAACCTGACGCAGTAAATCATCAAATTGCAGGCCAGCCAGCCAGGTGGAAAACAGCAGCATTAAAACCATTGAAATTGCTGCGATAAACACGCCGGTAATCACCGTGGCCCAGGGGTTTAGCTCCTTGCGGGCAGCCCAACCATACCAAAAGCCTACGCCGCCCATATTTAGCAGCATAAACAGAGCGCTTAGCGGTCCAATGAAAATGGAAAGCAACACCGCGGTAAGCGCAGTGCCAAGCAAACCAAAACCGGGGCCAAAGCGGCGCACCAGCAGGGCCAGCGGCACTGGCCACAGGAAAAGGGCAATCAGCCAAACCAGCGGCAGATAATTGGCGGAAAGGCCAAAGATAACGGCCACCGCCACCAGCATTGCGCCCTCTGCCACCCGGCGGGCCGGGCTGGGGTTTGGGTCAAAAACCGGCCGTGGCGTGGGGCGGCTGGCGTTTGGATTGTTATTTTGATTTTCTTGTTTCATTTCAAACAATTTTGCACCTCAGAGAAATTAATTTAAGCTATTAAAATATTACCAAATTACTATTAAATTAGTATTAATTGTCCGTTAACCCTACTTTATTCTAGCTAAACAGCTTTTTTTCCTGCCGGGCGCAAAAAAATCTTGAAGCGGCAAAAACAGCTGCCTGTGGTAGTGAGCCAGGGCAACTGTTTTTGTCTAAAAGGTTTTAATGAAAGAGATGTTAAAAAATATAAAAAATAAAAGGAAAAGAAATAAAAATGAAGAAATGGATTTATGTGAAAAGTAACCGATTAAAAAATTCGATTACTTGTGGTTTTTTGTGTGAACGCTTAGCGACCGCAGGAAGTCCAACCGCTGGATGTGAACACATCCATTTGCCGTCAGGTTAGTCAAATGGAAACCTTATGTATTTATTATAAATGGCTTTTCTAAATTTTAGCTGGAGATAATTTGAACTTTAGCTGAATTTTTGGAATATTTTAGTAGGTTGGTAAATTTGGGACTATACATTTGCTTGATTTTCCTGTAAAATAGAGGCAGTGCAATTTAAGGAGGGAGTTTTTTTGCTGGCAAGCATTATTTTTGTGGCGGAGGCCATCGGCACCATTGCCTTTGCCATTTCCGGGGCCATGTTGGCCGCGGAGAAGAATTTGGATATTTTCGGCATTTTGGTGCTGGGCATTGTCACTGCTTTTGGTGGGGGCGTAATCCGGGATTTGCTGTTGGGCATTAACCCGCCGGCCATGTTCAGCAGTTACATCTTTTTTTTGCTGGCGGCTTTGGCCAGCTGCGCTGTTTTTTTGGCTTATCGACTGCTGGCCGTGGCCAGGGACAAGCTGCCGGCCTGCCTGCTGCGGTTGGATTATGCCGGCGTGCTGAATTTTTTTGACGCAATCGGCTTGGGCGTTTTCAGCGTTTCCGGCGTTAATGTGGCGCTGGAGGGCGGCTTTGCGGACAATCCGCTGTTGGCCGTCACCGTTGGGGTGCTGACGGGCATTGGCGGCGGCATGGTGCGGGATTTGCTGAACGGGGAAATCCCCTCGGTGCTGCGCAAAAATGTTTATGCCCTGGCGGCTATTTTGGGGGCGGGCGCTTATTACTTGCTGGCTCATTCGGCGCTGCCGGCCTTTGCCAGCGTGCTGTTGGCCTGCTCGCTAACCATTGGGCTGCGGCTGGCGGCAACCTATTTCCGCTGGCATTTGCCGCGGCCCAATCCCAGGGGGTAAAGCTGAGCAAAAAGTGACGTTGGGGGGGGATTATATGTTTTACACTCTGCTGGCAGTTGCGATTGCCGTGCTTGTTGTAATTCTTAGTAACAGAATGAATGCCGCTGAAAAAGCGCGCAATGAACAGGAATATTATCCTTACGCGAAAAAATATCTTTTGTCGGCGGCAGAGTATCGGTTTTACAAGATGTTAAAGGAAAAGTGCGATGAAGCCGACTTGTTGATTTGCCCAAAGGTGCGGATGGAGGATTTTTTAACGGTGACGGACGCGCAAAACCGGGCCAAATACCGTGGGCGGATAAAATCTCGGCACATTGATTTTATTATCTGCAATGCGGATTTAGTAATGCTGGCCGGGTTGGAGCTGGACGATAGCTCGCATAACAGCGCCAAAGCGCAGGAAATCGACCAGTTTAAGGATAATGTTTTTCAGGCAATCGACGTGCCTTTGTATCGCATACCGGTGGAGCCTAATTTTTATGCGGAGCGGATAGACGAAATGATTGCCGATTTGCTTGATTAGAATTTTTACAATAAAAAATTGTAAAAATATACGCAAAATAAATGGACAATGGCTCAAAAAAATGTTACAATATATTATTATATATCTTGATAGATGTTTTTTTGGTGATATTTTACAAGAAAAAAATTTGCCGGGTTTAAGTTATAATCTTGGCAAATTTAATTAAATGGAGCGAGCAAAAATGAATCAATTAGAAGAGGCCCGCGGCCGCATTAATCAGCTGGACGCTGAGCTGGCGCACTTGTTTGAGGAGCGCATGACGGCGGTGGAGCAGGTTATTGCTTACAAGGCGGAGCATAACCTGCCGGTTTTCGATGCGGCGCGGGAGCGGCAGGTGCTGGAAAAAAATTTGGGGCTGCTGCAAAATGAGCGGTTGCAGCCTTATTTTCGCCAGTTTTTGCAGAGTTTTATGGATATAAGCAAGGATTATCAGCGTTCAATTCTGCAAGCCAACACGGTGGCTTTTGCCGGGGCGGAGGGCGCTTTTGCCTTTCAGGCGGCCAAGGAGCTTTTCCCAACTTATCGTTACCATTCCTGCGCGGATTTTGAAAGCGTTTTTCAGGAGGTGCTGGCCGGCAGGGCCGCTTTTGGCGTAATCCCCTTTGAAAATTCCTACACCGGCGAGGTGGGCGAAGTTTTTGACCTGCTGTTTAAGCACAACTGCTATATCCAGGCTATTTGCGATTTGCCGGTGCGGCAAAATTTACTAGCTTTGCCGGGGGCCAAGCTGGCCGGTGTGCAAAAGGTGTACTCTCATCCGCAGGCCCTCAGCCAGTGCGCCGCCTTTTTGCAGGAATACGCCCTGCAACCGGTGGCTTACGCCAACACGGCGTTGGCCGCCCAGTTTGTGGCCGAAAGCCAAAACCAGGCGTTGGCCGCCATTGCCTCGGCGGAGAGCGCGGAGCTTTACGGTTTGCAGGTTTTGGCCGCCAACATCAACAGCAGCAACCAAAACACCACTCGTTTCATAGTTATTGGCCAAAGCTTGAGCCAAAACGGCAGCCGTTTTAACCTGCTGTTCACCGTCAACCACAACGCCGGTCAGTTGGCCAAAGTGATGTCGTTAATTGGGGATATGGGCTTTAATATGGAGAGTATTAAATCGCGTCCTCTGAAAAGTTTGCCCTGGCAATATTACTTTTATGTGGAGATTGAGGGTTGCCTGGCCGACGAGGCGGCGCAAAACCTGTTGCAAAAGCTGAAAACTAGCTGTCATTCTCTGAAAATACTGGGGTCATACGATTTAAAACAGATTGCCAAATAACCAAAATCTACTATTATATAAAGGAGATACTGAAAATGAAAATTACTGTTGAAATTCCTGACCATAAATATAATATTCACATCAAAAAAGGTTTGCTGGCCGATGTGCATAATTATGTGGATTTGAACCGCAAGGTGCTGATTGTCACCGACGATATGATTCCAGAGGAATATGTGCAGGCCTTGCAAAAGCAGTGCCCGGAATGCTATCTGGCCACGGTACACGCCGGCGAGGCTTCCAAGTGCTTTATTTATCTGCAATTTATCTGGAACGCCTTGCTGGAAAACGGCTTTGGCCGCAAGGATTTGCTGATTGCCCTGGGCGGCGGCGTGGTGGGCGACCTCACCAGCTTTGCCGCGGCCACTTATATGCGCGGTGTGGATTACATCAACATTCCCACCTCCACTTTGGCTCAGATTGACAGCAGCATTGGCGGCAAAGGGGCCATCAACCTGGGCGATGTGAAGAACATTGTGGGCGCGTTCCACCAGCCGCGGGCCGTGTTTATCGATACCGACCTGCTGCAAACCTTGGACGACCGCAACTTCTACAACGGCCTGGCGGAGGCGGTGAAAGCGGGTATGATTGGCGACGCTAGCCTGTTTGAGCTGTTTGAGCAAATGCCGGCAGAACGGGCGGCTATCCAACAGGATTATATTGAGCAGATTATCAGCAAGGCTTTGGCGGTGAAAAAAACCGTGGTGGAGCAGGACGAGCGGGAAAACGGCCCGCGCCAAATCCTCAATTTTGGGCACACTGTGGGGCACGCCATTGAAAGCGCCGGCGAGTTGGAGGGCCTGCTGCACGGCGAAGCCGTTTCCGTTGGTATGCTCCAGGTGACGGAAGACGCCGCTATCAAGGAACGTTTGGCGGCTGTTCTGGCTAAGCTGAACCTGCCCACCAGCCACAATTATATGCCGGAGCAGCTTTTGGAGGTTATCAGCCACGATAAAAAAACTAGCGGCAACAAAATCAATCTGATTCAGGTGAAGCAAATTGGCAAGGCGGAAATTGTGAAACTGCCGCTGGAAGCGGTTAAAAAGTATCTGTAAAAAAGGGAACGGCTATGAAAAGCACTTTTGGTAAAAATTTTACGGTATCGCTTTTTGGCGAAAGTCACGGCCAGGCCATTGGCGTGGTGATTGACGGCCTGCAAGCCGGCTTGCCGCTGGATTTGGCCTATATCCGCAGCCAGCTGGACAAGCGGCGGGCGGTGGGCGCGCTTTCCACTGCCCGGCAGGAAGCGGACGAATTTGAGATTGTGAGCGGCTTTTTTAACGGCCACACCACCGGCACGCCACTGTGTTTGTTGATTACCAACCAATCCACCCGCAGCCGGGATTATGAAAAGACAAAAAATTTGTTGCGGCCCGGCCACGCGGATTACACCGCCTTTGTGAAGTATCAGGGCTGGCAGGATTACCGCGGCGGCGGCCATTTTTCCGGCCGCCTGACTGCGCCTTTGGTGGCGGCTGGCGCAATTTGTCGGCAGATTTTGGCCGGGCATGGCATTGTTATTGGCAGTCATTTGGCAAGCTGCGGCGGGGTGGCGGACGCGCCTCTGCCTGAACAGCCGACGGAGCTGTTGGCCGCCTTGAACCGCTTGAACGAGCTGGATTTTGCGGTGCTGGACGAGGCCCAGGGGCAAGCGATGCAGCAGGCTATTTTGGCGGCCAAGGCCCAGGCCGACAGCGTTGGCGGGGTGCTGGAAACGGCTGTTTGCGGAATGCCGGCGGGCATTGGGGAACCTTTCTTCAATTCCGTGGAAAGTGTGTTGGCGCATTTGCTGTTTAGTGTGCCGGCGGTGAAAGGCGTGGAGTTTGGCGCGGGTTTTGCGCTGGCCGGTTGGCGCGGCTCTCAGGCTAACGACCCAATGCGCGTTGACGAGGCCGGCCGCATTTATACCAGCAGCAACCACAACGGCGGCATAAACGGCGGCATTAGCAATGGTATGCCGATTGTGTTCCGCACGGCGATTAAGCCCACGCCCTCCATTTATCAGCCGCAGCAAACGGTGGATTTTGCGGCCAAGGCCAACGCGGAGCTGCAAATTCAGGGCCGGCACGACCCGGCCATTGTGCACCGGGCCAGGGTGGTTGTCGACGCGGTGACGGCGATTGGTTTGTTGGACTTATTCTGCGAGGCTTACGGCACAAACTGGCAAATAAATAATGAGGAAAATTAAATGCAATACGGATTAATTGGGGAGAAGCTGGGGCACAGCTTTTCCAAGGAGATACACGAGCTGCTGGCTGGTTATCAATATGAGCTGCGGCCGCTAAGCCGGGCTGAGTTTCCGGCTTTTATGCAGCAGGCGGATTTTGCCGCCATCAATGTAACCATTCCTTATAAGGAGCTGGTTATTCCTTATTTGGCGGAGGTTGACGAGCAAGCGGCCAAAATTGGCGCGGTGAACACCATTGTGAAGCGTGATGGTTGTTTGTGCGGTTACAACACGGATTTTGCCGGGGTTGTCTATTTGCTAAAAAACCACGGGATAGATTTGAATGGCCGAAATGTTTTGATTTTGGGCACCGGCGGCACCAGCAAAACAGTGCGGGCTGTGGCGGAGAGCCAGGGGGCGGCTGCAATTAGCTTTGTTAGCCGCAACGGCGGCCAGCGGGCAAATTGGCTGGATTATCAGCAGGCGGCGGCCCAGCGCGATGTGCAGGTGATCATTAATACCACGCCGCGCGGTATGTATCCGCAAAATGGGGAGCAGCCGTTGTTGGATTTGGCAGCCTTTCCGCGGCTGGAAGCGGTGGTGGACGTCATCTATAACCCATTGCGCAGCAATTTGGTGTTGCAAGCGCAGGCTTTGGGCTTGCAGGCTTGCGGCGGTCTGGAAATGCTGGTGGCGCAGGCCAAATATGCGGCGGAGCTGTTTTGCGGCCAGCCGATTGCGGAGGCCGCGATTGACGAGGTTTATCGCCGGTTGCGCCGGCAAAAGCTGAACCTGGCCTTGATTGGGATGCCGGGCTGTGGCAAAAGCACGGTGGGCCGCTTGCTGGCGGAGAGGTTGGGCCGTCCTCTGCTGGATTGCGACAAGGAGATTGTGCGCCGTAGCGGCCAGGCGATTGCCGACATTTTTGCGGAGCAGGGGGAGGCGAAATTCCGCCAAATCGAGAGCCAAACTTTGGCGTATATTGCCAAGGAGGGCGGCCAGGTGATTGCCTGTGGCGGCGGCGTGGTGCTGCGGCCGGAAAATATTCAGGCTTTGCGGCAAAATTCCCTGCTAATCTGGCTGGATAGGCCGCTGGAGCAGCTGGCGGTGGGCAAGGGACGGCCGCTTTCTCCCAACCCGGAGGCTAACCGGCTGCTTTATCAACAGCGGGCGCCGCTTTATCAGCAATATGCCGATTATCGCCAGGCTTGCGCACAAACGCCGGCGGAAACGGTGGAATTGTTGGTTGAATATTGGCAGACGATATAATATCAGTCTGGGAGGCAAATAATGTTAAGAATTATGGTTATTAACGGCCCCAACCTGAATTTGTTGGGCCGGCGGGAGCCGGAGATTTACGGCCGCGCCAGCTACGCCGATTTGGTGAAGTTGATTTACAAGCATTGTGAGGAAATGCAGGTGCAATGCAAGATTATGCAGAGTAACCATGAGGGCGCGCTGGTGGACGCAATTCAGCAGGCGGCTGATTTTTGTGATGGCATAGTTATCAACCCGGCGGCTTACACCCACACCAGCGTGGCGATTTTGGACGCGCTGAAAGCGGTGCAGCTGCCGGCGGTGGAGGTGCATATTAGCGATGTGGACAGCCGGGAGGATTTTCGCCAAATTTCTTATCCAGGTATGTATTGCTTTAAAACGATTAAGGGCGAGGGCCTGCAAGGCTACTGCACTGCCATTGACGCGCTGTTGCAGCATATTTGGGAGCAGCGCCCAAGCGTATAATATAGTGAAAGAAGAGGAATTTGTAAAATGATTATTACGATGAAACCCAACGCCTCGCCGGAGGAAACCCAGCGGCTGATTTCCAGCATTGAGGGCAAGGGTCTGGAAATGCACCTGATTTCCGGCACCAGCTTGAACGTTTTCGGCGTGGTGGGCGATACGACGATATTAGATGAAAAAATGATTTACGGCTACTCCTGTGTGCATGAGGTGACGCGTATTGCTGCGCCTTACAAGCTGGCCAACCGCATTTTCCACCCGGATGATACCGTGGTGCAGGTGGGCGGCCTGCGCATTGGCGGGCACGAAAAGGTGGTGGTTATTGCCGGGCCTTGCTCTGTGGAGGAGGAGGAATCATTGCTGCTTTCGGCTGAGGCGGTTAAGCGGGCTGGGGCGGATATGCTGCGGGGCGGCGCTTACAAGCCGCGCACCTCGCCCTATGCTTTTCAGGGCCGCGGCGCGGAGGGGCTGGAATCTCTGTGCCACGCGCGGGAGCAGTTCCAAATGCCGATCGTGACAGAGCTGATGAGCATTGCCAAGCTAGATGAGTTTTTGGAATACGGCGTGGATATGATTCAAATTGGGGCGCGCAATATGCAAAATTTTGACCTGCTGAAAGCGGTGGGGCGCACCAAAACGCCGGTGTTGTTGAAACGCGGTCTTAGCAACACCATTGAGGAATGGCTGATGGCGGCGGAATATATTATGAGCGAGGGCAACGAGCAGGTGGTGCTTTGTGAGCGCGGCATTCGTACCTTTGAGAAGTATACCCGCAATACGCTTGACCTCAGCGTTATTCCGATTGTTAAGGAGCACAGCCACCTGCCCATTATCATTGACCCCAGCCACGGCACGGGCCACCGGCAGCTGGTGGAGGCGATGTCTTTGGCGGCCATTGCCGCCGGTGCAGACGGTCTGATTATTGAGGCGCACCACAACCCGGAGGCCGCCTGGTCAGACGGCGCGCAAACGGTGACGCCGGAGCAGTTGCAGCAAATCGTGGCCAAGGGCAAAGCGATTGCCCATGTGATTGGCAGGCAGATGTGATGCGGGCCACAGTTTATCCGGGGCCGGCTGGCGGCAGTTTGCGGGTGCCGCCTAGCAAAAGCCTGGCTCATCGGGCGGTAATCTGCGCCGCCCTGGCAGCTGGGGAAAGCCGCTTGCGCGGTTTGGACGAGGCTAATCTTTCCAAGGATATTCAGGCTACCATTGCCGCTATGCGCAGGCTGGGGGCGGAAATTCATTTTGCGGGCGACGAGCTGGTGGTGCGGGGCTGCTGGCCAAGCCTTTCAGGCGACGAGGCCTGGGAGATTGACTGCGGCGAAAGCGGCTCCACCTTGCGCTTTTTAATCCCAATAGCCGCTTTGACAGGATTGCCGGTGGTGCTGTTTGGCCACGGCCGATTGCCGGAGCGGCCGCAGACGGTTTATCAGCAGTTGTTTGCTGAGCAAGGGCTGGTTTTTCAGCCCACGCCTGACCATAGTGGTTGGCTGTTGTGCGGGCCTTTGCAAGCCGGTGATTTTACTTTGCGGGGTGATATTAGCTCCCAGTTTATTTCTGGCTTGCTGTTTGCTTTGCCGCTGTTGGCGGGCAATTCCACCTTGCATATTCAGCCGCCCTTTGAATCGCGCTCTTATGTGGAGCTGACGCTGGCCACTCTGCGCCAGTTTGGCGTGCAGGCCAGCTGGCAGGATGAGCTGACTTTGCACATTCCCGGCGGTCAGCAGTATCAGCCGGCCCGGGCGGCGATGGAGGGTGATTTTTCCCAGCTGGCCTTTTTTGCGGTGCTGGGCGCTTTGGGCGCAGGGCCGCAGGGAGTGCGCTTAACTGGGGTTAATCCGCAGTCTGCCCAGGGCGACCGGCAGGTGATTGAAATTATCCGCCAAATGGGCGGCCGGATTGTGGAGGAGCCGGAGGGCTATTTGGTGCAGCGGGCGGCAATGCAGGCCGGGCAAATTGATTTGGCTGATTGCCCGGATTTGGGGCCGGTGCTGGCAGTGCTGGCGGCTCACGCTCAGGGTGAAAGCCGCTTGTATAATGCCGGCCGTCTGCGTATTAAGGAGAGCGACCGCATTGCTGATGTGCAGGCGGAATTGCAACGTTGCGGCGTGCAGATGCACAGCACGGCGGAGGAAATGTTTATCACCGGCGGCGGGCCTTACGCCGCGTTTGAGCCTTGCCAGGCGCATAACGACCACCGCATTGTGATGGCTTTGGCGGTGCTGGCGGCGGTGGGCTGCGCGCCTTTGCGGATTGACGGGGCTGAGGCTGTGCAAAAATCGTATCCAAACTTTTTTGAGGATTTGCAAAATTTGGGTGTAAAGGTGGAAATTGCCAATGACTAAAGAAACAGGCGCGGTGCGGCTGAATGTTGACCCACAGCTGCCGCTGGAGAGCACCAATATATTGATTGTGGGGGCCGGCCTGATTGGCGGTTCCTATGCCCAGGGGCTCAGTCGGCTGGGTTATCGGGTGCGGGCCATCAATCGAAGCCAGGAGAGCATTGATTTTGGCCTGCAACAGGGCTTTTTTGCGGAGGGCGATTGCAGCTTGCGGCCGGAATGGCTGGCGGAAACTAATCTGTTGATTATTGGGCTTTATCCTAAGGCGATGTTGGATTGGCTGCGCGCCAACCAGCAGCACCTGCGGCCTGGCACTTTAATAACGGATGTGAGCGGTGTGAAAAGCAACATTGTGGATGTGGCGCAGAGTTTTTTGCGGCCGGATTTGGAATTTTGCGCCAGCCACCCAATGGCCGGTAAGGAAAGCAGCGGCATTTACAATGCGGATTATCGGATTTTTGCCGACGCCAACTTCATCATTACGCCCACTGAGCGCAACACGCCGCAGGGCATTGCGGCCGTGCGGCGGTTGGCGGAGCTTTTGCAGTTCAAAACCATTCGGCAGCTGGATATTCATGCGCATGACCATATGATTGGCTTCCTCTCCCAGCTAACCCACGCTATTGCCGTTAGCCTGATGACCTGCAACGATGACGAGGGCTTGAAAGATTTCACCGGCGATTCTTTCCGGGATTTAACCCGTATTGCTCGCATTAACGACGTGATGTGGTCTGAGCTGTTTTTGCTGAACCGGGATATTTTAATTGAAAATATCGACTGCTTTAGTGCGGAGCTGCACCGGTTGCGTCAGCTTTTGCGGGAAGACGACCGGGCCGGTTTGCAGGAGATGTTCCGCAAGTCTTCTGCCCGGCGGGCGGAATTTGACGCAGGCCATAAATTAAGTAACTAAACTGCAAATAAAAACCTTTGCCTTTGTTAGGGCAAAGGTTTTGTGTTTTATTTCGGTTCCAGTCCGGCCAAAAAATCGCAAAGCTGCTGCCATTCATCCAACAGAGCTTGCAGTTTTTTGCGGCCCAGCGGCGTTAAGCGGTAATATTTGCGGGTGGGGCCACCGGAGGTTTGCCCGGCGTAGCTTTCGGTGCAGCCTTGCTGGCAGAGGCCGCGCAGCTGAGCGTAAATGGCGCTTTCCTGGGTGTCTGGAAAGGTGGTGTGCAGCAGGCGGATAATCTCGTAGCCGTATTTATCCTCATTGGAGATGATTTTCAGCAGGAACAATTCCAGCATATCTTTTTTCAGCATAGCGCACCTGCCTTAAAACCAGTTGGCCAGGCTGAGGGCGCAGCCGGCCCACATAACTTCCCCGATGTAAATCAGCTCCCAAATGAGGCGTTGCAGCAGATTAATATCGCTGCTAAAACTCATATTGGTTAGAATGGTCAGCACCATTACCAAGCCGAGGATCAGGGTGAGGGCCAGCCCGTAAACCGTCAGCCAGCGGCAGCTGCGCAGGCGGCATTGCACCAGGCTGTAAATGCAGACCACAATGCTAATCAGGCCGCAAATGCAGAGAATAACCAGCAGGCTTTGGGCTGGGAAAATAAAGTTGCCCTGGGCGGCTTGCAGCAGCCAATGGGCGGAAAGCCAGCCTAAAAGCACAATGGCGGCCAGGAAAAGCAGGCCAAGCCACAGGGCCGGGCGCGGGCGGGCCGGCCTTTGGCCCAGGCGTTTGACAAAAAACAGATTGCCCAGGGGCAGCAGCAGGCTGGGAATAGCCAACAGCTCCACAACGCTGCCGGAAACCCAAAAAATAGAATTCTGGAAATTGAAAAGGAAATAAAATGAAGCTGCCAGCGGGCAAATCAGCAGCAGCCCCATAAAAAGCAGCCAGCGGCGGTGCTCCCCGCGGTTGCTCAGGCTTTGGGCAATGGCCTTAGGGTTTTCCTGCAACAGCGGGCAATCGTCCTCCGCGCTGGCCGCCATTTCCTGATAATCCGCTAAAATCTCGTCGGCCTCTGGTTGGGGCAGATACCAGTGCAGGGCTAAATCTAAATCGGTCAAAAATTTTTGCTTGTTCATAGCGCCCTCCTATTTTGTTAGTATTCTGAAGTTGACGGCCAGGCTGCCCAGCAGGGGCAGAATAAAGCTTTTCAGTCGGTCAATGGCTTCATAGCGCAAGTCATATTCGATGACCATAGTGTGCAGATAATCCAGGTAAAGCATTGCCCCTAGCAGCAGCGTAATGCCGACGACGTACAAGGCCAGCCAGCGGCGGTTTTCCAGCCGGCAGCGTAGGACGGCGGCCAGGCAATAGAGGATGTTGGCCAGGCAAACCAGAGCAATGTAGGTGTTCATTATCGTGCCATTAATCCACATATTATAATAGCCGGGGACTAACATAATATAGACCGTCCAGGAGATAGCCAGGCCCAGGCTGACGAGGTTAAACACGGCCAGGGCGGCGCAACCGGCCGAGAGGCGCGGCGGGCGTGGGAGCGCGGGGAGCCGGCGGCGGCTGTGGCGGTTCCAATGCAGGGCGGCCAGCAGGCCCAGCCAGAAAAACATCTGGGTAAAGAAAACTGAGTTCTGCCAATCAAAAAGCGGAAAATAATAGTTTACCAGGTAGGCCCCCACGGCTAACGGGCAGGCTAACATCACCCCAAAGGCCAGCAGCCAGCGGCGATACTCCCGGCGGTCGCTCAGGTTGCGGGCAATTTTTAGGGGATTATCCTCTTTGGGCGGGAACACCTCGCCGGCCTCCGCTGCTTGACGTTGCATATCCCGGTAATCCTCTCGCACTTCGTCGGCCTCTGGTTGGGGCAGATACCAGTGCAGGGCTAAATTAAGCTGGGTAAAAAAGCTTTTGTTGTTCAGCATTGTGATCCTCCTCTCAACTACTGATAAAAATATAGTAGCTTTGTTGTCTGTATTATAGCACGACTACTGTAAAAAAGTCAATAGTTTGGAGAGGAAAAGAAAAAACTTGCATTTGCTTGCGTTTGCTATTAAAATTAGGTATAATATATTTAAAGGAAGGTGATTTAGATGGCAAACACATCAGCAATTTATGCTCGCATTGATAGCGGCTTGAAAGAAAGGGCGGAGGATATTCTTTCTCAGCTTGGTATTTCTCCCTCTGGTGCAATCCAAATGCTTTATAGTCAGATTGTGTTGACCAGAGGCTTGCCGTTAAACTTGTATCTTCCGCCTGTTAAACCGGTAGCTATTGGCAGCATGAGTCAGGCAGAATTGGATGCGGAATTGATGAAAGGAATAGAATCCTTAAAAACTGGCAAAACCTGTACTTTGGATGAGATAGACGCTGAACTGGCAAGGGATTTTGGCATATGAGCGATTTCTTTTCTGTTATTTACTCTCCAAAAGCTAGGGATGACTTAAAAGATATTTATTCCTATATTGCTTTTACGCTTTTGGCTCCAGGCACGGCAAAAGGGCAGGTGGACAGAATTAAAAAAGAGATTCGTTCTCTTGATTTTATGCCGGCACGGAATCCTATCGTAAATTGGGAGCCCTGGAAAAGCCTGAGAATGCATAAAGTTCCGGTGGATAATTTTGTCGTTTTCTACACTATAGACAACAATAGTTCCGTTGTTACCATTATCCGTATTCTTTACGGAGGGCGGGACATTGCTAATATTGCAGCAAATTCTGAAAATGAATAATCTTATTTCTTTAGTAAAAAAGTATCCTCTGGCTAAGCCAAAGGATACTTTTTTTTATAGTTTGTCAATATATTTGCTGATAATGGTAATCATTTCAGCGCGGGTGGTTGGCCTTTGCGGTTGCAAAAGGTTGTTTTCATCACCGGCAATCAAGCCGATACGGCAGGCCCAGGCTAGCGCCTCCGCGGCCCAATCGGAAACCGTTGCGCTGTCGGCATATCTGCTTAGATCGGCAGTTTCCGTATCAGGTTGCGTGTTGCTGAGGCGGTAAAGCACGGTTACTAGCTCCTCGCGCGTCATTGGTTGGTTGGCGGCAAAGCGGTTGCCCTCCAGGCCGGTCACCAGCTCAGCCGCGGCCGCCCAGTTGGCTGTTTGTTCATACCACACGCCCGGCGTAACATCGGAAAAGCCGGCCGCCGGCGCTTCAATGTTCTTGTTGGCAAAACGTCGCCATAGCAGGGAGAAAACCTCTGCTCTGGTGGCTGTGGCATTTGCTTGCAAATTGCCGTTGGCGTCGCCTTGGAGCAAACCAAGGCCGGCAGCGTTTAGTAGCTCGGTGCGGGCCCAGTGATTTTCCAGCTCGGCAAAATCGGCCACATTGCAAATTTCCTGGTAAACATAGGCTTCCAGACCGTCCGCCACTTTGTTTAGCTCATCGGGGTTGAAAATATCAGCAAAACCGGCTTCCTTGAAAAAGGCGCGGTAGGTATATTTGCGGTGGTTGGCCATCATATTAAGATAGGTATCCGCCGCGCGTTCAAAATTGTTGTAGGAGCGTACCAAAAGCTCGGCCGCGGAAAGGGCGGAGGTGGTGTAGCTGATATAGTAAAAAGGTTGAATGAACGTGTGCGGCGTGGTTATCCAGTTGTAGGCCTCATCGTCCTCATGAGCGTAACTATAGCCATATTGCAAGGAAAGGTCGTGGAACAGCACGTTCAAATCGTGTACGCTGGGCTCCTCCAGCTGATATATTTTCTGCTGGAATTCATCGTAAAGACAACCCTCTACAATAGCAGATAAAAGCTGTAATAGCACATCCAGACGATAGGTGTCGCCGGATTGACCAAACATATCATCGCCAAAATTCAGGAATAGCAGCTCCATTCCTTGAGCAAAATATTCGCTGATGTCCAGACCAATGTTTTCCTGTTGATACATATAATAAACAAAATGGCCAAACTCGTGAATGAAGTTGTTGAAATCAAAAATTGTCCCATTTTGAGAGCCACTGAAAATTAAGGCCAGGTTTAGATAAGGAATATATGTGGTGAATGATACGTTCAGTTTGGTATCGCTTTGGTTGATGTCCAGCAAATCCTTAACCTGTAGATAGGTCAGGGCGTTAGCATATTCATCGGATATTTCCGGCATATATTCTGCGGCGGTTTCCAGCACTACCTGTTGCTGTCTGAAATCATATTGCGTGTTTAGCGCCTGTTGGTCAAAGGCCGGATTGCTTTGCTGAAAACGCAACACCTGCTGATAAAGCGGCACAATTCGCTGCTTAACCACCGTGTGCAGGCGGGCGGCGTCCGCCGGGGTGTAATCCCGGCCGTAAACCGCAGCGTAAGTGTAGTCAGCGTAATTGGCAAAGCCCTGGCTGCGGGCAAAGGAATTGCAAACGGGCACGCTTTCCGCCAGCACGGCCGCCACTGCCTGATTACGCTTGCGCACCAGCTTCAGATAAGCCTCCAGATATTGATCCGGCGGCAGCTGGTTTACGGTTTCAAAATTGTAGGCTTGGCCGTTCACCTCCACGCTGTATTCAGCTTCCATTGCTCGCCAATATTCGTTGTCCATATTGTTGATTTTTTGCAGCTGCTCGGCGGCTTCATCTGAAAGCTCCTGCGTGTTCAACATAGAGGTGATTTGCTCTTGAGGCAGCAGGTTTTCAAACAAGGCTCGGTTATCGGACTTCAGCATTGTCCGCCAGGTTTCCTCGTAAGCCTGACCGGCTTCGGCGGCCAGCTGCTGCCATTTGGTGTATATATCCTCATAAACAGCTGGGTTGCCGTAATATGCGAAATGGGCCAGATCCACCTCCACCATAATGCTGCTGTATTCTCGATTGTAGCGCATTAGGGCTTTTATCAGCTCTGATTGGTTTTGGATGGCGTTCATTGCCAGCAGCTGCTCTTGAAGAATATAAAAGCGGGTTAAATCCGGTTCCGCCAGCACCAGCTGATCACGGCTGTAACCGTCGGCCAGCGGTTCAAAGTAGTTGGTTTCTCTGGCCTGGGCCGGTAGGGCCGGCAGCCACAGACTGAAAAAGCTAGCCAACAGCAGCGCCGCGGCAATGCTGCGTAAGCGGCCTTTGTTTAATATTTTTTGTATCACACTAGCACATCCTTATTTTTTATTCTAATATAACAGGAATACCAAAAGGGGAATAGTCAGCACTGAGATAACGGTGCTGAAGAAGATGCCCTGGGCCACCAGCTTTTGGTTGCCGCCATATTCAATGGAAAGCATAGTGGCGTTGGTGGCCACTGGCACGGCGGAGAGTACCACAAAGACTTTACCCAGCAGGGAATTTGCGTCGAAGCCGGGCAGTAAATGCAGCAGGCCGAAAACCAGCAGCGGCATAGCCAGCAGCTTTAGGGCCACAAAGATGTAAACCCGCCATTCGTCGAAAAGCTCCCGCAGGGGCATTTCTGCAATGGCGCAGCCCAAAACCAGCATAGCCATTGGGGTGGTGGCGTCGCCCATAGTGTAAAGCCCGTTGTTGACTACTTCCGGCAATTTGATATGCAGGAAGAACAGCAGCAATGCCAGCACCGAAGAGGCTAACGGCATATTCAGCAGCTTGCGCAGTGAGAATTTGCCCGCGCCCTCGTTGCCGTCGGTTATCAGCTTAATGCCATAGGAGAAAACCAACAGGTTGAACACGATGTTCATAATCACGGCATATACTAGGCCTTTGCTGCCGAAAATGGCGGTGATTACCGGAAAGCCCATAAAGCCGATATTGCCAAAAATTATCATATATTCGTAAGTGCCCCAGTCCACCCTGGGCATACGCATTAGGCGTACAAACAGGGAGGCCAGAACGATGTAAAACAGATAAACCAGGCAGGAGAGGCCAAGGGCCGCGCCCACCTGGTCGTTGGTGAGGCCGACGTCACCCATTGTGAACGAGGTGATAATCTGGGCCGGCAAAGTAACGTTCAGCACCACTTTGGAAAGGCTGGCGTTCACGTGTTCATCCAAAAATTTGTAGCGCCGGGCCAGATAGCCCAGCACCATCATCAGGAGCAGCATTAACATCTGCCCTAATATTGTACTAAATTCCATTTATATAATGCCTTCTTCTAATTAAATTTTTTAGATTAAATGTTATTAAATTTTATTTGCTTTGTTTTTGCATAAATTTTTTTGTAATATTTACTGGTTTTGCTCTTGCAATTTTTTGTGCATAGCTTCAACCACTTTCTTCGCTCCGGCCACCGCTTGCACCACATTGCGCGGGCCGGTCACCACGTCGCCGGCGGCGTAAACCATTGGCAGGGTGGTTTGGCCGTCCTCATCCACCACCAAAAACCCTTTTTCATCAACCTCCAGGCCTTTGGTTGTATCCACCAGACGGCGGCGCGGCCCCTGGCTGACGGCAATGATTACGGAATCCGCCTGAGCTTGCAGCAATTCCTCGGCCTCGCCGCAGGGCTGGCCGTTTTCATCAAAAAGCAGCTGGCGGAAAAGCGGCCCCTGCTCGTTGATTTCCATAATCTGCTTGCCAAACTCAAACTCTGCGCCATCCAGTTGAGTGTAAAGCTGTTGCTCGCGGGAGCCGCCGGCCTTGTTGCTCCGGCTGTAAAGGGTCACCTGCTGTGCGCCGTGGCGCAAACTGGTGCGGGCCACATCCATTGCGGTGTCGCCCATACCGATAATGGCCACGCGCTGGCCCAAATCGTGCTGGCGCGGGTTGGCC
Source organism: Peptococcaceae bacterium (assembly GCA_022797295.1). GTDB lineage: Bacteria > Bacillota > Dehalobacteriia > UBA4068 > UBA4997 > Avidehalobacter. The sequence goes on from JAAWKH010000009.1 coordinate 59,656, forward strand.
AGATAATCAATGCCAAAAAGCACGTTGCCGCGGCTTTCTCCCTTAACACCCAGGGTGCGCGGCCGCCAAACGCCGGTGCCGACAAAAACGGCCCGATAATCATCGCGGAAAAGGTTATCAATGCGCAAAGCGTTGCCAATGGTGGTGTTTAGGCGGATACGCACGCCCAAGTTTTGCAGCTTATCCTTAAAGCGTTCCAGAATACTTTTGGGCAAGCGAAATTCCGGGATACCATATTGCATAACGCCGCCAATGCGGTCTTTGGAATCAAAAATGGTCACTCGATAGCCCAGGCGGGCCAGTTGAATTGCTCCGGCCAGGCCGGCCGGGCCGGAACCAATTACCGCCACCGCAATGCCGTTGTCCGGCAGGCAGCTTATCTGCATATTATCCAAGCAAGTGTCGGATATGTAATGCTCAATGGTGCTGATTTGCACGGCGTTGCTTTTGCGTCCCAAAATGCAGTGGCCCTCGCACTGCTGCTCGTGGTTGCAGATAACCGAGCAGACCAAGGAGAGGGGATTGTTGTTGAACAGCAGCTCGCCGGCCTCAATCAGGCGGTGCTCTTTTAGCAGGCCGATCATCTCCGGGATGGGCGTGTTGATGGGGCAGCCCTGGCGGCAGGTCGGTTTTTTACATTGTAAACAACGGTTAATTTCGTCAATAACGTGACTGGCCACGGTTCACCACTTCCTTTATTAATAGATATAAAATTGAACTTAGCAGAATTCCCGCCGCCACATCCAACACGGAATGCTGTTTGACGAAAACTGTGGAAATGCAGATGAGCAGCATTAGCCCAGCAACCGCCAGACGCAGTCCTAAATAGGGCTTTAGGCGGGAGCTGCGCCAGGTTACCAAACCAATGGCGCAGGATATGGAAACGTGCAGGGAGGGGCAGACGTTGTTGGGAGCGTCCACCAGCCAAACCAGTTGTAAAAGCCGGCAGAGCAGGTTATTATTTAGTTCCGCCGGCTCCGGGCGCAGTTGCAGGCCGTTTGGCCACAACAAATAGACGGCGAAGCAGAACACCGCGCCGCCAAACACCACCAGGCAGAGGTCGATGAAGTCCCGTTTGTCCAGCAGCAGAAAAAACAGTAGGCTGCCGGGAAATGCCAAAAACCAAATAAAGTAGGGTATGGCAAACCATTCGTTAAAGGGAATTAAATCGTCCAGGGCGCAGTGGATGATATGCCGTGGTTGGTCGGCAAACAGGCTGCTTTCACTGGCAAAATCCAGCGTGAAAAACAACACCAGATAAGCCAGCAGCAACCCGATAAGCAGGCCAAAATATTTATCTTGAAAGAGTTTTTTCATTGAAAATATTATATTAAAAATATTATATTGAAAGGAAAGTATTAATTAAAAGTATTATAATTGAAAGTTTTATAATAAATCAAACAGAAAGAATATCTTTTTCCTTTTTCTTAAAGGTTTCATCAATTTTTTTAATAAATTCGTCGGTTTGCTTTTGGGATTTATCCAAGGCCTTTTTAACCTCGTCCTCGCTGGTTTCACCCTGTTTTTCCAGAGCCTTCAGCTTGTCGTTAAGCTCCCGACGGCAGTTGCGGATGGAAACTTTGGCTTCCTCAGCCCGTTTGCTGCAATTTTTAACCAGTTCCTTGCGGCGTTCCTCCGTCAGCGGCGGAATGGAAAGCCGAATGGCTGCGCCGTCGTTGCTGGGGTTAATGCCCAAATCAGACGTGTTGATAGCCTTTTCAATAGCTTTAATCATGCTGCGGTCCCAGGGCTGAATTAACAACAGACGCGGCTCCGGCGCGGAAATGTTGGCCATTTGGGCCACCGGGGTTGGGGTGCCGTAATAATCAATTTGCAGCTTGTCCAAAATTGCCGGATCAGCTCGCCCAGCCCGCATTACCGCAAAATCCTGACACATTGCCTCAAAAGCTTTTTGCATTTTTTCTTCAGCTGTTTTTAAAATTTCAGTAGTTGACATTATTTTGTACCTCCCACGATTGTTCCAATTTTTTCACCTTGAACCACTTTCACAATATTATCTGGTTCGTCAATGCTGAAAACCAGCAGCGGAATGTGGTTGTCCATACAAATGGTGGCGGCGGTGCCGTCCATCACCTGCAAGCCTTTGTTCAGCACATCCATAAAGTGAAGCTCGTCAAATTTTTTGGCTTCCGGGTTCAGTTTGGGGTCGCTATCGTAAACGCCGTCCACGCCCTTTTTGGCCATCAGGATTGCGTCGGCCTCCATCTCCGCCGCCCGCAGTGCTGCTGTGGTGTCGGTGGAGAAGTACGGGTTGCCGGTGCCGGCCGCAAAAATCACCACGCGGCCCAGAGCCAAATGGCGCAAGGCTCGGCGGCGAATGTAGGGTTCTGCAATCTGCCGCATTTCCACGGCGGTTTGCACGCGCGTAACCACGCCGATGCTCTCCAATGCGTCCTGCAAGGCCAAGCCGTTCATCACGGTGGCCAGCATACCCATATAATCGGCCGTGGCGCGGTCCATTCCCTTAGCAGAGCCGGTGGCGCCGCGCCAAATGTTGCCGCCGCCCACCACCAGCGCCGTTTGCACGCCAAGCTCACAAACTGCTTTGATTTGTAGGGCTATCTCGTGAATTGTTGCTGGGTCAATGCCAAAGCCCTGTTTGCCGGCCAAAGCCTCGCCGCTAATCTTTAAAATTACTCTTTTATACTTTAATGCAGTCATAGTTAGCCTCCCCTGCGGCATTAATGCCATTTTGTTCGATTATAGCACATTTAAGGCGCTTTTGGCAAGGCGCAAAAGGCAGATTAGCAAAAAAAACTATTTTTTTTGCAGCAATTTTTTTGGCGGTTTTGGGCCGGTGCTTTAATTGGCCAATGTTTCCGCAATCAAGCCGCCGCCGACTACCAGCTCGCCGGCATAGATTACGGCTGCCTGACCAATTCCGGTGGTGCGCTGCGGGCGGACGAATTGAATAAGCAGCTCGTCCGGGCCGGTTTGTTGCACCAAGGCGGGCTGTTCCCGGCGGCGATAGCCCATTTTGACGGCAAAGTATTGGGGCTCGTTTAGCTCTGGCACGGTGATTAGATTAATTTCCCGCAGGCGCAGGCCGCTGATATATAAATCCTCGGCAAAGCCAACCTGAACAGTGTTTTGCTGTGGGCACAGGCCGCACACGTAGGCCGGCCGGCCCAGGGCCAACCCCATACCGTGCCGCTGGCCTAGTGTGTAATGGATTAAGCCGCGGTGCCGCCCCAGTACCTGCCCCTGCTTGTTGACAAAATCCCCCGGCGGGTAGCTGTGGCCGGTGTGTTGCTGAATAAAGGCGGCGTAATCGCCGTCCGGCACAAAACAAATATCCTGGCTTTCCCGTTTGTGAGCGTTGGCAAAGCTTTGCTGCTCGGCAATTTGGCGCACCTGGGCTTTGGTGAGTTCGCCTAGGGGTAAAAGGGTGCAGGCCAGCTGCTGTTGGGTGAGGCCAAACAGCACGTAGGATTGGTCTTTGCCGGCGTCCAAGGCTTTTTTTAGTAGCCAGCGGCCGCGCCTCTGGTCATATTCAATACGGGCGTAATGGCCGGTGGCCAGATGGCTGAAGCCCATATGTTGCGCTTCTTCCAGCAGCCGGCCAAATTTTAGTTGGCGGTTGCAGCTGATGCAGGGGTTGGGAGTTTGCCCTTGCTCATAGGCTGCGGCAAATTTGTCCATCACCTGTTGGCGGAACTCTGCGGCAAAATCAAAGGTTAGGTGGGGCAGGCCCAGGCGTTCCGCCACTGCCTGCGCTTCCGCCGCCTCGTCAGGCTCGTTTGTTGTAAAAAGCCGCATAGTGGCCCCGGTGCAAGCGTAGCCGGCTTGCTTGGTCAGCCAGGCCGCCACGCTGGAATCAACGCCGCCGCTCATGGCAATCATTGCTTTGTTTGACATTTGTTCTCCTTAAAAATGAGTAAACTTAAAAACATATTTTTTTGCTATGTATTATATACTATTTATTTATTTTTTGCAAGTATGTATGTGTTAAAATGATATGAACCAATAAGAAAAAAATAAGAGAAGTTCTAAATCAAGATATGGTATAATGAATTTGCCACAAAACATTAACATATCA
>JAAWKH010000035.1 GCA_022797295.1 Peptococcaceae bacterium
GCATATTGAAAATGACTGCCCACACTTTTCCAAGATAGTCCCCGGAAGATTGAATGGCTTTTCGGATTTCCAGACCCATCTTCTTTGCGAGGGAATAGTTCGGTGTGCTGGCAATCGGTATTCCTGCCTCCTTAGGTTCGCTGTTGATGAGTATATCTCAAATCATCGTCAACGCCCAGATGGCCAATTATGATGATATGGCTTTGGCTGGCATTGGCGTGGCGATGAAAGTTACAATGATGACAGGAATGATTTGTATTGGTTTTGGCCAAGGGGTGCAACCTTTGCTGGGCTATTGCGTTGGGGCCGGCTTGTGGGAGCGTTTCCAAAAAATTATGCGTTTTTCTCTGGGGGTTGCTTTGGGGCTTAGCGTGGTGATGACTGGTCTGTGTTATCTGTTTCATGAACAGATTGTGGGGGTGTTTCTCACGGAGGCCGCCGCTTTTGATTATGCCGTGCAGTTTAAGAATATTTTGTTGAGCACCAGCTTTTTGTTTGGCGTTTTTTTGTGCTGTGCAATGCGCTTCAAGCGATGGGCGCCGCGGTTCCGGCTTTTGTTACCAATCTCAGCCGGCAGGGGCTTATCTATATTCCGGCTTTGTTTATATTGCAGGCGGCTTATGGCGTAACAGGCCTGGCTTGGGCGCAACCGGCGGCGGATTTGCTATCAACCGTTTTGGTTTTGGCTCTGTACCTTTGGACGTTGTCTAAACAGAAAAACACCTGTGCCATTTTATTTTTCAGCATTGCCAATCCATTCTCCCAACTGCACACGCACTTCCTCAGTGTTCGCCAACTTTTGCGTAAGCTCAGGCCGCAATTTAATGCGGTTTTTTTGAAACAAAAGCACAATGGTGGAACCGGCCAGCTCAAAATGACCTTTTTCCATACCTTTGCAAAAGCGTGTGTTTTGGCGAGCGTTAAAAATACCGCCCACAATTAAAGCGCCAATTTCTGTTTGCACCACCGAACCGAAATTTTCTGTGGTCAGCAGACTCCAGCAGCGGCGGTTCAGTGTATAAACCGGATAAACAGCGCAGGCCAATGGCTGCACGCTGTGCAGTTCACCGGCAATGTAGTGGCATTCGCCTTGGTAGCCGTTGTCAATATAACAATAATGATGATAGTCAGAAGCGCACAAGCGGAATATCAGGCAATCGCCGCCGGTGTAGTTAGCAGCCAACTGTTCATCTTGCAACAAATCCGCCAGCTGATAAGATGAGCCCTTGATATTAAAGCTGCTATCTGCAAGAACAGGAAAAATGCTTAACCAGCCGTCGCAGGGGCTGATTAAATGCTCTGGCTGCATATCAAGCTGAATATTAGGCCGACGGCGAATAAAAAACTCTCGATAAGATTTGAAAGAGCAGGAGTCCTGTTTGCTTAACTGAATGTTATGCCGTTTGGCATACCAGCCAATTAAAGGCCGGGAAAATCTGGAGCAAAGGAAACGCACCGCCAATCGGTCCATCCGACTTTGCAGCAGCCAACGGAGCAAAATGCGCCCCGGCCTGGTGCCATATAAAAAACGCACGGCTGGTGAATTTAAATTCTTTTTCATAATTTCACCAGCAATACTAAAATTCGGCCAGACCACATACCAGCATAGCAATTTGAATAGGCGGCTTGGGCTTTTGCAGCTTAAACGGCAGTAAAAGCTCTGCTGCGGCGTTATTATGTTTATCAGGGTAAGGGCCAAAAGGGGCTGCAATATCAAAATGATATGCTGACGGCCGGCGGTATAAAAATCAGCTTGGCAAGCAATCAGGTTTGGGTGCAGGGACGCGAGGTGGAGTTGACCGGCATTGAATATCGTATTTTGCGTCTTTTGATGGAAACGCCTCAAAAAATTTTTTCCACACAAAATATCTATGAAAGCGTTTGGGGAGAGCCTTATTTTTACATATCTAATGGTACGGTGATGGTTCATATTCGTAAGCTGCGTGTTAAGATTGAAGCAGACCCGCAAAATCCTCGTTATCTGAAAACCGTTTGGGGAAAGGGCTATCGCTTTGAAGCGGCGCTAAATGAGGAGAAAAGCTATGTTGCAGAATAAACCTCTCAGTTTGACAGCCCAATTTAGCCGTTTATTGCTTGTATCGGGAATTGCGGCGTTGCTTTTGTTTGCGCTGCTGCGCTGGGGCGGCGGCCTGCTTTTGGAAAAATATTTTGTGGAATCCGGTTTTCAGGTCAGAATAAATGACGCCAGGATGACAAATTTGCAGGAATATGTCAACAAAAATAATTTGCAGGCCAAAGATGGCATGCAGCTAACACAGTGGGTTAAAAAGCAGCCTTTAATTTTACTGGAGGTTTATCGTAACAATATTTTGCTTTATAACTCTAAGGCTCCAGGAGAATGGCCAATGGAGGAAAACGAACTTGAAGTTCCCTATTATGAATGGCAATCATACTATCAGATAAGCTTTGCCGATGGCACGGCGGAAGTTTTGGTTTACGCCGACGATACTTATCGTTGGTTTTTATACCTGACGCTGGCGGCGCTGTTATTGGCCTGTTTAGTGTTTTTGCTTATCTTTCTGCAAGGTTGCCGGAAAATTGTTAAATATATTGGTCAGCTTTGCCGGGAAATTCAGGCTTTGGAGGGAGGTGATTTGAACACTTCCATCACCTTGCAGGGTCATAATGAATTGACTCAACTGGCGCAAAGTTTAGATTCTATGCGTCTGGCGTTCAAAGAGCAGCGAGAACAGGAAACGGCGCTTTTTCAAACTCACCAGCAGATGATTACGGAAATGTCGCACGATTTGCGCACACCGCTTACCACCCTGCAAATTTACACGGATATTTTGCGATTGCAAAAATATGAACCGGAGCAACTGGCGGATTATCTGAACAAAATAGACGCCAAAGCAGCCCAAATTAAACAGCTTGCTGACAATATTTTTGCTTATTCATTAGCGACAAATAGGCAATATGTTGAACATAATATAAAAATTGATTCAAAATAAAATTTTCATAGTTGAGGTTGGTTGCACTATGAAAAAGAGGTTTTTGGACGTGCGCCTCCTGATTTTCAATGTTTCTAACCAGTTACATTGAATAATTAGGCGGTTTATTTATGTTTATTGTAAAAACGGATTACACTTTGAACAGAAAAATAAAGACGCTATTGTTTGTAAAACGGCTGTTGGCAGTTATATGCTGCTGAAACAGGAGGATTTTGCTAATGATGAGGAATTTGAGGAGTGCGTTAGCACTAGCTGTGTTTACAGTTCAATATATGGTGAACCTGTCTGCTAATTTATGAACAGAAAACGCACCGAAGGCAAGCCTTACCGTGTTTAAATGTACATTTTTGCTATGCTTGCAAGCCCTTGGCGGACCTAAACCTACAAATCTAGCGTTTTCCATTTCACTTTCGCTATCGGGTTAAACCACACATCTGGCGGTTTCCAAAACAAACGCACATCAATACCTGACCGCAATGCTGCTCAAAATGCCTGTTCCCAAACAAAATTACATCAATATACTGCTGCAAGATAGTACGATACACATACTAAATATTCATTTCCAAACAGTTTCGCTACCACCCAATTCTAATATAAAGTATCAGTTAAACATAGAAATTTTGCTATTTTCATTCCAAAAATGTTGCCGAAAGTACACTTTAGCAAAATAAAGTAGGAGAGCATAGCATTCTCTTTTCCTGACAATTCTGTCAAAAGGTTAGACGAAATCGTATAGCTATTCTTTAAACTTCTGGGTGAATTCACCCAAAAGTGTTAGCATATATTTTGTCGAAGCCTTTGGCGATTTTGCCAACCCTTTAAACGAAAAAACAGGAACACAATTTTTAATCGCATTCCTGTTAAAAATATTAAAAATAATAATCTCTGCGCCAACTTGTGCTATGAAGCCTAGCATTATGAACCAAATTAATTTTCCAGCTATCTCCTATACGCTTCATTGTAAAGCGATATTTTTCAAAATATGAATAGAAATAAGGTGGTTTATTAGTAAAATTATCTACAATATAACGAACATTGGAATCTGACATATCGTAAGGAATAGAACTGTCTGGCGGCACCAATTCAACCATTGCTTTATTAGCACTTTTCATAGTAAAAACAATGGTGCAACCAGTGTGAAGACAGTTAAAACCAGAGGGATAATGCGTGCCATGGATACAATCTCGACGCTGCGAAAGCATTTCCTCTGTACAGTATGGATCCAGCAGTTGTTTATACAAAACCTTAAATTTTGCTTTCAAATCTTCGTGTTTGGTGATTTCCTCGCGAACACCATTCTTAAACTCAATGACACGTCCATTTTTATTAAGCCGTTTTCCTTGAACAAAATAATCCTGTTCTAATTTGCCTAATTCTTTAAGAATTTCTACTAATTGTGGAACAATTTCCTCAACCATAGAACAGAATTTTTCCGGAGTATTAGTTGTATCAATCTTTATTGTGTTTGTCATAGCAATATTTATCTTTCCATAATTGTCATAGACAGTTGGAAGTCCGCCCTCACTTTTATTTCTTAGGCATAGTAAAAGCTCTTACAGTATCTATGCCGTTTAAGAATTGTTCGACATTGATATTAAACTTGACCTCAAGCTAATAGCCTTTATGCACCACAACTTTCTCAATGATATAACTGCATATCATTTTCTTGACTGCCATATCGCTTTGGTCAAATATTTCCGACCAGGAGGCGATGCGGTCATATTCGGCTTTCATATCTGCTATTATACCATTTTTTTGTTCTAATTGCAAGGTTAGGTCAGTTAATCGCTTACTGCTTTCCAAAACCTTATTGCGAACTTCTTCCGGCATTTCAGATAACACATCTTTAGGCAGTTCGCTTTTGCCTTGAATTGCTTTTAATAGCTCAGATTTTAAGGCTTCATATTCTTTATTAGCTTTGGTATTTTCAGACTTGGCTTTACTCAAATCTGCCTGCAAATCATTTAACTGATTTTGCAATGCCAAGCCAACAATCTGCTCGCCTGATATAGCTGTCATTTTATCAAATAACGGTTCAAATATTATCTCTTTCCCGTCCGATTTTAGAATTATGGTAACTTTCTCACCGTCATAACCAACAGACAGGGCCGGGTCATTTGAAATTTTCGAACTATGGGCGCCATCTTGGCCGCATAGATAAACACAGTCGGAATCTAGGCGGTTGATAAAGTACAGCCCCTGCTCGGTCAGGCAGAAGTCGTAAGCAACAATATTTTGCAATGGTCCTGCTTTGTGGGTTTTGGTGTCATAAGCTGTCAGCAAAGAATTTTCGTTGATGAAATATATCGTCATTCCATCAAAAGCGATATTTCCTTTCGTGGGGATGTCCAGCATTTGCGTTCGCTGGGTTGTCCTGTTAACTTCCGTAATCCCATCATTCGTAATGAAAAAGAAACTATTCTCGTTTAGGAAAAAGCCATAGCAGTATTGCAGAAACCTCCAAGTATCCCCCACAGTATAATCAATTCCCAGTAAGGATTGTTCGCTGTCCGTTATTTTCTCAAAAATAACCTGTTCATCAAAAGTTTCTGTATTAAGCCGGACAATGGACACCTGGGTAGCTGTGCTGTTGTAGCTGCCGACACGGTCAACATGCCTTTCTGTGCGTGAAACCATGTAATAAATGTATGTGGCGTCCATATAAACGGCCTTGACATATTCTTCATCTGAAAAAATCCCAAACAGCGGGGAGAGCGGCAGATCCGTCAAAACGCCGGTTGCCCGGTTTGCCAGAGAGTACGTCTGCGTCTGGTCATTGAAAATCACGCTGTAATTTTCCGATACACTATGCGAAGCTGAATTGAAGATCCCGGTTGCAGATTTTGCGACGGAGCAGCCGGACAGCGAAAACAAAAGCAACAGGCTTAACGCAGCAACGCTGTGCCGTTTGATAAGTTTTCTTTCTGATTGCCAGCAGTTGGTGTTTTGTCGCAGCACCCACCATATCATGAGGGAGCAGCTCGCGGCGGACAGACCGAGCAAAGTCAGCGCTTCCTGGGGGGAACGCTCCAAAAATGTAACAATGGATTCTCCGGTCAGCGAGTCCTCCGTTGAAGAAGTCCCTTTCAGAAAGCCGGTGGCCAGCAGGAACGGCAGGGGAAGCGGCAAATGGTAGCAGATTTGCCGAGACATACCGATGTAGGGAATTAAGGTGGATGCCACTCCAATAACTACCGTCAAAGCGTATTTTTTCACCAAAACAGAGGTAAAGAGTAGCAGCGCAGCGAGATACACCGAGCCAAAACAGCGCAGGACGGTCAGAATCAGATAGGCAGCCAGCAAAGAGATATTTTTTGTGCTGCCCCCGAAACTGGCGATACTCTGAACAGGGTACTCCCCGTGGGGCAGGCCGTATTTTATTCCAAAGAAAGCAAAGCGAATCAGGGCCAGCCCTCCGCAGAGAGCGAATACAGCACAGAGGGTTATTATGGCCTTGCTTCTGGCGCTCTTGCGGCTCTGCGGTGCCGTCCGCAAAAGCGCATCCATCTGGCAGCTATACTCCGAGCAAAAAGCCGTAGCTGCCAAAATCAAAATAACAAGGAACAGTGGGAAGTCCAGCGTTTGGGCGGAAAACAGCCCCGCCCAGCCATTTGTGTTCAGAAAGTAACGATTGGCGGTGTTCTCGCAGATATATAAATATTGCTGGTAGGCAGCTTCAAAACCATGTTCATTGATCAATACAGCGCTTACCTCCGCAATTTGCCGCTCATACTGTTCCTGTGTAATCTGGCCGTTGTAATAGCTTTCTTGAGATTGCGTTCTGGAATAGCGAGCCTCCGTGATGGCTTGGGCCTCCTGCTCTAGCCAGGCGGCTTTTTCCTCTGTGCAGGCTCCGTCCAGCCGCTCCAGATACCATTCGTATTCCTCACGGTATTCTTCCATCGCGCTGTTCTGCGGCCTGTCGGTTACGGCCAGCCAAACTGTACTGATTAGGAGCGTAGCCAGGATGTATAGCAGTCCACGCTGGAAAATCATCAGTTTTTTCCATTCATAAAAGAAAACGCTCATTTTGCCCTCCGAATACAGTGGTGACAGTTTTCCGCTGATAGAAAATAAATTGCGGCGGCAAGCGTCAGACCTGCCAGCAAAGAAATCCAGACTGCGGCCTGCCAGGTCAGGACGGGAAATCCGACCAGGTTTACAATCTCCGTTTTGCCCAGGAGAACACGGTTTGTCAGCAGAGAATAAGGGTTCAGAACCTTGAGCCAGAAAAAATTGGAGTAGGCGCAGGCGGCTCCGCTGACAGTCAGCGCCATACAGAGGGCAAAATTGATAATAAAGGGAAGCAGGGCATTTTTCCAGAACATTGAAACCAACAGCCAGAGCATTCCGATTACCCATGCGCCGGCGCATTTGAGCGCCGCAGACAAGAGGACATATTGGAAAATGCTGAGATTGACGGACGCCGCTGCAAAGTTTGGAATTGCGAACACCGGCAGAGCCAGTCCCTCAAAGGTCTGAAAGGATACTGCAAAGCCAATCAGGTCAAGGAGAGAAAACCACAGCGAGGTCAAAAGCAGAAACATGGTGGCCGCAATGATTTTGGCCAGGGCGGTTTTTCTGCCGCCGCCCGGATTTACCAGCAGCAGCATATCCATCTGCGTTTCCCTTTCGTTTACAAAGGTTCCGATAACGCCGTAAAGGCTGATTAGCAAAGTCAGAACGATGGAAAAATCATAGTTCAGATAGTAATTGCACATTTCCCGATAGGCAAAGACGGGGATGGTGCGGCCAGCATAAAGATTATAGATTGCGCCGCTCTCCCTCTGCTGATAGACCGCTCCCCATTCCCCGTAGAGCGCAGCGTTTTGCCGCGCTCTATTTGCCACTTGCGCCGACCGGCCGCTGTACTCATAAAAATACTGCATAGGCTGCACAAAATATCTGTCCAGCAGGTTCCTGTCGCTATAAAGGTTCCCGGTCATCGTGTTGGGGTTGTCGGTGGCTGTGCTTGCGGTCATATCCGATGTGGCCTCCACAAGCGGGGCATACACAGCAAGCAGGCGCTCAACCTTTTCCGGGGTAATCTCGCCCTGGTATTCCTCATAAAGCTGCCAATGGAGCGTTTGCCAGCTTTGCTCTCCGTTCCCGTCTGCCAGATAGGAATAGGATTTGTATTCGCCATAGATTTTGCACAGGTTGGCGAGGCTGAACACCACAAAGAGCGTCAGAATGGAGCGTTTACAGAACTGCTTGATAAATTCATACCGTATCAGACGTATCATGGTGCTCCCTCCTGCAATAGTATAAGAATACATCTTCCACGTTGGGCTGAACAGGCTGTGCGGTCTTGATCGGGCAATCATCCTCGACAATGCGGAGCGTAAACTGTTCGCCCTCCTGCTTCATGTTGCTGACGCAGTACATATCTGTCAGCAGTGCGGCGCTCTCGGCCCCGGCGGTTACATTCCACACCTTGCCCGCAATATTCCGCTCCAGCGCGGCTGGCGTTCCCTGCATGAGCAGCGTTCCCTGTTTCAGCAGCAGGATTTCCCGCGCGATACACTCAACATCGGAAACAATGTGAGTTGCCAGCAGGATTGTCCGGCCTTGGGCAAACCGGGAAATCAGATTGCGAAACCGTATCCTCTCGCTGGGATCAAGACCGGCGGTAGGTTCGTCCAGAATCAAAATTTTGGGATCGGACAGCATGGCCTGCACAATGCCGACGCGCTGGCGCATACCGCCGGAGAGCGCGCCGATTTTCTTGTTCCTGGCGTCCGTCAGGTTCACTGTGGCCAGCAGTTCCGAAACCCGATCCTGCGCTTTATGGGTGGGAATGTCTTTCAGAGTACACATATATAGCAAAAAGTTTTTGACAGTAAAATCCCGGTAAAAAATAGGGTACTGCGGCATATAGCCGATTTGGGCCAAAAATGCCTTGCCCAGCTCCTTAACGTTCCGGCCGTCCACCCAGATTGTGCCGCTGTCCCCGCGCAAAATGCCTACAAAAATATTGATAAGCGTTGTTTTGCCTGCTCCGTTTTCACCCAACAGACCATACACGCCCTCATTCAATGTGGCGGTAAAGTTTTTCAGCGCATACTTGTTTTTGTATTGTTTCGATATGTTTTCAAATCTGATTTCCATGTTATTCGCCAAAGGTAAATGTTGATACCAGCGTATCAACTTCGCTGATACTGGCTCCAAGAACTACAATAGCTGTTTTGGCTTCGTCCAAAAGGTAAATTCTGGGGATGCGGTTGAAATATGCGCTATTGGCGTTTTGAATGACTTTGGTGGCCATTAGTTTACCGGAATTTACGTCGTAAACACGAATGGTCAGGCTGCCGTCTAAAACGGCGGTTGCAACATAGTTGCCTTGCTCAGAACTATACACACCGTCGCGTCCCTCGCTTTTATTGGCAAAGGACAGCGTTTTTTTCTCGCCGGTTTGCCGGTCTAACCAAAGCAGCGTTCCATTGGCTTTGGTAAAGACTTGCGGCAAAAACAGCCGCTTGGCGCTGCTTTGCATTTCTTCTATGTTATAGGCCGACGGTTTCGTGATTTTCAAATTGCCGCCATTTGCGGCAAGGCTTCCATAGATGGAAAAACTGTTCTCGCCGTTTTTGCTGGGAATGGAATGACCTTGGCCATAGAACATGAGCTGGCTGTTATCCGGGGAAAACGCAACGCCATCCAGCAAAGAAATCTGAATTGAAGCTGTGCCGCTCTTTTTCGTCAAGTCCAGCAGAGTGGTAAGATTTTCTTTTTCCAAATCATACAGATACAATCCGCGCAAGGTGGCGATTGCCAGCTTCTTGCCGTTCGTGGAAACCGCCACGCCGTTTTCGCTGACCACGAAATCTTCCGACAAAAGCTGATTGACCACAATTTTCTTTTTTAACGAAAGCGAGTTGTCATAAATATATGCCGTCATGCCGTCATCTCCCATGCCGTAGAGGATGTAGCCGTTATCAATGGCCTGAACCCCGAAAGAACGCAGGGGTGTTTCCGTTTTGGCCAGCACTGAGCCTGTGGCGGTATCGTAAAGGTACAGCTTATCCGCCGCTATGAAAAGTTTTCCTGCTCCGGCGTAGGCAACCTCCCGGAGCTTGCCGCCAAACTGGGAGGAATTGAACACGCACTTTACAGGTTCAGCCGGCGCAGACAGCGCTTCCGCTCTGGCGCTAACCGGCAGTGCCAGCATAAAAATTGCAGTTAAAATTATACAAAAAATCTTTTTCTTTTTCATGTTTATTACTCCTTTATACACCAAAATTAAATTAAAATGACAATGTGGATACCAGCGTATCAATTTCGCTGATACTGCCGCCCAGGACTACAACAGCGGTTTTGGCTTCGTCCAAAAGGTAAATCCTGGGAATGCGGTAGAAATATGTGGAATCTGCGTTTTCAATCACTTCGGTGGCAAGCAGTTCGCCGGAAGCAACGTCATAGATGCGAACTGTCAGGTTGTTGTTCAAAACGGCGGTTGCGACGTAGTTCCCCTGCGCCGAACTATATACGCCGTCCCGTCCCTCATCACCGTCAGAGAAAGAGAGCGTATCAGTAATGCCTGTTGCCCGGTTGAGCCAAAGCAGCTTGCCATTGTTTTGAGTAAAAACCTGTGGGAAAAACAATCGGTCGGCGCTGCTCTGCATTTCTTCTATATCATAGTCGGACAATTTTGTGAGCTTCAGATTGCCGCCGTCCATATTAATGCTTCCGTAAATGCAAAAACTGTCTTCGCCGTTTGTTGCGGGAATAGATTCACCTCTGCCATAAAATAAAATATGATTGTTATCGCCGGCAAACGCAGCGCCATTCAGCATAGAAACGCCAATACCGTCTGTCTCGGCGTTTTGGGACACGTCCAGGAGGGTAGTCAGGTTTTCGCTTTCCAGGTCATATAGATACAACCCGCCCAGGGCGGCGATAGCCAGCTTCTTTCCGTCAGTGGTGGCTGCTACGCCCCCGGTTTCGCTGGCAACAAAATCCTCCCGCAAAAGTTCATTGATTGCAATTTCCCTCTTCAAAGAAAGGGAACTGTCGTAGATGTACGCCATCGCACCGTCATCACCCAAGCCGGTCAGTATATAACCGTCGTTGGTGGGCTGAACCTCAAAGTCATACATGGGAGGCGCTTCTGTTACGGCCAGCACTGACGCGGCAGCAGTATCATAGAGATAAAGCCTATCCGCCAGTACCAAAAGCCCTCCATTGCCAGCATAAGCGCAGCTTTGAAGTTTGCCGCTAAACAGGGTGGCGTCAAAGGTGAAAGAAGAATGGTTTTGCTCTTTGTGATTTTCCAGGTCTGAAACAGAAACTATGGGTGTACCCGAAACATCAGGCGTCTTATCACAGGCGGATAACGCCAAGGTAAAGAGCAGCGCCAACGTGATGCAGAATGTTTTTTTCATATTCACTTCTCCTTATACAATAAAATAGAATTGGTCTTAAAAAAGGGTGCGGAAGTTCCGTCATGGGGAACGGCCACACAGTAGAAAGTGTGAAACTGCCCCAGCTTGTCCGGATCGATCACGGCCTCAAGCTCTATAACGCCGCCTTTGCTCAATGTGAGGGAGCAGGAGGTGTTTTCGTCAAATTTCACCGGCTGATGATCCAGAAAAAAAGCAATGCTGTAACTTGTCCCGGCTGTGCCGCACATGGTAAATCGCAGGGGAGTGGGAGCGGAAACGCACAGGTTATCAAAGGTAAGGCCGCCGTTACAGGAGAATGTATAATAGATTCCGCTGTCCAGCGTGTCCATGTTTACACCGCCCCAGCCGTATTTGGGAAGCTCGTTTTCCAGATACTGCGTTGTAACCTTTTCCTCCCGTACTTCGTTTTGGGAAAAGATTTCCCGGACAGGCGGAAGCTCTGAATGGACGGCGGGTGCGTCGGCGTTGAAGCGCAGTTCAACACAAGAATCCAGCGTTTTGTGATACCAGCCATAGCTGGAAGTAGATTCCATATCCGGCTGAAAGTCTGGATTGGTGATGCTCACCACCGTCAAGGTCAGCGTATCACCAGCCCTGCCGGTTACAGGTTCAAAGAGGAAAGAGAAACGCTGATCCTCCCCCGCAGGGAAACTGTGGCAATACTCATACTCCGCTGTGCTGTCGTTCATCTTGTAGGGTTGGGGCTGGCCGTCCAGAAACAGGAGAAAGCCAACGGTATCCATCTTGCCGGTGAGGGAGAATCGGTAGTCCAGCCGAAACTCGCCGCCGTCATAGGGGAACGGCAGGCGTTCCCCGCTTTCGGAGAAATCAGCCGCAGTAACTTCGTGGGTGAGCATTGCCAAAAATTCGCTGTCTTCCTCCGCCGCTTCAAATGGGTTTGCGGCGGCAGCCTGCGACGGCGGAGGCATACTGTCTGGAATAGTATAGTTCCCACAGGCGGCGAGGAATAAAAGTGCGCCGCACATAAAAAAAACAGTGATTAATCGTTTTGGCATAAATGACCTCCTTTGCTTTGTGTTAGACTAAGCATAGCAGACAAAGGTCAAAATTTGGTCAAGACAAGTGAAAGGCCGCCCATATTTTTTGGGCGGCCTCCGGGAGGAACAATTTTTATTATATGGATTGCCTAACTGCGATGTAGGCTTTCACGCAGGCACCGTGGGGCGGTTGGTTTGACAGCTCTATGGTTCCCCCATGCTTCTGGCAAAGCACCCGGCTCACCGCAAGCCCCAGCCCCAAGTGCTGGCCGGAGGTATCCTCAGAGTAGAACAGGGCGGTTTTCTTTTGCAGCAGCTTGTCCGAAAAACCCGGCCCGTCATCGGTTACGGTGGCTGTCAAAATACCGTGCTTCAGACCAAAAGTAAGCCTAATTTCCCGCTCCGCAAAACGGAGGGCATTAGAAATCAGATTTTCCAAAACTCGATACAGCAGCTCCCCGTCAAAGACGGCCCTTCCCTGCGGCACATGGAGATCGCAGAAGAAACGCACCTCGGTATTCTTAAACAGGATAGTTAGAGCGTCCGCCATGTGCTGTAAACAATCAGGAAGCTCCACCTCTCTGTAATGAACTTCTATTTCTTCGATAGCGCCCAGGTCGCGCATGGTATCGGTGTAGCCGCTCATACGCTCTGCGGTAATGCCGAGATTGGAGAGCGCCTTTTCCAATTTTTCCTTTGTCAAGGTTCCGCTCCGGCTGTTCTCCTGCAAATATTCCACATAGCCGGTCATGATAGCAATGGGGTTACGCAGATCATGAGCCACGGACGCCTGCAACGCCCGGCGTTCCTCCAGCATATTCCACATCTGACGATTGTTCTCATATAAGGTTTGCCGCATTTTCTCAAAGGCGGTACAAAGCTGGCTCAATTCATTCTGGCCATCAAAGGTAATCCGAAAGCTCAAATCTTGGTTTTGGATATGAGCGGTGGCGTCCATCAGGATAGAGATTGGCGGCTCCAGTATTCTGCGATAAAACCACCACGCGCACAAAGCAATTCCAATCACAGCAAATAGGAACGGCAGCAGCACCATACAAATTTGTGAAGTACGGTAGGCTGTTCTCGCTTTAGGGGAAAGCAAGGAGTAGCTGGATTCAATGCGTTCTATCATGTAGCTTGTTTGTTCCTGGCTCTCATTGAGTTCCTGATCGTCCTTTACCAGCTGGCCGAATGGCTCCGGCTGGCCATCAAGGACATACCTCACCTTTGCCTCTGTAATCGTTCCATCCGGGGCGGTTGTCTGCTGCGTCAGCCAGACCTCATTGGAATCGGGAAGAATATGCTTTTGAAAGCGATAACAGCCGAAAATCGCAAGGCCGCTGCAAACTAATACAATCAGCATTGTAATCGCCACAGCTTTCATAAAAGAGCGTTTTAATGACTGCCTTTTTATTTTTTCCATCGGTAGCCCATCCCCCAAACTGTTTCGATGTATTCACTTTCGCCGGCCTGCATGAGCTTCGCGCGGATTTTGCGGATATGCTCTTTAATCACGCTGCTGTCGCCCTCTGCGTCGTAGCCCCATACTGCCTCATAAATGCGCTCCTTGTCAAAGACTTGATTAGGATTGGAGGACAGAAATTCGATGATGTCGAATTCCCTTTTGGAAAAGGCAAGCTCCTGCTCATTCCAAAATACTTTTCTATCAGAGAGATTGATAATCAGTCCCCTGGAGGTTACGACTTCCGGTGGGCGGTTATTCCGCTCGTCCCGGCGCAGATGGGCCTCGATGCGGGCAGTCAATTCCTGCAAACTGAAAGGTTTGGTAATGTAGTCGTCCCCTCCGGCTCGCAGGCCGTTGACCTTATCCTGCTCTGTGATCCGCGCTGTCAGGAACAAAATGGGGCAGACGATATGATTTCGAATGACCTTGCATAGCTCCAGCCCGTCCATCCCCGGCATATTGATGTCCAAAAGTATAAGATTAGGCTTTTTATTTAGCTTTGCCAGAGCCGCGTCGCTGCTGTTGGCTACGGAAACCGTATAGCCGTGATCCTGCAAATGGGAGGAAAGCAGTTCGGTCAGGATAGGTTCATCATCTACGATTAAAATTCTGTATGCCATATGAACACCTCCAGTCTTTTTCATTATATAAAAGAGAAGTCAAAATTCCGTCAAGTTTTATCGTCCTGTTTTATTATACCATAGGAACAAGTCAATTTTATCTAATTTTACAAATTGCACTATGGTATGTGTTCTTGCTGACTCTGTCTGCGGCCTTTGGCCTTGCACTCATTCGGGCACAGGCCAATCGTCTAGCAATCACACTATATCACATCGTCCTCTAAAAAGCTATTATAATTCCCAAAAAGTTGGCATTTAAGCAACTTGAATTGGTTTGGTATATGTGTTTAACAGAGTTTGTTTAATCTGCAAGGATTTGCTTTATCCGCAAAGATAAGCACAACCTTGCGGCCTTGAATTGTGGTTATAATTTTATTATTTTTGTTTTTCTCCATTGGCACCTCCTAAATTTATTTCCAATATGCATAGTTACAGCGATAACCAGAGTTTTTGCCGTTTTGCCTTGAATCAGTTCCTACATCAATTATTCCAGCGGCGTTTTCTTAATCTTGGCAGGCTCGTCCATATATGCGGAGTCTTGGCCTACTTCCCTGAAAAAGAAAGTATCACTTCAAGACGGTCATTTAATTGTCAAAGATCGGAAGAGGGGAGAGCGGTGTTTTCAAAAAATGCTCATAACCCTCCTATACTCCCTCCCGGATAAAAGTGGAGTGACTAACATATTTTGAAATGTTTTTTGTATTTTTTTAGGAACACTTTCATTCTTAAAAATGTTTATATCCCTCTATAACTCACTCCCGAATACCTGGTAGGTGAATACTGCCCCCTTTCCCCTATTGCCGGACAGAAAAATAAGTGATAAAATGGAAAGGAAAGGGGAACTAAATAATGGAAACTAAAAAACAAAAAGGTATGGCT
>JAAWKH010000010.1 GCA_022797295.1 Peptococcaceae bacterium
ATTGTAAAATTTTACAATTATTTTCAATCGCAGGCCCAAAGGCCGCCCTCAAACGCTTAAAACGCTTGAGGGCAAAGGGCGGCCAGCGGGCATTCCTGGCAGTTGGGGCGGCGGGCGTCGCAAACCCGGCGGCCGTGCCAGATAAACCAATGGTGCGCTTTGGCCCAGTCCGCCTCCGGGATAAGCCGGCACAAATCCGCTTCCACCGCGTCCGGCGTTTTTCCCTGGCTGAAGCCAAGCCGGTGGGCCACTCGAAAAATGTGGGTGTCCACGGCCAAAGCGGGCAAACCAAAGCCCACGCTCAGCACCACGTTGGCTGTTTTGCGGCCCACGCCGGGCAGCCGCACCAGCTCCTCGCGGGTGTGGGGAACCTCGCCGTTATATTCATCCAGCAGCAGCCGAGTGGTGGCGGCAATGTTTTTGGCTTTGTTTTTGTAGAGGCCGCAGGTTTGAATTTTGGCCTCCAATTCTGGCGCCGAAAGCTGCGCCATTGCCTGCGGCGTGCCGTAGTCCACAAAAAGCTGGCGGGTGATTTTGTTTACCTGATTATCATTGGTTTGGGCGGAGAGCATCACTGCCACCAGCAGCTGGTAAACGGTTTGATATTCCAACGCGGGGCCGTCCTCGGCGTAAACCTGGGCCATTGTGGCCAAAATTTCAGGCGCATTGGAATTTGGCGTAAAATCGCTCATATTTCCGTATGTTCTCCCGGCTGCAAAATATGGCAGGTTGCTTGGCAAGTCGCCTCCAGCCGCTGCTTAAACTCTTGCGGATTTTGTTGCAGCAGCGGGAAAGTGTTGTAATGGATGGGCAAATAATTTTTAGCGCCAAGCCATTTGGCGGCTGTCAGAGCGTCCTCCGGCCCCATGGTGTAAAAATCGCCAATCGGCAGAAAAGCCCAATCCAGGCCGTGCGGCGCGATAACCTCCCGCATATCGCTGAAGAGGGCGGTGTCGCCGGCGTGGTAGAAGCAAAGCCCGTCCAGCCAGAAGATGAAGCCCACTGGCATGCCCACCGCCGTTCCGTCCGGCAGGTGCGAGCTGTGCCAGGCCGGCACCAGTTTAACCTTAAAGCCGTCCGCAAATGTGTAGGAGCCGCCCAGGTTCATCCCCAAGGCCTCCACACCTTGCTTGACCAGCCAGTTGGCCAGCTCCACCATCGCCACCACCTGTGCGCCGGTGCGTTTGGCAATCTCCACCGCGTCGCCCAAATGGTCGCCGTGGCCGTGGGTTATCAGCAGATAATCCGCCTCGGCTTGTTCCGGGGTCAGGCTGGCGGTCGGGTTGCCGGAAAGATAAGGGTCGATTAAAATTTTTTTGCTGCCCTGCACGCCCACACAGGCGTGGCCGTAAAAATCAATTCTCATTGCACACACTCCTTACTGTTAAATTTTCGTATATTTATTATATCATCTGGAGCGTGTTTTGTAAAGCGACTAAATCAGCAGCCGGGGCGGTATAGGCTGAGCAGCAAGCCCACCACCTGCAAAAAGAGCACCAACATTAAATACCAGCCAGGCTGGCGCAGCAGATACAAAAACAGCAGAAAGGTCGCCAAGGCAAAGCAGGGCCAGGCCCAGCGTTTCAGCCGCCAAAGCCGCCAGGCGCCGGGCCGGCAGAGGCTATCGCAAAATTCGCTGAATTTGCCGGGCTGCCCCGTTTGGCGGGATTGACACATATTTGCGCAACTGTTGCCGAGATTGGAAAATTTTTTCAGCATAAGGCCACCGCCTTTTTTTATTTCAGGCTATTGCTGCATTTTATGCGGCGGCGGGCTGTTGGTGCCTGGCTTAATCGGCGTTAGGCGGCGGGGTGGTTGGCCCCGGCGTTTTGGCCCGGCGGATTTTGCTGATTCGGGCGGCAGACATTGCCCCGGCAATGCCCAAAAGCAGGCTGAGAACTAATGTTGCCGCTGCTTTTTCCAGCCGTGGCAAGCCAAAAAGCCAGCTGTAGGCTCCAGCCGCCGCCAACCAGAGCAGAAAGGCGGGCCAGGCTCCGGTGGCCAGGCTGTAGGAGCGTCGCCAGCGGCAGCCGGCAAAGCCGGCGCAAAAGGGCGAGGCGGCAAACATAGCCAAGCTTAGATAGCTGATGTCGGCGGAAAACTGCCATGGCGAGTAATACCAAAGCAGAATTAAACTGGCCCAAAGCAGCAACGGCAGCAATCCGGCCAGCAAGCTGCACAAAAGCAGCAGCAGATTTTGCAAGGCGCGGGGCGGCTTGGGCAGCCGGAAGTTTTGACCGGAACGGATAGCGGTTAAATCAGGGATGTGGGGCATAAAATCACCAACCTTTAGCAGAAAATCGCTTGTTCAACTTATGCGCGGCCGGCAGACTTTATGCCGGCGGGTTTGCTAAATTGGCCTGGCATATTAAGCGAATATTAAATTCTGTTAGACAAACAAGGAAAATTGTCTGGTTTTGCGACAAACAGGCTTGGTTGTCGCTTGGAAAATTTCGTATTTTGCATAAAATTTTATTATAGAGGGTTACTTAAAAAGCCTAGTCAAAAAATTAACTAAGCTTAAAAATATTTTATTTTTGCTACTGATTGGAAAGGGGTAAGATTTATGAATACGGAAGCTCAGGTAAACGGTAAATCCTTGGTTATCAAAATAGCGTTGGTGGCGGCGGCCATTGTTTTGGCGGCGGCGCTTTTCAGCTGGTATAACGCCAACCGGGAGGTGGAACGAAACAACCCGGCGGTGATGCAGGGCAACGTTAAGATGACGGAAATTGATTTGAATTCGATGTTGGACGGCTACATTGAGGCGGTGAACGTTGCGGAGGGCGACAGCGTTAAGGAGGGCGACGTGCTGCTGCAAATTGAGCCGGATATTGTGCAGGCCAAGGTGCGGGAGGCTGAAGCGGCTTTGGGGCAGGCCAAGGCCGGTTTGGCGCAGGCTCAGGCGGTGCTGAGCAAGGCGCAGAACGGCGCCCGGCCGGAGGATGTTGCGCAGGCCAAGGCGGCCTATGATTACGCCGCCAGCACCTATGAGCGAATGAAGCCGCTTTACGCCGACGGTGCGGTTTCGGCCAGTGATTTTGAGGGCATTGAAGCGAAGTATCTGGCCGCCAAAGCGGTTTATGAAACTGCGCTGAACGGCGCCCGGCCGGAGGATATTGCGCAGGCCCAGGGTGCGGTGCAGCAATATCAGGCCACGGTGAAGCAGGCTGAGGCTGCGGTGAATGAAGCGAATACATATCTGCGCCACGCGGTGATTACCGCTCCTTGCGACGGCGTGGTGACAGCCGTCAACGTGGAAAAGGGCGAGCTTATCTCCACCGGCATGTCGCTGGTCAGCCTGCGGGCGGAGGCGGAAGCCTGGGTGGAAGTGAACGTGCTGGAAACCTCTCTTTCGCTGGTGCGGCAGGGCCAGCAGGTGACGCTAAGCTTCCCGGCCTATGCGGAGCAGAGCTTCCACGGCACGGTGGTGAACGTCAGCAAAAACCCGGATTTTGCCGTTAAAAAGGCCACCAATGAAAACGGTTCCTTTGACGTGCTTTCCTATGCGGTGAAAATTCGGCTGGACGATATGACGGAACCCCTGTACGCCGGGATGACGGCTGTTGTTGATTTTAGCCAAGCAGATTTGACGCCGGGCGCGCAGGATGAATAAAAAAGGGGCGAAGTGGAATGAGCCATTTGATTGCCTGGTTTTATCGCTTTAAAAAACGCCATCCCTATTTAACTATGTCCGTGCTGGTTTACGCTTTGGTGCCGGTGGTGGTTGGCCTGGCGTTGGGCTATGAAATGCACGATGATTCGCCTGTGCATATCCCGACGGTGGTGGTAAACGGCGATAAATCTCAATTCAGCTATGATTTTATAAATTACGTGGACCAAACGGCCTATTTTGACGTTTCCCTGTGGGCGGAAACGTCGGAGCAGGCGGAGCGTTTAATTCAGGAGGGGCAGGCCCTGGCTGGTATGATTATTCCGGCGGATTTTTACAAAGACCTGCTGGCCGGTAAATCGCCGGATATTCTGCTGCTTTACGACGGCTCGCAGCTGGCGGTGGTTTCGGTGGCCAAGCTGACTTTGAGCGAGATTATGCTGAATATGAACGGCGCGTATCTGCAAAAGATTTTTGCCGGCAAGCTGGGCGTGTTGCCAACGGAGTTGATGGGTCAGGTTTTGCCAATTAACGTGACCTATCATAATATGTTCAACCCCACCAAAAGCTTCCGCTATTACCTTTTGCCGGGCATGCTGCTGGCCATTTTGCAGGTGGGCATTGTGATGATGGGGGCGGCCAGAGGCTATGAAAGCCGCAAGCTTTATGTTCGGGATTTTGGCCGGCATATCCAAAATATTATTTTCTGGTCTTTGCTGGCGGCCTTAGGGATGATGCTTTGCTTGGGCGTGCAGTTTATCTGCTTTGGGTTGCCTTATCGGGGCACGGTGTTGGGCGGCGTGCTGCTTTTGCTGATTTACGCCATAACAATCACTTGTATGGGGTATATTGTGGGCAGCTTGGTGCCGGAGAGGGTTTTTGCGGTGCAGCTGGCGGCGATTTGCGTTTTGCCCACCAGCGTGCTGGGTGGTTATACCTATCCGCTTACCGCGATGCCGGAGGCATATCAGTCCTTTGCTCAGTTTTTGCCGTACACCTATTTAGGCTCTGATATACGGTCGCTTTGCTTAAAGCCTTTAGAAGTGCATCATATTATGCCGCATTTGGTTTTTTTGGCTAAATACGCGCTGGTGGAAATTTTGCTGCTGCTGCTGATTAAGCTGCTGCTGGGCTGGCTGCAAAAACGGAACCGGGATAAGAAACTGGGAAAGGAGGCGGCCTTATGAAAAAGCTTGGCCTGCAAAGTCAGGAGGAGGTTAAAGAGGAGCGGAGCAAATTTTTTCATTGGTTTGCCCAGATTAAGCCTTATGCTATATTAACATTGATACCGCTGTTTTTCACCCTGCTTTTTGGCGGCGCGTTCAGTCCGGTTTCCAACACAGACGTGCCGGTGCTTATTTACGATATGGACGGCTCCAATGAATCTCGCCAACTGGTGGATTACTTTGTGGAATATCCTTATTTGAATATTTATGAGAGTGTTTCCTCAATGGCTCAGCTTGAGGAGGCTATGCTGTCCGGCGAGGCCTTGGGCGCGGTGATTGTGCCTGATGGCTTTGGCGCCGATTTGCAAAGCCGTAGCGGCGCGGAAGTGCTGGTGATGCAGGATTCCAGCAATTTTATGAATATGTCAACCATTATGCAGGCGGTCAGCAATATCAGCGGCACTATGAATGCGGGCATTCGCCTGAAGCTGTTGCAGGCGGGCGGGATGTTGCCGGAGCAGGCGGCCAAAAATGTGCTGAGCCTCAGCGTGGTTGACCGCGGTCTGTACAATCCAACTTATGGTTATCTCTACTTTTTGTTTCCCGGTTTGCTGGCGGTTTTTGTGCAACAAACGCTGCTGGCGGCGGCCACTCCGTATCTGATTGAAAAAAAGCAGCTGCTTTGCAGCGGCCCTGGTTGGCGCAGGGCCTTTGCGGAGGTGGCCGCCCGCCTGGGCAGCTTTGCTTTGGCCGGCACGCTGGGCCTGTTTATCTGCCTGCTTGCGTTGAGCAAGGTTTTCAATTACCCCGTCAATGGCAGCGCCGGCCTGATTTTGCTGGTGCATGTGCCGTTTGTGCTGGCGGTTTGTGGGATGGGATTGCTAATTTCCGCTGTTTTTGACGACACGGCCGATTGCACTATGTTCAATATGTTTCTGACCATTCCCACCTTTTTAAGTTGCGGTTATGCCTGGCCGGAATATATGATGCCGGAGGCGTTTAAGGCGGTGGCGACGCACATTTGGCCGCTTTACTATTACGCCAACCCATTGCGGGATATTATTATGAAAGACGCGGATTATGCCATTGTGGCCCCGTTTGCAGAGGGCTGTTTGTGGTTTGCCGCCTTTTGGTTGCCGGCCGGAATTTTAGCTTACGTTTACAAGGTGCGGCTGTTGCGCCGGATTGAGAATAACTAAATATAAGTAAGGCGCGCCGTTTGGTTTTCGGCGCGCCTTACTTATATTAATTGTCGCTTTGATAAGGATTAACAAAGTCCGGGCAGAGTTGCTTTTCACTCCAGCTGAGCATTGCCTCCAGCACGGGCACAAAGCTTTGGCCAAATTCCGTCAGGGAATATTCCACCCGCGGCGGAATTTCCTGGTAAATCTCTCGGTGCAGAAAGCCGTCCGCTTCCAGCTCGCGCAGTTGTTTGGTCAGCGTGGACTGTGTAACGCCGGTCAGCCGGCGTTTCAGCTGACTGAAGCGTTGCACCCGATAATGGGCGACGTACCACAAAATCAGTATCTTCCATTTGCCGCCAATAACGGCTTGCAATTTGCTCATCGGTTCGCAGCGGGCCAGGGCCTGCTCGCTGTTGAATTTGTTATCCGCCATTTTAATTCACCTCTTGATTAAGCTCAATGATATTATAAAACAAGCCTTGCTTAAATGCAATGCCTTTAGGAGCCGTTAGTATTAAAAATAGTACTACTGCTAAAAAAAGACAGTACTTGTATAAATGCGTCCAAAGCGTTATGCTGTAAGCAGAAAAGCTAAGGAGGCGATTTTATGCACTACACAGGAACGATTTGGCGGCCGCCTTATGAGGCGGATTCGCTTTTGTTGGAGGTTACGGCCGGTTGCACGCACCACAAATGCAAGTTTTGTACGCTTTACGCGGAGCTGCCGTTTAAGTTTAGGATGTCGCCGCTGGCGGACGTTGAAAATGATTTGCTGGAGGCCAGAGCGATTTTCAAACAGCAGCAGGCCCGCGGCTTGTTTAAGCTTTGGCCGAATTCCGGCCCGGCCAGAGTGTTTTTAACCGGTGCTAATCCTTTTGTGCTGAAAGCGGAACGTTTGCTGGAGATTGCCGGAATGATTGCACGGACTTTTCCAGAAATTGCCAGCATTGGCTGCTTTGCCAGGGTGACGGATGTGGCGTTGAAAACGGAGCAGGAGCTGGCCCAGCTGCGAGCAGCCGGCTTTGACGGGCTGACGCTGGGCGTGGAAACCGGCGACGATGTGGCATTGGCTTTTATGCGCAAGGGCTATCAGGCGGCGGATATTGTGGAACAATGCCAACGTTTGGAGGCGGCCGGCATAGGCTATAACTTTTTTTACTTGACTGGTATTTCCGGCCACGGCCGGGGCCAGGCGAGCGCAAAGGCGACGGCGGCGGTTTGCAATCAGCTGCACCCACGGCGCATTGGAGCTAGTATGCTGACAATTTACCCCAATTCGGAGCTTTACCAGGAAATACAGAATGGCGCTTGGCAACCGGAAACGGAAATTGAAAAGTATCAGGAGTTGAAAACGCTGGTGCAGGCATTGCAGGGGCCGGTTTGGTTCGGCGCGCTTGGCGCTTCCAACGCCGTGCCGTTTGCCGGTAATCTGCCGGGGGATAAGGAGCGGCTGCTGGCGGTTTTGGATGAGATTATTGCTGATTTTAGCGAGGAGGAATTGCAGGGCTATCGGCAGAATTTGCGGCATTTGTGAGGGCGGATAGGCCAATTTTACTGCTACGGTATCTTGAAAAAAAGCTTAAACTGTGTTAGAATAAAGGTATAAGAGGGTGATTTGGTGGCGGAGCGGGAATTGGAACAAGATTTTGAAGCCAGATATGACGCGGTCTGCAAAAGGGTGCTTTCGCATAAGGCCATTTTGGCTAGGATTATGCAGGGCTGCCTGGCGGAATATCAGGATTGTGAACCGGATGAGATTGCCGAAAAATATATTGAGGGAAAGCCGCAGGTGGCAGATGCGCCGGTGCTGCCGCTTATTCAGGGTTTGAGCAGTAACGATACCTCGCCTGAGGAGGGCGCAGTCAGCTATGATGTTCTTTTTCAATCACTGTTGCCGAACTCCCAGGAGCGAGTTCATCTAATAATCAATTTGGAGGCGCAGAATGCCTGGAACCCAGGCTATTCTTTGTTGCAGCGCGGCGTGTATTATTGCAGCCGCCTGCTTTCCGCTCAATATGGCCGAGAATTTACGCATTCGCAATACGGCCAGCTGAAAAAGGTTTACTCCATTTGGATTTGTATGAATCCGCCTAAAAAGTTTAAAAATACGATTAGCCGTTATTATTTGCAGGAGGAAAATCTGGTAGGTTTGGCCAGAGAGTCCCGAACAAATTACGATTTACTTTCAGTGGTCAGAATTTGTTTGGGCGCTGAGGACGGCGAAAACTATCAGGGTATCTTGAAAATGTTGAACGTGTTGTTTTCAATGCAAAAAAAGCCAGGCGGAAAAGTGGCGGATTTTGTGTGATGATTTTGCTATTAAAGCGACACAAGATTTGGAACAGGAGGTGTCGGAAATGTGTAATTTAAGCCAAGGCGTTAAGGAAAGCGGACGAATGCAGGGTGTTGCTCAGGGAATGGCCCAGGGCAAGGCTGAGGCAATGCTTTTTGCCGTTAAAAATTTGATGGAAAGCACCAACTGGCCAGCGGAGCGGGCTATGGAGATGTTGAAAATCCCTGAAGAGGATAGAAAAAAGTATGCAAAAATGCTGAATTAAACAGCTGAATAAAAAAGCGCACTGTAGCTTAACGGTGCGCTTTTGCTTTATCTTTTTTATTCGTTTGGGTTGTCCGTCAAGCCTAGTAGCCAATACACTGAAACGCCAAGAACTTTGGCAAAAACCGGAAGTTCATAGTCGGGGATAAATCTGGTGCCGATTTCAATGCGGCTAATACTTTCTCTTTCAATGATAATGCCAGCAACTTGCATTTTGGCGGCTAAATCTGTTTGTGAAAGTTTTTGTCTTTTACGCTCTTTCCTAATTCGTTCGCCAGCGATATTCTTTTTGCCGTTGAAATCATATATTTTCAATCTTGTAATCATTCCTTTTGTGCTTATCTTTAATACTTTTTGCTTGACTTTAGCACATAAATAGGCTATAATTGTGCTAAAGGTCTGCAAAACAAAAAAGGATGTAAAAAATGAATGAAGAAAATTTGGAAATAGTAAAACATAATATAGATAAAACTATTAAGAGATTACAAAAACGCTTTAGTGAAAAAAACAATAACGAGTTATGTGAGTTTGACGAACAAATAATAGCTACCTTAAAATCATTAAAAATAATTTACGAACAACTAGCTTTAGTTGAACCTGTTATAGATAGTATGTTTTTTAATCATAGATTTAACATAGAAGCGTTGGCAGATGTAGAGATTGATTATGAAACAAGCAAAAGTGTCCAGGGTGTTTTATATTGTTTGTGGATTGCGCAACTTATTGCAGTTAGGTTAGGTTTTGATAATGAATTAAACCTTATATCGTGCTTTAATTATATAGAAAAAAAGCAGCAAGAAATTGAATTACTTGCTCAATAAAAAATCAAACTGTTAGTTTGTTCCTGATGATGAAATATTGTGATGAATTAAGTAAAAAACAGACTTTCCTCTTAAATTAAGCGGCGAGTCTGTTTTTTTATATATAATGAAGTTGAATGAACAAATAATTATTGAAAAATTTGTTATTGTATGCTAGAATAAAATAGTATTATTATCTGCTAAAGGCAGAGAAAATGGCAGACGGAGGTATGCTATGGAAATTGATAGAAAAATGGTGGAATATGTGGCGGAGCTAAGCAAGCTGCGCCTAACCGAGCCGGAAAAAGAACTTATGCAGCAGGATTTAAGCAAGGTGCTGCAATATATGGATATTTTGAACAGCTTGCCCACCAACGAGGTGGAGCCGCTCACCCACGTTTCCGGGGTGGAAAACGTGTTCCGCGAGGATGTGGCCCAACCCAGCTTTGCGCGGGAAAAAATCCTGCAAAACGCCCTGGCGGCGGAAGAGGGCTGCTTCAAGGTGCCCCAAACAGTTGAGTAGGTTAATTAAATTAAAGGAGGGCTTTGATTGATACAGTATGAAACAGCCGCCGCTTTGCGCCAGGCTTGCATTGACGGCCAAACCACGGCTCAGGCGCAAACCGAGGCTTATCTGGCGCAAATTGCCAAATATGACGGCGTTTATCATTGTTATAACACCTTAAATGAAAAGGCGGCCGAGCAGGCCGCGGCGGTGGACGCCAAACTGGCGGCCGGGGAAATTGCCGGGCCTCTGGCAGGGGTTCCGGTGGCGATTAAGGACAACCTGGCCACGCAGGAGATGACCACCACTTGCAGCTCCAAAATTTTGGAGGGCTTTATCTCGCCTTACGATGCCACGGTGGTGCAAAAGCTACAGGCGGCCGGGGCGATTATTCTGGGCAAAACTAATATGGATGAGTTTGCCATGGGCAGCACCACGGAAACTTCCTACACCGGGGCCACTAAAAACCCCTGGAACGCCGGCCACGTGCCTGGCGGCAGCAGCGGCGGTTCGGCGGCGGCGGTGGCGGCGGGGGAGGCTCCGCTGGCTTTGGGCTCCGATACCGGCGGCTCTATTCGCCAGCCTTGCGCTTATTGCGGCTTGACTGGCATTAAGCCGACTTACGGCGCGGTTTCCCGCTATGGCTTGCTGGCTTACGGCTCATCTTTAGACCAAATTGGGCCGATGGCCTACACCGTGGAGGATTGTGCCAACCTGTTGCAGGTGATTGCCGGCTACGATGAAAAGGATAGCACCTCTACCCAGGGGCTTAGCTTCGATTTCACCAATGCTTTGCAAAACGACGATTTGCGCGGCAAAAAGTTGGGCCTGCCCAAAAACTATCTGGGCGAGGGCCTGGACCCTGAGATTGAACAGGCCGTGCGGGCGGCCTGCGAGCAGCTGGCGGCCCTGGGCGCGGAGATTGTGGAGTTTGAAATGCCGATGATTGAGTACGCCGTGCCGGCCTATTATATCATCGCTTGCGCGGAGGCCAGCTCCAACCTTTCCCGCTATGACGGTATTAAATACGGTTATCACCCGGAAAGCTTTGCCGATTTGGAAGATTTGTATCTGACGGCGCGCAGCCAGGGCTTTGGCCCGGAGGTTAAACGCCGGATTATGCTGGGCACCTTTGCCCTCAGTTCCGGCTACTATGACGCATATTACCAGAAAGCCCTGAAAGTGCGGGCTTTGATTAAACAGAAATTTGACAAAGCCTTTGCGGAATATGACGCGATTGTCAGCCCCGTGGCCCCCACCACCGCGCCCAAGCTGAACGAGAGCCTTTCCGATCCGCTGGCGATGTATCTTTCCGATATTTACACAGTTTCCGTAAATCTGGTGGGGATTCCGGCGGTTTCTCTGCCCTGCGGTTTTTCGGCGGCGGGCTTGCCCATTGGTATGCAGCTTTTGGGCCGCAATTTTGCGGAGGAAGGGCTGGTAAACCTGGCCCAGGCTTATCAAATGCACACGGACTGGCACGCTAAACGGCCGGTTTTGAAGGAGGCGGAATAATGTCAGGCTATAAAAACACAGGCTATGAGGTGGTTATCGGCTTGGAGGTGCATGTGGAGCTGAACACCGCCACCAAAATTTTCTGCAACTGCTCCACAGAGTTTGGCGCGGCTCCCAACACCCACGTTTGCCCGGTTTGCTCCGGTATGCCGGGCGTGTTGCCGGTGCTGAACAAAGGCGTTTTGCAACGGGCCGTGGCCGTGGGCTTGGCCACCAACTGCACCATCACCCAAAAATGCAAGTTTGACCGCAAAAATTACTTTTACCCGGATTTGCCCAAAGCGTTCCAAACCTCGCAGCTGTATCTGCCCATTTGCCGCAACGGGTATCTGGAGATTGCCACGGCGGAGGGCGCTAAAAAGGTGCGTATTCACGAAATCCATATGGAGGAGGACGCCGGCAAGCTGAACCACGAGGCCCAAAGCGGTAGCACGCTGATTGATTTTAACCGTTGCGGCGTGCCCTTGCTGGAAATTGTTAGCGAGCCGGATATGACCTGCGCCGATGATGTGCTGGCTTATCTGGAAAAGCTGAAATCCACCCTGGAATATCTGAATGTTTCCGATTGTAAAATGCAGGAGGGCTCTATGCGGGCGGACGTGAACCTTTCCGTGCGCCGCGTGGGCGATGCGGAGCTGGGCACGCGCACCGAAACTAAAAATATGAATTCCTTTAAGGCCATTGCCCGGGCCATTGAATATGAGATTTTCCGGCAGATTGAGCTGCTGGAGGACGGCGGCCAGGTTTTGCAGGAAACCCGCCGCTGGGACGACGAGCGCGGCGTGGGCTACGCGATGCGCAGCAAAGAGAACGCCCACGATTATCGCTATTTCCCGGAGCCGGATTTGGCCCCCATCAACATCAGCGACGAATGGCTGGAGGAAATTCGCGGCACTATTCCAGAGCTGCCTGACCAAAAGCAGGCCCGCTATGTGGCGGATTACAAGCTTTCTGATTATGACGCGGCCCAGCTGACCCGTTACCGCAAGCTGGCGGAGATTTTTGAAAGCGCTGTGCAGTTGGGCGCGGCCCCCAAGGAGGCGGCCAACCTGCTGATTGGCGATTGCTTGCGTTTGCTGAACGCCGAGGGCAAGGAAGCGGCGGATTTGACGTTTGAACCGAAAAATCTGGCCGAGCTGCTGAAGCTGGTGGCTGCCGGCACCATCAATAAAACAACCGCCAAAGCCGTTTTTGAACTGATTTATGCGGATAATATCGACCCGGTGGCCTACGTTAAGGAAAACGGGCTGGAGATGGTCAGCGACGACGGCGCGCTGGATGCGATGATTGACGAGGTTATCGCTGCCAATCCTAAATCGGTGGCCGATTATCAGGGCGGCAAAAAGGCCGCGTTGGGCTTCCTGGTGGGTCAGATTATGAAAGCCAGCAAAGGCAAGGCGGACGCGGGCAAGGTGAACGCCAAACTGCGTGAGAAGCTGGACTAGCCGACAGACTGCTTAAAACAAAAGGATATATAATTGGAGGATTAAAAATAATGGAAATTTTAGAACAGTTATACGAGGGCAAGGCGAAAAAGGTTTTCAAAACCGCTGACAAGGACGTTTATATGGTGCAGTATAAAGACGACGCTACGGCTTTTAACGGCGCTAAAAAGGGCAGCATCAGCGAAAAAGGCATTGTGAACAACAAAATGTCCAACAAGATTATGCAGCAGTTGGAGCAGGCCGGAATTCCCACCCATTATATTGAGCAGCTTTCCGACCGGGAAACTCTGGTGAAGAGGGTCAAAATCGTGCCGCTGGAGGTGATTGTGCGCAACGTCACCGCCGGCAGCTTTGCCAAACGCTTTGGCGTGGAGGAGGGCCGGCAGCTGAAGAACCCCACCTTGGAATTTTGCTACAAGAATGACGATTTGGACGACCCGATGATTAACAATTACCAGATTACCGCGCTGGAGCTGGCCACTGACGAGGAACTGGCCACCATTGCCGATTTGGCTTTTAAGGTGAACGCGGAGCTGATTAAGATTTTTGCGGCGGTGAACATCCGCCTGGTGGACTTCAAAATTGAGTGTGGCCGTTTGGACGACGGCACGATTATTCTGGCGGACGAGATTTCCCCGGACACCTGCCGCCTGTGGGACGCTGACACCAATGAGAAGCTGGACAAAGACCGTTTCCGTAGAGATTTAGGCGGCGAGGTTGAGGCTTACCAGGAGGTTGCAAGAAGATTGAAACTTTAGAACTTCTTGCTTAGCTGTCAATGATATATATTTAATGATATATTTTTAATGAGGATAATAATATGAGTAACGATAACTATACCAGTCCATTGTCCAGTCGCTATGCCAGCAAGGAAATGCAGTTCATCTTCTCGCCGGACAACAAATTCCGCACCTGGCGCAAGCTGTGGATTGTGCTGGCGGAAACCGAGCAGGAGCTGGGCTTGCCGATTACTGACGAACAGCTGGCGGAGCTGAAAGCGCACGCGGAGGATATTGACTACGCCGCCGCCGCCGCTTATGAGAAAAAGCTGCGCCATGATGTGATGGCCCATGTGCATACCTATGGCGATTGCTGCCCCACGGCCCGCGGCATTATTCACCTGGGCGCAACCAGCTGCTATGTGGGCGATAACACCGACGTAATCATTATGCGGGACGCGCTGCGTTTGCTGAAAACCAAACTGCTGAATGTGATTAGCCGCCTGGCCGATTTTGCGGAAAAATATCGGGATTTGCCAACCCTTGGCTTCACCCATTTTCAGCCGGCCCAGCCCACCACCGTGGGCAAGCGGGCCTGCCTGTGGATTCAGGATTTGCTGTTGGATTTGGCGGAGCTGGAGCACCGGCTGGCTCATATGCCGCTTTTGGGCTCCAAGGGCACCACGGGCACGCAGGCCAGCTTTTTGGAGCTGTTTGAGGGCGATCACGCCAAGGTTAAGGAGGCCGACCGGCGCATTGCCGCCAAGCTGGGCTTTGCCGAGTGCTTTGCAGTTTCCGGCCAAACTTACTCCCGCAAGCTGGATTCTATGGTGCTGAACGTGCTTTCCGGCATTGCCCAAAGCGCGCACAAATTTTCCAATGACCTGCGCTTGTTGCAGCACCTGAAAGAGATGGAGGAGCCTTTTGAGAAGAACCAGATTGGCTCGTCCGCAATGGCATACAAGCGTAACCCCATGCGCTCTGAGCGGATGGCGGCTCTGGCTCGTTATCTGATGATTGACGCGCTCAATCCGGCGGTGACGGCCGCCGGCCAGTGGTTTGAACGCACCCTGGATGATTCCGCCAACAAGCGGCTGAGCGTGCCGGAGGCCTTTTTGGCGGCCGACGCGATTTTGGAGCTGTATTTGAATATCAGCGACGGCCTGGTGGTTTATCCCAAGGTGATTGAAAAACGCTTGCTGGCTGAATTGCCTTTTATGGCTACCGAAAACATTTTGATGGACGCGGTGAAAGCCGGCGGCGACCGGCAGGAGCTGCATGAAAAAATCCGTCAGTATTCTATGCAGGCGGCCCAAAGGGTGAAAGCGGACGGTTTGGACAACAACCTGCTGGAGCTGATTGCGGCCGACCCGGCTTTTGGCACCGATTTAGCTTCCTTGCAGCAGTTGTTGCGCCCGGAAAATTATGTGGGCCGGGCTCCGCAGCAAACGGAGGAATTTTTGGCGGATTGCGTGCGGCCTCTGCTGGCGGAGCACGCCGAGGAGCTGGGGCGCACGGCGGAGATATACGTTTAGGCCGCCGGTTTGGGCGCTTTTAAATATAATCGTCTAAAATTTGCAGGATTTAATCCACCCGACGTGGAATATTTATTAATTGGCCTGATTTTCGGCCACACAGATTGATTGGAGGAGCATTTTATAATGGAAGTAAATGCAAAGGTTCTGAACCGCGAGGGCAATGAACTGACAATGGAAATTACTGCGGCCGCTGCTGATTTGGAGCAGGCCATTACCACCGTGCTGCGCAAGGCGGCCAAGGAAGTTAAAATTCCCGGTTTCCGTCCCGGCAAGGTGCCGGCCAAAATGTTGGAGGGCTACATTGGCGAGCAAGCTTTGTTGCAAGAGGCTTTGGACGAGATGTTGCAGCCGATGTATATTGAGGCTATCAACCAGACGGATATTTTCCCGGTTGACCGCCCGCACGTTGACGTGCAGCAGCTGGCCCGCGGCCAGGAAGTTAAGCTTACCTTTAAGGTGACGGTGAAGCCTGAGGTGAAATTAGGCAAATATAAGGGTGTTGAGGTGGAAAAAGAGCTTTACGTGCCCACCGAAGAGGATATTGACAATGAAATTAAGCATATGCAGGAGCGCATTGCGCATATCATAGATTTGCCGGCGGGCACTGCAATGGAAAGCGGCGACACCGCGATTATCGACTTTGAGGGCTTTATCGACGGCGTGGCCTTTGAGGGCGGCAAAGGGGAAAAATATTCCCTCACTTTGGGCAGCAACACTTTCATCCCCGGTTTTGAGGATCAGCTGGTTGGCGTGAAAACCGGCGATTCCGTGGATGTGAACGTTACTTTCCCGGAGGATTACCACAGCGATGATTTGGCAGGCAAGCCGGCCGTTTTCAAGGTGCTGGTGCATGAGGCTCGCCGCCGCGAATTGCCGCCGGTGGACGATGATTTTGTGAAAGATATGCGCGAGGATTGCGACACCGTGGCCGAGCTGCGGGAAAAGCTGCGTGAGGAGCTGAATGAAAAGGCGGAGGCTATGGCTACTCAGAACGCTCAGAACAAAGCCTTGGAACAGGTTGTGGCCAATGCGGAGATGGATGTGCCTTCTATTATGATTGACGACCGCCTGGATCAGATGTTGCAGGAGTTTGAGGGCCAGCTGCAATATCAGGGCCTGACTTTGGAGCGCTTTTTCCAGCTGACCAAATCCACCCGCGCCGAGTGGCGCGCCGCCCAGCAGGACCGGGCCGAGGAAGCTGTTAAGCAGGATTTGGTGCTGGAGGCCATTGTTAAGGCTGAGGATATTCAGGCTGAGCAGGAAGATTTGGATAAACAGATGCAGGAAATTGCTGATAGCTACAACAAGCCGCTGGAGGAGGTTAAGGCCACCTTTGCGGACAACGGCCGCCTGCAATTCTTTGAATATAACATTAAGATGCTGAAAGCCATTGAGCTGATTAACGAAAACGCGGTTATTAAGTAGAAAATTTTACCGTATAAATCAGGCAGGCCCGCGCATAATATTGTAAGCAAAGTAACGATTAAAAGCCAAGCTTGCAATCGCTAAGACTTTAGGCAGGGAGAGGAAAAAATGAGTATGATGGTACCAATCGTGGTGGAGCAAACCAGCCGGGGCGAGCGTTCTTATGATATATATTCGCGCCTGCTGAAGGACAGAGTGGTTTTTTTAGGCGGGCAGGTTAACGACGACATTGCCAACCTGGTGATTGCTCAGCTCCTGTTTTTGGAATCAGAGGATCCGGACAAAGATATTCATCTTTATATCAACAGCCCAGGCGGCTCTGTGACGGCCGGTATGGCCATTTTTGATACTATGCAGTACGTTAAGCCTGACGTCAGCACCATTTGTATTGGTATGGCGGCCTCTATGGGGGCTTTTCTGCTGGCGGCCGGCAAAATCGGCAAGCGGTTTGCGCTTCCCAACAGTGAGATTATGATTCATCAGCCGTTGGGCGGCACGCAAGGCCAGGTGACGGATATTGAAATCCACGCCAAGCGTTTGCAGCAGATTAAGGAAAAGCTTAATCACACGCTGGCGGAGCGCACCGGGCAGCCTTATGAGAAAGTTTGCGCCGACACTGAGCGCGATTTCTTTATGAATGCAGAGGCCGCAAAACAATACGGCCTGGTTGATGAAATTATGGAACGTCATTGAGGAGAGTGTGAAATGCCAAAAAGGCCCACTGACAGGGAAAATATTCAATGTTCTTTTTGCGGCAAAACCCAGGACCAGGTGCGCAAGCTGATTGCCGGGCCGGGGGTTTGCATTTGCAATGAATGTATTGAGCTTTGCTCGGAGATTATCGAGGAGGATATTCTGCGCAGTGATGCAGAGCTGGCCGAAGAGGTCTTTGGCGAAATTCCTAAGCCGCGGGAAATTAAAGCGGCCCTGGATGATTATGTGATTGGCCAGGAGCGAGCCAAACGGGTGCTTTCCGTTTCCGTTTACAATCATTATAAACGGGTGCGCTCCGGCAATCTGAGCGACGGGGTGGAGCTGCAAAAAAGCAACATCCTGATGCTGGGGCCCACCGGCAGCGGCAAAACGTTGCTGGCGGAAACTCTGGCTAAAATTTTGAACGTGCCTTTTGCCGTGGCCGACGCCACCTCGTTAACTGAGGCCGGCTATGTTGGCGAGGATGTGGAGAACATTCTGCTGAAGCTGATTCAGGCGGCGGATTATGATATTGAACGCGCCCAACGCGGCATTGTTTACATTGACGAGATTGACAAAATCGCCCGCAAAGGCGAAAATATGTCTATCACCCGTGATGTTTCCGGCGAGGGCGTGCAGCAAACGCTGTTGAAAATTCTGGAGGGCACTGTGGCCAATGTGCCGCCGCAAGGTGGGCGCAAGCATCCGCACCAGGAATTGCTGCAAATTGACACCACGGATATTCTGTTTATCTGCGGCGGCGCTTTTTGCGGCATTGAAAATATCATTAAGCAGCGGGTGAGCACCAAAACAATGGGCTTTGGCGCGGAGATTGTCAAAAACCAGGAGGAAAACAACGCCCTGCTGGCTAAGGCTCTGCCGGAGGATTTGCTGAAGTTTGGGCTTATTCCGGAATTTGTTGGCCGCCTGCCGATTATGGTAACACTGGACGCGTTGGACAAAAACGCTTTGGTGCAGGTGTTGACGGAGCCTAAGAACGCTCTGATTAAGCAATATCAAAAGCTGTTTGAGATGGACGGCGTGGATCTTTCCTTTAAGCGGGAGGCTATTGAGGGTGTGGCTGAGGAAGCGTTGGCCCGCAAAACCGGCGCTCGTGGCCTGCGCGCCATCTTTGAGGAAATGATGCTGGACACAATGTTTGATCTGCCCTCCCGTGAGGACGTGGGCGAGTGCGTGGTGACGTTGGAAACTCTGAAAAACCGCCAACCGTTGCTGATCACCAAGGGCCAGGCAGACGACCACAAAACCAGCGCTTGAGGTTAGGCTAGTTTAAAAATGCTCTTTAGAGGATAACTGCACAAGGTTATCCTCTTTTGGCAACTAGATTTGTGTATTTTTTTTGGATGAGAAAGAGGGTAACTTATGCCGGATACTAAGAACATAAATGACTGGGAACCGGAGGATTTGCTGGATTTGGCTAACTCGGAGCCTCAGGAGGCCTTTGCTGAGCTGGACGCTCTGGAGGGGCTGCCGCCGGGCTGCGAGGAGTTTCCGGCCATTCCGCTGCGCGGTATGCTGGTGTTTCCGTATTCAGCGGTGCATTTGGATGTGGGCCGGGCCAAAAGTATCCAGGCTTTGGACGAGGCGATGCTTACCGGCCGGGAAATATTTTTTGCTATGCAAAAGGATGTGCAGTCGGAAGACCCAGAGCAGGAGGAGCTTTACGACGTTGGCACCATTGCCAGCGTTAAGCAGGTGCTAAAGCTGCCCGGCGGCACGGTGCGCCTGCTGATTGTGGGCCTGTGCCGGGCCAAGCTGGAATATTACAGCCAACAGGAGCCATATTCCGTGGCTGTGGTGCGCGAATTTCCCGACGAGCCGGAAACCAACCGCCGCCGCGCTTTGAAGCTGGAGGCTTTGAAACGCCGCCTGAAAGAGGCTTTTTCCGCTTTTGCCGCGCTAAATAAAAAATATCCGCCGGAGGCTGCCAACCACATCAATGGGTTGGAGAAGCCCGGCGAATTGGCCGACACCGTGGCCAGTTATCTGTTTTTGCCGCTGGAGGAACGGCAACGCCTGTTGGAGGCGTTTGACCTGGTGCAGCGGATGGAAATGCTGCTGGGTATGATTGCCAAGGAAACGGAGATTTTGGATCTGGAGCGTAAAATCGGCACCAGAGTGCATAATCAAATTGACAAAAACCAGCGGGAATATTATCTGCGGGAGCAGTTGCGCGCTATCAACCGGGAGCTGGGCGACGGCGAGGATCGCGGCAGTGAGATTGAGGAATATCGCCAGCGGATGGAGGGGCGCAAGCTGCCGGATTACGTGCTGGAGCGTTTGGAAAAGGAATTTGCCCGCCTGAGCCATATGCCAACCCTAACCGCCGAGGGCAACGTGGTGGAAAACTATATTGACTGGGTTCTGGATATGCCCTGGGGCGAGTACACCGAGGATAATTTGGATTTGGCTAAGGCGGAGGCGGTGCTCAATGAGGATCACTTTGGCCTGACCAAGGTTAAGGAGCGTATTTTGGAGTTTTTGGCGGTGCGCCAGTTGACGAACTCCTTGAAAGGGCCGATTTTGTGCCTGGTGGGGCCGCCCGGCGTTGGCAAAACTTCACTGGCGGCTTCCATTGCCAGAGCGCTTGACCGCAAATATGTGCGCCTCTCCCTGGGCGGCGTGCATGATGAGGCGGAAATTCGCGGCCACCGGCGCACCTATATTGGCAGCCAGCCCGGCCGGATTATGCAATATCTGAAAAATGCCGGCACCTCCAATCCTCTTTTCCTGCTGGATGAAATTGACAAAATGGCCAGCGATTTTCGGGGCGACCCGGCTAGCGCTATGCTGGAGGTTTTGGACCCGGCCCAGAACAACACTTTTAGCGACCATTATTTGGAAATGCCTTTTGACCTTTCCCAGGTGTTGTTTATCACCACCGCCAATGTGGAGGCGGACATTCCCGAACCGCTGTGGGATCGGATGGAGATTGTGCGGCTGGACAGCTACACTGAAGATGAAAAAATGCAAATCGCTTTGCGCCACCTGATACCGCGCCAGTTGAAAGAGCACGGCTTGAAAAAGGCCCAGCTGAAACTTTCTGAAAACGCGCTGCTGGAAATCATCCGCACCTACACGCGGGAGGCTGGCGTGCGCGGTTTGGAGCGTCAGCTGGCCAAAATCTGCCGCAAGGTGGTTAAAGGCATTGTGGCCGGCCAGTGGGATAAGCTGAACGTTAGCCGCCGCAATCTGAAAGATTTGCTGGGCGAGCCGCCCTATCACTATGATTTGGTGGATAAGGAAGACCAGGTGGGCGTGGTGAACGGCCTGGCCTGGACGGCGGCCGGCGGCGACACCTTAACGGTGGAGGCGCAGCTGTTGCCGGGCAAGGGTAATCTGCTGCTGACCGGCCAGCTGGGCGACGTGATGAAAGAGAGCGCTCAGGCCGGTTGGACTTATCTGCGTTCCATTGGCGAGCAGTTTGACATCCCGGAGGACATTGGCAATCTGGATGTGCATATTCACGTGCCGGAGGGAGCAATTCCCAAGGACGGCCCCTCGGCCGGCGTAACGATGGCCTGCGCTTTGGCTTCCGCCTTTAGCGAGCGGCCGGTGCGCCGCGATGTGGCGATGACCGGCGAGATTACTTTGCGCGGCCGGGTGCTGCCGATTGGCGGCCTCAAGGAAAAATCCATTGCCGCTCTGCGCGCCGGTGTGAAAACAGTGGTTATCCCGAAAGGCAACAAACGCGATTTGGCGGAGCTGCCGCAGGTGGTGCGGGATAATCTGAAATTTGTTTTGGCGGAAACATTGCAGGATGTGTTGCACGTGGCTTTACGTTAAATAAAAGCGGCGATGTTGGAAATAATATAATAAAAAAATATAGTAATATATTATAATATAAATAATGAAAGAATGTAATAATGAAGATTAAACAGGCACAATATTTGTTGACGGCCGTGCGGACGGAGCAATATCCGGCGGAGGTGTTGCCGGCGGTCAGCTTTTGCGGGCGGTCTAACGTGGGCAAAAGCTCTCTGATTAATGCGCTGCTGAACCGGCGCAATTTGGCGCGCACCAGCAGCCAGCCCGGCAAAACCCGCACCATCAACTTTTTTGCGGTGGATTCCGCTCTGGCGGAGGAGACGCTTTGCCGTTGGTATTTGGTGGATTTGCCCGGCTATGGCTATGCCAAGGTGGCCAAGGATGCGCGGGAAAGCTGGCGGTTGATGATTGAGGAATATCTGCGCAGCTGGCCGGGCCCCAACCTGTTTTTGCAGCTGGTGGATATTCGGCACGAGCCAAGCCAGCTTGATGTGCAGATGTGGCAATTTTTGCAGTCCATTGGGGCCAACTGCCGGCTGGTGGCTACCAAGGCGGACAAAATCAGCAAGGGGGCCAGGGGCCGGCAGCTGAGCCTGATTGCCAAAACTCTGCAAGCGCCGCAGGCGGAAATTCTGCCGTTTTCCGTGCCAGGCAAGGAGGGGCGCGACGAGCTTTTGGCCTGGCTGGAGGAATATCTGACGGGTTGCGGGCAAGCGGCGGATTAAGGAGGCTGGCTGGCGATGGAAAAAACCTGTAAGGCGTTGATTATCGGAGACGTGGTGGGGCGCTGTGGCCGACAGGCCCTGGAGCGCACTCTGGCGGATTTGCAATGGGAACACCAGGTGGATTTTACGGTGGTAAACGGCGAAAACATCAGCGGCGGCAAGGGGATTAGCCGCCGGGGCTATGCCTTTTTGCACCAGCTGGGCGTGGACGCGGTGACGCTGGGCAATCATATTTGGGGCCACCGCGAGGTTGTTGGCCTGCTGGAGCAGGAGGCGGGCCTTTGCCGGCCGGCCAACCTGCCGCCGGGCACGCCGGGCTGCGGCTGGCGGCTTTTCGATTGCGGCGGCCTGCAAATTGCCGTGGTTAATCTGCTGGGCCGGGTTTATATGAATATGCCGGCCTTGGATTGCCCCTTTCGCACGGTGCAGGCTTTGCTGGCCGAAATTCGGCAGCACACGCCGGTTATTTTGGTGGATTTTCACGCTGAGGCTACTTCGGAAAAGCTGGCCTTGGCAAACTTTCTGGATGGCCGGGTGACGGCGGTTTGGGGGACTCACACCCACGTGCAAACCAACGACGCGCGCCTACTGCCGCGCGGCACGGCCTACCTGACGGACGTGGGGATGACGGGGGCCAGGGATTCTATCCTGGGGGTGGAAACCGAGGGCGTGGTGGAGCGTTATCTCACTGGTCGTCCGCAGCCTTTTTTGGTGGCGCAGGACGGCGAGGCGCAGTTGAACGGCTTGCTGCTGGAATTTGACGCCGACGGCCGGGCCAAGCGGCTGGAAACGGTGCAGCGGTTGGTGCAGCTTCATTAATGCTTTAATATTGAATTGAAAATAAATTAATACCTCCTGATTAGCTTAACTCCACGGAGCGTTTGTTGCTTTTTGCGCTGCCTGCCTGTATAATTGGCCTTAGACAAGAAGTTAAGCGAAAATGAAAGGAGGTTTTTTTATGCAGATTACAGCTTTTAACGGCAGCCCGGCCGGCCGCAACAGCGCCAGCAATCGGATTATCACGGCTTTTTTGCAAGGGGCCAAGCGGGCCGGCGCGGAGGTGGCTTGCTATCAGCTGGCGGAATATCAAATTCGCCAATGTCAGGGTTGCTTTGCCTGCTGGTTCAAAACGCCGGGCCGCTGCGTGCAGGCCGACGATATGCCGGAACTTTTGCAAGCCTATCAGGCGGCGGACGTGGTGTGTTTGGCATCGCCGGTTTACTCCTGGAATGTGACCGGCCTGCTGAAAAATTTTGTGGACCGCTTGGTGCCGCTGAAAAGCCCGCAGGTTCAGGAAAACGCCGGCAACTTTGATATGGCCGACGCTAAGCCGCGGCAGCAGAAATATGTGGCGATTGCCAACTGCGGTTTTCCGGGAGAAAATAATTTTGCGATTATCAAAGCGGCTTTTTCATGCTGCAACCCCTGTTTGGAGATTTACCGTAACTGCGGGCGGCTGCTGAAAACGGCCAACCCGGCGGTGCAACCGGTGGTTGAGGAATATTTGCGGCAGGTGGAGCAAGCCGGTTTTGAGCTGGCGAGCTCCGGCGAGGTTTGCGAGAACACTTTGGCGGAAATGGCCAAGCCGCTGATGAGCGTGCCGGAATATGTAAAATTTTTGGGTATGTAAGGCTTAATTTGAAAAACTTATCTAAATTAATTTATATCCGTATGAAAAAATGTTGAATTTTCATACGGATATAGCTTTAAAAAGGTTTTTTAATGGCTTAGCTTATTGCAAAAAACAGGGCGTTGTGCTAAACTATATAATGAAGCTGAGTTTTTTTAGGGTGATAGGAGGTAAAAAACTAATTGATATGTTTAGCCAAACACTTGCAGGTTAAGTTGTTGCTATTGCTGGCTGTGGCGGCGCTTTGGTGTGTGCCGGCGCTGGCCTGGGCCGATACTGGCAACGCTTCTTCGGAGGAGGATAAGGCGGCCAGCCAGATATATGCTATTTACGCCTCTGGTCAGGAGGGAAACGGCGCTAACTCCTCTAATTCCAGCGGTTCGGCCAATTCCTCTGGCAATCAACAGGAGCAAAACGGTGGCTCGCTTAATCCTGGCGATGAGGTTTACGAACCTATTCCCGGTCATTTGGAAACCGAGGAGCAGCCGGAGGAACCGACCAAAGACCCGGCGGAAAAGCCAAGCACTGAGCCGGATAATCAGTTAAATAATGAACAGGATAAAACGCCGGATAATGAACAGAATAATAATGGGCAGCTGGAGCCGCCTGATGAGCCGGAACCAAAGCCGGGCCTGGACGGGGACTTTCCTGCTTTGCCGGACAGTTTGCAGGTGATGCTTTGGGACGCGGCCAGCCAGAACAACCGCCGTACCAACGTGGTGCCGGTGAATTTGGCCTTGAGTGGGCAATATTTGCCCAGCGACGTGCCTGGCGTGGCGATTTCCGGCCGCACGCTGGTGCCAGTGCGCGTAATCAGCGAACAAATGCAGGCCGGCGTGGCCTGGGAGAAGGCCACCAACACGGTGACGATTACTCAGGGAAGCAAAACCATTGTGCTGACGATTGGCAGCAGCACCGCCCTGGTGGATGGGCGGCCGGTGCAGGTGCCGGACGATGTTAGCGTGTCCTTGGTGACTTACGAGGGCGTGGCCCGCACAATGGTGCCGGTGCGCTTTGTGGTGGAAAATCTTTCCGCCGCGGTAAATTATGACCAAGCCCGGCGGATTGTTAATATTACGCCGCCGGTGATAAATTCCGATAATATGAATGAGGAGCAGCCGCCGCAGCAAACTCTGCCGGAGGTTATCCCGCCGCCTGGTTTGGATGAAAACGGCAATTTGTTCCGCCGCGTGGTGGTGGACCCCGGCCACGGCGGTTCCGACCCCGGCACCAACGGCGGCGGCACTGAGGAAAAGGCCGTTAATTTGGCAGTTTCCCTGAAGCTGAAAGAGGCTTTGCAAAACGCCGGATATGAAGTGATTATGGCGCGGGAAACGGATGAATATGTTTCGCTGGTGGATCGCGCGGCCCTCACGGTGCAGGCGGACGCGCCGGTGTTTGTGAGCGTTCACTGCAATTCGGCCGCCAACATTCCTTCGGCTAATGGTATTGAAACCTATGCGGCGCCCAGTGATTCTGACGACGCAGAGCTGGCCGGTTATATTCAAAAGGCGGTTATCAGCGCAACCGGCGCTAAGGACCGCGGCGTGAAAACCTCCTCCTTGGTGGTGCTGACGCATAACACTGCGCCGGCCTGCCTGGTGGAAATCGGTTTTATGAGTAACAGCGAGGAGCGGGCTAAAATCACTGACCCGGCTTATCAGCAAAAGCTGGCGGACGCGATTGCCGCCGGTGTGGACGCCTACTTTGCCGCCCGCGCCCAGGCCAATGCTCAAACTAACAATGGTTAATATATTTTAGGTTTAGTTTAACACCTGCTTATATATAATTAATAAATGGGTCTGCAAACACAGCAGGCTCGCCTGAAGGAGGTACAAAAATGACAACAGAACCAAAAAACCAAGCTCCTCTTTCCGAGGAAATGCTCAAAAAGATGGACGCTTACTGGCGCGCCAGCAATTATCTGGCTGCTGCCCAGCTTTATCTTTATGACAACCCGATGCTGAAAGAGCCCC
This sequence comes from Peptococcaceae bacterium, assembly GCA_022797295.1. Taxonomy (GTDB): domain Bacteria; phylum Bacillota; class Dehalobacteriia; order UBA4068; family UBA4997; genus Avidehalobacter. Next base: position 25,281 of record JAAWKH010000010.1, read on the forward strand.
TCACGCTGGCGCATATTAAACCAAATGTGGTGGGCCATTGGGGCACGGTGCCTGGCCAGAACTTCATTTATACCCACTTAAACCGCGTGATTAAGGAAAACGACCTGAATATGCTTTACATCAGCGGCCCCGGCCACGGCGGCAACGCGATGGTGGCTCAAACCTGGCTGGAGGGTTCCTACACGGAGGTTTATCCTGACATCACCCAGGATGAAGCCGGTATGAAAAAGCTGTTTAAGCAGTTCTCTTTCCCCGGCGGCATTTCCAGCCACGTGGCCCCGGAAACCCCCGGTTCCATCAATGAGGGCGGTGAGCTTGGCTATTCCTTGGCCCACGCCTTTGGCGCGGTGTTGGACAATCCTGATTTAATTGCGGCCACGGTGGTGGGCGACGGCGAGGCGGAAACCGGCCCGTTGGCCACGGCTTGGCAGGCTAACAAGCTGATTAATCCGGCCACCGACGGCACGGTGTTGCCGATTTTGCACCTGAACGGTTACAAAATTGCCAACCCGACAATTTTTGCCCGCATTTCCCGCGAGGAGCTGGAAGCTTTCTTTAAGGGCTGCGGCTGGCACCCCTATTTTGTGGAGGGCAGCGAGCCGGCGGATATGCACCAGAAGATGGCGGCGGCTTTGGACGCGGCTGTGGCGGATATTAAGGCTATCAAACAGGCTGCGGCGGCTGGTGAAACCCGGCGGCCCATCTGGCCAATGCTGGTGCTGAAAACTCCCAAAGGCTGGACCGGCCCCAAGGAAGTTGCCGGCAAAAACATTGAGGGCACTTTCCGGGCGCATCAGGTGCCGATTGCCGTTACCAAGGAAGCGCCGGACAACGTGGCCTTGCTGGAGCAATGGCTGAAGAGCTATCGGCCGGAGGAGCTGTTTGATGAAAAAGGCCATTTAATTCCTGAATTGAAAGAGCTGCCCCCCACCGGCAATCGTCGTATGGGCTTAAACCCGGTGACCAACGGCGGCGTGCTGCATGATTTGGCCCTGCCGGACTTCCGTGAATACGCCGTGAAGTTTGAGGTGCCCGGCAGCGTGATGGCTCAGGATATGCTGGTTTTGGGCGGCTTTGTGCGTGATGTTATGGCTGACAATGAGGAACGCCGCAACTTCCGCGTGTTTGGCCCGGATGAAACGATGAGCAACCGCTTGGGCGCGGTGTTTGAAGTGACCAATCGCCAGTGGAACGGTGAAATGGAGGACGATGAATTTTTGGCCACCGATGGCCGCGTAATTGACAGTATGCTTTCTGAGCATATGTGTCAGGGTATGCTGGAGGGCTATTTGCTGACCGGCCGCCACGGCTTCTTTAACAGCTATGAGGCGTTCATTCGTATTGTTGATTCTATGTTCAGCCAACACGCCAAATGGCTGAAAGTGTGCCAGGATTTGCCGTGGCGTCGCTCCATTGCTTCGCTGAACTATGTGCTTTCCTCGCACGTTTGGCAGCAGGACCACAACGGCTTCACGCACCAGGACCCCGGCTTCTTTGACCACGTGGCCAACAAAAAGGCCGACATCGTGCGTATGTATTTGCCGCCGGACGCTAACTGTCTGCTTTCCTGCTTTGACCATTGTATCCGCACCCGCGATTATGTGAACGTGCTGGTGGCATCCAAACATCCGCGTCCGCAGTGGTTGACTATGGAGCAGGCCGTGAAGCATTGCACGCAGGGCGCTGGCATTTGGCAGTGGGCCAGCAACGACCAATATTCCGAGCCGGACATCGTAATGGCTTGCTGCGGCGACACGCCCACCCTGGAAACCCTGGCGGCTGTTTCCATTCTTCGTCATTACCTGCCGGAGGTTAAAATCCGGGTGGTTAATGTGGTTGACCTGTTTAAGCTGCAACCGCAGGAGGATCATCCGCACGGCTTCTCTGATTCCGATTACGATTTGCTGTTTACCAAGGATAAACCGATTTTGTTTGCTTACCACGGTTATCCCAGCTTGATTCGGGAGCTGACTTACAAACGCTGCAACCGTAACTTGACTATACGCGGTTACTTGGAGGAGGGCACCATCACCACGCCGTTTGATATGCGCGTGCAGAATGAGTTGGACCGTTTCCATCTGGTGCAAAAGGCTGTTGAGCTGTTGCCGCAGTTGGGCAACCGCGGCGCTTATCTGATTCAGATGATGAAAGATAAGTTGGTTGAGCACAACCAGTATATCAGCGATTACGGTTTGGATTTGCCGGAAATCCGCGATTGGACTTGGGCGGAGAGTATGAAAGACCTGTAAGCTACCAAAAGCAATAATATGAGAACCTCGCCTTTTGGCGGGGTTCTTTGCATATAATGAAGCAGGAGGTGGTTTTGTGGCGGATTTTGATTGTCTGGTTGGCGTTAGCTGTGGGCTGGCGGCTGAGGAAAATTATTTGCTACGCCAATATTATGTGCAGGCTTTGGCGGCGGTTGGCGTGCAGGCGGTGATTTTGCCGCCGCCTTTGAGCTGGCAGGATAATGTGAGCAAGCCGGCTTTGGCGGCGCGGGCGGCTGTTTTGGCCTGGCGGTTGGACGGATTGCTGCTTTCCGGCGGCGGCGATTTTCGGCCGCAACTTTGGGGAGAATATCCGCACCTTAGCCCGGCCTTAGCGTCGGCGGAACTGGCGCGGGAGGATTGGGAGCTGGCCTTGTTGCAGGCCTTTTTGGCGGCGCGGCGGCCGGTGTTGGGCGTTTGTCGGGGTATGCAGCTTTTGAATGTGGCCCTTGGCGGTAGTCTTTGGCAGGATTTGGCGGAGCGGCCGGACACATTGCCACATCAGCAAGCATTACCGCCGGAGCAGTGCAGTCACTCGGTGTGCTGCCGGGGCCGGCTGGCGGAATGGTTGGCGGCGGAGCAGTTGGCCGTCAACAGCGTACATCACCAGGGAGTGCGTTTGCTGGGGCGTGGTTTGCAGGCGGCGGCCCTGGCTCCTGACGGGCTGATTGAAGCCGTTTGCTTGCCGGGGCCGGGCTTTGCTTTGGGCGTGCAATGGCACCCGGAGCGTTTGCAGGATGAAGCCAGTAAACGGCTTTGGCGGCGGTTTGCGGCCGCCTGCTGGGCGGATTAGATTTTTGCTTTGGATAAGTTGCACTTTTTTTGTTACTGTGGTATAATATAAAAAATTAACAGACAAAACAGGATTGAATTATATGGAAGCAAAAATTTGGCAATTATGTACCTATTCACCAGCTGAAACCTTTGAGTTGGGCTGCTGGTTGGGCAAGTTTGTGCCGCCCGGCAGCTGCGTGCTGCTTTCCGGCGATTTGGGGGCTGGCAAAACCTTGTTTGCGCAGGGCTTTGCCTATGGTTTGGAGGTGGAGGAGCGCATTACCAGCCCCACTTTCACCGTGGTTAATCAGTATGCCAGCGGCCACCTGCCTTTTGTGCATATGGATTTGTATCGCTTGCAAACGGAAGAAGAGGTTTGGGAGCGCGGGCTGGAGGAATATTTTGACGGCCAGGCCGTGGTTCTGCTGGAGTGGCCGGAGGTTATGCGGCCTTTGTTGCCGGCGGAGCGGCTGGAAATCAGCATTGTCAAGCACTATTCAGAGGAACCGGAGGGCGGCGAATGGCGCAGTTGGCAGCTTACGCCTTTGGGCGAGCAGCCCTGGCTGAAGGAGGCATTGAAGCATTGTGAAAATCTTAGCAGTTGACGCTGCCGGCAAAGCGCTTTCCGTGGCGGTGGCTGAGGACGGCCGCATTGTGGCCAGCGCTGCGCTTAATGTGGGGCTGACGCATTCCCAACGTTTGTTGCCATTGCTGCAAAGCTTGCTTGCAGCGGCGGATTTATCGTTGGCGGAAATTGATATGCTGGCGGTGGTAAACGGGCCGGGTTCCTTTACCGGCCTGCGCATTGGAATGTCTACCGCTAAGGGGTTGGCCTGGGCTTTGCAGAAGCCGCTGCTGCCGGTTTGCACACTGGAGGCGGCGGCTTACAACGCCTTGGGCCTGGGCGAGCCTAATTTGCTGGCCTGCCCGGTGTTGGACGCGCGCCGCAATGAGGTTTACACCGCCCTTTTTGCAGCTGGGCCTGGCCTGGCCCCGCAGCCTTTGTGGCCGCCGCAGGCAATTTCCCCCGCGGCGTTGGCGGACAAGCTGCTGGCTGCTGCTGAAACGGCGGGAAAACAGGTGGTTTTGGCTGGCGATGCAGCCGAGCTGATTTTTGCGGAAATGCAGGCCAAGCTGGGCGAGCGGGTTTTGCTGGCCCCGCCGGAGCGACGTTGCTTTAACGCCTGCGCCTGCGCTCTGCTGGCTGGCGAGCGGGCGGAGCAGGCCAAACCGGCAGCTGAGGTGGAGGCCTTTTATCTGCGCGCCTCTGAGGCGGAGCGCAATCGATTGGCCAAACTGTCTAAAGAGGCAGAAGCGGGTGGGTTGGTATGAGTGTGTTGCTGGAGCTGACGGCGGCTAATATTGAAACCTATCTGGATCAAATAGTGGCGATTGAACAGGAAGCTTTTGCCGAGCCCTGGACCAGAACGGATTACTTGGAAGACGCCGAACGGACGATTGCTCATCTGCTGGCTTTGGTGGACGAAGCCCAGCCGGAGCGGCTTTTGGCTTACGCCGGTTTTTGGCGGGTGTTGGATGTGGCTGACATTAACAATGTGGCGGTGCTGGCCTCCTGCCGCGGGCAAGGCCTGGGCAGCGTTCTGATGGCTGGCTTGCTGGATTTGGCGCGCCTGTTGGGTTGCTGCCGGGTGGTTCTGGATGTTAGGCCCAGCAATGTGGCGGCGCTTGCTTTATACACCAAAATGGGCTTTGCGCCCTGCGGCCGCCGGCCCGGTTATTATCAGGATAACGGGGAGGACGCTCTGGTGATGGAATGTTTGCTGGCTGAGCGGACTTATATGATGAGCAAACCGAGGAATGAACTATGATAAAAATTTTGGCGATTGAAAGCAGCTGTGATGAAACTGCCGCCGCCGTGGTGGCGGACGGCTATCAGCTGTTGGCTAACGTGGTGGCGACGCAAATCCCCGTGCATCAGCTTTATGGCGGGGTGGTGCCGGAGATTGCCTCCCGCGAGCATTTGAACGCGGTGGTTCCGGTGGTGGAGCGCGCCCTGGCAGAGGCTGGGCTTGGCCTGGCGGATTTGGACGCGGTGGCGGTGACGCAGGGGCCGGGGCTGATTGGTTCCCTGCTGGTGGGCGTTTCCTATGCCAAGGCGCTGGCTTTGGCGGCCGGTTTGCCGCTGCTTGCCGTGCACCATTTGGCGGGGCACATGAGCGCGCCTTTTTTGGAACACCCTGATTTGCAATTTCCATATCTGGCTTTGGTGGTTTCCGGCAGCCACAGTGGGGTGGCGGTGGCGGAAGCGCCGGGGCGTTATCGTTTGCTGGGCCAAAGCCGGGATGACGCGGCCGGCGAGGCTTTTGATAAAATAGCCAGAGCTTTGGGCCTGCCTTATCCGGGCGGCCCGGCTATTCAGCAGGCGGCTGCTGCGGGCCGGCCGATTTATGATTTTCCTTGCGCCTGGCTGGCGGATAGCTATGATTTCAGCTTTAGCGGCTTAAAATCGGCAGTGCTGAATTTTTTGAACCGGCGCCAGATGAAAGGCGAGCCTTATCGGGTGGAGGATGTGGCGGCCTCGGCCCAGGAGGCTATTGTGAAAGTTTTGGCCACCAAAGCCGCGCGGGCGGCGGCGGAGTTTGGCTTGGATACGATTGTGCTGGCCGGCGGCGTGGCCGCCAACCAGGCTTTGCGGGATAAGGTGCAGCAGCTGGCCGAGGGCCGGCGGGTGGTTTATCCCTCGCCGCAGTTTTGCACCGATAATGCGGCGATGATTGGCGCGGCGGCCTTGAGCCAATATGCGCGTGGTGATTTTGCTGATTTTAGCCTGAATGCGCAGGCTAATTTGCCGTTATACTTTTACGAGTGATTTTTACTAACGGATTTAATAATGGAGGCTGCAAGGGAGGCTTGTTGAATGAATGATTTGGCTGAGCAGCAGGCCAAGCGGGCTTTGCGTCAGGAATTTTTACAACGCCGGCGGCAGTTGTCGGCTGCGGAGGCGGCTGCGGCCAGCGCTGAGATTTGCCGGCGTTTATCCGCCTGCCTGGCGGAGCGTTTGCGGCCGGAACAGCCGGGCGCTGTTTTTAGCTATTTGGCTTATGGCCGGGAGGTGGATTTGGCGGCCCTGCACCAGGAGCTTTGGCGGCAGGGGCGGCCGTTGGCTGTGCCGCGCACGCAGGGCTTGCCGGCAGGGATTATGCAGGCGGTTTATCTGCGTTCAGAGGATGAGCTGACGCGAACGGAGCGCGGCATTGCTGAGCCCTCAGCTGCGGCGGAACCTTGCCCGCCGGAAGCGTTGGCGGCGGTGCTGCTGCCGGGCGTGGCCTTTGACGCGCAGGGCGGGCGGCTGGGCCAAGGCGGCGGCTACTATGACCGCTTTTTGGCGCGTCTTTCCCCGCAAACCTTGCTGATTGGCGTGGCCTATGATTGGCAGTTGGCGCCCACGCTGCCGCAGGCGGCTTGGGACCGCCCGGTGCAGCTGTTGGCGACGGATAAGCGATTGTTGGATTGTGCAACAAAATGTTAGATATGCAGGAAAAATGCCTTGATTTGTCGGCGTATTCTGTAAAAAAGCCGCAGGTTAAAAGGATATTTTACAGAAATATTGATATTAAGCTTTTTATTTGGAGGTTGATGCTGTAATGGAAAGAAGCTTGAACAATATTTTTGGTGAAGCTGTTTGGCAGGAAACGATTGAATTGGCCAGCTTGTTGGTGCAAATGCTGGCGGTTCTGCCGGTTCGGTTGCTGCTGATGGATAAACAAAGCCGCGTTTTGGCGGCGACGGACGCTTGCCTGACTGAGGTTTTGCACCAGGAGCGAGCGCAGGTTTTGAACCAAATGCTGCCGACGGTTTTGGGAGTGGGCCGGGCGGAGGTCACCGAGGAAACTATGCGTCAGGTTTTGGCTGTGCAATCAGCATTGGATTGTCCGTTGGCTTGGCAAGGCAGTCTGTGCCTGCCGGGGCAAAGCCTCAGCTGGCAGGTGAGAGTACAACCGCTTATTAGCAGCAAGGGGGAAATTGTGGCCTCCGCCCTGCTGTTTGAGGGCTTGCTGCGCGACGTGGCCCGCCTGGAGCAGGAGGAGCGTCACAAAAGTATGGATTGGTTTGCTAACGGTTTGTTGCATGAGGTAAAAAATATTATGCAAAATTCCAGCGGTATGGCCCAGGTTTTGAAAAAACGCTTAAAGCTGGAGGGCCCGGATGGCGACGGTTTGGATGTTATCCGCTATGAGCAGGACACGGCCAGCCGGCTTTTGGCGGAGTATATGTCGCAGGGGAATTTGGATTCCTTGGTGGGGGAATTTTCGCTGAACGACGCCGTGCAGGAGGTGCTTACCTTAAACCGTCCCAGCTTTAGGGTTAAGGGAATTGAGCTGTTGGCTGAGCTGGATGACGAATTGCCGCGAATTTGGATGGACAAGCAGCGCATTAAGCAGGTGTTGATTAACTGCTTGGACAACTGCCGCGAGGCTATTAGCCAACGTTGTGAACGTGAGCCGGAGCTGGAGGGCTTGATTGTGATAAGCACTCAGCTGGACGAGGCCGCCGGCGTGGCCCGCTTGCTGATTGAGGATAACGGCATAGGTTTAAGCGACGAGCAGCTGCAAAAATTCTTTAAGCCATATTACACCACCAAAAAGCACGGCACAGGCTTGGGCACCAGCCTTAGTGAATCAATCGTGCGGCTGCACGGCGGCAAAATGCTGGTGGACGGCGCTTTGGGCGAGGGCTGCCGGGTGACGGTGGAATTGCCCTTGCAAGGCGGCGCGCGTTTTCATCGGGATGATTTTTATGCGGAGCTGACTAATTTGATGTTGTGAGGTTGCGGATTTTCAATTAAATAACCAAAAAGGGGAGGTTCTTGCTTTGCGTATATATTTGGATAATTGTTGTTTTAATCGTCCTTATGATAATCAAGCTCAAATTCGTATCTCATTGGAGGCTCAGGCCAAGCTTTATATTCAAAATTTAATTCGTCAAAAAAAGATTGAATTGGTAACTTCGTATGTTTTGTGGTATGAAAACAGCCAAAATCCTTATGAGATGAGGAAAACGGCAATTAGCGAATTTATGCAGCGGAACAGTTCCGAACATATTGATATTGATAAGGCTGAATTGATTAAAGGCCAAGCGGAAGAAATTTTGCAAACAGGTGTTAAAACCAACGACGCGTATCATGTGGCTTGTGCGATTTTTGCAGCTTGTGATTATTTTTTGACCACTGATGACCGTTTGTTAAAATACAGTACACCGAAAATTCAGTTGCTAAATCCGCTGGATTTTGTTAAGCGATTGGAGGTTGAGGAATGTTAAGCAACGTTGAAATTATGGATAAGGGTATAAATTGTTTGTTAGAATCTTTGGGTACGGTAGAAACAGAACAATTTATTTCTCTGATTATGCGGGAAAAATTTGATTACACCAAATGGGCGCAGCAAAGGTTTGCTGGCATTGACTCGGCTGAGTTTAATAAAGTTGCCGTTGCTTATGCTCAAGCTAATTCTTTTCAGAAAAAGAATTGATTTTAATTTGGGGATTGGGGGATGGATTAAATGTTTTGCTTTAGGAAAAGTTTGGTTTTGTGTTGCTTGTTGGCTTTGGGGTTGGTGTTTGTTTTGGCTGGCTGCGACGGCGGCCAGGCTGACCCTGCCTATGACGCTTCAGCCGACCGTACGGTGGAGCAGGATTTTGGCGCATACACAGTGCCGGAGGGCTGGCTGAAAAGCGATAAGTATTCCTCGGAGGACAAAGTCTTTTACGTTATGAGCGGCCACGAGGAGGACGAGCAGCCGGACAACATTTCGGTGGAGATGGGCACCAACCGCTACAGTGCGGATGAGCATTTGCAATTTAGGGACGCGATTGTGCGCCAGCTGGCTGTGCAGATGAGCGGGGTTAAGGGAATGCTGACCGGCGACGGCACTTTTACCGACAATGGCGATGTTCTCTATATTCTGACGATGACGGAGGAGCCGGCCGAGGAGGGCGGCCAGGGAATTGTTACCCGGCAATATTACATAGTGGGTGAAAAACGCTATGTGCTGGTGCATTTAACCATTTTTAGCGGCGACGAGGCCGTGCAGCAGGCGGCGGACAAGCTGGCCAAAAGCTTTGTTTGGGCGGCGGCTGAATAGAAGCTAATCACAAAAAAATGTAAAGAGGAGGCTTGCTTTTGGGCAGGCCTCCTTTTGCATATGATGATGATAAAATTTAAAATGCTGGGTAAAATTTTAAAATAGCACTTGACAAAAGCTTAGTTTGAGCATATAATAATAGTCAGGAAAGGTCAAAAGAGCAAAACGTCAAAAAGTCAAAGCAATGTTAAAATTGGCGCTGAGTTTGGCGGCCTTATCCGCAGAATGATTTTAGTTAGAGTAATGAGGTTGATGTTATGGCAATGACGTTGGCGGCGCAGATTGAAAATTATATCAAACGTTTGCTGGCCCTCTCCACGGATAACAGTGTGGAGCTGAGCCGGGCTGATTTGGCTCAGATGTTTATGTGCGTGCCCAGCCAGATAAATTACGTGCTGAGCACCCGTTTTAACACCGAAGCGGGCTATTATATTGAAACCCGGCGCGGCGGCAGCGGTTATGTGCGGATTATTCAAACCCGGCTGGACGGCGGGGCTGATTTGGCCCGGTTGCTGGCGGCGGCCAAGGATAAGCCTTTCAGCCGGCAGGCGGCGGAAAATTTGTTGACCAGGCTTTTTTCCGAGGCGATTATCAGCGAGCGCGAGCAGGCTATTTTGAAGGCTATGCTGGCCGGCGACGCTTTGAAACTGGCTGGGGAAAACGAGGAACTTCTGCGCGGGCGTTTGGTGCGTTTGTTGTTGATGAATTTAATTCGTGATGATTTTACAGAATCCCAAAAGTGAGGTGTAAAAAAGGATGTTATGTACAAAATGCGGCAAAAGGCCGGCCAGCGTGCACGTGGAGCAGCGGCTGAACGGCCAGAAGATGGAGGAATATTTATGCGAGGAGTGCGCGGAGGCCCTTTGGGGGTTTGGCACTCTGAATTTGAACAAGGTTTTTTCCAGTCATTTCGGCCTGGGCGCGCCCGGCCCGGTGCAAACCTGCCCCGGCTGCGGCTTGAGCCTGGCGGAGTTTAACGGCACAGGCCGGCTAGGTTGCAGTCAGTGTTATCAAACCTTTGCGCAACAGCTTTTGCCGGTTGTCAACAAGTTTCACGGCAGCAGGCGGCATATTGGCAAGGTGAAGCTGAACAATCAGCTGGGCCAGCTGATGCAGGACCCGGAACTGGCCAATAAGAACTATGAAAAGTTGGCATTGGAAAAACAGCTGAACGAGCTGGTGCAGCTGGAGAAGTTTGAAGAAGCGGCGGCCGTGCGGGATAAAATCCGGGGGTTGGAACAGGAGATAAACGCTGCGCTGGCCGCCGCCCGGCAGAAGCAGCAGAGCCAACAAGCGGGAAAGGCAGGTGAGCAGCAATGAGCCGAGCCGAGATTGAAAAGATTACCACTCTGCCTTACGCAGCTTGGGTGGAGCCGGCGGACGAGCCGCAGATTGTTTTGAGCAGCCGCCTGCGCCTGGCCCGCAACTTGGCGGGCCGTCCTTTCCCGAACCGTTTGCAGGACGCCGAGGCCGACGCTTTGGCACAGGAAATTTGCGAGCAGTTGCAAGCAGGCGCGGCCGCCGAGGCTTGGCAGGTGTTGCGCTTGGAGGATTTGTTGCAGGCGGAAAAGGGCGTGTTGCTGGAAAAACACCTGCTTAGTCAGGATATTTTGCAGCACCCGGCCGGCCGGCGGCTGGTGGTTAATCAAGCCCAGAGTTTGGCGGTGATGATTAACGAGGAGGATCACCTGCGCATGCAGGCCATTCTGCCGGGATTGCAGTTGGCGGCTGGTTGGCAGCAAATATCCGCTTTGGATGATAAGCTGGCCTTGGGCCTGAATTTTGCCTATGACCAACAGCTGGGCTTTTTAACCTCTTGCCCGTCCAATTTGGGCACGGGGCTGAGGGCCTCGGTGATGTTGCACCTGCCGGCCTTGCATATGACTAACAAGCTGGAGGGAATCTTCCGCCAGCTGCCGCAGGTGGGCCTGACGGTGCGCGGCGTTTACGGCGAGGGCAGCCAAAGCCAAAGCGAGCTTTACCAAATTTCCAACCAAATCACCTTGGGCTACAGCGAGGAGGAAATCATCAGCCGCTTGCAGCAGTTGGTGGAGGAAATCATTGCTCAGGAGGTGCAGGCGCGCGAATGGTTGCGCCAAAACCGCCTGCTGTGGCTGCAAGACCGCATTGGCCGGGCGGCCGGCATTTTGGCCAACGCTTGCCTGCTAACTTCCGCCGAGGCGATGGAGCACATCTCCACCCTGCGGCTGGGCCTGGCAATGGGTTTGTGTCAGCCGCGCTGGCAAATTAGCTGGCGGGAGCTAAATCTGCTGATGTTGTCCGTGCAGCCGCCCTTTTTGCAGGCCGCGGCTTCCAAGGAGCTGAACCAATACGAAAGGGACGAGGCGCGAGCCGTTTTGTCTCGCAAATTTTTAGGGAATAATTGAAAATCAACAGTCGAAATAAACAGGCTGTTGAGAAATGCTCAGATTTGAGTGCATCGCAAGCGAAAGGAGGGAGGCGTACTTCAAGTATGTTGACCGACTTGAAGCGAAGCGATAAGCTCAAAGATGGGCGTTTATCAGCAGTCTGAACTATAGGGGGTAATATTATGAGTAGTTTGCATACAGAAAGAGCCAGAGAAGCAATCCTGCTGGCTTGCCGAATTGCCAGCCATTGCGGTGTGCAGGAGGTTTCCACCATGCACCTGCTCTGGGGCATATTGAAACAGGAAAACAGCGTGGGCGCGCAGGTTATGCGGCAGCTGGGCGTTAGCCTTTCAGGGTTGGAGGCGGCCCTGCAAAGAGACGGCCAGCCGGTTGATAATCAGGATTTTGCGCCGGAAACTAAGCAGGCTTTGGAGCTTTCCCGCGCCACGGCTCAACGCTTGGGTGTGAAATATATTGGCACGGAGCATTTGCTGTTGGGCATTTTGCAAGGGGCCAACAGCGCCGTCAACTGGCTGCGGGAGAATGATTTGGAGATTAACCGGGTGATTGAGGCGGTTATGCGGGCCTTGGGCTATCAACCGGTGGGGCCGGTTTCCGCTCAGCAAAGCCCCGGCGGCGAGGGTTCAATGCCGGGCGGCGGCGGGCCTGGCCGCAACAAAATCGGCGGCGCGCTGGGCAAATATGGCCGCGACCTTACGGCTCTGGCCCGGCAGGAGGCTTTGGATCCGGTTTTGGGCCGGGATTCAGAAATTCAGCGGGTGGTGCAAATCCTTTCCCGCCGTACCAAAAATAACCCGGTGCTGATTGGCGAGCCTGGCGTGGGCAAAACCGCTATTGCGGAGGGGCTGGCGCAGCGAATTGTGACCGGCGCGGTGCCGCAATCGCTGGCGGATAAAAGCGTTGTTTCCTTGGATATATCCAGCCTGCTGGCGGGCGCAAAATATCGGGGCGAGTTTGAGGAGCGTTTGCAACAGGTGATGGAGGAAATCCGCAAATCCGGCAAAATCATCCTCTTTATTGACGAGCTGCACACGCTGATTGGCGCAGGCGGCGCGGAGGGCGCGATTGACGCTGCTAATATCCTGAAGCCGGCCCTGGCCCGGGGCGAGCTGCAATGCGTGGGCGCAACCACCATTGACGAATATCGCAAATATATTGAAAAGGACGCGGCGCTGGAGCGGCGTTTTCAGCCGGTGACGGTGAACGAACCCAGCGAGGAGGAAGCCATTGCTATTTTGGAGGGCCTGCGCGACCGCTACGAGGCGCACCACGGCGTGAAGATTACGCCCAAGGCGATTAAGGCTGCCGTCACTCTCTCTATGCGTTATTTGCCGGACCGTTACCTGCCGGACAAAGCCATTGATTTGATGGACGAAGCCGCGGCGATGGTGAACCTGGCCGGCCAAACCGCGCCCAAGGAGCTGCGGGAGCTGGAGCAGGAGCTGGAGAATGTTTTGAAAGAAAAGGACGCCGCCGCCAGCGCCCAAAACTTTGAGGAAGCCGCCAAATGGCGTGACCGTGAGCACACCCTGCGCGAGGAGTTTGAGCAGCGCAAGCAGGCCTGGCAAAAGGATAACAGCCAGGCGGCCGGCGAGGTGGACACAGAGCAGATTGCCCAGGTGCTTTCCAACTGGAGCGGTATTCCGGTGGCTCAGCTGCAAAAAACGGAGATGGAGCAGTTGTTGCAGCTGGAAAGCTTGCTGCACAAGCGGGTTATCGGCCAGGATGAGGCCGTGGTGGAGGTGGCCAAAGCGGTGCGCCGCGGCCGCGCCGGTTTGAAAGACCCCAAACGGCCGATTGGTTCTTTCATCTTTATGGGGCCGACGGGCGTGGGCAAAACCGAGCTTTCCAAAGCTTTGGCCAACGCTCTGTTTGGCAGCGACGACGCGATGATTCGTTTGGATATGAGCGAATATATGGAGAAGCACACCGTGGCCCGGTTGATTGGCGCGCCGCCCGGCTATGTGGGGCACGACGAGGGCGGCCAGCTGACGGAGGCGGTGCGCCGCCGCCCCTACAGCGTGGTGCTGCTGGATGAGATTGAAAAGGCCCACCCGGATGTTTTTAACGTGCTGCTGCAAGTGCTGGACGACGGCCGCCTGACCGACAGCAAAGGCCGCACGGTGGATTTCCGCAACACCGTAATTATTATGACCTCCAATTTGGGCTCCAACGAGATAAAGAGCAATTCTCTGGGCTTTACCACCGGCAACCAGAGCAAAGCCAAGGCGGAATCGGAATATGAACAGATGAAAGCCAGAGCGATGGAGGCGGTGAAGCGGGCTTTTCGGCCGGAGTTTGTCAACCGGATTGACAATGTGCTGGTGTTCCGCAGCTTGCAGGCGGCGGAGATTGAGCAAATTGCCGGTTTGCTGGCGGCCAATTTGCAGCAGCGGCTGGCCGCGCAGGAGCTGGATTTGCAGCTGGACGCTAGTGTGATTAAGCTGCTGGCGGAGGCTGGCTTTGATGTGGAATATGGCGCGCGGCCGCTGAAGCGGGCGGTGGTGCGTCTGCTGGAGGACCCCTTGAGCGAAAGCCTGTTGGCGCAGCAGTTTGTGGCCGGGGATGTTATTTGGGCCTGGGCGGTGGATGGTCAGGTGCATTTTGGCAAGGAGCTGCCGGCGGATTTGGCGCAGGCTGCGGCTGGCGCGGCTGATGGGGAAGCCGTTGCGGTTTTGGATAATAAGCAAGAGCCAAAAGATAAGGAAGAGCCAAAAGATAATCTGCAAGATGAAAAAAAGGAGAAAGGCGCGGATAAAGAGAATAAATAAGACAGATTACAATTTGAAATGAGGTTAGGCAAAGCTTATGAGCGTGAAGAGCAAACAGGTTTTTGTCTGCCAGGAGTGCGGCGCGGTCTATGCCAAATGGCAGGGCCGCTGCACTGCCTGTGGCGAATGGAATTCTGTGGTGGAGGAGGTTCAGACGGTGAGCGCCGGCAGTTCCGCCGGGCTGGGCAACCTGAGCAGCGGCAGTGCGCCGCAGCCGATTGCCAAGGTTTCCTTGCAGGAGGTGGCGCGGCTGAACGTGGGCGTTGAGGAGCTGAATTTGGTTTTGGGCGGCGGCCTGGTGCCGGGCTCCTTAACCTTGCTGGGCGGCGAGCCGGGCATTGGCAAAAGCACCATTTTGTTGCAGCTGGCTTTGGCCGTCAGCCAGAGCCACGGCCGGGTGCTTTATGTTTCCGGCGAGGAATCCGCGCCGCAGGTGCGAATGCGGGCGGAGCGGCTGGGCGCGCTGGCGGATGAGCTTTGGCTGCTGACCGAGAACAATTTGCAGGTGATTTTGCAGCAGGCGGAAAGCCAAAACTGCCGTTTGCTGATTGTGGATTCCATTCAGACGGTGTTTTTGCCGGAGCTTTCATCCGCCCCGGGCAGCGTGGCCCAGGTGCGCCAGTGCGGTAATGAGCTGATGAAGCTGGCCAAGGAGCGCGGCGTTGCCGTGGTGCTGGTGGGGCATGTTACTAAGGACGGCAACCTGGCCGGCCCAAGGGTTTTGGAGCATATGGTGGATACCGTGCTTTATTTTGAGGGCGACCGAATGGCCAACCTGCGCTTGTTGCGGGCGATTAAAAATCGCTTTGGCTCCACAAATGAGCTGGGCGTTTTTGAGATGACGGAAACTGGCCTGCATGCTCTTTCCGACCCCTCCGCTGTGTTTTTGACCCATCGGGATCAGCCGGTTTCCGGCGCGGCGGTGGGCTGCGTGCAGCAGGGGGCGCGGCCGGTGCTGCTGGAAATTCAGGCCCTCACCAGCCCAACTTCCTTTGGCAACGCCCGCCGTTTGGCCTCTGGCTTTGATTACAACCGCATGCTGATTATTATTGCGGTGCTGGAAAAAAAGGTGGGCTTGAACCTGGGCAATCAGGATATATATGTGAACATAACCGGCGGCCTGCGCGTGGACGACCCCGCCGTGGATTTGGCAGTGGCGGCGGCCATTGCTTCGGCTTACTGGGAGCGGCCCTTGCCGGCGGATTTGGTGGCGATGGGCGAGATTGGCCTCACCGGGGAGCTGCGCCCCGTCAGCCAGCCGGAGCAGCGTTTCCGCGAGGCCGTGCGCCTGGGCTTTGATAATGTGGTGGCCGCGCCTTTGAAAAGCGGCAAGGCGGCGGCCAAAAAGCTGGATTTGAAACTTTACAACGCCGCCAATTTGCAGATTGCCCTTAGTTTTATGGGGCTGCTATAACAAAAAAACAACCATACACTGTTTTAAGCAGTGTGGGTTGTTTTTTTTGGTACAATTTGTGGCGGCGTTCCCAGGCTTAAAGCCAGAAGAACGCCGCCACAAATATTTGTGTTAGGTTGAACGGTAAGAGTAAAATTCTCGGTCAGCCTTCGGCTTTTTGGGACGGTGTTTGAGCTCACCGTCCCAGCCTTGGGCCGCCAAGATAACAAAAATGCATGCGCAGGCATAATCACCCACACACGCATAGAAATTTCATTCCAAAGCGTCACCACACAACCACGAAAAACTTAAAAAAAACTCTTGTAAAAGAAAATAATATGGTGTATAATTGGTTATGGCGGTGCTGCGATGTAACAAAAAGCAGTTGTGTATGGTTGGTGCTTTCAACCTGCATAGGGTGCCTGGGGTATTCCCCTACCTCAGCCCTACCGCTCTTTTATTATCTCGACGTATATATTATAAACTATCTTCCGGCATTTTGCAACAACTTTTTTACTAAAATTAAATATTTTTTGAAATAAATAGCAAAGCCGCTCCGTTTAGGAAAGCGGCTTTGTTTTTTTAAGCGTTTTTATTTCTTCGGTTGCGCTGCCTGGCGGCACATTCAAAAGCCTTATACAAAGCTGGCGAAAGTTCCGGCGCATCTTCATCAAACTGAACGGGTCTTTTGGCAGCAGCCTTAACCTCAGCCAACTGAGCCTCGGTAGGTTCCTGCCCGTCCTCAATAGTAAATTTCCTGAGCATAATATAATCTCCTTTCGCTTCGGGTGGCTGACCTGGCCGATATAATCCGAATATAATCTTCACGTTCCGTAAACACCACAAACAACAAATCACCAACCATACCTATAGCAATATATCTGTCCTCATTAATACTATGTTCAAAATCATATATTTCCATATAATATGAATCCCGAAAAACATAGGTGGCTGTTTCAAAGGAAATTCCGTGTTTTTTTTGATTGCTGATATTTTTGTTTTCGTCCCATTCAAATTTTAACTTCATTTCAATCTCCCAACTTGCTTAAATAAAGTATAACACAATAGCCAAAAAAAATCAATCTGCCAAACATAAAAAAATGCCAGGACTAAAATGAGATGACCGCAATATGAAGTTGCCAAATAAAATTCTTCTGTTTAGCAGATTTTTGAATTATAGCTTGTTTTTTGACGTGAAATAAGGTATAATTTCTTATATTGAATATTAGAGGAGAGTGCGTTTTTCAATGCAGGGTATTATGATTCAGGGTTGCAGCAGCGACGCCGGCAAAAGCTACGTGGCGACGGCCCTTTGCCGGGTGCTGGCAGACAAGGGCTTTCACGTTTCACCATTTAAAAGCCAGAACATGGCCAACAATTCCTACGTCACCTGGGACGGCGGCGAAATCGGCCGGGCTCAGGGCGTGCAGGCGGAGGCGGCGGGCGTGCGGCCGGAAACTTATATGAACCCCATTTTGTTAAAGCCGCGCCAGGAAACCGGCTCGGAGATTGTGCTTTTCGGCCAGGTTTTGAAAACGATGCCCGGCAGCGAATATCACCGCAGCTTCACGATGACGGAGGGCTTGCAGGCGGTGCGCAAAGGCCTGCAAATGATTGCCGAAAAATACGATATGATTGTGATTGAGGGCGCGGGCAGCCCGGCGGAGGTGAACCTGAACGCGCGGGAAATCGTCAACATGCGGGTGGCGCGGGAGGCGGACGTGCCGGTGCTGCTGGTGGTGGACATCAACCGCGGCGGCTCCTTTGCGGCCATTGTGGGCACGCTGGAGCTGCTGGGTGAGGACCGGCGGCGCGTTAAGGGGCTGATTTTTAATCAGTTCCGGGGCGACCTCTCCCTGTTTGAGGACGGCGTGCGCTGGATTGAGGATTACACCGGCATTAAGGTGGTGGGCGTGCTGCCTTATCTGGAGGACGTACATATTGAGGGCGAGGATTCGCTGAGCATTAACTTCCAGCATATCTCGGCCGCCCGGCCCGGGCAGGCGGTGGAGCTGGGCATTGTGCGCCTGCCGTATATCTCCAACCACACGGATATGGAGATTTTCCAGTACGAGCAGGACGTCAACATTCGTTTTATCGACGATTTTACGGCGCTGGAGAATTTTGACGCAATCATCATCCCCGGCACCAAAAGCACGATTGGCGATTTGCTGCATTTGGAGCAAAGCGGTCTGGCCGAGCGTTTGCGCAATTATCAGGGCTTTGTGTTTGGCATTTGCGGCGGCTATCAGATGTTGGGCGAGCAGTTGATTGACGAGGACGGGGTGGATTTTCAGCCCGGCACGGTTAAGGCGGGCTTGGGGCTGTTGCCCCTCACCACCCGTTTTCAGGCGCAAAAATCGGTCAGCCAGGTGCAGGCGGTGGGCTGCCACCCGCTGACGGCGGCAATGCCGGTGGAGGGCTATGAAATTCATCTGGGTTGCACGGAGCTCAACTCTGCGGCGGTGCAGCCGCTTTGGCAGTTGGCCGGGGGCGAGCCGGAGGGCGCGGCCACAGCTGATTTGCACCAGGCCGGCAGTTATCTGCACAATGTGTTCCACAACGATAACTTCCGCACGGTTTGGTTGAACCAAATCCGCCGGGCCAAAGGCTTGCCGGAGCGGCCTCTGGTGGATACGCAGGCGCAAAAGGAAGCGCAATATCAAAAACTGGCGGATTATGCCCGGCAATATTTGGATATGGATTATATTATGTCAATTATTAATAAAGAAGTTTGAAAAAGGTGATATAACGTGTCAATTTATCTGGCTCTGCTGCTGGATTATCTGCTGGGCGACCCTAAATGGCTGCCGCACCCGGTGGTGGCGGTGGGCAAGCTGATTGCTTTTTATGAAAAGCTGCTTTATCCGCGGCAATATGGCCAATCAGCCTTTCGGCAGGGCTGCCTGCTGGTGCTGGCCACTCTGGCGACGGTGGCTGGCGTGTTGCTGGCTTTGCTGCTGTTTTTGGCTCAATGGCCCTGGCTGCGGGCGGCCGCGGTGGTCTATCTGCTTTACGCCGCGCTGGCTTGGCGTTCCTTGCAGGTGGAACCGGGTTATGTTATCAGCGCTTTGCGCTCCGGCAATTTGCCGCGGGCCCGCAAAATGCTCTCCTACGTGGTGGGGCGGGATACTGAGAACTTAAACCGCCAGCAAATCATCAAGGCCACGGTGGAAACGATTGCCGAAAACACGATTGACGGCGTGCTGGCTCCGCTGTTTTATATGGCGTTGGGCTATCTGGCCGGCGGCGGGCTGGGCGCGGTTTTGGCGGCCTGGCTTTACAAGGCCGTCAACACAATGGATTCAATGGTGGGCTACAAAAATGACCGCTATCGTGAGTTTGGCACCTGCGCGGCCCGCCTGGACGATGTGGCTAATCTGCTGCCGGCCCGCTTGGGTGCGATGTTGATGTTGCTGGCCGGCGGTATGCTGGGCTTGGACGCTATGGCTGGCTGGCGGGTTTGGTGGCGCGATCGTTACGCCCACAAAAGCCCCAACAGCGCGCAATCGGAAAGCGTGGTGGCCGGCCTGCTGGGCTTGCGCCTGGGCGGCCCTAGCTACTACTTTGGCAAGCTGGTGGTGAAGCCCACCATTGGCGACGAGCGACGGGAGCCGCAGCTGGCGGATTACACCGCAACCTGCCGCATTTTGAATTGGAGCGTGATTTTGGCGGCGGTGGTTTTCTCTTTCTTTTATCTTTGGAGCTTAATTTGATTTTGACGCGAAACTTTAGGTTTTGCTTGGTTATATTTGGAAAGTGAGGTTTTCCCTATGACGGAAATAACAATTATTGAACCCCAGCTGATTGAAAGCAGAAGCTTTGAAATTATCAGTGAGATTTTGGGCGAGGAACGCCTGCA
This sequence comes from Peptococcaceae bacterium, assembly GCA_022797295.1. GTDB lineage: Bacteria > Bacillota > Dehalobacteriia > UBA4068 > UBA4997 > Avidehalobacter. The sequence continues at coordinate 44,839 of JAAWKH010000010.1, forward strand.
ACAAATTCCGGCGGAGCAGCAAGGGATTGTGAAGCGGGTTATTCATACCAGCGCGGATTTTGATTATGCCGACAATTTGGTTTTCAGCCCAGGCGCAGTGGCGCAGGCGCAGGCGGCTTTGCGCGGCGGCTGCACCGTGGTGACGGACACCCGGATGGCGTATTCCGGCATTAATCAGCGCAACCTGAGCAAGCTGAACTCTGCCAAGGCCTGCTACATTGACGCGCCTGAGGTGGCGGAGCGAGCCAAAGCCCAGGGCGTCACCAGGGCGGCGGTGGCTATGCAGCTGGCGGCGGAGCAGCCGGAAAACCGCATTTTTGCCGTTGGCAACGCGCCAACTGCGCTGTTGGCCTTGCGCGATTTGGTTTTGGCCGGCAAGCTGCAACCGGCTTTGGTGGTTGGCGTGCCGGTTGGTTTTGTTAATGTGGTGGAGGCCAAGGAGCTGTTTATGGAGCTGGAGGTGCCTTATATTATCGCAAAAGGCAGAAAAGGCGGAAGTAACGTGGCGGCGGCGATTGTTAACGCTTTAATGCTAGGCTGCCTAGACTGCCAATAAACGCCCATCTTTGAACTCTTCACGGCGCTCAAATCGTCAACGTACTATTAGTACGCCTCCTCATTTCGCTTGTGAAATCATTCAAATCTGAACATTTCTTGACAGTCTATATACGACTAATAAGCGATCATCTTTGATAAGTAATAAAGCAGGTTTATTAAATGGGAAAAAACAATATTCTGACAGATTTAGGTTCCATTGACGTTGGCGGCAAACAACTGCGCCGGGGCTACACCACCGGCACCTGCGCGGCCGGGGCGGCTGCGGCCGCCGCTTATATGGCTTTGCACCGGGAGTTGGTGCCGCAGGTGCAGGTGCAGCTGCCGGGGTTGCCGCAGGGCCAGCTTTTGCAGCTGCCTTTGGCCGAGGCTCAGCTGGAGGTGGACGGCGCGCTGGCCGCCATCACCAAGGACGGCGGAGACGACCCGGATATTACCCACGGCTTGAACATTGTGGCCCAAGTGCGGCTGCGCCCTGGCAGCGGTCAGGTGCAAATCAGCGGCGGTCAGGGGGTTGGCCGGGTGACGTTGGCCGGTTTGAAAATCCCGGTGGGCGAGGCGGCTATCAACCCGGTTCCGCGGGCGATGATTGTTCAAAATGTGCAGGCGCAGTTGCCACCGGGCTGGGATGCGCAGGTGCTCATCTCCGCTCCCGGCGGCGAGGAGTTGGCCCGCCGCACTTTCAACCCGCGGCTGGGCATTGTGGGCGGCCTGTCCATTTTGGGCAGCACCGGCATTGTCAATCCGATGTCGGAGGAGGCTCTGAAAGAGAGCCTGCGCCTGGAGCTGCACGTGCTGGCGGCCCGTGGTTATCAGGCGGCTATCTTTGCCTTTGGCAATTACGGCTTGCATTTTTTGCGCAGCCAGTGCATTGACGAAACGCAGGTGGTAAAAATCAGCAATTATCTGGGCTTTATGCTGGATGAAGCCCGCCAGTTGGGCTTTCGGCGGCTGCTGCTCATCGGCCACCTGGGCAAGCTGGTGAAGGTGAGCGCCGGCATTTTCAACACCCACAGCCGCGTGGCGGACGGCCGGCTGGAAACCCTGACGGCTTATGCCGCGTTGGCTGGGGCCGAACAGCCGCTTTTGGCGCAGCTTTATCAATGCACCACCACCTCGGCCGCCTCGGCTTTGCTGGAGCAGGCTGGCGGCGGGCTGGCGGAGCAGGTTTATCAGCAGGTGGCGGAGCGGGCGGCCAGCCGGGCTGCTCTTTACGGCTATGGGGAGTTGGAAATCGCTGCCATTTTGTTTGGCGACGACAATCGTTTGCTTTACAAGCAGCCGCAGGCCGACCAATTTTTGAAGGAGCTGAAGCATAATGACGAATAATCAACCGTTCACCCCTTATATTATCGGCATTGGGCCGGGAGACGCGGCTTACATATATCCGCTGGCGCAGCAACTGATTGAGCAGGCGGAGGTTTTGATTGGCGGCCGCCGCAATCTGGCGGAGCTGGCCCGGCCCGGGCATGAAACTCTGGTGATTGACCGGGGCCTGGCTCAGGTGGCGGAATATATTCGGGCAAACTGGCAAAGCCGCCGCCTGGTGGTGCTGGCCAGCGGCGACACCAGCCTGTTCAGCGTGCGGGCGTATCTGCAAAAAAAGCTGCCGGAGGTGCCGTTTGGCGTGTTGCCGGGCATTAGCTCTCTGCAATATTTGCTGGCTCGGCGGGGGCTTAATCTGAATGAGCTAAAAATTATCACTATGCACGGGGCCAACAACGCCAACCTGTTGAACACAGTGACGCGGGAGCGGGCGACGGCGATTTTTACCGGCGGCGAAAACTCGCCCCAGGCTATTGCCGCCCGGCTGGCTCAGCTGGACTTTGCAGAATTGACGCTTACGGTGGGCGAAAATTTATCCTACCCGGATGAGCGCATTGTCAGCGGTTCGCCGGAGCAGATTGCCGCCCAAAGTTTTGCGCCTTTAAGCTTGATGTTGGCGGAAAACGCTCAGCCGGAGGCCCGGCCTTGGCCCTATTTGCCGGCTGGCTTGCCGGACGAGCTTTTTGAGCGGCTGACGGACGCTTCCGGCAAAATTGTGCCGATGACAAAAAGCGAGGTGCGGGCCATCATCACCAGCAAGCTGCGCCTGCGGGAGAACAGCCGCTTGCTGGAGATTGGCAGCGGCACCGGCTCGGTGACGGTGGAGGCCGCCCTGGCCGCGTATGCCGGCCACGTTTGGACGCTGGAGCTTAACCCGCAAGCCCAAACAGCCTGCCGGCGTAACTTGGCCAAATTTGGCTTGGATAACGTTACTTTGATTGAGGGCGCGGCCCCGGAGGCTTTGCCGGACGCGCCGCCGGAGGGATATGACAGCCTGTTTATCGGGGGCAGCGGCGGCAATTTGGCCTCTATTGTGGCCCAGGTGTGCAGCCAACCGCAGCCTTTGCGGGTGGTGATTTCCGCTATCACGCTGGAATCAGTGGCGGAGGCGATGGCCGCTTTGCAGGCGGCCGGTTGCCAGGATTTGGAAGTTGTGCAGGCGGCGGTGGCTCGCAGCCGCCAGGCTGGCAGCAAGCATTTGATGATGGGGCTTAATCCTATCACCATCATTGCCGCCAACAAGGCTTGATTTTTTTAATGGGGATATGTTATAAATGGGGATACTACATAATATGGAAAATATTAAAATGAAGCTGGCGATTATCGCCCTCACCAGAGGCGGTTGCCGCACGGCCCGCCGCTATGGCGATTTGTTGCCGGAGGCGGATATTTATTTGAAGCGTGAGGCGGCGGAGATGGATCCCAGGCAGCAAACCCGCAGGGATGAACATCATTTTGAGTGTCGGCTGGCGGAGCTGATGGCGGAGATTTACAGCCAATATGATGGTTTTGTGATGATTATGGCGACGGGGATTGTCGTCCGCACGATTGCTCCGTATATCGTGCACAAAACGCGGGACCCAGCCGTGGTGGTGATGGACGAGCACGGCGAATATGTTATCAGCCTGCTTTCCGGGCATTTGGGCGGGGCCAATGATTTGGCCCGCTGGCTGGCGGATATTGTTCCCTACATGGTTCAAGCGGTTATTACCACCTCCACGGATTTGAACCAGCAGTTGGCTTTTGATTTGTTGGCGAAGCAGAACGATTGCCAGATTGTCAACATTGAGGAGCTGAAATATATCAGCGGCGCGTTGGTGAACGGCCAAAAGGTGGCGGTGTCCTGCTGTTTGCCAACGTTGCCTAGAACAGACGAGTGGCCGGCGCAGCTGGTGGATTGCTATTTGCAGGATGATTCGCCGGAGCCTAATTTGGTGTTTATTGATTATCACAAGGCTGGTTTTGTTAATTTTCCTAGGGCGCAGCATATTTTGCACTTGGTGCCGCGTTGCCTAACCTTGGGCGTTGGTTGCCGCCGCGGTGTTTCGGCCAAGGCGCTGATTGAAGCGGCGGAGCAGTTTTTGGCGAGTAACAAAATTCGGCCGGAGGCCATTTGCAAGCTGTGCTCGATTGACATCAAGGCCAAGGAGCCGGGGCTGATTGCTTTGGCAGAGTATTTGGGCGTGCCTTTTTGCACATATGGCGCGGCAGAATTGCGCCGGCAGATTGAGGAAGTTTCCTTAAAAGATTTATCCGATTTTGTGGAGCTGACGACGGGCACGCCTAGCGTTTCCGCCGCCGCCGCTACTTTGGGAGCCGGAAGGGGTTGTTTTCCTCTGATTGAAAAGGAAAAATATCTGGGGATTACTTTCAGCTTAGCCAAAAAAAATAAAGTGTTTAAGTTTTCCCCCCAACAATAAATAAACGAACCAAAAGGAGTTATGAAATGCAAACGAAATTTTACGTGGTGGGCATTGGCCCCGGCGCGCCGGAGCTGATGACGCCGCAGGCTCATGCTGCTTTGCAGGAGGCGGAAGTGATTGCCGGCTACGGCACCTATTTGAAACTGATTAAACCGCTTTTTCCAGATAAGGAATATCTTCAAACGGGTATGACCGGCGAGGTTAAACGTTGCCAGCTGGCTTTGGAGCAAGCGCAGGCCGGCAAAATTGTGGCGATGGTGAGCAGCGGCGACGCGGGCATTTATGGTATGGCCGGTTTGGTGTTGCAGCTGGCCGAGGGGTTGCCGGTGGAGGTGGTGCCGGTGCCGGGCATTACGGCGGCCAGCTCCGGCGCGGCTTTGTTGGGCGCGCCCTTGATGCACGATTTTGCGGTGATTAGCCTTTCCGACCGCCTGACCCCGTGGGATAAGATTGAAAAGCGGCTGTTGGCGGCTGCCGAAGCGGATTTTTGCGTGGTGCTTTACAATCCGCGCAGCCACGGCCGGCCGGATTTGCTGAACCGGGCCTGCCAGCTGTTGGGCCGACACAAAGGCCCCGAAACCCCGGTGGGTATTGTGAAGAACATTGGGCGCGAGGGCGAGCAGGCCATTGTTACCACGCTGGCCGAGTTGGATGAAAACCTGGTGGATATGTTCTCCACCGTGTTTATCGGCAACAGCCAAACCTACATTCAGCAGACGGTGGCCGGGCTGAAAATCGTCACGCCGCGGGGTTATCTGGAGGAGGCTGCTCAATGACGCGCCTTTTGGTGATTGCCGGCACGGCGGACGCGGTGCAGTTTGTGGCTGGGCAGCCGGCTGAGGTGGAGATTTTGGCCACCACGTTTAGCCAGCTGGGGGCGGATTGCTTGGCTCCCCGGCCGGGCCTGCGCCTGCATTCCGGCGCGTTGGATTTGGCTGGCTTTGCCGCTTTGCTGGCCGCCGAGCAGCCGGATTTTGTGGTGGATTTAAGCCACCCCTTTGCGGTGGAAGTGAGCCGCAATGCCAAGGCGGCGGCCGCCCGGCAGGGGGTTGAATATTTACGCTTTGAAAGGCAGGCTTCAGAGGCGGAGGGCTGTTTGCATTTTGCCGATTTCGCCGCCGCCGCCGCTGCTTGCCAGCAAATTGAGGGCAATATTTTGCTGACTATTGGTAGCAAAAATTTGGCTCCTTTCAGTTGCCTGCCGGATTTTCAGCAGCGGTTTTATCTGCGGGTGCTGGCGGAAAGCCGTATTTTGCAGGAGCTGGAGGCTATGCACATTGACCCCGGCCATATTTTTGCAATGAAAGGCGTGGCCAGTGTGGAGCTGAACGTGGCTTTGGCCCGGCAATGCCAGGCGGCGGCCATTGTTTCCAAAGACAGCGGCCGCACCGGCGGCGTGCCGCAAAAGCTGGCGGCGGCGCAGCAGTTGGGCATTCCGCTGCTGTTGATTGACCGGCCGCCGGCGGAGGACAATGCCTGCCATAGCTTGGCGGAGCTGGAGAAGATAATATACGGCAACGTTTAAGGAGATTATTAAGAAAAATGGCGAAATCTGCATTTATTTTGGCGGCCACCCAAAGCGGCAGTGGCAAAACCACCTTTTCTATGGGGCTGATGGCGGCTCTGCGCAGCCAGGGCCACACGGTGCAGCCATTTAAGGTGGGGCCGGATTATATCGACCCGATGTATCACACGGCGGCTTGCGGCCGCTCCTCGCGCAATCTGGACGCTTTTATGCTGCCGGAGGATGTTTTGCGCTATCTTTTTGCCAAAAACAGCGCGGACGCGGATGTGGCCGTGGTGGAGGGCGTGATGGGGCTTTACGACGGCTTGCGCCCCGACGGCATTGAGGGGAGCAGCGCCCACGTCGGCCAGATTTTGCAGGCGCCGGTGGTGCTGCTGGTGAACGCGCGGGGTATGTCGCTTTCCTTGGCGGCTCTGATTAACGGCTTCCGTGATTTTGCGTTGGCCAAAAGCGGCCGCCCGCTGGCTGTGGCCGGGGTGTTGCTGAATAATCTGAAAAATGAAATGTCCTATCAATATGCCAAGCAGATTGTTGAGCGGGAGTGCGGCCTGCCGGTGTTCGGTTGGCTGCCCAATTTGCCGGAGGCCGCCCTCTCCGAGCGGCATTTGGGGCTGCTTTGCAGCGGCGAGGTGGGCGATTTGCCACAAAAGCTGCAAATGCTGGCGGAGCAAATTTGCGCTCACTGCGATTTGCCGGCTTTGCTGGCGGCTACTCAAATGCAACAGCCGCCTGTTGTGCCGGAGCCGCCGCTTCCGGCCAGTCTGCCGGAAAGGGGCTGTGCGCCGGTGCGCATTGGCCTGGCGCGCGACGCTGCTTTTAACTTCTATTATCAGGACAGTTTGGGGCTGTTGGAGCAGTTGGGCGCGCAGTTGGTTCCGTTTAGCCCCTTGGCGGACGACGCATTGCCGCCGGATTTGGACGGGCTGCTGTTGGGCGGCGGCTATCCTGAGCTGCACCTGCCGGAGCTTTCCGCCAACCAAAGCTTGCTGGCCGATTTGCGCCGGCAGCTGGCGGCTGGTCTGCCTTGCCTGGCGGAGTGCGGCGGCTTTATCTACTTGGGGCGTAGTATGGAAATGCAAGGGGAAAGTTGGCCGCTGGCCGATGTTTTTCCGTTTGATTTTGAAATGACCGACCGTTTGCAACACTTTGGTTATATTGAGGTGGAGCTTGACCAAGCCTGCCTGTTGTGCGACGGCCAACCTCTGCGTCTGCGCGGGCACGAGTTTCATTACACGCAGCGCAAGCCAAACGGGGCGGGGGCGGATTGGCCTACCTTTTATCAGGCCAAAAAGCCGACTGGCGCGCGTTCCTGGCGCGAGGGCTGGCAGATTTATAACACTTTGGGCGGTTATCCGCACTTTAATTTGTGGGCGGAGCCGCAGGCCGCCGTCAATTTTTTGCTGAAAGCGGCGAACTACCGGCAAATAAAGGGCAAGGAGGCAACCAATGCAGATTAACGTTTTGGGCATAGACCATCAATGCACCGCTGCCGTGCGGGAGCTGGTGGCCTTTACGGAAACGGCAATGTTGGAATTTTCTTCTATCATAATGGAGCAGGGGGCGGCGGAGGCTGTAATTCTTTCCACCTGCAACCGCAGCGAGGTTTACTATCTGCTGCCCGGCGCGGACGAGGCGCAGCAAGAGCAAGCCCGCCGGCGCATTTGCCAGCGCTATGTGGATTATTTTGGCCTGGGCCGTTTGCCGGAGGCGGCCCACCAGCTGAGCGGAGAGGAGGCAATTCGCCATATTTTCCGGGTGGCCGCCGGGCTGGAATCGGCAATTCCGGGCGAGGATGAAATTCTGCGCCAGTTAAAGCAGGCTTATGAGTTTGCTCATCGCTTCCACAACACGGACAAATGCTTTAACCACCTGTTTCAGGAGGCTATCAAATGCGCCAAGGAGGTTAAAAGCAGCCTGAAAATATCGGAAATTCCCATCTCGCCGGGCTATATTGGTCTGAAATATCTGGAGGAGCAGGCGGGCGGCTTTGCCGGCAAAAATCTGCTGCTGATTGGTTTTGGCGAGATTGGCCAGCTGTTTTTCCGCTATGCCTCTGAGCTGCCCTTTGCCAAAATAACCGTTTGTAATCGCAGCCAGGCTGCCGCCCAGGCGGCCTGTGCCAAGCAGCCCAACGCTTGCTATCTCCAGTCCAGCCAGGCCAGAGAGGCTCTGCCGGAAGCGGATTTTGTCATCACCGCCACCAGCTGCCCCCACCTGATTTTGCGGCGCGAGGAATGCCCGCCGCGCAGCCGGCCGCTGTATCTGCTGGATATGTCTATCCCGCGCAATATTGACGAGGGCTTAAACGAGCTGCCCAATTACCAAGTGGCCAACATTGACGTGCTGCAAAAGCTGGCCGAGCGCAACGCCGCCAACCGCCGCCAGCTGACGGAGCAGGCGGAGGAGCTAATCAACCGCTACACGGCGGATTTTCAGCGTTGGCTGGAGCTTTCCGAGCAGGATGAGGTCATCAAAACGCTCAACCAATCGGTGGATGAAATTGCCGAGGAGCATTTGAAGTATCTTTTCCAGAAAATTGAGGTCAGCGAGCGGGAGCGCACCATCATCAGCCGCACAATGCAATCCGCCCTGCGCAAAGCGGTGCGCAACCCCATTATCTCATTGAAAACAATGGAGGACGCGGCCAAGCGCGAGCATTATTCTCAGGTGTTGCATGAGCTTTTCCACGGTTAAGCGTTGAGGAGGATAAAATGTCGGAAAAATATTATGTTCATTATCTGTGCGCCTCTTTTCAGCAGGGGATTAAGCTGCCTGCCAAGTTGCAACCGTATCTGAACCATTTTGATTTGCTGATGCTGGAGGGCGAGCAGTTGACGGCTCAGCTGGTGGGCTTGCTGCTGGGGCTGGTGCGCCAGGGCCATTTGCACAATATTTACTTAACGCCTTTTCAGCCGGCGGGCGAGCTTGACGACCTAAACCGCCACCGGCTGGTGGACGCTTGGCACAACTGGTTTTATCCGCAGGGCTGCGGCTGCGGCGCGGCTCTGTTGGACCAGGAGCGGGCCTGCGCCTTTTTTAAGCGGCTGGACGAATATATTCTGGGGCGGCCCCTGCGCCGCCGGGCCGACTGGGAAGCCCCGGCTCAGCCGCCGCTGGTTTTTGCGGACAATGAGGCAATGGCTCAGGCTTTGGCTAATTTTATCCGCACCGGCACGTTCGACGGAAGCCGCTCTCAGCCGGCCGCCCCGGACGAAAAGCGGCGCGGTGTGGACCCCAACCTGCTTTTCTGGATTCAGAATATGCAGGGCAAGCTGCTGCATAACCCCGCCGATTTGGCGGAAGTGAAGTTTTTGAATTTGCAGTATTATATTTCCGGCGTATATCCAGAATGGCCGGATTGGTTGGCCCCGGAGCCGGGCAACTGGCAGTTGCTGGCGGATTTGCCGCAACTGGAAAGCCTGTTTTTGCCGGAGCTGAAGCTGGCGGATTTCAGCTTTTTAGCTCAATGCCAAAACCTGCGCCAGCTGGGCCTTTCCCGCACCAACTTTGCCGCGGGCCAGCTTTTGGCCGGGCTGAAGCAGCTGCAAATGCTGGAGCTATCGCCGCAGGAATTTGGCGATTTCAGCTTTTTGGCGGAATTGTCGGAGCTGGAAATTTTGGATTTGAGCCGCACTGATTTTCGGGATTGCCGGCTTTTGACGGGTCTGCCCAATTTGCGGCTGGTTCACCTGCCGGCAGAGCGGCAGCTGCTGCACCGGGAGGCGCTTTTTGGCCTGCCCTTGCAGGTGAAAACCTATCCTGAGCGCAGCCGGGGCGCGGATGTGCCGCCTTTTGAGATTATCGCGCCGCAGCCGGTGGGCGATACCATTGACATTGCGCCGCCCTACCAGGTTCTGCATATTGACGCGGACGGTTTTGAGTGCAGCGCCCCGGATATTGATGTGCGCTGTCTGCAAAAGCTGCTGAACAAGGTGAGCGAGGGCCGGTTTGAATGTGTTACGGCCTCGCCGGAATACTGGGGCGAGGAGGATTTTATGGAGCTGGATTGCGCCGACGGTTGGGCCACGCTGGGCTGGGAGGACTGGGACAACGATTGCTGGTATACAATCTATAACCCGGCGGAGGCTGGTAATCTGGAGGACGCGCCGCCGGAGATTGGCGGGCAAACGCCGGTTCCCAAAATGCACGCCATTCAGGATTTGCAGCTGGCCGCCGACTGTCTGGCCTGGTTTATCAAATATGGCGGGCTTTATCCCGGCGCGTATTGGGCGAAATATTACAAGTAAGGCGGTGAGCGGTTTGTTTGTGCATTTAATGCTGCAAATGGAGGCGCGACCGGTGTTAATCGTCGGCGCAGGGCCGGTGGCGGCGCGCAAGGCGGCGGCTTTGTTTGCCGGCGGCGCGGAGATTACGCTGCTGGCTCCCAGCCGGGCGGAGGAGCTTTGGCGGGAATTGCCCTGCCGTTGGCTGCCGCAGGAATATACGGCGGATTTTCCGTTGGCTGAATATCAGCTGGTGGTGGCGGCCACGGACAACGCGGCTTTGAACGCTGAAATTGCGGCGCGTTGTGCCGGGCTGGGCCTGGCCTGCAACTGTGCCTCTCAGCCGCAGTTGGGCACGGTGGTTTTGCCGGGTGTGGTGCAGGCCGGGGGCTTTTCCGCCGCCCTGTTTAGCGGCGGCCGCGCGCCGTTTTTAACCAAACGCTTGAAGCGGGAGCTGGCCGCTTGGCTGGCGGAATATGACGAGCCAACGCTGGAATGGCTGGGAGAGCTGCGCCGGCGCATAATCGAGGCCGGGCCGTCGGCAAAGCAGGAATTGCTTGCGGCCCTGGGGGCGGTTCCGCTGCCCCGGCTTAAACAGAAAATGCAGGAAATTGCAGACACAGGAGGGCAATATGAGACCGAAGATATTATATATTGGCTCCAGAGGGAGCAAGCTGGCGCTGGCTCAGACGGGGCAGGTGGCCAAGCAGATTGAGGCGGCCAATCCGGGCTGGAAGACGGAAATCCGGGTGATTAAGACCCAGGGGGATTTGGTGCAGGACAAGCCGCTGAATGAGTTTGGCGGCAAGGGCGTGTTTGTGCAGGAGATTGAGCAGGCCTTGCTTTCCGGCCAGATTGATTTGGCGGTGCACAGCCTGAAAGATATGCCCTCGGAGCAGCCGGAGGGGCTGGAGATGGCCATTACGCCCCAGCGGGAGGACCCGCGGGACGTGCTGATTTGCTTTGGTGATTTGCCCGCCCGTCAGTTGGCCGATTTGCCGGCCGGCAGTGTGCTTGCCACCGGCAGCCTGCGGCGGATTTGCCAGCTGAATCGTCTGCGGCCGGATTTGCAAACGGCCCCCATTCGGGGCAATGTGGAAACCCGGCTGCGCAAGGCGGAGGAAGCCGGTTGGCAGGGCGTGGTGCTGGCGGCGGCCGGTTTAAAGCGTTTGGGCTTGGGCGGGCTGATTGCGGAGCGCGGCCTGCTGCTGGAGCCGGAGGATATGCTGCCCGCCCCGGCGCAGGGCATTTTGGGGCTGGAAACGCGTGTGGGCGACGTTCAGACCCTGCCCCTGCTGCAACCCTTGCACAATGAGGCCAGCCACCGGCAGGCTTTGGCGGAGCGGGCCTTTTTGCGCCATATGGAGGGCGGCTGCCACGCGCCGATGGGCGCTTTTTGCCGCCTGCTGGGCGAGGAGTTTGAAATTGAGGGTTTCTTCCAGACGGAAAAGAATTTTTATCGCCAAACACTGCGGGGACGCTTGGGCCAGGAGGCGGCTTTTGGTCAACGTTTGGCGGAGATGATAAAGGAGCTGATAGCGAGTGAAGGATGAGAGAGCGAGGGAGGATATGCAGAATAAGCGAAGCAGAGGCTATGTTTGGCTGGTTGGCGCAGGCCCCGGTGATTTTGGCCTGATTACGCTGAAAGGGCTGGCCGCCATTGCTCAGGCGGAGGTTTTGGTTTATGACCGGCTGATTAACAGCAACCTGATTGACCGGGCCCCGGCTGGCTGTGAAAAGATTTACGTGGGCAAGCAGGCGGCCAACCACGCCATGCCGCAGCCGCAAATTAACGAGCTGCTTTACCAAAAAGCGGCGGCCGGCAAGCGAGTGGTGCGCCTGAAAGGCGGCGACCCTTACGTGTTTGGCCGCGGCGGCGAGGAGGGTCTTTATCTGGCGGAGCGCGGCATTCCCTTTGAGGAGGTGCCCGGCATCACCAGCAGCATTGCCGGGCCGGCCTATGCGGGCATTCCGGTGACGCACCGGGAATGTGCTTCGTCCTTTCACGTGTTCACCGGCAACTTTAAGGATGAGGAGCGCGGTTTGGATTTTGCCAATCTGGCCCGGCTGGAGGGCACCCTGATTTTTTTGATGGGCTTTGCCAATTTGAATTACATCACCCAAGGGCTGCTGGCGGCGGGCAAGCCAGCCGGCACCCCGGCCGCGGTGATTTCCCAGGCCACCACCCAGCGGCAACGCACCGCAGTGGGAACCCTGGCTGATATTGAGGAGCATTGCGCTGCCGCCAAACTCAGCAGCCCGGCCATCACCGTGATTGGCGAGGTGGTGAACTGCCGGCCTCAGCTGAACTTTTTTGAGCAGCAGCAGGGCCGCGGCGTGTTGGTGCTGCGGGACGCCCGCCAGAGTGATATTTTTGCCCAAAAGCTACGCCAAGCCGGTTTGTTTCCGGTTAGTTGCCCGGTGATCCAGATTGAACCTTTGGATTGGCAGGCGGCGGAGCTGCAAGCAGCCTTGCATAAGCTTTCAACCTACAGCTGGCTGGTTTTCACCTCTCCCAATGGGGTTAAGGCCTTTTTTGAGGCTATGCAGGCGGCGCAGGTGGATTGGCGGGCTTTGGGCCGGGCCAAATTTGCGGTTATCGGCCGGGCCACGGCGCAGGTTTTGCAGCAGTTTGGCTTTGGGGCGGATTATCTGCCGGCCAAACAGGTGAGCGACGCGCTGGGCCAAGGGCTGGCGGAGCTGCTGACGCCGGCGGATAATGTGCTGCTGCCGCGCAGCGCCATTGCCGACAACCGGCTTTACCAGCTGTTGAGCGCCAAATGCCCGGTGGAAGATTTGAAGATTTACGACACCAAAATTTGCACCGAGGACGCGCAGGAGCTGCGGGGGTGTCTGGAAAACGGCCAAGCGGCTTATGTGCCTTTCACCAGCGCTTCCACGGTGGACGGCTTTGTGCAGGCCTGCGGCGGGCCGGATTTGGCGCGGCAGCTTTTGGCTAAAAGCCGGGCGGTGGCAATCGGCCCGGTGACGGCGGCGCGTATGCAGCAGTTGGAGCTGCCAATATACGCCCAGGCCTCGGAGCATAGCCTGGACGGAGTGATTGAAGTTATCTTGCAGGATTTGGAGGGAAAGGAAAATGATTAATCGTCCGCGTCGATTACGCTTAAACAAAAAAATTCGCTCGCTGGTGCGGGAAACCAGTCTGCACCCGCAGGATTTGATTTACCCAATGTTTGTGACGGAGGGCCGCGGCGTTAAACAGGAAATCGCCGCAATGCCGGGGCAATATCGTTGGTCGGTTGATATGTTGCCGGCCGCTATTCGGGAGGTGGAGGAGGCCGGCGTGGAGCATATTATGCTGTTTGGCATTCCCGCGCCGGAGGACCACGACGAATGCGGCAGCGCGGCCTGGGCTTCGGACGGCATTGTGCAGCGCGCCATTGTCGAGATTAAAAGCCACAGCGATATTTTCATCACCACCGACGTTTGCCTGTGCGAATATACCAGCCACGGCCACTGCGGCCAGCTGGACGCTGACGGGTATGTGAACAATGACAAAACCCTGGAGCTGTTGGCCAAAACAGCCCTGAGCCACGTGGAGGCCGGGGCGGATATGGTGGCTCCCTCGGATATGATGGACGGCCGGGTGGCGGCCATTCGGGCCCGGCTGGATGAGGCTGGGCACGTCAACACGCCGATTATGTCATATGCGGTGAAATATGCTTCCAATTTTTACGGCCCGTTCCGGGAGGCGGCCAATTCCGCACCTCAGCACGGCGACCGCAAAAGCTATCAAATGGATTACCACAATGGGCGCGAGGCGGAGCTGGAGGCTGCGTTGGATGTGGCCGAGGGCGCGGATATTATTATGGTGAAGCCGGCCCTGCCTTATCTGGACGTGGTGGCCCGGTTGCGCCCGCAAATCAAGCAGCCGATGGCGGCTTACTGCGTCAGCGGCGAATATGCGATGTTGCAGCTGGCGGTCAGCCAGGGGTTGGTGCAGCCGGATATTATCTATGAAAGCCACATTGCTATCAAGCGGGCCGGGGCGGATATTATCCTGACTTACTTTGCCAAGGAGTTGGCTTGGACGTTGCGGGCGGCGCAGCAGCAGGAGGTTAAGCAATGAGCCAACCAAACGCGAAATATAAAAATAACGACAAGGCCGCCATTTGGCAGCTGGCCAAGCGCCTGATGCCCGGCGGTGTGAACAGCCCGGTGCGGGCTTTTGGCTCGGTGGGCGTGGAGCCGGTGATTGTGGAGAGCGCGCAGGGGCCCTATATTACGGACATTGAGGGGCGGCGTTATATCGACTATGTTTGCTCCTACGGCCCGTTGATTTTTGGCCACGCGCCGCAGTTTGTAACTGAGGCGGTGCAGGAGGCGGCCGGGCGCGGCACCACCTACGGCTTTACCACCACCCACGAGGTGGAGCTGGCGGAGTTGATTGCCGAGGCTTACCCGGCCTGCGAAATGCTGCGAATGGTTAATTCCGGCACGGAGGCCACGATGAGCGCCATCCGTGTGGCCCGCGGTTGCACCGGCCGCAGCAAGCTGGTGAAGTTTGAGGGCTGCTATCACGGCCACAGCGACAGCCTGCTGGTGAAAAGCGGCAGCGGCCTGCTGACCCAAGGCGTGCCCACCAGCCCCGGCGTGCCGGCCGGCCTGCTGGCGGAAACTTTGGTCTGCCCTTACAATGACGCCGCCGCCCTGGCGGAGCTGCTGGCGGCCCACCAAGGCGAGGTGGCCTGCCTGATTGTGGAGCCGGTGGCCGGCAATATGGGCGTGGTGCCGCCGGCCGAGGGCTTTTTGGCCGAGGTGCGCCGCCTTTGCACGGAGCACGGCATTATCCTGATTTTTGACGAGGTGATTACCGGCTTCCGCCTGGATTATCATTCGGCGGCCGGCGTTTTCGGCGTGCAGCCGGATTTGGTTTGCTTTGGCAAGATTATCGGCGGCGGCCTGCCGGTGGGCGCTTACGGTGGCCGGCGGGAGCTGATGCAGCAGGTTTCGCCTCTGGGGCCGATTTATCAGGGCGGCACTCTTTCCGGCAATCCGCTGGCGATGCGGGCCGGCATTGCGGCTCTTTCCCGTCTGCGGGATGACGCGACAATTTACCCAGCTTTGATTGAAAACACTGCTTACTTGCAGCGTGAGATTGACCGGCTGATTGCTAAACACCAGGTGCCGGCCAGCACTTCCCGCTGTCTGAATATGTTCTGTCTGTTCTTTACGCCGCAGCCGGTGGGCAGCTACGCCGACGTGATGAGTTGCGACACAGAGCTTTACCGCCGCTTCTTTGTGGGTATGCTGGAGCAGGGAATTATGCTGGCTCCCTCGCAGTTTGAGGCCTGGTTCCCCTCATTGGCCCACGATAAAGCCATTTTGGCGGAAACTCTGGCCGCGGTGGACAAGGTGTTTGCAACATTATAATCAATATAGATAAAGGAGCGTAATATTTTAATGAGTTTGCCAAAAGGAAAATTCTATGGAATTGGCGTTGGCCCCGGCGACCCCGAACTGCTGACCCTGAAAGGCCGCCGCTTGCTGGAGGAGGCCGATTGCATTGCCGCCCCCAAAACCCACGGCGAGGCCGGCAGCACCGCCTTGCGCATTGTGGAGCAGTTCATTGCCGGCAAGCCTCTGCTGGAGCTGGTTTTGCCGATGACCCACGATAAACGGCAGCTGGAGCAGGCCTGGGCGGACAGCGCCAAGGCCGTGATGGAGCGGTTGGACGCCGGCCAAAACGTGGCTTTTATTACCCTGGGCGACGCCTCGCTGTTTAGCACCTTGATGTATATTTTCCGCCCGATTAAGGCCGCGGGCTACGCCTGGGAGCTGGTGCCGGGCATTAACGCGCCCAGCGCCGCCGCCGCCCGCCTAGGCATTGGCTTGGCCGACGGCAAGGAAGATTTGGCTATTTTGGCAGCCACCGCTGATTTGGCCAAGGTGGAGAGCACCATTGCCAGCCACAGCAACACCGTGCTGATGAAAGGCGCAGCCAAATGGCCGGCTATTGCCGAGATTTTGGAGCGGCAGGGCGTTTTGGCTAAAACTGCCGCTGTGGAACGCTGCACGATGGAGAATGAACGGGTTTTTACTGATGTTAGCCAAATGCCGGAGGATTTAAGCTACTTCCTGACGGCGATTATCAGAAAGGGGATGGAATAATGAGCGGCGATTTGCAGAATATTGTCGACAATGTTGTCGATATTGTGGGGGCCGGCCCTGGCGACCCGGAATTGATTACGGTACGCGGGATGAAGCTTTTGCAGCAGGCTGATGTGGTGATTTACGCGGGTTCCTTGGTGAACCCCAAGCTGCTGGATTACTGCCGGCCGGACTGCACCATTTACGACAGCGCGGGGATGAATTTGGACGAGGTGATTGCGGTAATCAAGGAGGCCTGGCCGCAGGGCAAGCGTGTTGTGCGCCTGCACACCGGCGACCCCTCAATTTACGGTGCAATCCGGGAGCAGATGGATATTTTGGAGGCCGCGGCGATTCCTTTTCGGGTGACGCCTGGGGTGAGCTCTTTCTGTGCGGCGGCGGCGGCCTTGAAAAAGGAATACGTGCTGCCGGAGGTGAGCCAGACGGTTATCCTGACCCGAATGGAGGGGCGCACGCCGGTGCCGGCGGCGGAGGACATCCGCAACTTGGCTAAAATTAACGCCACAATGATTATCTTCCTCAGCGTGCATATGATTGAAGAGTTGGTGGCTCGCCTGCGCGAGGGCTATCCGGCTGATACGCCGGCGGCCGTGGTTTACAAAGCCTCCTGGCCGGAGGAAATCTTTCCAGTGATGGCCGACTAGGCCATCTTTTGATATATATGCAGCTAGAGTCAAGAGCTCCGGGGTACTGGT
>JAAWKH010000036.1 GCA_022797295.1 Peptococcaceae bacterium
CACAATTTAGGGCTTCGCAGATACGCAGCAGTGTTTTCATACTGATATGCTCGCCCTTGCCCATGTTGGCAATCATGTTGGTTGTCAGACCGGCGGCAATTTTAGCCAATAGAATCTCGTACCTTTTTTAATAAAATATAGAACTGCTTCTGCTCAGCTTCCGTCAAACCGCCCAGAAGCTCTTCCTCTGCTACATTGCGTTTCTGCAAAGAATTATGAACGCAGGCTTGGCCATCCGGCGTAATCCGCACCAGCTTAACCCGACGGTCATCCGTAGCTTCAAAACCTTGCACAAAGCCCTTTTGCTCCAAACGGGCAATTATCCCTGCCGCCGTGGATTGAGCCACATGCAACAACTTTTCCAATTCCTTTAGGGAGCGCTGCCCATCTGGCGCGCGCTCCAACTCAATCAAAGCTCCCAACTGAGCCAACGTTATATTATAAGAACGTATTGCATTATTGGCTTTTTTCCGCATTTCATCACTAATTTGTTTGATAAGTCCTCCACAATCTGGTCTTTCATTCATTGTAAATTCCTCCTGACAGGATTATTGTAACATAAGACCAATTAAATGTCAATAGCATACGATTAAAAGCAGACGATTGTTTTTGTGCTTTATCTAACAAAAAAAAATGTCTATTATTACCTATTTTTTATAATAAACAATGCCCAAAAAGCATTTTGCAGACAAGCCTTGCAATAGCAAAACCAAAATGCTATAATACTGGAAAGGTTCAATTTATAAACAGATTGGAGGATTTAACAATGAAGCTTGCAGAGGCCTTGCAGGAGCGGGCCGACCTAAATCGGAATATTGAACAGTTAAAAAGCCGCCTGAACAACAACGTTTTGGTGCAGGAGGGCGAAAAAACGGTGGAGGAGCCGGCCAAATTAAAGCAGGAGCTGGACGCTTCACTTGAACGTTTGGCCTACTTGATTGCGCATATCAACCAAACCAACTGTGACACCAAAGTTGATGGCCAAACCCTGACCGAATTGATTGCCAAAAAGGACGCGCTGCTGTTGAAAATCAGCGTTTACAAAAGCATTGTTTATGCCGGCAGCCAAACCTCTTACCGGGCCAGAAACAGTGAAATTAAGATTAAATCAGCCATTTCTGTGCCGGATTGGCAAACCGAGGTGGACCAAATGGCCAAGGAACTGCGCCTGCTGGATAATAAATTGCAGGCAACCAACTGGAACACGGATTTGCTGGAATAGTTTTTTTGGTTAGCAGACGCAGATGGAATGTCACGCGGCGACGGCGTATGTGTCGCGCATTGGTGGCGCCAAGGGGCTGGCGCTGGGGTTCGATTCCTCAAGGATTGTTAGGCTCCGATTGCGCACAAATGTATTGTTATCAAGTATTGTTATTACCAGACATTAGCTGGGTCTGCCAGGGTGGGAAATGGGGAAATATTAAAAGGCGGCGTTCCGTTGAGGAATTGCCGCCTTTCAATATTTTTCCCAATCATAAAAAAAATAAGCAAAAGCTATTGACATTTCGGCCTAAAGAGAATATACTATAAGCAAGAACAAATGAACAAGTGCTCAGATGTTCAAACTAAAAAAATATGGAGGAATATTGATATGAAAAAAACTTACAAAATTGAGGTGGACTGCGCTAACTGCGCCAATCTGATGGAGGAAGCCGCCCGCAAAACAGCAGGTGTGCAAGCTGCCACCGTCAACTTTATGACCCAGAAAATGATTGTGGAATTTGCCGACGGCCAGGAACCAAAAACAGTTATGGCAGAGGTTTTGAAAGCCTGCAAAAAGGTGGAGCCAGACTGCGAAATTTTCCTGTAAGAGGTGTTTATCATGCAAGAGCTTATCGTAAACGGTCTGCTTGCAGTGGTAATTTTAACCGCCCTCTTCCTGCTTTTGCTGGTGGGCGGCAAGCCGAACAGCGGTATGACAAAAAAGCAAAAGGTCATGCTAGGCCGCATTCTGATCGCCGCCGCCCTGCTGCTGGGACTGCAATCCCTACCGGCGGAGTTTTTCGCCCAGGCGGACGCGTATCTCTTCCCTGGGGCCGGGCGTTGGTTGCGTTTTGCCCTCTATCTGACCGATTACTTCATTATCGGCTACGATATTCTGAAAAAGGCCATTCGGGGTATCCTCAACCGG
Organism: Peptococcaceae bacterium; assembly: GCA_022797295.1. GTDB lineage: Bacteria > Bacillota > Dehalobacteriia > UBA4068 > UBA4997 > Avidehalobacter. Next base: position 2,132 of record JAAWKH010000036.1, read on the forward strand.
CAGGTTTTTGATGAAAACTTTTTGATGGCCGTGGCCACGGTGGGCGCAATGGCGCTGGCAATCTATGAAAACGGCGATTATCTGGAAGCCATTGCCGTGATGCTGTTCTATCAGGTGGGCGAATGGTTTCAAAGCTACGCGGTGGGCAAAAGCCGCCGTAATATTAGCGATTTGATGGATATTCGCCCGGATTACGCCAACATAGAGCAAAACGGCCGCTTGGAACAGGTTGACCCAGACGAGGTTGAAATCGGCAGCATTATCGTGGTGCAGCCGGGCGAAAAGGTGCCCATTGACGGCGTTATCGTTGAGGGCAGCTCCAGCCTGAACACCAGCGCGTTGACCGGCGAGAGCCTGCCCCGTGAAGCCCAACCGGGCGATGAAATCATCAGCGGCTGCATTAATATGACCGGCCTGCTTAAAATCCAAACCACCAAAGAATTTGGCGAATCCACAGTTTCCAAAATTTTGGATTTGGTGGAAAACGCCAGCTCCCGCAAGTCCAAATCGGAGGACTTCATTGCCAAATTTGCCCGGGTTTACACACCCGCCGTCTGCTACAGCGCACTGGCTTTGGCCATTCTGCCGCCGCTGTTGCGCCTGTTGGCCCTGGGCCTGCCCCCGGATTGGGGCGTTTGGCTGTATCGCGCCTTAACCTTTTTGGTCATCAGCTGCCCTTGCGCGCTGGTTATCAGCATTCCCCTCAGCTTTTTTGCCGGCATCGGCGGCGCCAGCCAGCAAGGGGTTCTGGTTAAAGGCTCCAACTATCTGGAAATCCTCTCCCAAACCAAAACCGTGGTGTTTGATAAAACCGGCACCCTAACCCAAGGCGTGTTTGAAGTGAATGGTATTCACCACAATCAACTGGAAGAGGCCCAACTGCTGGAATATGCCGCGCTGGCAGAAAGCGCTTCATCCCACCCAATCAGTAAAAGCTTGCAGCGGGCCTGCGGCAAGGAGCTTGACCGCAGCCGGGTCAGCGATATACAGGAGCTTAGCGGCAACGGCATTATCGCCAAGGTGGATGGGCTGGAGGTGGCCGCCGGCAACGCCAAGCTGATGGAGCGTTTGCACATCCCCTACATTGATTGCCATCAAACCGGCACGATTATTCATATGGCAATCAATGGCGCTTATGCCGGACATATTGTGATTTCCGACGTGCTAAAACCAAACGCCCCGGCCGCCGTTGCCGCCCTGAAAACGGCCGGAGTGGAAAAAACCGTGATGTTGACGGGCGACGCGCAAAAGGTGGGCGAACAGGTGGCGGCCGAGCTAGGCATTAATACGGTTTACAGCGATCTGCTGCCGGCTGACAAAGTGGCCAAGGTGGAGGAACTTTTGGCAGCCCAAACCGGCAAAGCCAAGCTGGCTTTTGTGGGCGACGGTATTAACGACGCGCCGGTGCTTTCCAGAGCGGATATTGGCATTGCGATGGGCGCAATGGGTTCCGACGCGGCTATCGAGGCGGCGGACATTGTTCTGATGGACGACGACCCGCTGAAAATTGCCAAAGCCATTAAAATCTCCCGCAAATGTTTGGGCATTGTTTATCAAAATATTGTGCTGGCCCTGGGCGTTAAATTCGCCTGCCTAGCCCTGGGCGCATTAGGTATTGCCAATATGTATTTAGCCATCTTTGCGGATGTTGGCGTTATGATTTTGGCTGTTCTCAACGCCATCCGCTGTTTGTTCGTCAAAAACCTCTAAAAAAATAACCGGCAAAGCGACAGAGCGCTGAAGTTCTGTCGCCTTGTTTTTAAAATGCCTTCTAAACATAGCTAACCATTTACAACAGGTATTTTACATTTTAAGCCATTTAATTTATAATATGTATATTAACTTAGTCAAAACAAAGGAGGTTTTAATATGGTAAAACAAACAGCAGGACGCAACCAGTTGGGCGACTTTGCCCCCAAATTTGCCCAGCTGAACGACGACGTTTTGTTTGGCGAGGTTTGGAGCCGAGATGACAAGCTTTCTTTGCGGGATCGCTCGCTGGTTACGCTGGTGGCGTTGATGGCGCAGGGCTTGGTGGACTCCTCCTTTCAGTTTCATCTGCAAAGCGCCAAAGCCAACGGCATTACGCAAGAGGAAATCGCGGAGATTTTAACCCACGCCGCCTTTTACGCCGGCTGGCCCAAGGCCTGGGCGGCCTTTCGGCTGGCCAAGGAGGTTTGGGCTGATGCGGCAACGCCGCCGGCAAACGCCAAGGAAGCCCACGCCCAAAGTATGCTCTTCCCAATCGGCCAGCCCAACAACGGCTTTGCGCAGTATTTCAGTGGCCAAAGCTTTTTGGCCCCTATCTCCACCCAGCAGGTGGGCATATACAACGTAACCTTTGAGCCTGGCTGCCGCAACAACTGGCACATTCACCACGCGGCAGTTGGCGGCGGCCAAATTTTAATTTGCCTGGCCGGACGGGGCTTCTATCAGGAATGGGGTAAGCCGGCGCAGCCATTGCAGCCCGGCGACGTGGTGAATATCCCCGCCGGCGTAAAGCATTGGCACGGCGCAGCGCCGGACAGCTGGTTCTCCCATCTGGCGGTGGAAGTACCCGGTCAGGAAACCCACAATGAATGGCTGGAGCCGGTGGACGAGGCAGATTAGCATTTTTTTTAGAACCAAAAAGGAATGGAAACCTTTATGAAGAAATTTACATTATTAGGATTTATATTGGCACTCTCAGTTGTGCTTACTGGACTGGCTATCAGCGTCAGCGCAGACGACGGGCCGGCCGTCGACGGTTTTGCCGACGTACCGTCAAACGCTTGGTATGCCGAGGCGGTGGCCTACGTGCAGGAGAAAGGCTTGATGAAGGGCAATACAACTACCGAATTTGCACCGAACGAAAGCCTGACCAGAGCCATGTTGGTGACTGTGCTTTATCGTTTGGAAAATGAACCGCAGGTTGTCGGCGATGATGGCTTCAGCGACACGGCCACCGGCCAGTGGTACAGCAACGCGGTTTTGTGGGCCACTAAACAGGGCGTGGTGAACGGCTATGGCAACGGCCTTTTCGGCCCTGACGACAACATCACCCAGGAACAACTGGAGCTTGTTCTGAGCCGTTATCTGGGGCAATCGGCGACTGGAGATATTCCCGGCTTCACCGGCAGCACAGCCCCGGCAACCAGAGCGCAGGTGGCGGCAGCCTTGCTGAACCTCAGCCTTTTGACAAATTCTAACCAACAGGAGACAACAAACCTTATGTATCCAGAGACAACCAAAAACCCGCAGAACTCCGCCAATGCGGCGGCTCCCGCGCGGCCACGGCTATGAACTATCAAGTGGCGGCAGACCACGGATTTTAGTGTTTTCCCACTTCAAGGGCCACGCGATGGCCGGCTTTGGCGGAGGAGCGATTAAGAATATTTCAATCGGCCTGGGCAGCCGCAGTTATCAACTGCTGAGCCTGGATTAAACACAAGGAGGTAATCACTTTGAACAAATCAACCAAAATGCTTTGCTATGCGGCAACCTTTCTGGCCCTGGGCCTGGTGTTGCCATTTTTCACCGGCCAAGTGCCCCAAATCGGCAATATGCTGCTACCTATGCACATTCCGGTGCTGCTTTGCGGCCTAATTTGCGGTTGGCAATATGGCCTGGTGGTTGGCTTTGTAATGCCGCTGCTGCGCCACATGCTGTTTGGTATGCCGCCGCTGTTTCCCACCAGCGTGGCTATGACGTTTGAGCTGGCCACTTACGGCTTTGTGGCCGGCTGGCTCTATTCCCACTCGCGCTGGCAATGCGTCGTTGCCCTTTATCGCTGCCTGATTACGGCAATGCTGGCTGGCCGGCTGGTTTGGGGCGTGGTGCAAGTTTGCCTGCTGGGCATTGGCGCTTCTGGCTTCACCTGGCAAATGTTTATGGCCGGCGCCTTGCTAAACGCCATCCCCGGTATCATCTTGCAGCTGATTTTACTGCCAGCGGTGATGTTGGCATTGCACCGCACCGGGCTGGTGCCATTTAAGAAAGATGGCCACCCCGTGCCGGCCCAAGCTACAAATTGATTGCTTCATTTGTCAACTCAAATGTTAATTCAAAACAGGAGGTTTTACAACAGCTATGTTAGGCGAAAATATAAAAAAGCTAGGCTTTGGCCTAATGCGTCTGCCCCAACAAAACGGCGCGATTGATATTGAACAGGTTAAACAAATGGTAGATTTGTTTATGCAGGCCGGCTTCACCTATTTTGACACCGCCTGGGCCTATGCCGGCTCTGAGGACGCTATCCGCCAGGCCTTGGTGGAGCGTTATCCGCGGGATAGCTTTCAACTGGCTACCAAAAACGCCGCTTGGATAGACTGCCAAACGGCGGCAGAGGCCTATTCTCAATTTGACGCCTCGCTACGGCAAACCGGAGCGGGCTACTTTGATTTTTACCTGCTGCACAATTTGGGCGGCGGCCGCACCAAATATTTTGACGATTACGCCATGTGGGATTGGGTGCAGGAAAAAAAGGCCGCCGGCCTGATTAAGCACGCAGGCTTTTCCTGCCACTCCACGCCGGAGGAGCTGGAGGCGATTTTGCAGGCTCATCCAGAGACGGAGTTTGTGCAACTGCAAATAAATTACGCCGATTGGGAAAATCCCGCCGTGCAATCCCGCCGCTGCTATGAAATTGCCCAAGCGCACAACAAGCCGGTGATTATTATGGAGCCGGTGAAAGGTGGCATGCTGGCCACGCCGCCCCAACCGGTGGCAGATATTCTGCAAGCAGCTGAGCCGGAATCCAGCCTGGCCTCCTGGGCCATCCGTTTTGCCGCCAACCTGCCGGGGGTTATCACCGTGCTTTCCGGTATGAGCAATTTGGCGCAAATGCAGGATAATCTGGCTTATATGCAGAATTTTCAAGCCTTGACGGCCAGCCAGCAGGAAACTTTGCAAAAGGCGCAGACAGCGCTCAGCCAAATTCCCCTCATCCCCTGCACCAACTGTAATTACTGCGCCAAAGTGTGCCCAATGCAGATTGGCATTTCCGGCTCCTTCACGGCGCTGAATTACCTCACTCTTTACGGTGACAAGGAAATGGCCGCCGGCCAAGCCGAATGGCTGGTGAGCCGCCAGGGCTTGAAGCCGGCAAACGAGTGTATTAAATGCGGCAAATGCGAGGAGGCCTGCCCGCAGCATATTGCTATTCGAGAAAATCTGCTTGATGTAACCCAGAAATTATTGAAAAATTAGGCTGTGAGATTAAAAGCAGAAAGCTGTCAATTAAGCAAAAAAAACCGGGCTCCATATTGCACAAGCAAAAATGATATAATCCAACAAAATATGATATAATATATCAATATTTGATATTATGTATCGGAGCATGTTGTAATATAACAAAAAAACAGCAACATAAAACACTGGAGGTTAATATGGAACTGCGGGTTTTGAAATATTTTTTGATGGTGGCCAGAGAGGAAAACATCACCAAAGCGGCCCAACTGCTGCACATCACGCAACCCACCCTTTCCCGGCAGCTAATGCTACTGGAGGAGGAGCTGGGCACGCGCCTGTTTTTACGCGGCCGGCACAACATAACCCTAACCGACGACGGACTGCTGCTGAAGCGCCGGGCGCAGGAGATTGTGGGGCTGGTGAACAAAACTGAACAGGAATTTAGCCAACAAGCCAAAGCGCTGAACGGCGAGATTATGATTGGCTGCGGCGAAACCTGCAATATGGCCCTTTTGGCTGATTGGATGACCTCGTTTCGAGAAAAGCACCCGTTGGTGCAATATAACATTTACAGCGCAACGGCGGAGGACGTTAAGGAGCGTTTGGAAAGCGGCCTTTTGGATATAGGGCTGCTGATGGAGCCGGTGGAATTTGACAGATACGATTTTTTGCGAATGCCCTACCGAGAACGTTGGGGCATTTTAACCCGCTACGATTCGCCGCTGGCCGAAAAGCAGCAAATTCGGCCGGCTGATTTGCTGGAGGTTCCCCTGATTATCTCCCGCCGGGAGCAGGTGCAGCATGAGCTGGCAGCCTGGTTTGGCTCAACCTATGAACATTTGCAGATTGCAGCCACTTTCAATTTGTTTGTGAACGCGGCGATTATGGTCAAACATTATGTTGGCACAGCTTTGATCCTGGACCTTGGCACCACCCTTTACGACAGCCTGCGCTTTATCCCCCTGACTCCACAGTTGGAAAACGGAGCCGTACTGGTTTGGAAGAAGAATTTGGTTTCCTCGCGAGTTGTTTCCGCTTTTATTAACCATATTCGGCAATATCCAATAGAAAACACCAGCCTGAATTGTTAAGTGAAAAACGCGCTTTTTACAATAATATACCAGCTGAATGGTCAGATTAAATATTCTGAGTTCAGCTGGTATTAAGCAATTACCAAGGAGGTAACAAAAATGAGTAAAGTATTAGTAGCCTATTTCAGCGCCAGCGGCGTAACTGCCAGCCTGGCCAAAAAGCTGGCCCAGGAAATTAAAGCGGACTTGTTTGAGATTGAGCCGGAAGCGCCCTACAGCGAAGCGGATTTGGACTGGCGCAACCAAAAAAGCCGCAGCTCTCTGGAGATGAAAGACCCCAGTTCTCGCCCGGCAATCCGCAGCAAAATCAATGATATTAGCCAATATGAGCTTATTTTCATCGGTTTCCCCGTTTGGTGGTATCGGGAGCCATCTATTATTGACACATTTATGGAGGCCTATGCTTTCACAGGCCAAACGATTGTGCCCTTTGCCACCTCTGGCGGCAGTTCTATTGGCAATTCCGGTGAGAATATGCAGAAGTTGGCGCCCAACGCCAAAGTGCTGGCTGGCAAACGTCTGGCAGCCAACATGACCGGCCAGGAGTTGAGCAAGTGGGCGGCGGAATGGCTGTAAGCATATTGCAAAGCTTTTTCCTTAAAAAACAAACAAGGCGCCCCGGTTGGAAGCGCCTTGTTTTTCTGTGAAAATTTTAATTAAATCTTTATCTTTTCTTGAAATATCTAAAGATTTTATAAGCTAAAAAACAGGTTTCGGCCAATACGACAAAATTAATAATCGTAAGAAAATGAGTAGATGTTGGAATATTCATAATTTTTCCTCACTATACTAAACTAAATACCACACAAACTTGTTCTTAGAAATATCCTTACAGAAAAAATTTTCCTATATTTTTTTTACTACAAAATATTCCTTTTGTCAATAAAAATGTGACAATGTTTATTATCCAAATTGGCCATTTGCGCCGCCCCGCCCTTGGAGCCGGCCGCGCTGGCACAAGCCGCAAAAATCAACAGAAACAGCGGCAGCGTTAAATATATCCCAAATTTTGACATAGCAACCTCCCCGAATTAAATTCCCACTATCAATTACTGCATATTATCCCGAAAGAACTGCTCCAGCTTAGCAAACGGTATCACCGCCAGCTGGTCGTAAAGGTCGGTGTGAACGGCCCCCGGAATAATCAGCAATTCCTTGTTGTCACCAGACAAAAGGGCAAAGGCGTCCCGGCTGAAATAGCAGGAATGGGCCTTTTCACCGTGCACCAGCAGCACCGCGCTGCGTATTTCATTAGCATACTGCAAAATTGGCATATTCAGGAAAGACAGGGCGGAGGTCACATTCCAGCCGCCGTTGGAGTTCAACGAGCGCGCATGATAGCCGCGGCTGGTTTTGTAATAGTCATAGTAGTCCTTGACGTAAAAAGGCGCATCGTCCGGCAAAGGGTCAACCACACCGCCGCCCAAGGCGTATTCGCCTTTTTGGTAATCCAAGGTGCGCTGGGCGTTCAAGGCCTGCCGTTTGGCATAACGCGCTTCGGCGCTGTCCTCCGCATCAAAATAGCCCTTAGCGTTTACTCTTGTCATATCATACATTGTAATGGCCGCCGTGGCCTTAATCCTGGTATCGATAGCCGCCGCATTCAGGGCCATCCCACCCCAGCCGCAAATGCCGATAATGCCAATCCATTCTGCATTCACATTTGGCTGCACCGAGAGAAAATCCACCGCCGCCTGAAAATCTTCCGTGTTGATGTCCGGCGAGGCCACATAGCGCGGACTGCCGCCGCTCTCCCCAGTGAACGAGGGGTCAAAAGCCAGCGTTAAAAAACCACGCTCCGCCATAGCCTGCGCATAAAGGCCGGCGGCCTGCTCCTTAACCGCGCCAAAGGGCCCGCAAACAGCCAGGGCCGGCAACTTGCCCGCCGCCCCCTTGGGCGTGTACAAATCTGCCGCCAGCGTCATGCCATAACGATTGTGAAACTGCACTTTGCGCTGCTCCACCTTATCGCTTTGGGGAAAAGTTTTATCCCATTCCAATGTTAAAGTCAATTTTTCTGCCATTTTCAATTCCTCCTGTGGCGCATTTTTTCTGCTTAATTAGCTATATTATACGGCCTCCCGACTGAAATAGCAAATACTTAGTTTCTATGCAATGTTATGCTTGAAACGTATATCAGTAAATGTTATAATACAATCAGGAGGCGATTAATATGGAAATCAGAGTGCTGCGCTACTTTTTGGAGGTGGCGCGAACAGGCAACATAACCCACGCGGCGGAGCGGTTGCACATCACCCAGCCCACCCTTTCCCGCCAGCTGAAAGATTTGGAAACGGAGCTGGGCAAAAAACTGTTTGTGCGTAGCAGCTTCAGCGTGCGCCTAACCGACGAGGGCCTACTGTTGCGCAAACGGGCGGAGGATATTTGCGAGATGGTGGACAAAACGGCCGCCGAATTTAAGGCGCTGGATGAAATCACCGGCGGCGATATTCACATCGGCTGCGCGGAATCAGACGGTATCAAGCACCTGGCCCGGCAGATTAAGGCTTTGCAGGCGCGGCACCCGGGCGTTCGAGTGCATCTTTACAGCGGCGACACGAGCGACAAATAAGAATTTTAGGAGGTATTTTTATATGTTAAAAATTGAAGATATTTTAAGAGAAGATTTTGATTGGGAAAATGTAGAGATTGACGAAGATGAATTTGATGAGTTAGAAAACCAGCTAATTATAAATTATTTAAAGAAAAACTCTCCAAAAGAAAGGCAACTTTTAGCAATAGATTGGAACTTTGATAATTCTAAGGAAGTTATCAAATGGATAGCAGAACAGCCTGATACTGACAAGGGAACAGCTCTATTCCTATATTGGTATATGAATCCTCAATTTTTTAAGAAATATGAAAATAGAAGAGAATGTGAAGAAGAGGACAACTGGGCTTTAGAAGATTTTGATATTGTTGAAACTCTTGAAAAAAATTATATTTCAGGATTTTATAAAAATCAAAAATATGCTTTTGACCCTAAAAATGACCCATATAATTCAGATTATGACTGGACAGAAGAAGTCGACGAAAAGGAAATGAAAAGAGAGATACCTAAAGAGATGTATATGGCTTTAGATGGAGAAGTTTTAAAAAGTCCAAACTGGGAAGAAGGAATTCCAACTGCTCTTTCTGAAATTATGGACAAGCTTTGTGACGCTTTGGACGAATAAAAAAGAAAAATTCCCATTTTATCGAGGAGATAGCAAAGCCAGCCGAGCCAGTCAACGGTCAAGATGAACAACGCATTTTATGCGCCGCCGTTGACGCCCACCCTAAAAACCAAACTATATATTATATGGAAGAAATACCAGCTATTTTCGCCGCCCTCGGAGTTGCTGCGGAAAAGCATGTGCGCCAGCTTTGGCAATCAGGCTTCAACCGACTCCAACTCTGAAACTGTTTCGCCGGGCCAATCCTTGATACCACCGAACTCCACAATTTGAGTGTAGCCAAGAGCCGCCAGCTTCTCCGCGGCCTGTTTGCTGCGATTGCCGCTGCGGCAGTAAACCAAAACCAGCTGTTCCTTGTCCGGCAGCTCGGCCACCTCCTCGGTGCCGATGTTCTCATTAGGCACACAAATGGCGTTCGGAATATGCTTTTCATTGTATTCGTCAAATGTGCGCACATCCAAAATGAGATAATCCTCCTGCTCAGCCATCAGGGCCACAGCCTCATCCATTGTAATCTGACGATAGCCGCTTTCCGCTTCCTGCGCTGAGCAAGCAGCCAAAAGCAACGCCAACAGCAGGGCCGGAATTATCGCCGCCCGTTTCCACAAACACGGCAAGGCAAGGCCGCTTTTCTTAAACTTTTTCATTTAATTCCACCACCTTTAATTTTGCAAGCAATAAGCTTTTTGGATATTATAGCTTTTTTGCAGCCAGATTGCAATAGTAAAGCTGTTTTCCCAATTCCCTTTGCTCAGAAAAACGCCCTAATTTGTTGTGTTCGACAACAAAAGCAGGAGCCACTTTTTAGCGGCTCCTGCTTTATATTTATTTGCGTATTTTTAGGCCCGCACATCAAACCCATAAGGGCTCGGCGTGCATGTCGGTAACATCTTCTGCAACTCCTGCAAGGCCAGCTCTTCAACGTCCATTGCTTTTTTCTGCACGGAAATTGAATATTGCTGTTCAAACTTCATCATTCTGTTTAATATTATACAATGCAGGCTTGTCATAATCATCATATCCAGCCTATCCATCAGCCATCGCTAACCAAAAGTAGGTTGCTAATCCTTGTATATTTGAGGTTATCTTATTATAATTGGCACATTTTGCCTAACCGTATATGTTTTAGTTTCATTTTCTGAATTATCTCTAATATCAATCAACCATTCAATTTGCAATATATTTTCTTTTAGTAATTCGTTTTCTTTATCTGGATTGTTAAAGTAATCACTATATCTACTAATTACATTAAAGAATTGTCCAGATTGTTTTAGAAAAAATTTTTTGGTTGACTCTACTTGAATACTACGTACATAGTCCATATCAGATTGAATAAATGTATACCCTGTTTTGTTCTTTCTTACAATATCATATTCTTGCGGAATTTCAATTATATTTAATAAATCATCCGTGTGTTGACCGAAGTCAGCAAAAAAAATATTAGAAATACTATTTATTTTAATATAATTCCAAGCCGTACAAGGACGAGAGGTTTGACGTAATTTTAAGCCTGCAACGTAATAATCTTGTGGATTTGTTGCGTTTATGAGTGTAACCAAACAATTCATATTTTCACGATAACCATAAAATAAATCAGAATAATCTATATCAAATTGCAATGATAGAGTATCGCTGTTTTTATTAGTAATATTTTTATGTTCACTATTAAAGTAACGACAAACTAATTCTTCTCCACTACTTCCTACAAGAACATATTTACCAACAGGAGGCTTTTTCCAAATACACATAAATACATCATCAACAATATTAAACTGCTGTTGTAATTTATAAATATCGCTTGCTTTGCTCCAGACTTCCATTTTTTTTACATCATCACGACAGCCTAATATAATGTAATATGATTGAAGTAATTCTTGTCTATTATTTTTTGTTGTAAAACTACACGCATTTACATCGGAATAAAAAATATCCAACATATTTGTTTGATTACAATATAATTTATAAGTATCTTGTGTTTCATCTAAAACAAACTGTAAGTAACCCAAAAGCTTCATTGAGTATTCTTCGCCAACTGCATAGCCCACAATAATAGAATCATCTACTTTCTGTATGCCGGCTATCTGAATAGGCATATCTTCTTCCATTTCTCGCCGCACAATTTCAATACACAAATCTTCGGTTATTTCATTTTCGGCATATTTAGGTTCATAATTCAAAACAAAATAACTTATGACCAGCGCAATTAATACACATATCATTGCCAAAAACATAAGTTTTTTTCTATTCATAATAGCCACCCCATTAGTTCTTTTATGTAATTATATATAATTCAAACAACAAAATCAACTTTTCCAAACTTTTAATATTGAACTCAATTACATAAAAATGAAAGGCGGAATTGCCTGCGATAGGAACCGTACATAAAAAATTTATGACTTTTGCCCACTCCGCCTATGCAACAAAAGGCTCAAAACATAAAT
>JAAWKH010000037.1 GCA_022797295.1 Peptococcaceae bacterium
ACCAGCCGCCAGCCCTAAAGGGCGCAGCTGGTTGAAATGGTTCACACTAAGCTCTGTCTACGTCCACTAAAGTGGACTTGCCAATCGCTAAGTGTTCACGCAATAAACGCCGTCGTTCTCTTTAAAAACGGCGGCGTTTATTATTCTGATTGAATGATATTGTTTTATTTCCGAGCAATGGCCGCTTTAGCCTTGGCGATAATATTTTCCACGGTCAGGCCGTAATCAGCCAGCAGTTCGTCCGGTTTGCCGGACTGGCCGAATTTGTCCTCCACACCAACGCGCAGCAAAGGAATGGGGCAATTTTCTGCCAGCGTTTCCGCCACTGCGCTGCCCAGGCCGCCGATGACGCTGTGCTCTTCCACGGTGACGGCTGCGCCGCAGCGTTTGGCCATCTGACAAACCAATTCAGTATCCAGCGGTTTAATGGTTGGCATATTAACCACGGCGGCTTTAATGCCCTCTGCGTCCAGGGCGCGGGCCGCCTCCAGCGCTTTGCCCAGCATCAAGCCGCAAGCAAAGATAACCACCTGTTCAGGCTCGCCGTCGCCGTTATATAACACGGTGCCTTTGCCAATTTGGAATTGGTAATCTGCTGGCAAAACCTGTTCAACAGCCAAACGGCCCAAACGCAGATAAGCCGGGCCGGGGTGCTCAGCCAAAAGGCGTACGGCTTGAGCAGTTTCCGTAGCGTCGGCCGGCACAATAACCGTCATATTCGGCACGGCCCGCATAATGGCCACGTCCTCAATGGCTTGGTGGGTTGCGCCATCCTCGCCAACGGTCAGGCCCGCGTGGGTGGCGGCAATGGTCACCGGCAGCTGCGGATAGGCGATGGAGTTGCGGATTTGCTCAAAGGCGCGCCCCACTGCAAAAATAGCAAAGGAGCTACAAAAAACGTGCTTGCCCAGCGTGGCCAGGCCGGCGGAAATGGAAACCATATTTTGCTCTGCAATGCCCACGTCCACAAAACGCTCTGGGCAGACCTTGGCGAAATCGCAGGTTTTGGTGGATTTGGAAAGGTCGGCGTCCAGCACGACCAGGTTTTTATCGGTTGCCGCCAATTCGGCCAGGGTTTGGCCGTAGGCTTCACGAGTTGCAATTTTTTCAGACATTTTGCTTATCCTCCCTTATCTGCGCTTTCTCAAGACAATTCCTGCAAGGCTTGTTCAGCCTCGGCGGCTTTGGGCGCGGTGCCGTGCCAGCCGGCTTGGTTTTCCATAAAGGAAACGCCCTTGCCCTTAACAGTGTTGGCGATGATGGCGGTGGGTTTGCCTTTGCAGGCGGCGGCATTATCCAGCGCCCTGCCGATAGCTTCCAGATCGTGGCCGTTTACCAGCAACACGTTGAAGCCGAAAGCGTCCAGCTTTTGGTCCAGCGGATCCACATTCATCACGTCGGCAACCTGTCCGTCGATTTGTAGGCGATTGTGGTCAATGATAACGCAAAGGTTATCCAGCTGATAATGGGCGGCAAACATCAGCGCTTCCCAAACCTGGCCCTCCTGACATTCGCCGTCGCCCAGCATAGTGTAAACCCGGTTGGGCAGGTTGTCGATTTTCAGCCCTTTGGCCAGGCCGCAAGCCACGCTGACCCCTTGGCCTAAGGAGCCGGTGCTGACGTCCACCCCGGGCACTTTGCTGCTGACGGGGTGCCCCTGCAAGCGGCTGTGCAGTTTGCGCAGGCTGGCCAGCTCCTCCAGCGGGAAATAGCCGCGCATCGCCAAAGTGCTATATAAGGCTGGGGCGGCGTGCCCTTTGGAGAGTACAAAGTAATCGCGGCCGAGCCAATTCGGGTCTTCTGGTTTGACGTTCATTTTATCGAAGTATAACACGGTGAGTATATCAGCGGCTGAAAGGGAGCCGCCGGGATGGCCGCTGCCGGCCTCTGTAATCATCTTAACAATTTCTCGCCGCAGCTGTTTGGCTGTGGCTTGTAATTTGGCTGTGTCCACTTTAATATTCCTCCATTTTGTTATATTAATGAACAATTTGCTTAACCCTTAAACATTTTCAGATAGCCGCTGATAAAAGGCAGCAGGTCGCCGTCCATCACCGCGTCCACATTGCCGGATTCCACATTGGTGCGGTGATCCTTAACCAGGCGGTAGGGCTGGAAAACATAGGAGCGGATTTGGCTTCCCCAGCCAATCTCGGCATGCTCGCCGCGAATTTCAGCCAGCTCGCGCTCGCGCTCTTTCACTTTTTCTTCCAACAGACGGGCTTTCAACAGCTTTATCGCGCGGTCTTTGTTATTGTACTGGGAGCGTTCGTCCTGGCATTGCACCACAATACCGGTGGGCAAATGGGTTATTCTCACTGCGGAATCTGTTTTGTTGACGTGCTGACCACCGGCGCCGCCGCTGCGGTAGGTGTCAATTTTAAGGTCATCCGGGTTGATTTCCACCTCGTTGTCCTCCTGCACCTGCGGCATAACATCCGCTGAAGCAAAGGAGGTGTGGCGGCGGGCGGAAGCGTCAAAGGGGGAGATGCGCACCAAACGGTGCACGCCGCGCTCCGCCCGGAAATGGCCGTAAGCGTGCGGCCCCTCAATCGCCAGAGTAATGCTTTTCAGGCCGGCTTCCTCGCCGTCCAGAAAATCCATAACCTCACATTTGAAACCGTTCTTCTCGCAAAAGCGGCTATACATCCGATATAGCATATCCGTCCAGTCTTGCGCTTCGGTGCCGCCGGCGCCGGCATGCAGGGTGAGGATACAATCGTGGTCGTCATAGGGGCCGCTGAATAGCACCTGAATTTCCAGCTTTTCCAGCTCCTTTTGTAGAGCGTGGCTGGCTTGTTCAATTTCCGGCTCCAAATCCTCATCCTGTTCCTCGTTGGCCAGCTCCCACAAGGTTTGCAAATCCTCTTGCTGGCTTACCAGGCTTTGATAGGTGCTGATGCTGGCTTTAAGCCCGGTCAGCTTTTGCAGCAAAGCCTGGGCGGCTTCCTGATTGTCCCAAAATCCGGGTTGGGCCGATTCCTCTTCCAGGCGGGCGGCCTCCTGTTCCTTTCACGTCATATCCAGAGCCTTTTGTAGCTCTGCCAGCTTGCTTTGGCTTTTTTCAATCGGGGCTTTCCAATCGCTAAGCATAATATCACCTCTCGCTTTCTTAAATAATTAGATAGTTCATTTATAAAATTTACTCTGCGCTTTCCGCCTCAGCATTGCCTTGGCCAGGGCGGCCGCAGCAGTTTTTATATTTTTTGCCGCTGCCGCAGGGGCAGGGGTCGTTACGGCCGATTTTTTCGCCCACATGCACGGGCTGTTTTTTCGGCGGAGCGGCCTTGCCGGAACCGCTGGCTTTACCGCCGGACGTGGCTCCTTCGCCCTCGCCGCCGTGGCTGGCCACCAGATTTTGTTTCTCCTTAGGCGCTTCCACCTTTTCCACCCGCTGAATTAAGCGCGAAACATTCAGCTGAATATCCGCCACCATATCCTCAAACATAATATAGGCTTCGTTTTTGTAAACGGTGACAGGGTTTTGCTGACCTAACGCTTGGAAGCCAATGCCTTGGCGCAGCTGGTCCATCGCGTCGATATGGTCCATCCAATGTTCGTCAACCACTTTCAGGATGATAACGCGCTCCAACGCTTGCAGCATAGCCGGGCCCATAGCCTCGGCGCGGCCCTCCAAATGAGCCTCCGCTTTTTGGCAAAGCATGGGGATAACCTCATCCTTGCTCAGTTTGGTCAAATCATCCGGGGTGAGGCCGTGCTCCGGCAGGGGCGCTTCCAAATCGCGCAGCATAGCCGGCAGATCCCATTCCTCCACATACTCGCTAACATTGCTGTAATGCTCGACAATGTTTTTAATAGTGGATTGCAGCATAAATATTACTTGCTCATGCAGGTTTTCGCCGCGCAACACATCCTGACGTTGCTTATAAATCAGGGTGCGTTGCTGATTCATTACATTATCATATTCCAACACGCTTTTGCGGATGTCAAAGTTGCGGGCTTCCACTTTTTTCTGGGAGTTTTCCAGCGACTTGCTAATCATTTTCAACTCAATCGGCATGCTATCGTCCATACCGATTTTGTCCATCATATTTTGCAGGGTGTCGCCGCCAAAACGTCGCATCAAATCATCCTCAATGGAGATATAGAACTGGCTTTGGCCAATATCGCCCTGACGGCCGGAACGGCCGCGCAGCTGGTTGTCGATACGCCGGCTTTCGTGGCGTTCCGTGCCAATGATCGCTAGGCCGCCTGCGTCCAGCACCTTTTGCCGGTCGGCCTTAACCTCATCCTCGTAGCGTTCCAAATATTGCTGTTCTTCCAGCAGAGTCCATTCCCGCTCCGGGTCGCGCATCTGCTCTTGGCGCAGCATAAATTCCGGGTTGCCGCCCAGCATAATATCCGTGCCGCGGCCGGCCATATTGGTGGCGATAGTAACCGCGCCAAATTTGCCGGCCTGGGCGATAATTTCCGCCTCTTTTTCATGATATTTGGCGTTTAATACATTGTGCGGAATTTGCCGTTTGTGCAGCAGGGCGGAAAGCTGTTCCGATTTTTCAATGGAAACCGTGCCAACCAGCACCGGCTGACCGTTGGCGTGCCGCTGCGCAATATCCTCCACCACGGCGTTAAATTTGCCGGCCTCGGTGCGGTAAATAATATCCGGCTTATCCAAACGCTGAATAGGCTTGTTGGTGGGGATCTCCACCACATCCAGGCCGTAAATGGCCTTAAACTCATCTTCCTCTGTCATAGCCGTACCGGTCATGCCGGCAATCTTCTGGTACATACGGAAGTAATTTTGCAGGGTAATGCTGGCCAGCGTTTGGCTCTCATTTTTAACAATCACATTTTCTTTGGCTTCAATAGCTTGGTGCAAACCGTCGCTGTAGCGGCGGCCGTCCATCAAGCGGCCGGTGAATTCGTCAACAATAACCACCTGGCCGTCTTTCACCACGTAATCCCGGTCACGCTTAAACAGAAATTCTGCTTTCAAAGCCTGCTGCACATAATGGTTAATTTCCGTGTTGGCGTTATCGTAAAGGTTGGTAACGCCCAGCAGGTGCTCAGTTTTGGCCACGCCATCCGGGGTCAGCATAATCGCGCGGGCCTTTTCGTCAATGGTAAAATCCTGGTCGCGCCGCATGCGGGCGGCGATTTTAGCCATTTGATAGTAGCGCTCGGTGGGCTTTTCCGCCTGGCCGCTGATAATCAGCGGGGTGCGGGCTTCATCAATTAAAATGCTGTCCACTTCGTCGATGATTGCAAAGTGCAGGGGACGTTGCACCTGATTTTCCGGCCGCACAGCCATATTGTCACGCAGATAATCAAAGCCGAACTCATTGTTGGTGCCAAAGGTGATGTCGCAGTTGTACTGCTGAGCTTTGGCCGGCGGCGGTACGGAATAACCAATCAGACCCACGGAAAGGCCCAGGAATTTGTAAAGCTTGCCCATCCACTGGCTATCGCGGGACGCCAAATATTCATTGACAGTAACCATATGCACACCCTTGCCGGTCAGCGCGTTTAGATAAACCGGGCAGGTGGCCACCAGGGTTTTACCTTCGCCGGTTTTCATCTCAGCAATGCGGCCGTCGTGTAGTGTCATACCGCCAATCATCTGCACATCAAAATGGCGCATACCCAGCACTCGGCGGCTGGCCTCGCGCACCAAGGCGAATGCTTCTAGCATCAGGTCGTTAATGCTGGCGCCGTTGGCCAGCTGGTTTTTGAATTCCGGCGTTTTGGCCTGCAATTCAGCGTCGCTGAGGGCCTGCATTTGCGGCTCCAGCGCGTTGATTTGACCCACCAGCTGGGTGTATTTTTTTATTTCTTTGGCATTGCTATCAAACAAGTTTTTAAAAAAGCCTGCCATATTGTTCCTCCTCAAAAATGGTTATTTTTATTTAATAGGGCAATTCGATGTATTCCGGCGTTTCCTCTGGCTCAATATCCAACAGCCGCCAGTTCATATCCGAAATTGGCGTTTCACTTTCCACGATTTTGTTCACGGGCAGCTTCATATAACGGCCCTCGGCGCTGGCCAGCAAGGTGCCGTCTGGCAGATAAATCTCGCCGGCGCCCTCAAACATTCGGCTGCGGTTGCGGGTTATGCGGCCCACGGCTATCAGTTGTTGCTCCAGTGGCACCGGTTTTTTATACTTAATGCTCAAGTCCACCGTTACACCCCAGCTGAGCGGTTCCTGAATGCAAACGGCGCGGCCAATCAGCTCGTCCAACAGGGCGGAAATAATGCCGCCGTGGGCCCGGCCGGGATAGCTCTGATGGTTTGGCTTTAGGGTTGCCAGGGTGGCAAGCTCGCCATTTTCCAGCTCCCAGAATTCTAAATCCAGGCCCAGAGGATTGTCCCAGCCACAAACCAGGCATTGGTCGTTGCGATACTGATGCCCGATGACTTTATATTTCATAAAATGCTTCCTCCATTTTAATTTTTTTACGGTTTGTAAGGCTTGTGAGGTTTATCAAATTTAACCTATTTAATTATTATATATCATTTTGGTAAAAAATACAATCACCAAATGCAATCTTAATAAAACTTAATTAGGGATATTTTTCAGAATTTGTTTGGTGCAGGCAAAATTAATAAAAAAACCCTCCTAGTTGGTTAATCTAAGAGGGGGTTAGTTTTTTTATGCGCTTTGTTCTGTTCTCAGCTGTTTAACCTCTTTCAGCGTTAAACCGGAATATTCAGCAATCGCTTCATCTGAAAGCAAGCCTGCCGCTATCATCCGTTTAGCAACAGCATTAGCTTCTTCCTTACGGCCCTCCTTAAGACCATGCTTAATACCTTCATTTACAGCATCATTCCACATTTTTTCCATAGCCTCACACATAACGGCAACACCCTCCTTACTTTCCTTAAAATACCTTACTCGTTCAGCCAGCACCGCATAGTGCATATTATCCGGACTTGTGCAGGCAAAATCCTCCATCAGGCGGCCAATCTCATTTTCAGCCCGATATGCGCCGTTGACATATAATATATGCGAACCATCGTCAAATCTTTCAGCTGTATCAAATATATAGCGTCCAATATGATACAACGGCTTGCCTTTACCCATAACATCGGTTTCCGTTATAAATATCACATAACTTTCTGGCAATTTATCAAAATCCTCGCTTTTCTGTAACAGCTTGGCGTCCAGCATACTGCTGTTATAGCGCGCCCGTTTTTTGCCGGCGCCCTTTGCCTCTCGCTGGATTTCAATATCATATGTGGTATTTTGGCTATCAGTTGCCACAACGTCCAGCCGCACGGAACGGTTAAGCAAGTTGCCCACAAACACCTGAGTACGCACATCCACAACCTTTAAGTCTGGCTTTTCTAAAATTATCCGAAGCACTAATTCTATGCCTGCGGTATCACCTGAGAAACATTGCGTCATGAAATCGTCGTCAAGTAAACGAAAATTTTTTATTCGTTCCACGTCCTCAAGATGCTTCTTATTCATTTTTTCCGTTTCAGTCAAAAAAGCACACCTGCCTTTTATCTCAGTTATATAAAGCTAAAACCATTCACATTAAAACTTCTAAAATCTTATTTAAAATTTCTTTAACAGTTTGAAATTCTTTTGGAGATAAGCGAGAAAGTTTTGTTGTTAAAAGCTGAATTTCATCACCTCTTGTCTGCTTTTCCATTTCATCGATTTGTCCAAACAGAAAATAATCAGCAGGAATGGATAATGCCAAACTGGCATTTCTAAGCGTGTTTATAGATACTCCAGTAGCCCCACGTTCCATAGCCGAAACGTGCTTAACACCAAGTCCTAAAATTTCTGCAAATGCTTCTTGCGTTAATCCAGCAGCTTCACGATAAAATTTAAGGTTTTGGCCAATTTCAATATTAATAGCTTTTTTATCTTGCATTGCACCACCACCCTTTTATATTAGTTTAACTAATGGTGCTATTGACTATAACTATCTGTATTTGTTATAATATATAATAAATATAACATTACAAAAAGGGAACTAAACAATGAAAACCTGTGCTTTCACTGGCCACCGCCCACAAAACCTGCCCTGGCAATTCAATGAAAATGATAAAAATTGCCTGAAACTGAAACAAATCTTAAACCAGCAGATAAGCCAACTGGCCGAAAAAGGCTTCACCGATTTTCTCTCAGGAATGGCCCTAGGCTCAGACACCTGGGCAGCCGAAGCGGTTTTGAATTTGCGCAAAAAAAATCCTGCCCTAAAACTCCATTGTATTCTGCCTTGCAAAACTCAAGCAGAAAAATGGCCTGTTTCAGAACAGGAACGCTATCAAAAAATTTTGGCGCAGGCTGATTCAATCTTTTTCACCAGCCGCAACTATCACCCAAATTGTATGCTGGAGCGCAACCGCTTTATGGTGGAAAAAGCCCATCTGCTGCTGGCCGTGTATAATGGACAGCCACACAGCGGCACCGCCGCAGCCGTGCGGCACGCGCAAAGGCTGGGTTGTGATATTATCATCATCAACCCAATATCCCTGCAAATTTCCTAATTTACAATGAAACGGAGAGAGGAGAAAATGAAACGATTATTTGATAATGTCAACGAAGAAACTTATAACAGTTGTTTTTTAGCCTGCGTTATTGTTTGTTTTCTGTTCAGTTGTATTATATTAGGTGCAACCTATATATCAAACAGACAGGCTGCCAAAGATATGAATGAGATGTCAAATATGATTATTGCCTATATCGCAACCGCTACTGACGACGAATATGACCAAATAGCCGAGGAAATACGACACGATTTTATTTTCCGAAAATGGGATGAGCGAACCAGGCAATTTGTACAATACATACCAAATCGAGCTGCGCGATGCTGCGCCTGCCAAAAAGAGCGTCAACCGCAGATGTATTTGCTGGCTGTCAACACAGGCAACCTTTATTCCCTTGCACCAGAAACACCGCAGCCCAGCGGCATAGCAAGCTTTGCTTCGGGATATGATGAAATAAGTCAAACCCGTTTGCATATCGTTAGGGATAGTTATTTGGATTATGATACGCTATCATTAAGACAAGAGCGTAACGTCGTTAGTATTCACCGAATGAAGAACATTTTCTGCGACGATTGCATTGACAAAATTCTCTCCACGATTGACGGCCAAACGATAACTAGCTTTGTCTTCTTTTCCGCGGGCGACAACGTTTTTTATCCTGTCAGCGACGGGCAGGAAATACAAGGTGATGATTATTCGATAAGCGTTTATTATGATAGGCAAGATGACGAGATGCAGATACAATATAATTTTAGTTAATAGCATACAAAAACCCCCTCGAAATTTTTCGAAGGGGTTCGACTATTAAATCAATCAAAACAAATCACTATGCGAACCTGTTCTTATCAGTTTTAAAATAAGTTCATCTTTTATAACTTTATAGATTAACAACCAATCAGGCTGTATATGACACTCTCGCATTCCTTTGTAATCTCGCGAATTTACTAAAGCATGATCCTTGTAAATCTCAGGCAACGGCTGCTCACTGCACAACAAGGAAACAACTCTTTCCAGTTTGTCAGGCTCGCAACCACGGCTAATTGCCAATTTGTAATCTCGCTTAAAACGCCCAGTAAATTTTGGTTTAAGCATTAAGCGCCTCCATCAAATCCGCCACGCTATCAAACGGCCCGTAAACATCCTCATCCTTTTCAGCCGCTTCCATAGCCGCGTAGGTAACTTCATTTGGTTCATCCAAACGCACCGCAAAAGGCAAACCGTGGCAACGCAACGCCTGCCGATAAAATATGCCTGTCGCCGTGCTAATATCCATTCCCAAAGCGTTAAACAAAGCAGCCGCCTGAGCCTGCAATTCCGGCTCCATCCACAGGGTTAAATTCTCCTTAGCAGACATGTAAACACTCCTTTCAAACATAGTTTACAACATTATCCAAGCCCTATTCGCCCTAAATCTAATATAGCAAACTGGTCGGCAGCAAAAACAGCCACGGCGCAGTCAGCACCGCCAAGGCCAGCGCAGTTAGTCTGGTTTGGCGCAGCGTCAAATTGGCCCGCTTTAGGCAGTAAAACCGGTTAAAGCAGTAAATAGCCACAGCGGCAATTAAAATTCCCGCCGACACATACAAAACTGCCCAAACGCTTTCAAACAAATTGCCGTAAAAAGCAGGTCTTTCAACATTCTGGTAAAACCAATCACTATCTGAAAACAAACGAGGCGCAAACATCAACGCCAAACCGGCGATTGTATCAGCGGCAAAACCGCACAGGCAAACCCGCCACAGCACAGCAGCGGCCTTTTCCTTGGCGTTCTCAATCTTCTGCCAGTGCATAGCCAAGCGCACCACCAGCCAATCCACGCCCAAGTTGCCAAAAATAACCACAAACACAATCATCAAAACAAAAGGCCCAACCATAAAGGCAAGAGGCGGCCAAAACAACGGCGAAAGCATAAACCAAATCGGAAATATCATGTTATACATCACAACGCTGCGTTTTTGCACAACCAACACCGCCCTTATATCTATTACTCCACGGTCACTGATTTAGCCAAATTCTTCGGTTGGTCAATGCTGCAACCCTTTTGGCTAGCCACATAGTAAGCGAAAAGCTGCAACGGAATAACCGCCAGCGAGGGCTGCAAAAGCGCTTCGGTTTTCGGCACGTAAAAGACAGCGTCCGCCACTTTGGCCAGGCGGTCGTCGCCCGCCACAGCCACAGCCAGCAAATAAGCGCCGCGGGCCTTAACCTCCTCCGCGTTGCTCTTAATCTTCTCCACCAGACGGTCGCAGGTGGCCAAAGTCACCACCAGCGTGCCCGGCTCAATCAAGGAGATAGTGCCGTGCTTCAGCTCGCCGCCGGCGTAAGCCTCGGAGTGAATATAGGAAATCTCTTTCAGCTTCAAGCTGCCCTCCATTGCCACGGCGTAATCCACATTGCGGCCAATGAAGAAAATGCTATGCTTGTTGTAAAGCTGCGAGGCCATATGCTGAATATGTTCCCTGTTTTGCAGGGACTGCTCCAAAAGCTCCGGCAGCTGCTCCAACGCCTGATAGCCAGCCGCCAGTTCAGCCTCCGGCAAAGTTCCCAACAGCTGGCCAAAACGCAGGGCCAGCAGATAAAGCACCGCCAACTGAGTGCTGTAAGCCTTGGTGGTGGCCACGGCAATTTCCGGGCCAGCCCAGGTGTAAAGCACATCGTCCGCCTCGCGGGCAATGGTGGAACCAAGCACGTTCACAATCGCCAGCACGTGCGCGCCACGCTCCCGGCCCTCTCGCATTGCCGCAATGGTGTCGGCCGTTTCACCGGATTGGGAAATCACAATCATCAGCGTATCCGGGCCAATGATAGGGCCGCGATAACGAAACTCCGAGGCAATGTCAATCTCCACCGGAATCCGCGTGGTTTGCTCCAAAATATACTTGCCCACCGCCGCCACGTGATATGACGAACCACAGGCCACTATGTAAATTTTGCGGAAGCTCTCCAGCCGCTCCCGGTCAATATGAAAATCATCCAGCACTATTTGGCCATCCTGCAAACGCGGGCTTAGGGTTTTGCGCACGCTCTCCGGCTGCTCCATAATCTCCTTGAACATAAAATGCTCATAACCGCCCTTTTCAGCGGCGGAAACATCCCAGTCGATATGCTGCGCTTCCTTGTGTACCAAATCGCGGCTGCTGTCGTAAATCTCCACTTTGTCCGCGGCCAGCACCACAATCTCCCGGTCGTCCAGATAGTAAACATCCTGCGTGTAGGCCAGCAAAGCCGCCACATCGCTGGCAATCAAATTTTCATTCTGACCCAGGCCAACCACCAGCGGGCTATCCTTGCGCACGGCGTAAAACCGCTCCGGCTCGTCAACGCACAAAATCCCCAACGAGTAAGAGCCCTCCAGCTGGTTCATCAGCTGAATCATCGTGTCCAGCATATCGCCCTTGTAATAATATTCCACCAGCTGCGCAATAACTTCCGTATCTGTTTGGGATACAAAATTGTATCCGTGGCGTTGCAGGCGTGTTTTTAGCTGCTGATAATTTTCAATAATCCCATTATGCACCACCGCGAAACGTCCGCTACGGCTGAGATGCGGATGCGCGTTCACATCCGTCGGCTCGCCGTGGGTGGCCCAACGGGTGTGGCCGATGCCCATGGTGCCGGGCAGGCTGCTGCCCTCCGCCGTTAAATCCCGCAGCACTTGCAGCTTGCCAGCCGCCTTGGCCATCTCCAGCTGGCCGCCGTGCCAAACCGCAATGCCGGCGGAATCATATCCACGATATTCCAAAGTCGCCAGGCCTTTCAACAGCACCGGCGCCGCTTGTTCACTTCCTACATATCCAACTATGCCGCACATAAAAATTCCTCCTAAAATTCCGGCCCAAAGCAAATCAGGCCAAAGCTATGCCACAACTATATCATAAAAAGCCTTATTTGGCAAGTTTTTTTACTTCACCCGCTCAAAAACATCCTCCAGATGAATTAACAGGTCGTCATACAAGCTGCACTTAAAATCCCAAACCAGCTCGGCCTTTTCAGCCTCTGACATATCGTCCAGAACATAATCCGGTTGAATTACATAAATATCATTTAACACAAATTTGCCGTCCTGCAAAAGATATTGCTCAACTGACTTGTTGTTCACGTCAACCAGCCAATATTCCAGCACGCCGCATTGCTCGTAAACATCTTTTTTGTAACCCTTGTCATTTTTCATCGTGCTGGGCGAGAGCACCTCCACCACCAAATCCGGCGCACCGTGCACACCATTATACTTGATTTTATTTGGGTCGCAAACCACCATCGCGTCCGGCACAAAATGGTCTTTTTCTGTCAGATAGAGATCAAAACCATCATCAAAGGGAGTGCAACTTTTTCCTTTAAGATAATTTGCAAAAATTCGGTAAATATTACTAGCCACAGTAACATGATTAAATACCGGCCGGGGCGACATCATTATGATTTTACCGTTTATCAGCTCGCTTCTGTAATCATCGTCATAGTTATAAGCCATATTTGGGTTCATAGCAAAAGCTCCTTTCTGGTTTTGCGCCTAGTTTCTTCTATTAATATTATAATACCATTTTGCCAATGTAAAAGCAAGCGGAAATATTTTTGGCATTTTTTTTACAAGCTCTTGCCAAACCGCAGATTTTATGGTATTATTTATAAAAAAGCAATATATCGTTTACAGAAAAGTATACTTTTCT
>JAAWKH010000011.1 GCA_022797295.1 Peptococcaceae bacterium
GCCAACGTTATAAGTACTAATAAAAACGTTGCGACTTCCATAAAACTCATCAACATCACCTCCTCGCCTTGCGTTTGAGGAGGGCCCCAATCCCTCAATCATCCAACTGTACATTTTTCACGAATGTACTGTTTTCTTTTTGAGGACTAACCGCCTGTTTAAGCTGGGTTTCAGCTCTTTGTATATATATTATAATATTTTTTTTATTCCAATGCAACCTTTTTTAAGTTGCCAAACTATCTCTGTTCATGCTATAATATATATTTAATAACCAGCGCAAGCGAGGGATTTTTATGCAAACCAATGATCTTTATCAGATAAAAATTTACCGGAACCAGCCGCCAGCAGCTCCCGCTGCCTGGCCCGATTGGCTACAACCAAAGCGGACTGCGCTGGTGCAGCAGTTTCACCAAACTCTGCCGCAATATCAGCCCACGCCGCTTTTAAGCCTGCCTAACTTGGCGGCAGCCGGAGGCGTGCAGCAGGTGTTGGTTAAGGATGAAGCCAAACGCTTTGGCCTAAACGCTTTCAAAGCCCTGGGCAGCAGCTGGGCCATGGCTTGCCTGCTGGCCGAACGGCTAGACGTGCAGGAGGCTTTTCAGCAAAACGGCCTGGCAGCCCTGCAAACAGAGGCCGCCAAACAGAAGCTGCAACAGCAAAACATTGCTTTTTGCACCGCCACCGACGGCAACCACGGCCGCGGCCTGGCCTGGGCGGCTCAACTTTTTGGTTGCCCGGCTCATGTTTATATGCCCGCCGGCACGGAGCCGGAACGCCTGCAAAACATCGCCGCACTGGGAGCGGAAGTTTGCTGTACCGGCCTTTCCTATGATGAAAGCGTGGCCCTAGCCGCCAGCCAGGCGCAAGCAAACGGTTGGCTGCTGGTGCAGGACACCAGCCTGCCCGATTACACCGCCATTCCCCAGCTAATCATTCAAGGCTATTCCACCATAGCGGCGGAACTGCTGGAACAGATAAAAGCCCAAAGCGGCGGCGTTCCCAGCCACATTTTTCTGCAAGCCGGGGTAGGCTCTATGGCCGGCGGTATGTTGGCCTTTCTGGCCCAGGCTTTTGCCGACCAAGGCTGGCCGCAGCCTAATTTCATTATTGTGGAACCGTCTGAGGTGGCCTGTTGCGCCTTAGCCGCCCAAACCGGCAATATGCAGGCCCAGATTGCCGGCGTGCAGCAGACGATTATGGCCGGGCTAAACTGCGGCACCCCGTGTTCCGTGATAATGCCCCTGTTAGCGGAGCGAGCCGCCGCCTTTGCCGCCTGCCCGGATTTTGTTGCCGCTCATGGCATGCGCCTGGCCGCCAATCCATTGCCGGGCGACCCTGCCTTTGTGGCCGGCGAATCCGGCGCGCCGGGCTTGGGCCTGGCCGCTCTGCTGCTGCAAAAACCGCAGCTAAAGCCGTTGCGTCAAATGCTGGGCCTGGACGCAGCTTCCGTACTGCTCTGCCTGAACACAGAGGGCGACACCGTGCCGCGCATCTGGCAGCAAGCGCAGGCAGGAGCGTGGCCACTGCCGCCGGAATTAAATTAAAAATAGCTTAATAATAGGAGTAAATATAAATTGTTACAATTAGTTAATGCTTTAGATTCTAAAAATCCTAAATATCTACGTCAACTAAAACGCTTGTTCAAGCAAGCCTTTCCCCGTTTTGAACGCAAGCCCTGGTGGTTGCTTCAGCGAACAGCCGCCGCCGGGCAGGCTGAGCTGCTAGCCGTCTGCGACAGTAATCAGCCGGGCCGCTTTTGCGGACTAGCCATCTGCCTGTTCTGGCAGGATTTAGTGCTGCTGGATTACTTTGCCGTCTGCCCGCAACAGCGAAATCAGGGTTTGGGCAGGCAAATTCTGCCGCTGCTGCGCCAACGCTACGCCGGCCGCCGCTTGTTGCTGGAAACAGAACGCCCCGGCAGCCCGCACACCAATTACGCCGATTGTTGCCGCCGCCTGCGCTTTTACGCGGCCTGCGGCTTACAAAACACCGGCCTGGCCGTGTGCCTGTACGTCAGCGAATATCTGCTGCTTTGGGCGCCGTGCCAACCGCTGCCCTCGCAGCCAGAACTAACGCCGCAAGCGCCCACTTTTGCGGAATATTGTGGGCTCTACAACGCCCTGTTTGGCGAACTCACCGCCTGGCGGCTGAATATCAGAGAAATTAATCCGCTGGAAAACGGAAAGGAAGTAAATTATCTTGTTTGAACCCTTGCATAATTCCCCAGCAAACGACATATTAAACTTTAAGCCAATAACCCTGGCCGATAAGCCGGAAATTCAGGGATTGCTTGGCCAAATCCGCCCCACCATTGTGGAGCAATCTTTCAACACGCTGTTCCCATGGCAGCAGCCGCACGCCTATCATTGGGCCAGGCTGGCTGATTGGCTGCTCATCCGCACCACCTATCAGGGGCGCACCTCCTTTTTGCCGCCGCTGGGGCCCAGCCAAAATTACGACCAGCCCTTGCAAGCATTGGAAGCCTACGCCGACGGGCTGGGTCTGCCGCTGGTCTTTTCCGAGGTTACGCTGCCCTGGCGGGAGCTGATTTTGCAGGAGCGGCCGGGCCAATTCCAAATGTTCAGCGACCGCAACGCCGCCAATTATATCTATCGTATTGCCGACCTCACCAATTTAAGCGGCAAAAAATATCACGCCCAAAAAAATATGCTAAATCACTTTAAGCGCAGCTACCCTGAATATCAGTTTCGCCCGCTAACCACGGCCCTGTTGCCGGCCTGTGCCGAGGCTCTGGAGCGTTGGTGCGGCGAGCGTCAAAACAACTGCACCAACTTTCCCACTCTGTTGCAGGAAAGCCTGGCCATCCGCTGCATGTTTGAGCATTGGAGCCAGTTGGAGCTTTTCGGCGCCTGCATTTTTTTGCAGGGCCAGGTGCAGGCCTTTGCTATCGCGGAGATTTTGAACGACGACACCGTGGCCGTGTTGATTGAAAAAGCCAATAGTGAAATAAAAGGACTTTACAGCGCCATCAACCAGATGTTTCTGGCCGAATACTGGCAGGATTTCACCTACGTCAACCGGGCGGAGGATTTAGGCCTGGCCAACTTACGCCGTACCAAATTGGCTTATCTGCCCGCCCGGCTGGAGATGAAATATATCCTTTATCCCAGCGGTTGGCGCAACAACCGGAAAGGAGCCAACCATGCCTAAGCCTGCTTATCTTCTGCGCCAATCCACCGACGACGATGCACCGGCCCTGCAACAGCTTTGGCGCGCCAGCTTTGCGGAAGACCGCGAGGGGCCTTTTGTGGAGTGGTATTTTAACCAACGCTTTCAGCCCCAAAATTGCTGGCTATTAACAACACCCCAAGGGGAAATTGCCGCTATGTGTCACGCTCCTTTGGTAAACATTCAGCAGCCGGAGAGCCGCAAGCTAGCCGTGCCTTATATTCAGGGCGTAGCCACGGCGGCGGCGCACCAAGGCCGCGGCCTTTGCCACCGGCTGCTGACCACAGTGGAAGCGGAGCTGACCCGCCAGGGCTTTCCCTTTTGCCTGCTCAAGCCGTCTGATCCGGCATTTTACGAACCTCAGGGCTACCGCTTTTGCACTTATCTGCGTCAGTACAATATTGACCTGAACCAGCATTTTTTGGAACATCTGCCGGCTTATGAACCGGATTTTTACTTGCAGCATTACCAAAAGCCGGCCAAAGCGGCAGAAGCGGCGGCGGAAGTTTATCGGCTTTGGTGCAGCCAGCCGGGCGGCCCAGCTGCTTTTGCAGACCGCCAGCCGGCTGATTTTGCCCGGCTTTTAACCGACCATGAGCAAGACGGCGGCCAGCTGCTGCTGGCCCGCAACGCCAACGAGCAGCCGTTGGCCTACGCTCTTTACACCGCCACGGCAAAAGGCCTCTTTGTGCGGGAGCTGGCATTCGTTCAGCCGCAGTTTGCGGAAAAACTGCTGCGGGCCCTGGCCGCCGATTATCGGGAGGACACTCCGGCGGCGGTAATCATCAGCCCGGATAACGCCGCCTGTGCGCAACCTTTGCCGCAAACCCTGGCCGGCTGGCAAGTTTTACCCTTTGCAATGCTAAAACCCTTGACTAAACCCGCACCGGAGTGCTACAATATGATGAGAGGAGCGCATTTTTACGAATACTTTTAAGGAGTATTTTCAACGCATACTTTATAAATGAAGATTTTTAACACTCCAAACACTCACAGGCAAATGTAAACAATTTGAAAGGAGAACATATGCCCCGAAAAAAACGCAATCGACCACGCAAACCGCCGCGCCGGCTGCGCGAGGAGATTGTTTTATTGTTTTGTCTGCTGCTGATTTTATTCTGCGGTAGTATTCTGGTGGGGCCAACCCTGCTGACCAATCCCCAAAAGGAAATTGAGAATGTTTACATTTACCAGCGTATGGTAAACACCAGCAACATCAGTGAGCTTTTGGCGCAAAAGAACATCAACCTGGGCGAATCCGCCAAAATTAAAGCCCTGCTGCGCGATTCCTTGCCCGCCGGCAACTACCTGAAAAGTTTTGACATCACTCTAAACAAGCTGACCATCACCTATGACCTCACAGAGGCTTCCGGCAGCACGCAGGAAAGCTACGATGAATTTTGGACGGCAGACAACACCGAGCAAATTATTATGTATAACACCGCGGCTTTGTTTGTGCTGGTGCGCAACCTGGAAGTGGTGGAAATTAACGTAACTGGCTATAACTTCCCCACCTGCATTTTCACCGCCGAGCAAGCCGCCCAAATCTTCAAGCTGGAAACCCTTTCCCAGATTAACACATCGGTGGAATGGCAGCAATCGTTGATTTTGCAAGGCGTTTACGACGCCGACACGCGCGCCGCCTTTTTTGAGGTTTACCCGCTGGAACGCCCCAGCGGCGCAATATAACGTTCAAACTGCAAGGAGGTAAGCCATGACCATCAATTCCAAAGGGCTGTTTTTTACAGACCTGCTAGCCGCCGAGCCAGCCGACGCTTTTGCCGTCAACTTCCGGCGCACCGTCAGCCGCGAGCTTTTAAAACGCTGTGGCGAGCTGGAACTGACCCCCGGCAAATTGGCCAAAAAAGCCAATATACCGCTGAGCACCCTAAACAACGTGCTAAATGGTATCAGCATTAATCCCGGCGTTCTCACGCTGCTTTCCGTCTGCGAGGGGCTGGAGCTGCGCCTGGACGACGTCGTACACACCGCCTTTGAGGAAGCCCAACAGGCTGCCAACCAAACAAAAGCCCAAACCACAGGAGGCGATTTACAATGAACAGTAATTTCCCTGCCAGCCTGAAATTTTGTAAAATGCAGGGCTGCGGCAATGATTTTATTCTGCTAAACGGTTTCAGCCAAAAGCTGCCCACCGACGGCGCGCTAATGGGCCTGCTGGCCCAGCAAATTTGCCACCGCCGCTTTGGCGTGGGAGCAGACGGCGTGCTGGCTCTTTATCCCGCCAGCCAGCCGGATTGTGATTTTGAAATGCGCCTTTTTCAGCCAGACCGCTCCGAGGCAGAAATGTGCGGCAACGGTATTCGTTGCGCCGCCGTTTTTGCTATTGAACAGGGTATCGTCCCGGCTGATAAGCGCGATTTAGCCGTGCAAACATTGGCCGGGCGGATTTTGCCCAGCGTCAGCCCCGATTTGCAACAGGTGCGGGTGAATATGGGTTTGCCGCGCCTGGCCCCAAGCGCAATCCCCTGCAATCTGCCGGCCGGCTCTGACGATAGACTTTTAGACCAGCCATTGGAAGTTAATGGCCGGGAGTTCAAATTCTGCGCGGTATCCATGGGCAATCCACATGCAATAATCTTTATGGACTCGCCGGTGCAAACCGCCGAGGTAGAACAGTTTGGCCCGCTGCTGGAAACGCACAACTGTTTTCCGGCCCGTGCCAATATCGAATTTGTGCAAATGCAGGATGAACATAACCTGGCCGCCCAGATTTGGGAGCGCGGCGTGGGCCCAACCTTAGCCTGCGGCACCGGAGCCTGCGCCTGCGCCGTGGCGGCCGTGCTGACCGGCCGCGGCCAAAGCCCGCTGAACATTCACCTGCCCGGCGGCGCTCTGCAAATTAACTGGGCGGGCGAGGGCCAACCGGTTTATATGACCGGCCCCGCCCAAGTTGTTTACAACGGCCAAATTGAGCTGGCCCAAATCCTCAAGGAGGCTGCCCTTTGAGCGGCCAGGGCCGCCCCAAGCTGGGGCTGGCCTTTGGCGGCGGCGGTATTCGAGGTATGGCCCACATCGGCCTGATTGAGCAGCTGGATAAACATGGAGTTCGGGCTGATTTTGTTTCCGGCACCTCCATTGGTTCCTGCATTGCCGCGCTTTATGCTTGCGGCTACAAGGGCAAATTTATGGCCGATTTTATGCAAAATATTAATCTGAAGCTGATTTTGCCCTTTTCGCCCTCTCTGGGCGGCCTGATGAACGGCAAAAATTACGCTGAGTTTGTGCGGCTGATGACCCGCGGCCGCCATATTGAGGAAATGGAAATTCCGCTGCGCATTGTGGCCACAGATTTAGAGGGCAGCAAAATGGAAGTTTTTAGCGACGGGCCAATCTGGCGCGCTGTGCATGCCTCCTCCGCCGTGCCGGGCGTCTTTACCCCGGTGGCTTATCGCGATAAGCTTTACGTGGACGGTTGCCTGGTGGATAACTGCCCCTGCCAAGTGTTACGCGAACTGGGCGCGGATATTGTGATAGCGGTGGATTTAGACTCCCTGCGCACAGATGAGCCAACACCCGTAACCCGCCCAAACCTGCTTAATGTGCTGCAACGCTCTATCAATGTGATGGGCCGCAAAAATAATAGTGTGGAGCAGGCAGATTTGGTGCTGCACCCAATGGATTCTTACATTTATTCTATGGATTTGGGCAAGGCCAATTACGCCCTAGAGGCCGGCCGCACGGAAGCCGCCGCCCGTATCGAAGAAATCTTGAAGTTGCTGGCTGATTTTCCGCAGTCTTAAATACAAAATGTAATAAAGGCGACGCTCCACATGGAATGTCGCCTTTAATTTATTGTTATCAACATTTTTATGATTGTTTGTTTTGGGTCAATTCTTTCAGCCTTTTGCGTAAATCCCCCCGCAGTTGTTGGCAACGAGCAATATCGTATTTACATTCCTTAGGGTCCTGCTGGTAAATATCCAAAGCCTGCGCAAACAAATCCAAAGCTTTGCGTAAATCATCTTCAGATCGTTCCTGCTCCATAAGCCAAACAGCTTGATTAACCAAGCGCATTCCGTGGGCCCGAGCCCCGCCGACTTCCAAAAATTCGCAAATTCTGTCCACCTGCGCATAGGCCTGACGGCTTTCCGCCTCATTTTGCCAGGCAGAATAAAAATCGCCTTTAGACTGATAAAAGCTTTTAGCCTTGTTCAGCATTTCCTCCAGCTGAATGTTGAAAAATAACTCCGCCTTTTGATAAAACTCCGCCGCTTCCTCCCATTGTGCCAACTCCCAGCAGCAGCGGCCAAGCAGCTTATATTTTTCTGCCAGTTGCAGTTTGTTTGTGTTCTTCTTCTCCAAATGAACGATTAAACGCCTGCCAAAATACAGAGCCTTGGCATAATTCTGCTTTTGAAAAAAATACTTGTCAAACAACTTCTCCATATCGCTGCCTGTCCAAAAAGCATAATAGCGAAAAAGCACTTTTTTTTCTGCGTTTCTGAAAACAGACCATAGCTGTTTTTTTTCATCATCCCAACACAAAAAAACGCGATATTTTTTAGTGAAGAATACCAAATTATCAGATTGGCCGGTCAGCAACAGGTTCAGCACTTCCTCAGGAACCTCGCTTTGCTCCAGCTGGCTTGGATCTTCCCACTGAACATCTATCCGCGGCAAATTGCACATAACCAAACCTATTAAAAAGTTGTGCATGAAAAAGTCGCTTGCTTTTATAAAACGCCAGCTTATCTTTGTTTCCTTTTCGTTAAAATCCGGCTTGACATAGAAAAGCTGCGGATTGTCCTCGGCAAAATCAGCCCGCCTAAAAGCCAGCATAGCTTGGTCATCCATATAGGCAAATATCACCTTATCATCCACAATCCTCATCAGGTCGGGCGGCAACACGTTGCCTTCACCGAAATTCACGCCCAAAGAACCATATTTCAACAAAAATTCTTTCAACACGGCTGGCAACAACAGTTTGCGTTGCTTTTCATTGCGGCTGATTTCCTCTTTAGAAATTCCCAGAGTTTCACCATTATAAAAATATCTTAAAGCCGTCAAAGAGTCTATATCAATATGAATCACAATAAGCCACCCTTTAAATCAGTCCCTGCACTAATATTACCAATATTAACACCGGCAAGAGAAACTGCAAATAGAACTTGTAACGACGTGAAATTTTAATACCCTCGCCAGTGTTGGCTTCCTCCTGATATTTATCAAAGCCCCAGCCCCATTTGCTCACACAGAACAACAGATACACCAAAGAGCCCAGCGGCAACAGCAGGTTGCTGACCAAAAAGTCCTCGCTATCCAAAACATCGCGGTTGCCAATCAGGTGCAAATCGCTCCAAAGGTTGTAGCCAAGCACGCAAGGCAAGCTGGCTAACAAAATGAAAACACAGTTGACGATTACCGCCTTGCCACGGCTCCAGCCAAAGTTATCCTGCGCGCTGGCCAGCAGATTCTCAAACACGGCAATCACCGTGGAGAAGCTGGCAAACGTCATAAACAGGAAGAACAACGCGCCCCACAAACGCCCGCCCGCCATATTAACAAAAATCTGGGGCAGGGTAATGAAAATCAACGAGGGGCCGGCGTCTGGCTGCACATTAAAGCTGAAGCAGGCCGGGAAGATAATCAGGCCGGCCATCAAAGCCACAAAAGTATCCAAACCGCAAATGCGCACAGCCTCGCTGGCCAAAGTGTGCTGTTTAGACATATAGCTGCCGAAAATTTCCATCGCGGCAATGCCCAAGCTCAATGTGAAAAAGGCTTGATTCATCGCAGCCGTAATTACAGTGCCCAGGCCAATCTCCCGCGCCCGCGCCAAATCCGGCAACAGATAGAAGCCCACGCCCTCAGCCGCGCCAGGCAGCAACAGGCTGTGCACCGCCAGCACCACAATCAACCCCAAAAGGCCCAACATCATCACTTTGGTAATTCGCTCCAAGCCCTTTTGCAAGCCAAAGCTGCACACCAAAAAGCCCAACATTACCGTAAGAAACATCCAACCGGCCATCTCCACCGGGCTGGCCAGCAGCACGCCAAATTGCTCGCTCACCTGCGCACCCTCCAGGCCGACAAACTGACCGCTGGCAAATTTGTAAAAGTAGCCCAGCATCCAACCGGAAACAGTGGTGTAATACATCATCAACAGATAACAGCCGGCAATGCAAAACCAACCATGCCAGTGCCATTTGCTGCCGGCCGGCTCCAAAGCCTGATAGCCCAGCACTGCGCTTTTGCGGCTGGCCCGGCCCACCGCCAACTCCATCGTCAACACGGGCACGCCCATAATCAACAAAAACAGCAGATAAAACAGCACGAACACACCGCCGCCGTTTTGTCCCGCCACATAGGGGAATTTCCACACATTGCCAATACCAACGGCACAGCCGGCGCTAACCAACAAAAAGCCCAGCCGAGATTGAAAGCTCTCTCTTTTCATAATTCCATACTCACTCTCTTTAACAATAAAATAATCTTTTCTCATCATAAATCATTGATTTAAATATGTTTCATTCTATCATAAATGAACAATTTTAGCAATAGTATACAAAAATTTTTTACATTTTGGCAAACTTTTTGCCCTGCTTCTCCGTCTAATAATATAGAAAACCTGAAAGGAGGTGTTTAATTGAATGCCTTTGTCAAAGAGCTGGAGGATTATCTAATTGCAGAACAAGCTAAGTTTTATCGGCTGGCTTACAGCTATCTGTATAACGAAGACGAAGCTTTGGACGCTGTGCAAAATGCCATTTGTCAGGCCTTGGAAAAACACAGCAGTTTGCGACAAAAAGAGCTTTTTAAAAGCTGGTTCAAGCGCATTCTGCTTAATAGCTGCCTGGATATAATCAGGCAAAAACAGCGAGTGAAGCCAGCCCCCGCCGAAAGTTTGGAAATCGCCGGCTATGAGGATCCTATGCCGGAAGACGAGCTACTCGCCAACCGGATAAACAGGCTGTCCCTGGAGGAACAAACTGTTATAAAACTGCGCTTTTATGAGGATTTGAGCCTTAAAGAAATCAGTCTGATTACAGAAACCAATTTAAGCACTGTGAAAAGCCGGCTTTACAGCGCCCTGAAAAAACTGCGTATATCACTGGAAGGAGTGACTATTGAATGAATGAATTCAAACAAGCTAAGGAAGATTACAACGCCATCCCCATCCCGGAAAAACTGAACGGAGTGGTGCAGGCCGCCATTCAGCAAGGAAAGCGCAACAGCCGGCGGCGTTATCTGAAACAAAGTTTTGCCGCCATCGCCGCCTGCTTTGCCGTGCTTTTCGGCGTGTTGAACCTTTCGCCCACAGCCGCCGCCGTGGCTGCGGATATTCCTATCTTAAATGGTCTGTTCAAAATTTTGACTATTCAAGATTTTCAGCAAAAGGAAAACGGCATTGATTATCGTGTGAGCGTTCCTGAAATAAAAGCGGCAGGCCCCTTGGCCCAACAAATTAACGCCGCCATTCAGGAAAAGGTAAATAATCATTTGGAAAAGGCCAAGCAGGATTGGGCAGATTATCAAGAGGCCTTTTTGGCCACCGGCGGCACTCAGGCAGAGTTGGCCGAACGGGAAATGGATGTGATAGTGGATTATGAAATTAAAAGCCAAACCGACTCCAGCGTTTCCTTTGTGGTGTCATTGGCGGAATGCTGGGTTGCAGCCAACGAGGAACGTTACTATTACAATTTGGATTTGGAAAAAAATCAGCCCATCACTTTGGAAACGCTGCTTGGTGAAAATTGGGTGCAAATTTGCAATGAAAGCATTCAGCGTGATATTGCAGCCAGTGTGGATGAAACAGGCTTTTCCTACTTCTTCCCACCGGATGCAGGCGGCTTTACAACTGTAGACGCTAACACCTCCTTTTATATCCGGGCAGACGGCGTTCCGGTGGTTGCCTTTGCCAAATATGAAATTGCCGCCGGCGCGGCTGGAATTCCCGAATTTCCAATTACTGTTGAATAACCCAAACCATGCAAAAGAACCGCCTCAAATGGGCGGTTCTTTTGCATAAATTAAAAACAAGCTATATAAAACAGTAAACTCCGTTTTACTTTATTTACACAAAACCCTGCCCTAAACTAATAGGACAGGGTTTTGAAAAGAATGGTCGAGGTGACAGGATTCGAACCTGCGGCCTCTGCGTCCCGAACGCAGCGCTCTACCAAACTGAGCCACACCTCGTCAATGCACATTATACCATAGGGACAAGGGTATTTCACCCTATCACGATAAATTGCACTATGGTATTTGTTCAACATCAGTTCAATCTGCGTCCAGCTTCGCAGGACTTGATTTCACTGTGTTTTCACATTATACCATAGGGACAAGGGTATTTCACCCTATAACGATAAATTGCACTATGGTATTAGTTCAACATCAGTTCAATCTGCGTCCAGCTTCGCAGGACTTGATTTCACTGTGTTTTCACATTATATCACACACGGAATTTTTTGTCAACTGTTTTTTTGCTGATTAAACCATTATTTTTCCAAAAAAAGACTTGACAAGCGGGCCAATATATGTTATTATCACTTTAACGCAATAAAGCGATAACGTAAAAAACAAACAGAAAGCGAGATTATTAAAATGAAGAAAAAGTTTTTAGCAATGGCAGCTTGCTTGCTGCTGGCCATGGCCTGCTTGGCCGGCTGTTCCTCCGATGAAAAACAAGGCGGCGCTGCCGGAACCACCGGCAACAACGACCAACAGGAACTCACTGGCTGGGCTTACATAGAAAACAAGGGTGAATTGATTGTGGGCCTGGACGACGCATTTGCTCCGATGGGCTTCCGCGATGAAAACGGCGAGCTGGTTGGCTTTGATATTGACCTGGCTAATGCCGTTGGCGAAAAACTGGGCATCAAAGTAACTTTCCAGCCCATTGATTGGGACGCCAAAGATATGGAGTTGTCCTCAAAACGTATCGACTGCATTTGGAACGGCATGTCCGTTTTGCCGGAGCGCATTGAGGCTTACACTCTGACCAAAAAATATCTGAACAACAAAATTATTATCATGACCTTAGATCCTGAATTGAAGGTTGCCTCAGCCGAGGATTTGGCCGGCGTAACCCTGGGAACACAGGTTAGTAGCGCAGCACTTTCCACAATGCAAGCTAATGAAGTTTGGCCGGAAATTGAAGCCAACGTAACTGAATACGGCACCTATGACGAGGCTATTTTGGCTATGCAGGGCGGCCGCGTGCAGGCCATTGTGGTTGACCAAGTGCTGGGCGAATACAAAAACGCCAATATGGAAACCAAAATGCAGGTTTGCGAATTTGACTTTGGCGACGACTTCTACGCCATTGGCTGCCGCAAAGGCGAAACCGACCTGGCCGACAAAATCAACGAGGCCATTCAGGCTTTGATTGACGACGGTACCGCCGCAACCATTTCCGAAAACTGGTTTGGCACCAACATTGTGATTTTGCAGGATTAAACGCCTGCCCCGAATATTTGCCCAACCCAAAGGTTCAACAGCCCCTACCCAGGGCGCTGTTGAACCTTTAGCGGCATTAATTCCGTTAGAATTAATTGCAAAGGATTTTAGCATATGGACTTCAGTTTACTCACCATTAAAATTTACATCGAAAACTGGCTTGGCGGCCTGGCGGCAAATTGGGACTATGCGCAGGTTATTTTGCCATCTCTGCTGCACGGCACAGTAACGACCATTCAGGTTTTTTTTGTAACCCTGATTTTTTCTATTCCGCTGGGCCTGCCCCTGGCTTTGGGCAGTGAAAGCCGCCTGCTGCCCATCCGTTGGTTCTGCCGCTTTTACGTTTTTGTTTTCCGCGGCACCCCGCTGATGTTGCAGCTGTTTTTCGTCTATTTCATAATTCCAATTTACACCGGAATAATGCTGGACGCTATGACCTCCTCTATGATTACTTTTGTACTCAATTACGCCGCTTATCTTTCCGAGATTTATCGCGGCGGCATCAATTCTATCGACCGGGGTCAGTATGAAGCGGCCGCCTGCCTGGGCCTAAGCAAAGCTCAAACCGTGCTGGGTATTGTGCTGCCACAAATGGTGCGGGTGGTGTTGCCGGCGGTGGGCAATGAAATGATTACTCTGGTGAAAGATACTTCACTGGTATACGCCTTGGGAGTGACGGAGCTTCTGAAAGCCTCCCGCGCCGCCGTCAACCGCGACGGCAATCTGACGGCTTATCTGCTAGCCGCCGTCATTTACCTAATCCTGACGTTTGGCCTTACCAAGCTGCAAAAATATCTGGAACGGCGGTTCTCTCGCCACGAAAAGAGGAGTGAATAGCTTATGGCCCCCTTATTGGAACTTAACCACATATGCAAAAGATTTGGCAACCTGCAAGCTTTGGATGATGTGACGCTGCACGTCAACAAGGGCGAAACCGTGGCTATCATCGGCCCGTCCGGCTCCGGTAAAAGCACTCTGCTGCGCTCTGTAAACTATTTGGAAAAAATCAGCTCGGGCGAAATCATCATCAAAGGCCAAAAGCTGGTGCAATCGCCGCAGGGCAAGCCTCTTTATCTGCCGGAGCGGGAAATTCGCCGCATTTGCAGCGAGATTGGTATGATTTTTCAGCATTTCAATCTGTTCCCACATATGACAACCCTGGGCAATATCACTTACGCGCCAATCAAGGTCAAAAAGCAGCCCCCTGCGGAGGCTGAAGCAGAAGCCCGCCGCCTGCTGGAGCTGGTGGGCCTGGAAACCAAAGCCGATTGTTATCCCGCCCAGCTTTCCGGCGGCCAAAAGCAACGGGTGGCCATTGCCCGCGGCCTAGCTATGCAACCGGAGCTAATGCTTTTCGACGAGCCAACCTCTGCGCTGGACCCGGAAATCACCGGCGAGGTGCTAAGCGTAATGAAAACTCTAGCTGAGCAGCGCATGACCATGCTGGTGGTGACTCATGAAATGGGCTTCGCCCGCGAGGTTGCCGACCGCGTTATCTTCATGGCGGATGGGCATATCGTGGAGCAGGGTTTGCCGCAGGATATTTTTAATAATCCGCAATCGGAACGCCTGCAAAACTTTTTGAAATCCATTTTGCGCAGCTAAATTTACTGTCGTTTTATATTTAATCTTTGCTTATCCGCCACATCGCAAGGCAGCCCGCAAGCACCAAACCACCTAAAACTGCACACCAAACAGCCCTGGCCGAAATTCCTATTGCCAGCAAACCAACGCCAATACCAAAATTAAGCAAAGCCGCCGCCCTCAGGGCGTTTTGGCCTGGCTCCGGCAGCTTTAAGGAAATTCCCAGGGCTTTATTCAGTTTATGGCAAGCCTGATTTATATTTTTAATCATTTTGTCCTCCTTAAGTTTATTCTCTGCCTAAATTTTGTTTAATCAAACATATTTGGCACTAAACTATCCACCATAAAATCAAAAACGCTTAAATAATCGCAGCTTTCAGCCAGTGTTTTTTTGCTGCTAATCGTTGAAAGCAGTGCGCTTAAAATGCCATAGGCATTGGCTTCATTCAGCTTCAGCCTAAGCTGAGCCGCCTGCACAGACTGGCGAAATAAATCAAAATTGGCAAATTTCAGCTTTTGCAGGGCTTCGGCAGGCAGTTTGCCTGCAAAGGCTTGAAAATCCGCCGTGCTGGTGTCATACAAAAAGGGTTTGCTATCATACTCTCTAAAAAGTTTTTTCAATGAATTGGCAAAACCCACCTTGCTTTTTGCCTGTCGGTTGACGGCCAAAATTTCCTGACCCAGCCTTTCCTGAATTCCGGCAATTGTCGCCAAAAACAAATCCTCTTTAGTCGGATAAAGCGCGTAAAAGGTGCCGATTGAGATGCCCGCCTTATCACAAAGGCTTTTTATGCTGGTTTTTTTATATCCCTGTTCAATCCAACATTGCTCACACAGGCTTTCCAGTCTGTTGCGAATAGACTTTTTATCATTCTCTGAAAGAACCGGCTTGGCTGGCATAAATCATCCTCCGTTATCTTATGAATTATATTTACGAATATTCATTATTTTTATTCGTAAATAAATATTATCACTTTCCGCTTAATTTGTCAAGCCAAATATTTCATTAAATATAAACATCTGAAGGAGGGCTGCCCAATGTATAAAATTTTGTTGGTGGAAGACGACCGGGCCATTGCCCAAGCCATTTGCCGCCACATCACAGCCTGGGGCCTGCAAATTCAGGCCGCCAGTAATTTCCGGGATATTATGGCGGAGTTTGCCGCTTATGACCCTCAGCTGGTGCTGCTGGACATCTCTTTGCCTTACTTCAACGGCTATCACTGGTGCCAGCAAATCCGCCAGATTTCCAAGGTGCCAATCATTTTTATTTCCTCAGCAGCGGATAACCTAAACATTGTGTTGGCCATCAACCAAGGCGCGGATGATTTCATCGCCAAGCCGTTTGACCTGACCGTGCTGACCGCCAAAATTCAGGCCGCCCTGCGCCGGGCCTACAACTTCACCGGCCAAACCGCCGTGTTGGAGCACCGCGGCGCGCTGCTGAACATTGCCAACGCCAGCCTGAGCTATCAGGAGCAAAAACTGTCCCTCAGCAAAAACGACCTGCGCATTTTGCAGGTGCTGCTGGAAAATCAGGGCAACGTAGTCAGCCGGGAAACCTTAATGCAACGCCTTTGGGAAACCAACAGCTTCATTGATGAAAACACCCTCAGCGTCAACGTGGCCCGCCTGCGCAAAAAGCTGGACGCACTGGGCCTGACGGATTTCATCATCACCAAAAAAGGCCTGGGCTATCTGGTTCCTTAGGAGAAAACAATGACCACTTTAAGCA
Source organism: Peptococcaceae bacterium (assembly GCA_022797295.1). Taxonomy (GTDB): domain Bacteria; phylum Bacillota; class Dehalobacteriia; order UBA4068; family UBA4997; genus Avidehalobacter. The sequence continues at coordinate 15,929 of JAAWKH010000011.1, forward strand.
AATATCTGCAAACCCGTATTCTCTGGCTGCTGTTGCCGCCGCTTTGGGCTTTATTTCTATTTACAATCTTTTGGCTCTACGCCCTGCCGCTGCCCAGCCTGGCCTATGCGCTGGCCGTCTGTTTGGTGTTTAGTCTGCCCTGGCTGGCTTTAGATTTTTATTACTGGCGCCGCCGCCATTTACAGCTACAAAGCCTGGCGCCAGTGCTGCAAGTGGATTTTCACCAGCTGCCGCAGCCACGCAACCAAATTGACGCGGACTGGACGGAGCTTTTTCTGAACGTCTGCCAGCACAAACAGCAGCAGCTAGAGGAAGTCCGCCAAAGCAACAAGCAAATGCAGGATTATTTCATCACCTGGGGCCATCAGATAAAAACCCCCATCGCCGCATTGCGCCTTCAGCTACAAGGCGAGCCGTTGGAGCAGGTGCAGGAAATTGAGCAATATGTGGAAATGCTGCTCACCTATCTGCATTTAGAGGGCCAAGCCAGCGATTACGTCATCCGTCAGTGCAATCTGGACGAGATTGTGCAGCAGGCAGTGCGCCATTTCGCACCCCAATTCATCCGCCGCCGGCTGCGCCTGAACTATCAGCCGTTTGAGCAAACCGTCCTCACCGACCAACGCTGGCTGCTTTTTGTGCTGGAGCAGGTACTCTCCAACGCCCTGAAATACACGCCGGACTCCACACCCAGCCGGGAAAATTCCATTAGTATCACGCTAGAGCCTCCCCTCACCCTCTGCCTGGCCGACACCGGCATTGGCATTGCCCCAGAGGATTTGAGCCGCATTTTTGACCAAGGCTATACCGGAATTAATGGCAGAGCCATAAATTACGCCGCCCCCTCCCTGCCCAACTCCCCCAACTTCCCTGGCTCCCAAAAAGCCAGCGGTCTGGGGTTGTACCTCTGCCGCCGCATTTGCGCAGGTTTGGGACATCAAATTTCAGCTAGCTCCGTGCCAGACCAAGGCACTGTTATCAAAATAGATTTATCCAGCCAGGAAAGGGTTTGGGAATAGCAAAAGCCGATAACCATAGCAAAAACCGCTTATTTTCGCCATAAAATACTTTTAATCATTACACGATATTGTGAATTTTCCTCTTTCAGCTTTTTCTCTATTTCCTGACAAATAAATTCCTCATTCTTTTGCAGTTCCGCAGGATAAAGCAAATCAAAGGCAATCGTTGTATAAGAACCGCTTTCAATTAATCGAAAGCGGTTGATTTTAATTTTGTCACTATAATTTTGCAAAAACTCTGCCAGCTTGTTCTGCAAATTCAACGCCAACAAATTATCATCCACAAGATAAGCCACTTGAACAAAACAATCACATCGAAAACGCTCATATAAAGCGTAGGAAATTTCACGGCTTGCAGTGTAAAGCTGGCCGCTATTTTGTCGATAACCCTCAATTTCCAAGGAAATTACAAAGTAACCAAAACCATAATCATGAACCATCATATTTTCTATGGCTATAATTCCCGGCCTATCCTGACAAATTTGCCAAATCTCATCAAGCACGCTTTGCTCTGTAACCCGTCCCATAATTCGCCCTAAAACCTCCCAAAGACTTTTCACTCCGGTTATTATAATAAATCCTGACACTAAAACTCCACAATAGCCGTCAATCTGCCATTCCGTCAGATAAGCAACCAGCGTTGAGATTAAAACCGCCCCCGTAGCAACAGCGTCGCTAAGGCAATCTGTCGCTGTCGCCTTCAGTGTTTCAGAATTAGTAATTTTGGCAAACTGTCGATTATAAAAATACATATAGCCTTTAAGCAGAATTGACAGCAGCAAAACGATAACGACTGCCAGACTGAACTGCAGTTCAGCAGGATTAGCAATAGACTGAAAGGAAGCCTGAACAAGCTTTTCTCCCATCAACACAACCGCCAAAGAAGTGAAAATTGCCATAATCCACTCAAACCGTCCATGACCGAACGGATGAGTTTTTCCCCGACCATACCGAGCAATCTGAAAGCCCAAAAGCGTTAAAAATGAAATTGCCGCATCCGACAGGTTATTAAAACCGTCCGCCAAGATTGCGACCGAACAGCTGAAAAAGCCAACCCCAATTTTGGTTAGGCCTAAAAGCAAATTCAAAGCAATACCAACAATGCTTGAAAATGAAGCATAAGCTCTTTTCATACTGCTCTCAGACATATTTTCCTTTTTTTTCAGATGTAGCTTGCTTAATTGAAGCAACATAGATTATCACTCCTTTAATATTAAACATTGGTTCGATATTGTTTGTTAATTTAAGACCGCGCTCTCCAAATTAAACGCCGTCTTAATTTTTTTATAAAAAATGTGCCTAAAAACCAATTCCGGACAAATACATTTTGCTTAATTTATGTAAAATTTTTATTGCCCATTCCTTTCCCTGATAATGATACAAAATCTGCATAAGGCTATCCACAAAATTGTTCGCCACAATATGAATAAAAAACGCGTCCGTGGAGCTGTCCGCACAATGCTTTAGTAGATGAGCCTCGATTTCCTTAATAAAACGCTCCTTTTCAAATTCATATTTTGTGCCGCCGCTTTTGTTAATTAATATGATAAACTCCTTGCGATGCTCAAACAAATTCAGCAAACAATCCATTTCCGCCTTGCTCAGGCCATAAACTTCGCCAGTAAAGCTTTTAGCTTCTTCATCGCTGCTGGCAGATAATACCTGCCCCCAGTCATAGAGCACAGGACGAATAACTACATCAAAAAGCTCCGCCTTATTTTTATAGTAGGAATAGGTCAGGCTTGCAGAAATTTTGGCCTTAGCTGCAATACTCCGCATAGCGGCCAATTTATAACCACGCTCGTAAAATTCATCCAAAGCCGCCGCCAAAATTCTCTCCCTTATCTCATCTTTTAATATCTGCGCCATAACAACCTCCAATATCGAACCATAGTTCAATTATAAGGCAAAGGCCGACTTTTGTCAAGCCTTTTTTCATTATCAATAATACTCGTCACTTATTTCTCGGCTTCCTCCAGAGTCAACGCCACCTGCTCCCATTCCGCCATAGCTTCCTCCAAGCGTTGCTGCACCTGTTGCAGCTGACTATGCAGAGCGGCCGCCTGCTGGTAATCGCTGGCCAGTTCCGGGGCGGCCAGTTGATTTTCCAATTCGGCCTTTTCCGCCTCACCCTCGGCAATCGCATTTTCCAGCTTTTGCAAGCGGTTCTGCAAACGTCGTAAATTGGCCGCTTGCTCCTTGCGCGCCTGGTAATCCTCGCGGCCGGCTGTCTTTTTGGCGGCCGTTGCCGAAGCCGGCGCAGTAGCCGTTGCCGGAGCTATATTCAAACCGGCCAATCCGGCTGCCAACTGTTGGCGTTTTTCCAAATAATATTCCCAGCCGCCGCAATATTCCGTTAGACCGCCTTGTTCCAAAACCACCACTCGTTCCGCCAACGCATTGATAAAATAGCGGTCATGTGAAATAGCCAAAATCGCGCCGTCGTAACTTTGCAAGGCTTGCTCCAACGCCTCTCGCCCTGCAATATCCAAATGGTTAGTAGGCTCGTCCAACAGCAGCAGGTTAGGGCGGCTTAGCAAAATTTTCAACAAACCCAGCCGGGCCTTTTCCCCGCCGGATAGCACCCGACACGGCTTAGCCAAATCATCCGCAAAAAACAAAAAGGCGGCCAAAGCAGTGCGCAGCTCAGTTTCCGTCAATCGTGGATAGCAGTTGCGCAGATAATCCAGCAAATTATCCGGCGTATCATCCAGCTTTTGCACCTGGTCATAATAGCCGATTTTCAAGCCGGCCCCCTGGCGCACCTCGCCTGCGTCCGGCTGCAAACGTTGCAGCAACAGCCGAAAAAGGGTGGTTTTGCCCACGCCGTTCGGACCCAGCAGAAACACTCGCTCGCCCCGGCGCAGCGTAAAATCCAAACCGGAAAACAGCTGGTTATCGCCAAAGCGCATGGCCAGCCCCTCCGCCCGCAACAAATCCTGCCCGGAAATCGGCGCGGCCTTAAACTGAAAATGTAACTCCGGCGCAGGCGCTTCCTCCACCACCAACTGCTGTTGCAGCTTGGCCATAGCCTTTTCCTTGCTGTGAGCAGCCACCAAATTACGCTCCCGGTTCCACTGCTTCTGCTGCTTGATAACCCCTTGCAAACGTTCAATTTCCCGGTTCAAATTGGCATTATGCCGCCGGTCGGCCTCCAATGCCGCCTGGCTCTGCTGCTTGAAAGCGGAAAAATTGCCCCGATACAGTTTAATATGATGATTATATAGGTGTAAAGTTTGCTCCGTGGTGCGGTCCAGAAAATAACGGTCATGCGAAATAACAATGTAGGCTTTGTTTAAGCCGCGCAGAAAATCCTCCAACCACTCCAGCGCGTCCACATCCAGATGATTGGTAGGCTCGTCCAGCAGTAACAAATCCGCGTCGGAAAGCAACAGTTTGGCCAAAGCCAACTTGGCCCGCTGGCCGCCGGAAAGCTCGGCCAACTGGCGGCCAAAGTCATCCTCGCCAAAACCCAGGCCCAGCAAAGCCCCTCGGATACGGCTTTGATAGGTCAGCCCGCCCTGCTCCATATAATCTTCATTTAGCTGCGCCTGCTGCAAAAGCAGGCGGTTCTGTTCTGCTTCCGGCAAACTGTCTGCTTGCAGCTGCTGGTTTACCAGCTCCTGCTGTTTTTCCAACTCGTGCAAGGGTGTAAACAAAGCGAAAAGTTCCTGCCAGATGGTATTCTGATGGTTTTTCAGCTCCTGCTCCATCTGACCAACCCGCAGGCCCCGGCTGGTGATAATCTCGCCGCTGGTTGGTTTCAGCTGACCGCACAACAAACGAAACAGGCTGGTTTTGCCGGCCCCATTGGCGCCAACCAGCCCGCATTTACTTTTGGCCTCCAGGCTGAAGCTGCAATCCTCCAAAACCGGCCGCTCCTGATAAGCCAAAGAAACTTTATTTAATGCTAATATTGCCATTACTTACTCAAACTCCCAAATTAATCTAATCATTAATATATTGGCTGAAATATGGATTTATCCTGCAAAACATTGCGAATATAATTATAATAGCAATTTAGCAAAAAAATTTTAGGTTACAAATTTAACTGCTGCTTTAAGGCTTCGTGTTATTTTTTTCGTTTACGTCTTGAGGGAACATAAGTTGGTAAATCAACCTTTATTCCATTTTTTTGCAAAAAATCATCCCGACAAAGCAAAAAATCAATCGAAACATCTAAAAACTCAGCTATAGCAACCAAGCCCTCATATGTTGGCCTAGCATCTCCACTTTCATATTTTTGATAGTTGCGTAAACCTACATTCAGATAATCAGCAAGCACCTGAGCTGTGAAACCTCTTGTCATTCTTGCTGCACGTAATCTTTCTTTGAACATAAGTTTCTCCGTTTGTATCTTGACTTACGTCCTATTATGGCATATAATTAAAGTAATTTATACGCCATAATATGGCATTTTATAAAAGGAGAATAAAAATTATGAATGAAATTATGCTAGATGAATTATTAACAAAAATAGAAAAACAAGCAAACGATATAGAATGCTTGTGCTTATTGTGTACTAAAGCTATTTTGGAAAAGTCATGTGAAGATAAAGTTTTTAATGGCGTTATGAACATCTTATACTCTAATATAAAATCATTAAATGATAAGATTGCTGACTTAAAAAATTTATATATGATAGACAAGAATTAATCAAGGCGACGTTATATAAAAAACGCCGCCTTAATTGAACATCTTTTTATTATTTGCCCAAGCAAAAACGCTCAAACACACGATTAATAATTTCCTCCGAGGCCGCTTGGCCGCTAATTTCTGCCAACGCTTGCCAGGCTGTTTGCACATCAATGCTGAGCATTGCCGCGTCAAAACCCATTTGGGCGGCCTCCGCAGCTCCGCTCAAAGCCTGTTCCGCAGCCAAAAGCGCTGCTTTATGCCGGTCGTTTAACAATGCGCTCAACGGTTCGCCGCTTTGCCGTTGCAGCAAAGCCTTGCTAATCGCCCGCTTTAGCTCCGGCAAGCCCTGGCCGCACAAAGCCGCCAATTCCAGCAGAGGCACGGCCAGCTCCTGGCAAAGCTCCCGCAGCTGAACCTGCCAAGCAGCATTTTCTTCTGGCAAATCCAGCTTGTTAAGCAACACCAAAAACTGCCGGCCTTGCGAATTGGCCGCGGCTTCGGTGCACTCTGTGCGTAACAGCTCCCACCAAAAATCATCCGGTTGCTGGCTGGCGTCCAACATTAGCAAAACCAAATCCGCCTGCGTCAAAGCCTGTTTGCTGCGTTCAATTCCGGCCTGCTCCACAATATCCGAAGTTTCCCGAATACCAGCCGTATCCACCAAACGCAACGGCAGGCCGTCCAACAAATAATATTCCTCCACCGTATCCCGCGTGGTGCCGGCCTGCGGGGTCACAATAGCGCGTTCCACTTGCAGCAGCGCATTTAGCAAGGTAGATTTACCGGCATTGGCCGGGCCCACAATCGCCACCAAAGCCCCCTCACGATAAAAACGGCCCTCCCTGGTTTGGCGCAGCAAAGCCTGCACCTGCGCTTGCGCCGCCGTCAAACGCGCCAAAATCTGTTGTTGCAGCTCCAGCTCATCCGTTTCCTCTGGATAATCCACAGCCAATTCCAGCTGAGCCAGCACATCAAGCAAAGCGTCGGCCATAGCAGCCAACTGTTGCTGCAAGCTGCCGGCCAGCTGTCGTTCTGATATTTTCAAAGCCTCTGCGCTTTTGGCCTCAATAATATCAATTACAGCCTCCGCCTGGTCTAAAGAAAGCTTGCCGTTAATAAAAGCACGGGAGGTAAACTCGCCTGGTTCGGCCAACTGCGCCCCGGCCTGCACAGCCGCCGCTAAAATCTCCCGACAAACCAGATAACCGCCGTGGCATTGCAGCTCCACCACATCCTCACCAGTGTAAGAATGCGGCGAGGGCATATAAACAGCCAAAGCTTGATCCAGCACAGCGCCCGCCGCGTCATGCACTTGGCCCAGATACAAACGCCGCGGCTCCGGGTGCAACTGACCGCCCTTTTGCGGTTGAAAAATTCGTTGCAAAATTGGCAAAGCCTGCGTTCCGCTTATTCTAATAATCCCAATGCCACCATTGCCTGGCGGAGTGGCGATTGCCGCTATTGTATTTCCTAGCATAAAAACATACCCTTTTTTATGATATTTTATCTTAGTTAAAGAGATATTTTTTAAACAAAATATCTCTTTAATTAATTACTTTTTCGGAAAAGTGTTCCCACTGCTTAAAATTTGAAATAAAATGCATATTCTTACATATGATTACTGAATTTGCACTCACCTGACATTTCTTGAAACTGAAAGCTGTCATTCTGACATTAAGCCATTTACAATACAATTTGCATATTGACCGCATAAGCGTTTATCAAAGATTCCCTGCAAAACATTTGATATGATTTGTGTTGCTTCGTCTTTATCCGAACTGTCGATAACCGCTAAAGGCAATAATAAAAGAAATATTTGTCTGTCTTTTATAGAGTTCAATAACTCTTTGAATGGAATCACTTGAATATTGTAATGCCCTCCTGTACAGGCAATTTGTTTATCATTGATATAATATACTGTATCCCCCGGGTGAAATTCTATTTTTAAGATTTGAGTTGGAACGAGTTCGCAAATAATTGTTTCCGGTTCATCAACATAACCGTCTGATTCCTCTAAAACTCCGTCATAATATTTTGTGAAATTGTCCCACCAACTCGTATCGCACATTCCGTTCTCTATCATAAGTTCGGTCAATGAAATGTCTGTTTCCTCCCCCAAAGCAGTCGGAAAAGAAGTCGCAATGAAACCTACCCAAAAATTCCGATTAGAAAAATCTATCTCATGTAATGAAATCACTTTATTATACCTCCAGCACAATTTCAATTTATATATTCGATTATAAAATATGTATCTGCTGCTTGCAATGTATATTTATAAGCTCGTTTTTCATGTGTACACAATTCCGAAAAGGGAGTTAATTAATTATTTTTAACAATCGCCGCCCTTTTCAACGGGAACGGAGGCGCACTGTTGCTTCGCTAATAAAACCCTCGGATAAGCATTTTGCACTCCGAGGGTTTTGTTATTTACTGACGGTTTTCAAAATTGCGGTTGCGATTACGCTCGCGCCCATTATGCAGGGATTTAATAATAATCTTGCGATATGGTTCCTCGCCTACGCTGACAGTTTTAATCCCGGATTCATTTTGCAAAGCAATATGAATAACCCGGCGCTCATGCGGGCTCATTGGCTCCAGCATCACATCGCGGCCGGTGCGGCGAGCCTTATCGGCCATTTTTTTAGCCAAATGGGTCAGGGTCTTTTCCCGCTCAGCCCGGTAGCCCTCAACATCCAGCACAATGCGGCATTTTTCCTCAAACTGGCGATTTACCACCAAATTGGTCAGGTACTGCAAAGCGTCCAAAGTTTCGCCACGACGGCCAATCACAGAGCCCAAACCATGGCCGGAAAAGGTAATCCAAAGCATATCCTCTTCCTTATATTCAATAGTGTAGCTGGGCTGCTCCTCCACTTTCAGCATTGTAAAAATTGGTTGCAAAAAAGCAATGGCGTCACGGCCGCGGTCCTGGTCGTTGTAGCTGACGCGCACCACGGCGTCTTTGCCGCCAAACAGCCCCAAAACACCCTTGGAGCCTGGATCAACCACTTCAATTTCCACCTGCTCACGAGTTAGTCCAATTTCCTGCAGGGCCAGCTCAACCGCAGCATCCACCGTTTTGGCGGATTTTTCCAAAACTTGTTTCTCCAAAATCTTCATCAGGGTTATCCTCTTTTCAAAATATACTTCAAGCTTAACGCCGGCGCCGACGGTGCTTTCTGGGCGCTTGTTCCGAAGCTTTATCTGAATTTTCAGACGCTTCAGTTGCAACCTGAGCCTCATCCACTGGCGTTTCAGTTTCTTTTTTATTTGTCTTTTTCAAATCAGACCGGCGATGATTTCCTTTGCTTTTGTGAGTGTTGCGCTGCTCATCCCGCTGGCGTTTTTCCTCGGCCAGTTCCTCAGCGCGCTGCTGCAATTTCGCCCGCATCGGCTTGTTAATAGCCAGTTGCTGCAAAATGCCCACCACAGTGACGCCCAGCCAGTAAATGCACAAAAAAGCCGGGAATGAAGCGGCCATCCAGCCCATCATTATAGGCATTGCAAACAGCATATATTTTTGCATCGGCTGGTTTGGTTTGCCGGTGATAATATAACTTTGTAAAAAGGTACTGCCAGCCACTAAAACAACCATTATATAAGTGCTGTCAATCTGGCTTAAATCTGAAATCCATAAAAATTTATAAAATTCCTGATTTTCCGGCACAAACTGGCGCAAACCGTTGTAAAGACCAATCATAATCGGAAACTGAATCAGCATTGGCAGACAGCCTGCCAAAGGATTAATGTTATAATCCTGATAGAGCTGCATTAGTTTCTGATTCATAAGCTCCGGATTACCGGCATAACGCTGCTGAAGCTCCTGCACCTGCGGCTGAATTGCCTGCATAGCCACGGAAGAACGCAGTTGATTAATATTTAAGGGCATCAAAATCAATCTAATTATCACGGAAATGGCCAAAATAGCAATCGCATAGCTGGGAAATCCTAGCGATTGAGTGATATTAAATAAAAATTCCACAGAATCCGCTACAAAATCTTGAAAAAATGACATTTTTCTTAATATTTACCTCTTAATCATTTCCGCCCTCCCCAATCGGGAGAGCCTCTGTTTTAATTTTTCTTTTAAATTATTGTTTCATTAAAAAAGTTTCATTTTACCGGATCATAACCGCCTTTACAAAAAGGATGACATCTTAAAATACGACGCACAGCCATCAAGCCGCCTTTCAACGCGCCATATTTTTCAATAGCCTGCATTGCGTAAGCTGAGCAGGTAGGAATATAGCGGCAATTTGCACCTAAAAGCGGCGAAATTGCAGACCGATAAAAACGAATTAGCGCTAACAAAATTTTACTCATTGCGCTCACCTATCTTTTTTTGACCAACCGCGGGTTCGTCTATCGCTTGTACCGCGATTTTTTTCGGTTGTTTATTAGTAGATAATAATCCGCCCTCCTGCAAGGTTTTCAGCAGCTTTTTGCGCAGGCCTTGCACGCTCTCCGCCTTAGCGCCCTGACGAGCAATCAAAACATAATCAAAACCTGCCGCAAAAGCTGCCAGCTCCAAACGACAGGCCTCGCGCAGCTTGCGGCGCACTCGATTGCGCTCCACTGCATTACCAATCTGTTTAGAAACTGAAAAACCAAGGCGCGGACCACAAGGCTGCTTAAAGCAAGCCGCCTGTTTATGGCCTATCTTTTGTTTAGGCCCCGTGACACGCCGAAAACACAGCACAAACGCCCGATTTTTCAGAGATTTTCCTCTTTGATAAACCCGACGAAAGTCCTGCCTTCTTTTCAATCTAAATTGTTTTTTTAACATTTTGGCTTAACCGCAGATTAAGCAGAGAGAACTTTGCGCCCTTTTGCCCGGCGGCGGGCCAAAACCTTGCGTCCGTTTTTGCTGCTCATACGTGCCATAAAACCATGTACTCTTTTGTGCACACGTCTTTTCGGCTGATAGGTTCTTTTCATAGTACTTACCTCCATTCTGTTTTTGCAAGTTTCACTTTTTTAACTGCATTTTAAGCAGTTAAATTATATCATATACAAAACGGCGGCTTTTGTCAAGCAGTTAATTACAAAAAGATGTTCGTAAAAGTTTAAACTTTTCCACAAAATAAACCTTGTAAAAGTGGAAAAAATTTGGTATTATAGATAAGCGGGATAGTTTTTCGACTAATTTAGTTGGTATTTTTGCTTTTGTCCCCAACTTTCTGTTGAAAACCCCGCCGGATTTTTTTATCTAGGAGAATTTATTTTATGAAGTATGAGCTATGGCCGCAAATTTTGGCCGATTTACAACAACACCTTAGTCAGGAAACTATTGAACGCTGGTTTAACAACGTTATCGACGTTGATAAACGCCAATCCACTCTATATATTAAAGTGCACACGGACGGCCAAGCGGAGTGGATGGAAAAGCATTATGCGCAAATCTTACAAGAAAGCGTAATTAAAGTTGCCGATGAAAATTTGGATGTAGTTTTCATCATTAGTGATAACCAGCCTGTTCTGGCTGACCAGCAGGCGCAAACCCAAACAACTTATCAACCGGACGCTTACACGGCCCAGGGCAATCGTTTCAATTTTAATCCCCGCTACAATTTTGAAAGCTTTGTGGTTGGCAGCAGCAACCGTTTTGCCCACGCGGCCGCTTTGGCGGTGGCCGACCGCCCAGCCAAAAATTATAATCCTTTGTTTCTTTACGGCGGCTCCGGCCTGGGCAAAACTCATTTGATGCACGCCATTGGACATCGGGTGTTGAGCCTGCGCCCCAACACCAATATTCTCTACATATCCACCGAAACTTTCACCAACGAGTTTATTTCCTCGGTGCGCCAAGGCTCCGCCCACAAATTTAAAAACCGTTATCGCACCGCCGATATTTTTCTGGTGGATGATATTCAGTTTTTAACTGGTAAAGAGGGAACCCAGGAGGAATTTTTTCACACTTTCAATGCGCTTTATGAACAAGGCAAACAAATTGTGATCAGCTCCGACCGCCACCCCAAAGACATTGCCACTTTGGAAGAACGTTTACGTTCGCGCTTTGAGGGCGGCCTGATTACGGATATTCAGCCGCCAGACCTGGAAACGCGTATCGCAATCCTACAATATAAATCATCGGTGGAAAATTTGAAAATCACCAATGATTCGATTGCTTATATCGCCTCGAATATTCCTTCAAACATTCGCGAGCTGGAGGGAGCTTTGAACCGGGTTAAATATTACGCTTTGGTTAATAATTCTCCGATTATTGATTTAAGCCTGACCGAAAAGGTGATGGAGGATATTTTACCCAACAAACAGAAGCAGGCCCTTTCCCCGGATTTAATTAAGGAATGCGTAGCCAATTACTTTAATCTGCAAAGTGCGGATTTAGCCTCGCCCCGGCGCGACCAAAGCATAACCAAGCCGCGTCACATTGCTATGTATCTGTGCCAGACTTTGCTGCATATGAGCTTAAACGAAATTGGCGAGCATTTTGGCAAACGCGACCATACCACGGTTTTGAACGGAACCAAAAAAATTACCAATAATTTGAAGCTGGACGTTAGTTTACAGCAAACCATTCAGGAATTAACCGATATTATTAAACGGGCTTAATATAAAAAAAACACAGGTGTTTTGAACATCTGTGTTTTTTATTTTAACAAATTTTCCACCTGTGCAAAAAAAACTTTTCTCTAAAACTGAAATCTTCAAAAAAAACCTATTGTGATATTCCGCTGATTATAGTATAATGTTCAGACACAGAAAAGTTTTTCCACAGAGTTTTACAGAAATTGGAAAACTTTTTGCACTTTGCTTGTGTTAAATCTGTGTAAAACTAAATCGGCTTGTGAAAAAATCCTTTTTTGCACAAGCTTATCCCAAGCAATTAACATTTTATACCCATGCAAAAAATTGCAGCAAAACCTCTAAAAATCTAGCCGCAAAAAGTTTTCCACAAAATAAACACCGCTTATTATTACTATCACCATTTAAATAACTATAATAATATATATGCTCTTCACAATAACAATATTACTAAAGGAGTAAAAATCAATGAACATTAATTGTCAGAAGGAAGATTTACTGTATGCCGTCCAGATTATCGGCAAAGCAATTTCAGCTAAAAATACAATGCCTATTTTGAATGGTATTTTAATCATTGCTGAAGAAAATTTTATTACCCTGAGAGCTACTGATTTGGATATTGCCATCCAGTGCAATGCTCCGGCTGACGTGGCAGAAACCGGCGAGTTGGTGATTGCCGACGGTAAACGTTTTATTGACGTGGTGCGCCAGCTGCCGGATAATAATATTAATATCAGTCTGATTAATGATTGTGATATTAATATAAATTATGGTTCTTCTTCTATTAATATGCGTGGTTTTGCTGCCGAACAATTTCCTCAGTTGCCGGATTTGGCCGGCGATATGCAGGCTAGCGTTAAAGGCGAGCTTTTTTCCCGCATGGTTAAGCAAACGGCCATTGCTTCCGCCAATGATGAAATTCAGCCAATTCTAACCGGTATTATGTTGGATATTAACGGCGAACAGTTGAATTTGGTGGCCACCGACTTTCATCGTCTGACCCTTTGCCAGGGTGTTTGGCAAACCCAAAGCCAACAACAAACCCAGGTTATCGTACCGGCCAAAACCATGCTGGACGTGGCCAATCTGGCCGACGCGGAAGAGCAGGTGGAAATTAGTATCAGCCATAACAACGCTTGCTTTAAGATGGGAGCGACTATTTTTGTTTCCCGTTTGATTTCCGGTCAGTTTCCAGATTATCGGCCAATCGTTCCTAAGGAGGAAAGCTTTAAGCATCAGGTGTATGTTAGTAAGCAGTTGCTTGGCAGCGCTTTGCGCCGGGCCAGTTTGCTCAGTAAGGACGCTAACAATACAGTTCGCCTGAAATTTGAGGAGGGGCAAATTGTGATGACGGCCAACACCACGGATATTGGTAATATTCGTGAGGTTATTCCGGCTGATTTTCAGGGTGAAGAATTGATGGTTGGTTACAATTTGAAATATCTGTTGGACTTTTTGAAGGTGAGCAGCAGCGAAAATATTTATATGAAACTTTCCGGCAATTTAACGCCCGGCGTGATGTTGGAAGAGGATAACGCTAGCTTTACTTATATTGTGTTGCCGCTGCGTTTGATTGATTAAAAAGGATAGGTGAGGCAAATGCCGAATGAGGTACAGCAGATTAGGGTGGAAAGCCTGCCGATTACTTTGGCGCAGTTTTTGAAATGGTGCGGCGCCGTGCTGACCGGCGGCCAGGCTAAGGAACTAATCCAGGCCGGTCAGGTTCAGCTTAACGGCGAGCTGTGTTTGCAGCCGGGCCGCAAATTGCAACCGGGAGATTTGATTGACCTGCAAGGAAATCAATGGCAGTTGGTTTTGCCTGAATAAACCTGTTGAGGCAAGGGGGAATGGCTTATCTTACGTTTGAACAGCCTGTTGCTGCGTAATTTTCGCAATTATGTGGAATGTTCGCTGCAATTTCATCCCAAGCTGAATGTTATAATTGGAAATAACGCTCAGGGTAAAACTAATTTATTGGAGGCTATCTCCTATTTAAGCCTTGGTTCCTCCTTTCGTAGTCAACCAAATGATAAAATTAAGCGTTGGGATAGTGATTTTTTCTTTCTGCGGGCAAATTACCAAAATCAGTTAGGCTCACATAGTCTTTCAGTCGGTTTTCAAAGACGGGAGCGTATTTGGAAAAAGGACGAGCAGCCTTGTAGTAGGCTTAGTGAAATCGTGGGACAACTGCATACTGTGGTTTTTAGCCCGGAGGATTTGAAGCTGGTGCAGAGCGGCCCGGATAAGCGGCGTGCCTTTTTGGACCGGGAAATGGTGCAGCTGCTGCGCGGTTATCATATTTATCTTAACAATTATAAAAGGGCTTTGGTGCAGCGTAATAATTTGTTGAAGCAAATGCCGCCGGATTTGCTGTTCAGCTCTGCCGGTGATGAACAGCTGGCTATTTGGGAAGAGCAGTTGGCTGTTAATGGGGCGGAGATTGTGCGGCGGCGCAGTTTTACTTTGCAGGCTTTGAATGAGATTTGTCAGGAGCTGCACTCTCGACTGACCGGCAGCCAAGAGCATTTGCATTTGGTTTATAGCTCCACCTGGGCGGAGCAGGCAGGCAAGCTGGAGGCGGAGGAATTGGCTGATTTGCTGCGCCAAAGCTATGCCCAAGGCCGGCGGGAAGATAAACAGCGCCGTTTAACCTTGCTGGGGCCGCATCGTGATGATTTTGCTATTTATATTAACGAGGTTGACGGCCGCACCTTTGGCAGCCAAGGACAACAGCGCACGGCAGCCCTGGCTTTGAAGCTTTCGGAATTGGAATTGGTGCATAAGCTTTCCGGTTACTATCCGCTTTTGTTGTTGGATGATGTTTTTTCCGAGTTGGATAGCAACCGCCGGCAGGCATTGTTGAGCCTGATGTTGAACAAAGCGCAGATTTTTATTACCTGCACGGAAATCGCCAATGACCTGCAAAAGCTAAATCCTGCTGATTATCAGCTTTTTAAGGTGCAGGCGGGCTGCATAAAATAGCTTTAAGCTGGAATATAATTAAAATAAAATAAGGTAGTATTGCAATGCAGAATTTTGATAACATTAATCAGACGAGATTAACCTCGGAAATTGCCGTTTATGATTCTGGTGTGGGCGGTATCAGTTTTTTACCTACGGTGCGCCGGCTTCTGCCAGCTGAACGTTTTGTTTACTATGGTGATTTGGCCAATGCGCCTTACGGCGACCGCAGCCAGGATTTTATTATTGAACGGGCTAGGGAGATTGTGGCTTTTTTTCGTAAACGAG
Organism: Peptococcaceae bacterium; assembly: GCA_022797295.1. GTDB lineage: Bacteria > Bacillota > Dehalobacteriia > UBA4068 > UBA4997 > Avidehalobacter. Next base: position 31,381 of record JAAWKH010000011.1, read on the forward strand.
GGGTTAAGGCTTTGGTAATTGCTTGCAATACGGCCACCAGTGCGGCGGCGGCGACTTTGCGAGCAGAAAATCCGGATTTGCCAATTTTCGGTATGGAACCGGCGATACATTTGGCTGTTAAACGTGGTGAAAAGCGAATTATTATGTTGGCTACAGAGTTGACGGCGCATGGTGAAAAATTGCGGCGGCTTTTAACAGCCGAAGCCGGCACAGCCGAGATTGTGACTATTGCTTGCCCTGGTTTGATGGAATTGATTGAAACCAATCTGATTAAAGGAGAAACAGCGGCGATTAAAGAATATTTGCAAGCCAAGCTTTTGCCGCAGTTAACCGAGGATTGCGCTGTGGTTTTGGGTTGCACGCATTATATTTTTTTGCGTGGTTTGCTGCCGCAGCTTTTTCCCGGTTTGCGTCTTTACGATGGAAATTTGGGAACCGCGCAGAATTTGCGGCGGCGTTTGGCTCAGGCTGGTTTGTTGTGTTTGGATGAGGGCCAATCCGCCGCTGAGGAATTACCTTGCTTTGGCTTGCCGCCGGAAAAGTTTGCCGCTTATTTGCAACTGGCTAGCTCGTTGAAATATTAAAAAAATCCCCTCAGAGTGTGAGCTCTGAGGGGATTTGCTATTTAATGATAATTATTTTCTTTTGGAGATATATTTTTCCATTATATAGTTTGAATAAATGCTGGGGTCTTTAATAATTTCATTCATGGTTATGGCAACTTGAATTCCATATAGGGCTGCACAATCGGCTTTGGCTGAAGCATAATCGCCAATACTGCGACTAATCGAGTCTAAAGTTTCGATAGATATAGTATCTTTAAGATTTTCTAATGTATCAAAAACAGCCTCATAGGCTGAATTAATCACCGGGTCATTTTTTTCAATATCCTGCCATTCTTTGGTTTCCATAAGGCTGTTTACTAAATCAAAATAAATTTTGGGATTTGCGTTCATAAAAAAACCTCCTAATTTTTTGCTTGTAAAAGAGTTGCCAAAACAGGAGGTACATGCTATAATATTTATACCTCTTATTTTGGGGGTTGAGTAGTCGCGTTTACTTTTCCGGGTAGTGGCGACTACTCTTATTTTTTTTGGTTCAAAAGTAAATTTATTCCTTGCCTAATTGCTTCACCTTTAGTTATATTATTTTCTAAACTGTAGGTTTGCAATTTTTCTTCAGTTTCTAAATCTAGTCGAATACTATACCGAATTGTTTTTGGCTTATCTACTTTTGGACGACCAGTGCGTGGGCTCAAATCATCACCTACTTTCTGCCACACCATAATTATATAAAAGGGATGACAAAAAGTCAATAGTTTTTTTGAAAAAAATCAGATTGACAAAAGCAATTTGCAATACTATAATAAAAACACAAAGAGCCGACCTCTTAAACCGGGTCAGCCCTCAAAAGTATTTGTTTTTGCAATGGGTTAATATTAGTAGTTATTTAGCTTAAAAGTGAAAAATTCAGCTTGACAAAACGCTTAAATTTGTTATAATAATAGTAGGCACCGTCGGAAGCGGCTAGCCTGGTTAAAGTTAGATTAAAGTAAAATTATTCACAAAAACCGTCACTTTTGCCCAGTGGCGGTTTTGCTATGTTTGCGTTTAAGCTCTATTGTAAGCGTAAAGTTTCCAATACGCAGCCTAATTTGCAGGGACATTGCCTCACCCCCTTTCGGAGGATATTGACTAACCGCCTACCGTTTTTAACAGTGCCTGTTTATATTTTAACATTATTGTAAAAAAATGTCAATATAACTTATTTTAAAATATAATGTAGCATCATTTTTGTAAAATGATGCTACATTAGTTAAATAAAGGCGGCGTTTCATTTGAAAAACACCGCCTAAAAACTCTCTTGCTTTTGAATATAAATATTTTAAAATAGCCAGGCGCGGGCGTAAGGCTGCCAGTGCCATTCATTCAGCAATGAATCCAAGTAGGGGCTGGTGGCGACTGGAGCTGGGCCGGGCGCCACGGCATTTGGATTTGGCATGGCCATTCTGGAAACTGTTGGGGTATTAACAACTTCTGAAATAGTTGGCGCTGCCGGGCTTGGCTGAACGGCGGCTGCTGCCTCGGCTGCAACGGTTGAATTAGCTGGTTGTAAACTTTGCAGTGCTTGTTGCAGGGTTTCCGTATTTTGTCCGGTTAAGCTGGCCAACACATTCATAATTTGCGGATTGTTGCTAACGTTTTTTAACATTTGCAGCATTTGGGGATTTTCCTGCAATTCCGCTAAATTTGTGGGCAACTGTTGGTTGCCTAAACCAGCAAAACCTGCCAAACTGCCCAAGCCGCCAAGACCACCCAAACCACCTAAGCCAGGTAAGCCGCCCAAACCGCCTAAGCCGCCGAGGCCGGGCAATCCGCCTAGATTGCCCAGGCTTCCCAAACTGTTAGCCAAATTGCCCAGTCCGCCCAGGTTACCGCTGGCCAAGCTGCTTAAAAGCTGCAAAGGATTGGTGTTGGGCTTGCTCAGCAGATTGTTCATCATTTTAGCAAAAGGGTTGCTGTTCTGATTTGCTTCTGCTTTGGGTTTAGCTTCCTCCTTTTCCGCATCAGTAACCTCAAGCGGGGTGGTTTCAATGATAATGGTAGCCATTTTCGGCTCGTCTGATTGGGATGGCTCTTCATTTTGGGAGCTGTTGGTTGGAGTAGCCACCGAGCTGTTTTCGGTTTCAGCTGATGTAGAATTTTCAGCTTTTGCTTCAATCTCAATTTCAGCTTTAGTTTCCGCCTCTGTTTCAGCTTCAACTGGCTCCGTTAAATTTTCGGAATCATCAGAGTCAGCCTCGATTGCCTCAGCTTCAGTATTATCTACTTCCAGTTCGGCTAAATGCTGGGCCAGATGTTCCAATGCTTGACTGGTTTCATACAAACGACTGATTAAATCAGTGTTGCTCATTTTTTCACCTCTTTCTTTTTAATTATAGCGAAATTTTCCAAAGGGAGCGTCGCTACAAATTGTTTTAAGAAAAGGCCGGTCTTAAAGAAAAGGCCGGTCTTAAAGAAAAGGCCGGCCTTAACAGGATTTAGTTGTTGTTGCAGCCGCAGTTCCAGTTGCAAACAAGGCCCAGGATGCTTTGCAGAATGGTGAGAGTAACCACAATGTTCACCCAATCGCCGATGAAGTTGTAGGCGGCGTTGCCAAGGTTGGAGCCGTAGTTGTTACCACAACCACAACCGCAACTGCCGCAGGTGTTGCCACAGCCACAACCGCAGCTGTTGTTCCAGCTTCCGCAGCCACCGCAGGAGCCGCAAGTGGTGGGGGTGGTGTTGTAGGTTACGGTTGGCATTGTGCCGCAAGTGTTGCAGGTGCCGCAGGTGTTGCAGCTGTTGCCATAGATGGAATTTAAGAGCATTTTGTTGACCTCCTTATTAATTTTGATATTTATATTTATGAATTAACAGAGCCGGTGGTGCAAATTATTTATCAGCTTTTGTTGATTCCAGCCGGCTCTGGTTATTGTTATTGTCCGTTTAACGGTGTGGGAACATCATCGGCAACGCAGGTGCAACAAATGCTGCCGGTGTAGCTTACGCCGCCCAGCGGCCAACGCCGGCCAAAAATCCCCCAACCGCCCATTGGAGTGAAGCAGCGGTTATCCTGGCAGATGCAGGTGTAGGTTCTCTCCTCGCCGTTGCATTGGGGAATGCTACAGGTGTAGGTTATGGTTTCCGGACAATTACAAAAGTTATTACAGCAGGCCATATTGAGCCCTCCTTTTTTTCATGTTCAGCTTTGCGCTTTACATTTCGTTTATAGTACAAGATATGCGCTTGATATTGAGTGGGTGCTTGTCTGCCTGGTTTGCCGTTTTTTGTTTTAAATTTTTCCTAGGTATTGAAGCGAGAAAAAAGATGTGATATAATAAAGAAGAAAATTTGATTTGATTAATTTAAGGAGGCATTACTATGAAACATATTCAGGTTGTAATTGCTGGTAAATTGCAGGAAACTGCTAAAAACGGCGGCTGTGGCAGCTGCCAAAGCTCCTGCCAGTCGGCTTGCAAAACCTCTTGCACTGTTGGCAATCAGGCTTGCGAGAAATAATCGCTGGTTGCTTTACAAATAGGGGGCGCATTTTGCGTCCCCTATTTTAGGATTTTATGATATTGACAATCTGAAAATAAAACAATTAAAATTTGTTTTGATGTTATAGATAAAAGGAAGTTGAGATTATGGAGCAAATAACAGCTACCGATTTGGCCAAACTGCATTGGTTTGCAGTGCCGGACGGTTTTTTGCTTTTAGACATAAACAGCGGTTCGGTTATGCGGATTGACGAGGACACCGCCGCTTGCCTGGACAAGCTGCAAGAGGGTGTGGAAGTGGCCGCGGACAGCGCGGAGGCGGAGATTTTGGCGGAGTTGGCCCAACTGCGGGCGGATGGTCTGCTTTTTACTGAGGACGCTTATCAGGATAAATATCAGCCGCCGGCGCCGGTGTTGAAATCCTTGTGCCTGAATGTTTGCCACGATTGCGATTTGCGTTGCCGCTATTGCTTTGCTTCCACCGGCAGCTTTGGCGGTAAACGGGCCCGGATGAGCTTTGAGGTGGGTGCGGCCGCTCTGGATTATCTGCTGGAGCATTCTGGCGCTCGTAAGTTTTTGGAGGTTGACTTTTTCGGCGGCGAGCCGCTTTTGAATATTAAGGTTGTACAACAGCTGGTTGCTTACGGCCGGGAACGGGAAAAAGATTTTGGTAAAACCCTGCGCTTCACATTTACAACCAACTGTGTTGGCCTAACCCCGGAGATTTCCGCCTGGGCGGAGGAAAATAATATCAGCGTGGTTTTAAGCCATGACGGCCGGCCGGAAATGCACGACCGACAGAGGGTCTTCCCCAATGACAAAGGCAGCTACGAGATTGTAACTGAGCGTATTAAGCAGTTTTTGGCTCAAAACAGCCGTGGCAACGCCATTGTGCGCGGCACTTACACGGCTTTTAATAAGGATTTTACGGAAGATATTAAGCATTGGTTGGATTTGGGTTTTCCGCGTCTTTCCATGGAACCGGCGGTGGAACTGCCGGACGGCCCTGGCAGTGAGCGTTGCCTGCGGGAGGAGGATCTGCCAGCCTTGCGGGAAGAATATTGGCGGTTGGCTGATTTGTTCCAGCAACGACGCGAGGAGGGGCGGCCCTTTGAATTTTTTCATTTTAAATTGGATTTGCGGCATGGACCATGCCTGCCCAAGCGTTTAACCGGATGCGGCGCGGGTTATGAATATTTGGTGGTGACGCCGGAGGGTGATTTTTACCCTTGTCATCAGTTCGTTGGACGGGAAGGTTTCCGTCTAGGTAGCCTTAGCGAGGGTATCACTGCGGCCGGGCGGGAAATTGGCGAACAGTTCCGTCAGGCTCATGTTTATAACAAGCCTAAATGTCGGGACTGTTGGGCACGTTTTTTCTGTAGCGGCGGTTGCCATGCCAATGCGGAGCTTTTTCATCATGATATTTTGCAGCCTTATGAGTTGGGTTGCTTAATCAGCCAAATGCGCCTGGAGTGTGCAATTTGGCTGGCTGTTAAGGAGGTTGAAGCATGAAGCTGAACGGTGCAAGGATGGTTGTGGAGGCCATCAAAGCGGAGGGTATTAAAACAATTTTTGGTTATCCGGGCGGCCAGGCGTTGCCCCTTTACGATGCGATTTATGACAGCGGCCTGCGCCACGTGCTGACCCGGCACGAACAAGGCGCTGTGCATGCGGCGGACGGTTTTGCCCGGCGCAGTGGTCAGGTGGGCGTTTGCGTTTCCACCAGCGGTCCTGGAGCCACCAATTTGGTGACCGGTATTGCTACGGCTAATATGGATTCTATTCCGCTGGTTTGCATTACCTGCCAGGTGACGCGGCCGGCTATTGGTAAGGATTCCTTTCAGGAAGCTGATATGATTGGTATTACCACGCCGATTACCAAGCATAATTTTTTGGTACAAGATGTGCAGGATTTACCGTTGATTTTGAAAAAGGCTTTTTATATTGCCCGAACCGGTCGGCCTGGCCCGGTGGTGGTGGATATTCCCAAGGATGTTTTAACTGACGAGGGCGAATGGGCTTATCCTGAAAATCTTGATAACTTAAAATGGAGTTATCGTCCTAAAAGCGCTGGTGAAACTGACGATTTGCAGGCTATTTGCGACGCTTTGGGTCGCAGCCACAGCCCGGTGTTGTTTGTGGGCGGCGGTTTGGTCAGCAGCAATGCTGCGCCGGAGCTGGCTCGTTTTGTGGAGCTGACGGGGATTCCGCTTTGCACCAGTTTGATGGGGCTTTCCGCTTATCCGACGGACGCGCCGCTGCATTTGGGTATGCCAGGCATGCACGGCACTTACGCCGCTAATATGGCTATTCAGCACGCAGATTTGCTGCTGGGCCTGGGCGTGCGCTTTGACGACCGGGTGACGGGTAGCCTGCAAACTTTTGCGCCGGGGGCGAGAATTGTTCATTTGGACATTGATCCGGCGGAGTTTAACAAAAATGTGCGGGTGGATTGGCGTTTGCAGGGCGATTTGAAATGGTCGCTTGGCTTGTTGATTGAGCGAGCCGAGGCCGGCGCATTTTCACCTAACATTGCTGATTGGCAGGAGAGCTGCCGCCGTTGGAAAGCGGAGCGTCCGCTCTCTTACCAAAATTCGACAGAAGTTATCAAACCGGAGGCTGCTATTGAAGCCCTTTATCAGCTGACTAAGGGCGAGGCGGTTATCTGCACCGATGTGGGCCAGCACCAGATGTGGACGGCTCAGTATATGGGTTTTAAACATCCGCGCACTTTCCTGACCAGCGGCGGCCTGGGCACCATGGGCTACGGATTGCCGGCGGCCCTGGGCGCGGCCATTGTGGAGGAAGCTGCGGAAAACCCGCGCGCCGTTTGGCTGGTGACCAGCGACGGCAGCATTATGATGAATTGCCAGGAGCTGGCCACGTTGGCTGAGGAGGGATTGCCGGTTAAGGTGTTGGTGTTGAATAACCGGGGCCTGGGCATGGTTCGGCAGTGGCAGCGCATGTTTTACGCCCGGCGGATGTCCGCCTCCAAACACGAGTTTAAGCTGAGTTTTGCCCGCTTGGGCGAGGCGATGGGCTGCCTGGGCCTAACCGTGCAGGAACCTGCTGTGCTGGCCAGGGCCTTGCAGCAGGCGGCGGCCTATGAAGGCCCGGTGGTGCTTGAGGTTATGGTGGACGAGGCCGAGGATGTTATGCCAATGGTGGCGCCGGGCAAGTCCCTTTCGGATATGGTTTTTGAGGGAGGCGATTGCTGATGGAAAAGCGTGTGAAAAGAAAGCAGTTGGCGGTGCTGGTTGAGGATAGCCCTGGTGTTTTGACGCATGTTTCCGGCTTGATTTCCCGCCGCGGTTACAATATTGAATCCATTGCCGCTTCTAAAACGGAAAAGGACAATGTTACCCGCATATCTTTGGTGGTGCAAGTAACGGATGATTGGCAGCTGGAGCAGATTATGGCTCAGATTGAGAAGCTGGTGCAGGTGTATCGAGTGGTGCATCTCTCCAAAGCAGGCTCTATGAGCCGGGAGCTGGCCTTGGTGAAGATTAAATCCTCTGACGAGCTACGTCAGGAGATTATGAGCGTGGTGGAAGTTTTCCACGGCCATATTATTGATTTTAACGCTGCTTCAATGGTTATTGAGGTGACAAACGATAGCCGCAAAATCGACTCTTTTTGCGATATTATGCAGAAATATGGTATTATTGAAATTATTCGCACTGGTGAAATATCCCTTTCGGTGGAGCCGATTAGCTTTACTGAGTTTATTTGATTAGGAGCAGGGAAATGAATTATACGCAAGGACATGTGGATTTGATTAAGGCTCCAGATGACCTTAAAGGTTTGATGGAGCTGCGCAAAAAGCTGAATTTAACAATTCCGATTGGTCAGCTGAAAGAGATGGTTAAAAATCTGCCTTGTACAATAATTGATAAAATGACCGACGCTCAATTTATTCAGTTGTTGATGACCACCGGCTTGCAGGGTTATCTGCTTTTTGTTGTCGATAAAAAGGTGGATACCAGCTTTGCAGCCTGGTGTGCGCATAAGGGGGCGGCGGAAATGCGAGAGCAGGGCGAAACAGTGCCGGAGCCGGAAATTGCCGACCCACAGCCATTTTATCGGATTGCCCGGCTGCTTTCCGACAATGACGCAACGGTTATGGAGGAAATGCGTTTTGCTGGAGGCGGGGCTGCGTCGGAATATTTTGCCGCCCGCAAGCAGCAATTTATGGAGCGGGGAATTCAGACGATGTCCCAGTTGGCAGCTTTCAATAGTGGTGAGATTTGGCTGCTTGGTCTGGTAGACGTGCTGATTAAACAGCATTATGCTTGTGAACTGGACTGGAAAGAAACAATCGATGAGTTTGCAGAGTCGGTTTCCGAATTATTTGTGGTGCGCACAGAGGGATTGCCGGTGGAGCAGTTTGGCTTGTTTGAGGATGATGATGTTGAAATCTGGCTGGAGAGGGTTAATAAGGCCTGGCAGCCGTTGGGCTTTGTTCTGCTGACAATCGATATTGATAGCGACTGTTATGTGCTGATTCCGGCGCGTTGCGAATTTTTGCCGGATATACAGGAAATTGCGCTGGAAGCTGGTATTAAGGTTTCCGTATAGAATAGATTGATTTAGTAAAATAAAGGCGGCATTCTGTTTGGAGAATGCCGCCTTATTATTTATTAAATTAATGTTTAATATTTTGTTCCTGTATTTTTTCTATTTCTACTATAGATAGACCAGAGATTTTAGCTATTTCCTCAATATCGTATTTACCTAAAAGTAGCATGCTTTTGGCAATGGCTTCCATAGTTTCTCTTTGTCCCTGCTGCCAGCCTTGTTGCATACCTTGCTGCATACCTTTTTGCATGCCTTGTTGCATACCTTTTTGGATACCCTCTTGAACAGCTTCTTGCCAAAATTTCTCCAAAGCTTGATTCATATCACTAACCTCCTTTTTATTTTCTTTAAAGAAACGTATTCTTTCTGCCAATGTTTTGTAGTACATTTCCGCTGGATTGGGACAGGAAAAATCGTGCATAAGCTTGCCTAATGGAGAGTCGTCACGCCAAGCGCCATTAACATAGATGATATGTGAACCGTCATTAAAGCTGTTGCCAGTATCCATAATATATCGTTCAATCCGATATATTGGTCGATTGGCTTTTAATACATCATGTTCGGTTATGAATATTACATAGGTTTCTGGCAAATTGCTGAAGTCGTCGCCTTTAGGTAACAGATTTGCGTCAAGCATACTGCTGTTGTAGCGAGCCCTTTGTGGTATGGCTCCACTATCAGAGCGTTGAATTTCTATATTATATTGTTTACCTTGACTATCCGTAGCTAAAATATCCAGTTGCACTGAGCGATTTAGTAGGTTTGTCATAAAAACCTGAGTGTTTACGTTCGTAACTTGTAAATCTGGTTTTTCTAATACTATGTGCAATACTAACTCTGTACATTCAATATTGTTTTCAAAACATTTACTTAATAGAATGTTGTCCATAAGGCGTAGGCTTTGTAATAGAGCCTGTCTTTTTTCTGTTAATTCCAAATTTTCATCACCCGCTTATATAATTATAATAGCATAAATACTTGCTTTTTGCAATAGCAGGCTTATTGCTTTTTCTTCATATAAATGGTATAATTTAAGAACAATTACAATAGATTATAGCTTTGTTTGGAAAATATTATTATAATTTAAAATATGTTTCACGTGAAACTTTATTTTGAGAGAGGGTAGAATTTTTGGCAGGCTTGAGTGATAAAAATGTAAATGATTGCTTTGTGGCGGGAGAATATGATGTAGTGGTAATTGGTGCAGGACATGCCGGTTGCGAAGCTGCTTTGGCGGCGGCTCGTTTGGGCGTTAGTACTTTGCTAATTACTCTTTCCATGGACAGCGTGGCTTTAGCGCCTTGTAATCCCTCAATCGGCGGTCCGGCCAAGGGGGTTATTGTACGAGAGATTGACGCGATGGGTGGAGCAATGGGCAAAATAACCGACCTAACGCAAATTCAAATCCGTTTGCTTAACACTAGCAAGGGCGCGGCGGTGCAGGCTTTACGAGCCCAAATTGATAAAAAAGCTTATCAGCAAACAATGTTGGCCTATTTGCAGGCACAGCCCGGCTTGGATATTAAGCAGGGCGAGGCGGTGGATATTATAACCGAAGCAGGCTTGGAGCGGCCGGCAGTTTGCGGCGTCCGCTTGCGAACAGGAGCGACTTATCGCTGTCGTCGTTTGGTTATCACTAGCGGCACCTATATGAAAGGCAGTGTGATTATGGGTAGCTGTGCCTATCCCTCTGGCCCGGCAGGTTATCCGCCTTCCGTTTATCTCTCAGATAGTCTGCGGGATATTGGTTTTGAGTTGGGACGATTTAAGACCGGAACCCCGGCGCGGGTGGATAAAAATACCCTGGATTTTAGTCGAATGGAGGAGCAGCCCGGGGATACCAGTGGTTTGCATTTTTCCTATCAACCGTTGCCAGCCGGTTTGCAAAGACCAAATATTTCCTGCTGGTTGACCTATACCAATCAAGCTACACACGAAGCAATTTTGCAGAATATGCACCGCTGCCCACTATATAGCGGTTTGATTAAAGGGGTTGGGCCCCGCTACTGTCCCTCGATTGAGGATAAACTGCGGCGTTTTCCTGGTCGGGAACAGCACCAGCTGTTTTTGGAGCCAGAGGGATTAAACACAAATGAGTATTATGTGCAGGGAATGTCTACCAGTTTGCCTGAGGATGTGCAATATGCTTTTATGCGCACTATTCCGGGTTTGGAAAACGTAAAGATTATTCGCCCGGCTTATGCCATTGAATATGATTTTGTCTTGCCAACCCAGTTGTGGCGCACCTTGGAAACCAAACCGGTTGCCGGACTATATACCGCAGGACAAATTAATGGCACATCCGGCTATGAAGAGGCGGCTGGGCAAGGTCTGCTTGCTGGGGCAAATGCTGCTCTCTCGCTGTTGGGAAAAGAACCTTTAGTTTTAAGTCGTTCTGAAGCTTATTTGGGCGTGTTGGTTGATGATTTGGTGAGCAAAGGCGTGACTGAGCCTTATCGGATGTTCACCTCTTTGGCGGAATACCGCTTACTGCTGCGTAATGATAATGCAGACGCTCGCTTGACGGAAAAAGCATATAAGTTGGGTTTGGCGGATGAAGCTGCCTATGAGCGTTTGAATTGTAAGCAGTCTGCCGTGGCGGCAGAGCGTTTGGCCTTAGAAGCGGCGGTTGTTCCAGCTGAGGCGGCGGATAGGGCTGGATTGCCACATTTGGAAAGTAATATTCGAGCTTGGGAGTATCTAAAGCGTCCACAAGTGAGTTATGCGCAGATTTGCCAGCTTTTGCAAATTGAGGCCCAGCCGCCGGAGGTGGCGGAGCAACTGGATATTGAAGCTAAATATGCTGGTTATATTAAAAAGCAACAGGCTCAGGTGGAGCGTTTTGCGCAGTTGGAGGGAAAAAAGCTGCCGCGTCAGGTGGATTATTTACAAATTGAGGGTTTAAGCCTGGAGGCGCGGCAAAAATTAGCTGCTGTTCAGCCTGAAAATTTAGGCCAGGCCGGCCGGATTACTGGCGTGTCGCCTGCGGATATTGCGGTTTTATTAATTTGGTTGAAAAACCTTTAAGATATTGACAATCAGAAGCGGGAATAGTATTATATTAAATAAGGTAGTAATTTTATTAGAAAAAAGTTTTTTGGCATTTAAAAATGTTTCACGTGAAACTGAAAACGGTGTTCCACGTGAAACACTCATGAAACGAGGTAAAAATGTTTAATTTATTTAAAAAAAGAGTAACTATTAATTCGCCACGGGCAGAAAAATTCACCTATGGTGAGGATTTGGAAAACATTGACGCTGATGAATTGCGTAACTACACCGGCGACGGAGTGAAGATTGACCGTCCTTTGTTTGCGCAAACGGTTGAAAAACATATTAAGCAAACCGGTGTTGAATTGGATGAAGAAATGCTGGATATGCTGACGGATTACTATGAGGTTGTGGTGCGTAGCAATGCCAATATCAATTTGACGGCAATTACAGACCCAGTGGAGTTTGCGACTAAACATATTATTGATAGTTTGATGCTTTCCTCCTTTTTGGAGGGTGACACTCGCGACCGTTTGATTGATGTGGGCACCGGCGCTGGTATGCCGGCTATTCCTTTGGCTATTACACACCCAGATCATCGTTTTGCGGTTATTGATTCGCAGAACAAACGATTCGAGTTCGTTAAATTTGCCACGGTGCGGGTTAATGTTTGTAATATTCATATTGGCCGCATGCGGGCGGAGGAAGCCGGCCGTTTGGCTCTTTACCGGGAGCAGTTTGAATTTGCTACAGCCAGAGCTGTGGCTCCATTGAATGTTCTGACGGAATATTGCATGCCAATGGTTAAAATGGATGGCTGCTTTTTAGCAATGAAAGGCGATAACTTTCAGGAAGAAATTGACGGCGCTAAAAATGCTATTTTTCAGTTGGGCGGCCGTTTTGAGGAAGTTAAGGAATATAAATTGCCCAGCGGTGAAAAGCGTAGTATTGTAGTTATCCGAAAGGTTGTTCCTTGCCGGCGTGATTTGCCGCGCCGTAGCGCCGCTATCAAAAAGAATCCTTTCTAATTTTTTAAGAACCCTTCAAGGTTTTCGGATGTAATAGAATGCTTCAATACGGTTTAGACAGTAATTAGCACTAGTTACATACAGCGATTGTTAAGAACCCTTTGGGGTTTTCGGATGTAATAGAATGCTTCAATACGGTTTAGATAATAATTAGCATTTTAGTAGAAATCTAGCATTAGATACGCGCAGCGATTTAAAAAATATGGAGATGACAAAATGGGAAAAATAATTGCGGTTGCCAATCAGAAAGGCGGCGTGGCCAAAACGACGACGGTTATTAATTTGGCAGATGCACTGGCCTTGGCTGGCCACAAGACGTTGGTGGTGGATTTGGACCCGCAGGGCAACGCCACTAGCGGCTTGGGGGTTCGGCGGGATGAGTTGGAGGCTAGTGTGTATCAGGTGCTGACAGATGAGGTGCCGGCGGCGGAAGCGGTGCAGCCAACGCAGTTTGAGCAGCTGAGCCTGCTTGCCGCTAATATTGATTTGGCCGGGGCGGAGTTGGAACTGGTGCAGTTGGAGGAGCGGGAAAGACGTTTGTTGCAAGGTTTGCAGCCGATTGTGGATGATTACGAATATATTTTGGTGGATTGCCCGCCGTCGCTTGGTTTGTTAACCCTGAATGCGCTAACGGCGGCGGATAACTTGATTATTCCTGTGCAATCAGAATACTATGCGCTGGAGGGATTGCAACAGTTGGTGAACACTTACTTGAAAGTGCGGCAGACGTTTAATCCACAGCTGGAAATTTTGGGGGTACTGCTGACAATGTATGACGGCCGGGTTAATTTGGCTGCGCAGGTGGTGGATCAGGTTAAGGCATATTTTGGTCAGTTGGTGTTTGAGGTGGTAATTCCTCGTAATGTGCGGCTTTCGGAAGCGCCCAGCCATGGTTTGCCGATTAGCCGCTATGAGCCGAAAAGCCGCGGTGCGGAGGCTTATCGGGAGCTAGCCGCTTTGGTGGTGGAGCGAACAAAAAATTTGCTTACAGCAGTTAAATAAAATAGTTTACGTATATAGGCTATAGGGGTGATTAAATGGTAAAGAAAGGTTTGGGCAGCGGTTTAGATGCACTGTTTGGCGCACAGGCGCCTTTGCCGAAAGTTTCGCAAAAAATGTCGGAAGAACCAAAGGAAACGGGAGAACAGGTTTTGCAGCTTTCTCTTACTGCTGTGGCTCCCAATCCGCACCAGCCGCGGCGGGCTTTTGATGAGGGTAAAATGCGGGAGTTGGCTGCCAGCGTTAAAGAGCAGGGAGTTTTGCAGCCTATTTTGGTGCGTCCGGCGACGGATAGCCCTGATAAATATGAGATTGTAGCCGGCGAACGGCGTTGGCGGGCGGCTCAGCTGGCCGGTTTGGCGCAAATTCCTGCTATCGTGAAACCTTTGGAGGATGATGTGACGCTGGAAGTGGCTTTGATTGAGAATATCCAGCGGCAGGATTTGAATCCACTGGAGGAGGCGGCCTCTTATCGTCGGCTTTTGGATGAGCACGGTTACACGCAGGCTTCATTGGCGACGCGGCTTGGAAAATCGCGCGTTTATGTGGCCAACACCCTGCGTTTGCTGGCTTTGCCGGGTTCTATTCGGGATCTGTTGAGCGAGGGGCGGATTACCGCCGGGCATGGTAAGGCTTTGCTAATGGTGGAGGCGGAGGCCGACCGTTTGGCGTTGGCTGACCGAATTTGTGAAGATGGTCTTTCAGTGCGGCAGGCGGAAGAGATGGCGAAAAATCCTCAGTTGATATATCAGCCAGTGCAAACGGATAAACCAAAGGATAGCAAGCCAAAAGGCAAACCGGCTACCCCACCGCAGCCGGCCAGCACGGAGGAGTTGTTGTTGCAGGATATTGCGGACAAGCTTTGTATGCACTTGCAAACCAAAGTGAAGCTGCAAAAAATGCCCAAGGGTGGACGGATTACTTTGGAATATTATAGTAACGATGAGCTTTCACGATTGCTGGAAATGTTGTTGCCAGGCACGACTTTTTAAGATAAAGAGGGTGAATGTAATGGCGAAATTTGCCAGTTTGATTTTTGATTTGGACGGAACACTTTCCGATAGCGTGCCGATGATTTTGCGCAGCTCTCAGGCCACGCACGAGCGGCTTGGTTTGCCGTGGAGCGAGGAAGCGGCCAAAAAATATATCGGCCGGCCGATGTATGAAACGGCGGCGGAGTTTGCGCCGGGGCGCGAGGAGGAATACCGGACAATTTTTGCGGAGTATAATATGTTGTATATCCCCAAGATGATTCGGCCTTTTGCCGGCGTGCCCTCCCTGCTGGCTAAGTTGCAGGAGGCGGATGTGCCGATGTGCATTGTCACCAGCCGTTTGCAATGGGGCGCAGATTGGTCGGTGGAAATTTTGAATATTAAGGATTATTTCACCAAAGTTTTTGGGGTGGAAGCCAGCGAAAAGCATAAGCCTGACCCTGAGCCGGCCCTGTTGGCGCTGGCAGAGATGGACAGGACTGAGCAAGCGGCGCAGTCGGCCTTTGTGGGCGACGCCCCGGTGGATATTGCCTGCGGCAAGGCGGCAGGTATGCAGGCGATTGGCGTGGGCTGGGGCGTTGGCAGCAAGGAGGCCCTGCTGGCAGCCGGCGCGGATTATTACGTGGAGGACGTGAATGCACTGGGGCGCTTGCTTTTGTTGTAGTAATCTGAATTGAAAGGAGTATAAAATGCCATATATTACTGTTGAAAGTGGTGTTTTGTCTGATGAACAAAAGGAACTTTTGATTAAGCGGCTTACAGAAACGGCTTCTGAAATTATGCAGGTACCGCAGGAATTTTTTGTTACCACTATTAAAGAGGTATCAGATAAAAATTTTGGCATTGGCGGAAAAACTATTGATAAAATTAAGTTGGAATATATAAAGAGAGAGAATGTAGTAAATAATAAATAAAAAATTGTAATGTTAAACTTAATATTAGGAGGATTTAAAAGATGTTAGACGCAAAATTTGTGGCTGCCAATCCGGAATTGGTGGTTGAGAAGTTGAAAAAACGTAATATGGAGGTGGATTTGCAGCCTTTCCTGCAAGCGGAGGCCAGCCGCAAGGAGCTTTTGGCCAAAGTGGAGCAGATGAAAGCGGAGCGCAACGCCGTATCCAAGGAAATTGGCGTGCTGAAGAAGAACGGCCAGGACGCTACGCCGATTATGGAAAAAATGCGGGCCCTGGGCGATGAGATTGACGCGCTGGACGCTCAGGTGAAAAAGGCGGAAGAAACCATCCGCACCAGCTTACTGGCTATTCCTAATATTCCTAATGAGAGCGTGCCTTTTGGCAATTCGGATGCTGACAATCCGGTGCAGCGTCGCTGGGGCGAACTGCCGCAGATTGAAAATCCCAAAAATCACTGGGAAGTGGCTGAGGAACTGGGGATTTTGGATTTTGAGCGGGCGGCTAAAATCTCCGGCGCACGTTTTGTGGTTTATCGTGGGCTGGGCGCTCGTTTGGAGCGTGCAGTTTACAACTTCTTCCTGGATGTGCACACCAGCAAGACATACGTGGAAATTTTCCCGCCTTTTATGGTGAACAGCAAGGCGATGACTGGCACCGGCCAGCTGCCCAAGTTTGCTGAGGATATGTTCCACGTTGAAGGAACGGACTATTATTTGATTCCCACCGCTGAGGTGCCGGTAACCAATCTATATGGCGATGAAATTTTGGACGGCGCGCAGCTGCCAATTCATCATTGCGCTTACTCGGCTTGCTTCCGGGCGGAGGCCGGCTCGGCCGGGCGCGACACCCGCGGTATTATTCGTCAGCATCAGTTTAATAAGGTGGAATTGGTTAAGTTCTGTATGCCGGAAAACAGCTATGATGAGTTGGAAGCGCTGACCCATGACGCCGAGGTGCTGCTGCAAATGTTGGGTCTGCCTTATCAGGTGGTGACTCTTTGCGGCGGCGATTTGGGCTTTAGCTCTGCCAAAACCTATGATATTGAAGTTTATATGGCCGGAGCTGGGATTTATCGGGAGATTTCCTCTTGCAGCAACTTTGAGGATTACCAGGCCAGACGGGCCAATATCCGTTTCCGCCGCGACGCGAAAAGCAAGCCGGAATATGTGCACACTCTGAACGGTTCCGGTTTGGCGGTGGGCCGCACGGTGGCCGCTATTCTGGAAAATTATCAGCAGCCAGATGGTAGCGTTAAAATCCCGGAAGCTCTGGTTAAATATATGGGCGTAGAATATATAACAAAAAAATAAAAAATATTTAAGCAAAGGAGTGTTTGTTTAATGCAGATTAAAGGTAAGCTTTGTGAAGATTTGGGCCTGAAATATCCGATTTTTCAGGGTGGTATGGCCTATATTTCCACGGCGGAGCTGGCCGCGGCGGTTAGCAACGCCGGCGGTTTGGGTCTGATTTGCAGCAGCGGTTTGACAGCCGCTCAGGTGGCGGAGGAAATTCGCCGTTGCCAACAGCTTTTGGAACCAGGCCGGGCTTTTGGTGTTAATCTGATGTTGCAAAGCCCGGAGATTGCCCAAATTATTGATTTTGTGACAACAGCTAAGGTGCCGGTGGTGACCACTGGCGCAGGCGATCCAACTCCTCATATGCCTAAGCTTTTGGCGGCTGGGATTAAGGTTATTCCGGTTGTGCCCAATGTGCGGGCGGCCAAAAAGGCAGAGGCCGCGGGCGCATATGCTGTGGTGGCAGAGGGAACGGAATCCGGCGGCCACATTGGCGAGATGACCACTTTGGCTTTGGTGCCTCAGGTGCTGCGGGCGGTGAATATTCCGGTGCTGGCCGCAGGCGGCATTGCCGATGGCCGCTCCCTGGCGGCAATGCTGGTGTTGGGCGCGGTTGGCGTGCAGCTGGGCACTATTTTCCTGGTGGCGGACGAATGCCCGGTTTCTGACCTCTACAAACAGCGGATTATTGATGCGGTGGACACTGACACTATTGTGACTGGCCGCGGCACCTCTCACGTGGTGCGGGCTTTGAAAACGCCAATGCCCCTGCGCTATGCGGAGCTGGAAAAACAGCCGAACACCACCGAGGCTCAGTTGGAAGCTCTGGCGGAGCGTGGTTTGCTGAAAGCCAAGCAGGGTGATTTGGAGGGCGGCTGCTTTATGGCTGGCCAAATCTCTGGCTTGATAACCAAGCGGGCCAGTTGCGCCGAAATTATGCAGGAAATTATGGCGGAGGCCGAGGCTGCGCTGTCGGGTAAATAAGTATCATTGTTATTCTAATAATGCTGATTGTATTCTTGCTGTTAACGGTAATTTTACAGAAGCAAAACAGCGCCTCTTACCGGAGGACTCTATGAAAATTCAGAACGAGCTGCTTTTGGCTATGTGGAGCATTGCTTATCAGAATCAGTCTGTTTTTGATTAGGCTCTCAAGGGACGTATAAAGGCGTTGCGTCGGCAAGGAAGTCACTCTGCTGTTATTATTGATAGTTGGGGTTTGGCTCTCATTAAATTAGCGCGCCAACGGGGCCTAACTTGTAATTTGAACGTGATGGAGCTTCCTTGGAAGTTGTTAGATGATGAACCAGCGGATAAGACAGGGTTAAGCCTGCCCCTTGAAGCGGAGCTTCAGGCAATAATCCAGGAAAAAGGCTTGTAATTTTATAATTAAGAGATTTTTTGATTAAAAGAAATATTAAAGCAGTGTTTCGTTTGAGAAACGCTGCTTTAATATTGCATATACGTTGAAATATGTGTCGTTATATGATATAATTTTTATATTACCGCCCAACAGGCAATCTTGTAATAGTTGGGAGGTGAGAGTGTTGCTAGGTGTATTGATAGACATCGTGGTTACGATTGTGGGAAACATAATCTCCCGATATGTTTTCAAATGGTTGGATCGCAATCGGCGGTAAAATCATCCACAGCCTAGGTTTAAGCCGCCTCGCAATGAAAAGGAATAGAACCCCCTCAGGACCAGTGAGGGGGTTCGTTTTTTTGAGAATATTGCTAGGTGTTAATATTCTATATTTATTTTAGCATAGTATTTTTAAATTGTCAATATCCTAAAAATCAAACTTCAAAAACGCTCTCTCCCAAAAACTCTTGCAACAACGAGTAGGCCGGCACTGCCTTAGGGTCGGCAGGAACAAAGCAGCTGGCCAATTTCAGCAGGCGGCGGGCCTCCGGGTAGGCCGGGCTGGTTTCCGGAATGGAAAGCAGATGCGGGCTAATCATTGGGGCCAGCAGGGAAAATTCATAAATTAGCGAGGTGTTAAAGTAATAATCTGCGGCGTCCTGAAATGGGAAAATGTTCTTTTCCTCACCCCGGCGCACTTTGGCCCAAGTGAGCAGGGTTTTTTCGGCGGAAATGTTACGGAATTTAACGTCGCGCACCAAGCGGCGAATTTCCCGGTTGTCGCTGGTAGAAATGGGCATCAGGTTATCCAGGCTGAGAGTGGTCATGCAGGAAATATAAATTTTCAGTTTGTTAGCGGCCGGAATGTCCTTGGTTAAGGCTTCGTTAATGCCGTGAATGCCCTCCACCAGCAAAATGTTGTTTTGGCCCAGCTCCACGGGGATGGTGCGGTCGGAGCGAGTGCCGGTTTTGAAATCAAAAACGGGCATTTCCACCGGTTGGCCGGAAATCAGTTGCAGCAGATGTTGGTTAAAAAGCGGCGTATCAATAGCGGTGACGGCCTCAAAATCCGGCAGGCCGTCCGGGCCCGGTGGAGTGTCGGCATTGTCCAGGAAGTAATTATCCATGGAAAGTGTGATTGGGCGCAGGCCTTGGTTGCGCAGCTCAATAGCCAGGCGGTTGCAAAAGCTGGTTTTGCCGGAGCTACTGGGCCCGGCAATCAGCACCAGACGCACTTGGGGGAAGCCTTGGAAAATCTGGTCGGCAATATGTTGCAGGCTGCGTTCCTGCCGGGCTTCGGCCATAATCACCAGGCTGTTGAAATCATTTTTCTCCACAAAGCGGTTTAGATCGCAGCAATAATTAATATTTTGCATGCTAGACCATTTACTGTAATTATCCAAAGTGGCGTTTAGGCTTTTCGGATAAGCCAGCTGTTGGCTGCCGCGCAGTTCCTCAGGCGTGTTGTAATGGTCGGTTAGAATGAATCCGTCGTCAAAATGAGCCAGGCTGAAATTGTCCAGGTAGCCGGTGCTTGGAACCAGCTTGCTGAACATCTGGCGGGTGTGTTTGCCAATGGAGTAAAGCGTGGCCTGTTTGTCCGGCACTTTGTAAAGGGTTTGGGCTTTGGCAAAATCGCCGCAGGCTTTGAAATAGCCAATAGATTCATTTTTGTTAATAACATCTTTGGTGATAGGCAAATTTGCTTGGGCCAGCTCATGCATACGGTCTTCCAGGCGGGCAATGTCGCTAGCGGCCAAAGGGCGGCTGGGCACGTCCTCCGTTAGGCGGCAGAAGCGGCCAAAGCGCAAGGAGTGCATAATATTCAGCTGATGATTAGGAAAAAGCTCAGCCGCCGCAGCGGAGAGCAGCAGGGCCAGCGAGTTTTGCAGGATACGGCTGCCCATGGGGCTGTCCGCGTGCAGCCACTCAATGTCGGAGGAACAGAAAAGCGGATAGCGCAGGTCTTTCAGCAGGTTGTTGACAATCGCTCCCACGATTGGCATTTGCCCGTTGATTAGGGATGGCTTCAGCTGCTCCAGCGTTTGGCCAGGCGGGCAGCTTTTAGTGTATTCCTGACCGTCGGTTTGCCAGGTTATAGTAATTTGATGTTTCATAATTTTCACCTCAAATATGAGCTTTTTTGCGTACTATAATACTTATATTATAGTACAGAATGGGCTAAAAAACAAGGGTGGGACGTAAATTAGGGCTGCATTTGCTCCTAAAAAACAGAGGCAAGCATTGCTAACCCCTGTTTTTTTTACATTTATTATAGTAGAAACTTTTAAAAATCGCGGTGCTTGATCATGAAATCGCGGGTTTCGGCGGCCACCACGCCAGACAGCGCCACCAGCGCCACCAGGTTGGGGAATGCCATCAGGCCGTTCAGCGCGTCGGCCAAATCCCAAACCGGGTCCAGGGCCAGGAAAGGGCCAACCAACACAGCCAAAATCCACAGATAACGATAGAACTTCACAACGGTCATGCTACCGCCGGTTAAATATTCCACGCAACGCTCGGCGTAGTAATCCCAGCCCAAAATAGTGGTGAATGCAAAGAACATTAAGCTGAGGGTAACGCACAGCTGGCCGATAAACGGCGCAAAGCTCATGCCTTGGGCAAATGCGTAGGAAGTGACGGCCACGCCCTCCAGCCCTGGCTGATACCATGCGCCGGTGATGATGATGGTGAGGCCGGTCATGGTGCAGATGATGATGGTGTCAATGAAAACGCCGGTCATCGAAACCAAGCCTTGGCGCACGCAAGAATTGGTGGAAGCGGCCGCCGCTGCAATCGGGGCGGAACCCAAGCCGGCCTCATTGGAGAAGATACCACGTCCAACACCTTTGGAAATGGCCAGTTTGATAGTAGCGCCGACAAAGCCGCCAGTGGCAGCCGTACCGGTGAAAGCAGATTTGAAAATCAGAGCAAAAGCGCCAGGAATGGCTGCTGCGTTAGAAACCAGGATAATAACGCAAATGACAATGTAGAATACGGCCATAAAGGGCACCACAACCTCAGCCACTTTGGCAATACGTTTGATACCGCCGATGATAACCAAAGCAACCAGCAAAGAAACTACAACAGCGGTAATGGTGGTGGCCCAGGTGTAGCTGTATTTGCCAATGGTGAAAGCGATGTGGGCTTTGGTGGGGTCAAACAGAGCTTCCACCGCGCCGGCCACACCGTTGATTTGGGTTACGGTGCCAATGCCCAGCAAGCCGGCCGTGGCGCCGAAGAAAGCAAACAGCATTGCCAGCCATTTCCAGCTTTTGCCCATGCCGCGCTCAATATAATAGAAAGGCCCGCCCAACACATGGCCGTCTGCTTCAATGGTGCGATACTTAATGGCCAGCAAGCCCTCAGCGTATTTAGTGGCCATGCCAAAAAAGGCGGCTAGCCACATCCAGAAAAGCGCGCCAGGGCCGCCAATACAGATAGCGGTGGCCACGCCCACAATATTACCGGTGCCGATGGTGGCGGAAAGGGCGGTGCAGAGCGCGCCAAAGCTGGTGACTTCACCCTCGCCGTCGGATTCATTTTGGAACATAAAGCGCAATGCTTTGGGCAGATGCAAAACCTGCACCAAACCGCTGCGCAGAGTAAGCAAAATACCAGTGGCAAAAATCAAAACCATCAACGGCCAATCCCAAACCCAGCCGTCGACAATGGAGATGATTTTACCAACTTTTTCATACAAAGTTAATTCTTCCATCATTTATAACCTCCTATAGCTCTAATACTATTCTAAATATTAGCATATTATGTGTTAAAAAACAATATTTTAAGGTAATGTATACATTCCAAATGATTGAAACCTAAAATTTTCGGCTAGCAAAATTTTGGCTGGACAAGCAATGCCCCTTGTGCTAAAATATATACACTCTTTGCGGTTATTTTATCATTTGGCACGATTGATTTTGGTTTGAAAGGCGGTTAAAACAATGGTTTCGGTTTTTATAAATGTAGCGGCAGTGCTTTTGGGTGGAACGCTGGGCTTGTTTTTTAATCGCAGCTTTCCGCAACGCATTGCTGATACGGTAATGAAAGGTTTGGCCCTTTGCGTGCTGTATATTGGTATCAGCGGTGCGCTTGAGGGTAATTATATATTGGTCACCATTTTATCTGTAGCTTTGGGCGGCGCTCTGGGGGAATTGCTGGATTTGGACGGCAAGCTGAATCGTTTGGGACAAAAGCTGGAACAGCAATTTGGCGGCCAGGCGGATTTGAACGAGGGCGGGCGAACCCGCAAATCACTGGCGGAGGGCTTTGTTTCGGCTAGTATGCTGTTCTGCGTGGGAGCGATGGCGATTGTGGGCTCTTTGCAAAGCGGTTTGGTGGGCGACCATAGCACTATCATTGCCAAATCACTGATCGACTGCATTGCCGCCGTGCTGCTGGCTTCGTCGTTGGGGGCGGGCGTGTTGTTTTCGGCTGGGGCTGTTTTGCTCTATCAGGGCGCTATTGTGCTGTTGGCTGAAACCTTGGAGCCGCTGCTGGATTCTGCAACGGTGGCGGAAATGTCGTGCGCAGGTTCGCTGCTGATTGTGGGGCTGGCCTTGAATATGTTGGATTTGACCCATTTAAAGGTAACAAATTACATTCCCGCAGTGTTTTTGCCAATGCTGTTTTGTCGGTTTTTTGCCTAATAATTTAAACCTTTTGGTTGTTTGCGCCAAAAGGTTTATTATTTTTGGTGGATAACAGCTTTTTATATAGGCAAAGGCTTGCATTTTCGCTTTAATTGTTGTATAATACTATCAATATACAGCAGACAAATGTCCGTCGCCAAAGGACATGGTTGTGCTGCAAAGACAAAGCATTTTTAGGAGGTTCTATCACAATGAAAAAGTTATTGGCACTGGTTGCCGTGTTGGCGATGGCTTTGGCCATTTGCGCCGGCTGCGGCGGCGACACACAAAAGGAGCCCGCTCAGCAGGGCAATGCAGGCGGCGACAAAGTTATTAAGATTGGCATTTTTGAGCCCGCCTCTGGTGAAAACGGCCCCGGCGGCAAGCAGGAAGTTTTGGGTGTTCGTTATGCTCATTCCTTGCAACCCAATGTGGAAATCAACGGCGAGACTTATAAGGTTGAGTTGGTTGAGGTTGACAATCAATCTGACACCACCAAGGCTGTCAGCGCAGCTCAAAACCTGGTAGCCAGCAATGTTTCCGTGATTTTGGGTAGCTATGGCTCCGGCGTGGCTATTGCCGGCGGCGACACTTTCAAAACTGCACAGATTCCGGCAATCGGCATTTCCTGCACCAATCCGCAGGTAACTGACGGCAACGATTACTACTTCCGCGTTTGCTTCCTGGATCCTTTCCAGGGCACTGTTATGGCTAATTTTGCTAAAGATGAATTGCAGGCCAACAATGCGTTTATCATCACTCAGCTGGGCGATGATTACTCCGCTGGCTTGGGCAATTACTTCAAACAGGCTTTCACCGCTTTGGAAGGTAATGTTCAGGAAGCTCAGTTCCAGACTGGCGAAACTGATTTCAACGCTATCCTGACCAACGTTCTGAATTCCGACGCTGACGTAATCTTTGCTCCCTCTTCCATCCAGACTGCTCCTTTGCTGATTCGTCAGGCTCGCGAAATGGGCATCACCATTCCGATTTTGGCCGGCGACACTTGGGAGAATGAGTCTATCATTCTGAATGCTGGTGATAAGGCTACTGAAGTTTATCTGTCCACTTTCTTTGATGAAAACGATACTTCTAACCCGGCTGCTGCTGAGTTTGTAAGCGGCTTTAAGGCTTGGTTGAACGCTGATTCTGCTAACCTGACCAACAACGGCGGCAGCGACGGCGTGGCAGCTGTGTCTGCTTTGGGCTTTGACGCTTACAATGTGGCTATTGAAGCCATCAAGGCTGCTAACTCCACCGAGGGCACTGCCATTCGTGACGCTCTGCCTGGCGTTGAGTACGTTGGTGTAACCGGCTCCATCACATTCAATGAAACTGGCGACGCCAACAAAGATATGGCTTACGTTAAGACCATTGATGTTGAAAACGGCAACTTCAAGTTCTTGAAGACTCAGTCCGTAGGCGAGTAATTTTATACGATTGTAAGCCGGCAAAAAGCTGGCGGGCCAAATGGCCCGCCGGCGGCTGCCGCTTAAATGTCAATGCCGCTTTGTAAAAAAGCATTGATTTGCTGATGAGCGGGGAACCTAACTCATCTGTAAATCAATGCTTTTTTATCAGGAAAGGGGCTTTGGGAATTAGATTAAAAAGTAAGTATATAAATAGTAGAAAAAAGTTTGCTTGAAAAAAATCAGAAAAAAACAAGTAATTTCAAAAAAGAAGAAAGAGGTGTTTTGTGCCTATGGATAGCCTGTCTTATTATATTCAGCAGCTGCTTACTGGCATCTCGGTGGGCGGTCAATATGCGCTGATTGCGATTGGTTATACTATGGTTTACGGCATATTGCGGTTGATTAACTTTGCCCACGGCGATATTTTTATGGCCGCCGGCTTTTTTATGGTTTATACATCAACCACTTTGCCGCTTTATATTGCTCTGCCGCTGACTTTGCTGCTTACCGTGATTTTGGGCGTTTCGGTGGAGCGCATTGCTTACAAGCCTTTGCGCACGGCTCCCCGTATGTCTATTATGATTTCCGCCATTGGTGTTTCCTATCTGTTGCAAAATTTTGCCACTTACTACACCGGCGGTTTGCCGCGCAGCTATCCCACGATTCCTTTTATCAGCGAAACTATTGCGTTCGGCTCCGTCACCACCTCCTGGATTACTTTGCTGACCCCAGTGCTGACGCTGGTTTTGGTTATTGGTTTGGCGGCCTTAATTAAATATACTAAGGTGGGTATGGCTATGCGGGCAGTTTCCAAGGATTTTGAAACGGCTCAGCTGATGGGCATTAAAATCAACAATGTTATTAGTATAACCTTTGTTATCGGTTCATTTTTGGCTGGTGTTGGTTCCATTTTGTTCTTCACCAAATATCCCACCGTTTTGCCAACCATTGGCGCTATGCCTGGCCTGAAAGCGTTTGTGGCGGCTGTTTTTGGCGGCATTGGTTCCATTCCTGGCGCGGTGCTTGGCGCTTTCATCATCGGCATTTGTGAGAACATTATCAAAGCAATGGGCTACACCACATTCAGCGACGCCTTTACTTTTGTACTGTTGATTTTGGTGCTGGTTGTGCGGCCCTCCGGCCTGTTTGGCGAAAAAACGACGGAGAAGGTGTGAGCAAATGACAAAACAGGACAAAGCTATCGAACAAAATATGCTGAAACCGGCGGGGCTTAACCCCAAGGTTAAATATAGCATTGCCGCGCTGTTGTTGGCGGCGCTTTTGGGTGGCATTTGGTGGATGGAGCAAACTCTGCCGGCCAGCTCAATCATTTTTACGGTGCTGAAAAAAGGCGCTATTTACTCGCTGATTGCGGTTTCCTTAAATTTGTTAAATGGTTTTACGGGTTTATTCTCACTAGGCCAGGCCGGTTTTATGCTGGTTGGCGCTTATACCTACGCCATTTTTACCATTCCGCCGGAATCACGCGCTGCGGTTTATATGTATTATGACGGTGGTATCATTGATTTTGCTTTGCCGGTGCCGGTGGCGTTGATTTTGGCCGGCTGTGCGGCTGGCTTTTTCGCTTTCCTGATTGGTCTGCCGGTGCTGCGTCTGAAAAGCGATTATTTGGCTATTGCAACCCTGGGTTTTGCGGAAATTATCCGGGCCATTATCCAATATGACAAGCTGGGGCCGATCACCAACGCTTCCAACCTGTTGCGTTCTTTCCCGGTTTTTCGCTCCACCTTGTTTCCGTTCATTGTGGCCGGTCTGTGCATTGCCGTAATCTGCCTGCTAATCAATTCCTCCTATGGCCGCGCTTTCAAAGCCATTCGGGATGATGAAATTGCCGCGGAGGCTATGGGTATCAACTTGTTTGTGCATAAGGAAATGGCGCTGGTGACTTCAGCTTTCTTCGCCGGCATTGGCGGCGCGCTGCTGGCAATGTTCCAGATGATGGTGCAGGCCCGTGCGTTCACCTCGGCCATGACTTATGAAATTTTGCTGATTGTGGTAATCGGCGGCATTGGCTCCATCACCGGTTCAATCATCGCTTCGTTTTTGTTTATCGCCTGTTCGGAATGGTGGTTGCGCTTTTTGGACGAGGTGCAGTTTATTGGCGGTATGCAGGTGCCTTTCCTGCGTTCCGGTTTCCGTATGGTAGTTTTTTCGGTAATCATTATGTTTGTGGTGCTGTTCTATCGCAAGGGTATTATGGGCACCAAGGAGTTTTCCATAGATGGCATTTATCGCTTCTTCCGTCGTGTGTTTGGCGGCAAGGCGGGAAAGGAGGCGGCGCCTCATGAGTGAAAGTAATAGTGTTTTGCACGTTGAGAATATAACTATGCAGTTTGGCGGCGTGGTGGCGGTGAACAACCTTTCCCTGGATGTGAATAAGGGCGAAATTGTGGCTCTGATTGGCCCCAACGGCGCAGGCAAAACCACGGCTTTTAACGTTATCACTGGGGTTTATGAGCCGACCAACGGCCGGGTGGATTTTTGCGGGGAAACCATGGTGCAGAATTATCCCAAGGGCAAAATGGCCAAGGAATATAAGGGCGAGAATTTGGGCCTTTACAAAAACGCTATTGTTAAATCGCCGGATAAGATTACCAAGCTGGGCATTGCCCGCACCTTTCAGAATATCCGCCTGTTTTCGGAGCTGACGGTGTTTGAAAATGTGCTGATTGCTAAGCATATGCGCGCCAGGCAGAATATCTTTAGCGCCACTTTCCGCCTTAACCACAAGGAGGAGCAGCGCATGCGCCGTGAGGCTATGGAGCTGTTGGAAATTCAAAATATGGGTCATCTGAAAGATGATATTGCCGGCTCTTTGCCTTATGGTATTCAACGGCGGCTGGAGATTGCCCGCGCCCTGGCCACGGACCCCAAGCTGCTGCTGTTGGATGAGCCGGCGGCTGGTATGAATCCGCAGGAAACGCAGGATTTGACAGATTTTATTCTGGAGATTAAAAACCATTACAATCTTTCGGTGTTTATGATTGAGCATCATATGGATTTGGTTATGCAGATTTCCGACCGCATTTACGTGTTGGATTTTGGCAGCTTGATTGCTCAAGGTCTGCCGGAGGAGATCAGCAACAACCCGAAAGTTATTGAAGCCTATTTGGGGGTGACGGACGATGCTGAAGATTGAAAATCTCTCGGTTAATTATGGCGGCATTGAGGCCGTGCGGGATATATCCTTTGAGGTGCCGGAGGGCGCTATTATCACACTGATTGGCGCAAACGGCGCGGGTAAATCCACCACGCTTAGAGCCATTGCCGGCCTGTTGAAACCTAAAAGCGGTTCCATAACCTACAATGGCGAGGAATTGATTGGCAAGCCGACCGACCAAATTGTAAGCCGCGGCATTACGCTGGTGCCGGAG
>JAAWKH010000012.1 GCA_022797295.1 Peptococcaceae bacterium
TTCATTATGGATTCCATTTGCCTAAAGTCAAATGGATTTGTTCACACTAAGCTCTTGCTTCGTCCAGCTTCGCTGGACTTGCAAATCGCTAAGTGTTCACAAAAAAATCGGGCAGAGCGCTTTTACTCTGCCCGGCTTTCAAATCAATTTTACAGGAACAACGGCACAAACACCAGCGCAATAATCGTCATCAGCTTAATCAAGATGTTGATGGACGGGCCGGAGGTATCCTTGAAAGGATCGCCCACGGTGTCGCCATTTACGGCTGCGGCATGAGCATCGGAGCCTTTGCCACCATGGTGGCCGTTTTCAATGTACTTTTTAGCATTATCCCAAGCGCCGCCGGCATTACTCATCATAACAGCCAGCAGGAAGCCGGTTACCAAAGAGCCTGCCAACAGACCGCCCAAAGCCTCAGCGCCCAGCACCAAGCCAATCAGCAGCGGAGCCACCACAGCCAGCACGGCCGGCAGCACCATCTCACGCAAAGCAGCGGTGGTGGAAATATCCACGCAACGGGCATAATCCGGCTTGGCAGTGCCCTCCATCAAACCAGGAATTTCCCGGAACTGACGGCGCACCTCAGTAATCATATGGGCAGCAGAACGGCCCACAGCGCTCATAGTCATAGCGGAGAACAGGAACGGCAACATACCGCCCACAAACAGGCCGATAACCACCATCGGGTTCATAATATCAATGTTGGTAACCCCTGCCGCCTGGGTGTAGGCAGAGAACAGAGCCAGCGCAGTCAACGCGGCCGAACCAATAGCAAAGCCTTTACCAATAGCGGCGGTGGTGTTGCCCACAGCGTCCAGGTTATCGGTAATCTCACGCACTTGGTGGTCCAAACCGGCCATCTCGGCAATGCCGCCAGCATTGTCGGAAATCGGGCCGTAAGCGTCAACCGCCACCACAATGCCGGTGGTGGAAAGCATACCAACAGCGGCAATCGCAATACCATACAGACCGGCAAAGTAATAAGCTGCAAAAATGCCGCAGCAGATAACAATAATCGGCATAGCGGTGGAAGTCATACCAGTAGCAATACCGGAAATGATATTAGTAGCCGTACCGGTTTCGCAGGAAGA
The DNA here is from genome assembly GCA_022797295.1 of Peptococcaceae bacterium. Classification (GTDB taxonomy): domain Bacteria; phylum Bacillota; class Dehalobacteriia; order UBA4068; family UBA4997; genus Avidehalobacter. Next base: position 1,092 of record JAAWKH010000012.1, read on the forward strand.
AGCAATCTCCTTAACCGGCTTGTACTCAGCCGAGGTATAATATTCGGTAATTTTACCAATCAATGTACCGGCCACCAGACCAGCCACGCTGGCGATGAATACGCCCATGCTGGTGTAGCGTCCATCTAGGAAAGTTTCCGGCAAAACAAACTTACAAATAACAAAGGTGCCGACAATAGAAAGCAGAGTAGCTACATAAGTGCCAGTGTCCAGCGCTTTTTGAGGGTTTTTGCCCTCTCCGGTGCGCACAAAGAAAGTGCCGACAATGCTGGAGAGAATACCCCAGGCAGCCAACAACAAAGGCACGATTACACCCTCGCCGTTAGTGCCGATAGCCAAGGAAGCGCCCAGCGCAATGGCGGCAATAACCGAACCAACGTAAGACTCAAACAAATCGGAACCCATACCGGCAACGTCGCCCACGTTATCGCCCACGTTATCAGCGATAACGGCCGGGTTACGCGGATCGTCCTCAGGGATGCCGGCTTCCACCTTGCCAACCAAGTCGGCGCCCACGTCGGCAGCTTTAGTGTAAATACCGCCGCCCACACGGCCAAACAAGGCCACGGAAGATGCGCCCAGGGAAAAGCCGTTGATTACAGCGGATTGCCCAGGGAACAATACAATAATAATACCCAAGCCCAGCAGGCCCAAGCCCACCACGCTCATACCCATAACAGCGCCGCCGGAAAAAGCTACGCCCAGGGCTTTGTTCAGACCGCTCTGCTGTGCAGCGTTAGCCGTACGGGCATTGGCCTTGGTAGCAATGCGCATACCAATATTACCAGCCAAAATGGAACACACAGCGCCAGCGATAAAGGGAACCACAGTCATCGGGTTCAAACCGCCCTCAGTGCCGCCGGTAAGCATACCAGCCACCACCAGAACCACAGCCATAGCCGCCACAAAAATCAGCAGGGTTTTGTACTGACGGCTCAAAAAGGCCATTGCACCCTCATGAATAGAACCCATAATTTCCGTCATCTTCGCATTGCCCGGCTCCACCGAGGTTACACGCTTGGCCAACACCACGGCAAAAAGCAAAGCCAACACGCCGCAAGCCGCCGCGATTATGGGAGCCATCGCATTCAATTCACTCATAATTTTCTCCTTATCCTCCTGTTCTTTTTAAGAAAAACTTAACCCTTTCATTGTTAATGGCCTGGGTTAAAACATGGCCAAAAGCAGCGTCAACAGCAAAAACAGCGCTGAAGCCGCGATCGAGCACTTGGCAAGCATTTCATCCATGCCTTTCTTTTTGCCAAAAAAAGTTTCAGCACCACCGGCAATGGAGCCGCTCAGGCCCGCGCTTTTGCTGGATTGCAGCAAAACGCTGATAATCAGCGCAATGGCGCACAGCATTTGCAGAATAGTCAACACCAAAGTCAAAATTTTTCACCTCCGCTTCCCCGCAGCTATCTTTATAAAATTCAAAACGTATTAAAGTACCTTGTATTTTAACATATTTTGGGCTTATTAGCAAGGCATTTTCCAATTTTTTTGTATAACTCAGCCGGAAATTTGCTTTTATTTTTTCAATAACCCCCTGAACTAAAAAATGATTTCATTTTTTTGTAGACGTAAGCCTGAAAATGTGATAATATTTATTTATAATATTTCCGACTGTTGATTAATTTTTCTGTCAATATTTAACAAAAAGGAAGGGGAACAATAAATGGAACAATTTTTCTTAGACCTGCGGCCCGCCATCGTGAAAGCGGTGCGGCGTGATATGGAGAAAATCCGCCAGGAAATTGGAAATGAACACCTCTACAGCGCGGCCCTGGTCACCGACAGCGATTGTATTACCCTCTTTCTGGCCGTGAACACCGAGGAAGCCCTGGCAAAGCGCGACCAAAAAGAACGAAAGCCGAAGCGTCTGGCGGAGCTGCGAAAATACTGGTCTGAGGAACTGGTGAGCCAGGTGGCGGACGGCTCTTTCAGCTTAAACCGCTATATCCCCGACGAGTGGGCCTATTCCGACGGCAAAGACAGCGAGCTGAATCAAATTAGCCAGCGGCTCTACGACCAGGAGGAAACCCTCTCCAACGCACCCGACGACGTCTATGATGAGGTTCACGAGCAATTCCAGGAGCAGCTTCTGGAAACGGTGACGCTTGCCTTTGAAACGCTGCGAACAGAGGGCGTTTTCGGGCCGGAAGTTCTCTGCTTTGTTTCTATGTCCGATGATGAGCGAACCCCGGAAATCGAGGACGCTTCCGCTCAACGACTCAACACCCCGGAGCAATATGAACAATTTCAAAACTGGACAGCATTTTTCAACGAATAAACAGATACTTGAGGGAGGTGTCCTTTTATGCAAAAAAAGCCTTCTATTCCCCCGGCGGGCGAGGCAATCTTGGCTGGCGATATTGAAGCCATGCGCCGTCTGGCGGAGGACGGAAGCCTGCTTTTCAAGAAAGGCAAAGTGGTTGAACTGCGGAGGAATATCCCAACCGTCATTCAGGACGGCAAAAAGGATTTTATTGTTTACTCCGACGCCTTTGGCTTTGCTCTGGCCCATAACCAGACGGAAATTGCCAAATTGCTGATTGACCTTAATCTGGTGGATTTGGGCCCGCAAAGCGACGCTCTCTATATGACCATCCGCAGACAAAACTTTGCCCTGCTGGACTATATGCTGGAACACGGCGGACAATTCGGCCGGGATAAGCGAAACATCACCCGCCTAATCCTAAACCTTTCAGACGTGTGGAACGAGGACTGTCCGGCCCTGCTAAACCGCCTAAACCTGCCCTTGCAGGAGCTGGGCGGAACCGCCCTCTGCCACGCCGCCGGCGATAACCGCCAGGCTGTGGTGGAATATCTGCTGGAAGCCGGGGTTGATGTGAACAGCCAAAACGACAGTTTCGACACACCAGTTCTGCGGGCAGCCGACGAGGGGCATACGGAAATGGTGCGCTTTTTGGTAAAGCATGGTGCAGACCTTGCCTGCAAAAATCAATTCGGCTTTCGGCCATACACGGCCGCCCTAGCCAACGGGCATATAAAAACGGCCAACTTCATTCACTCCATAGAACCGCTGGTTACGGAGGCTGAGCAGGACGCGCTTTTTGAGCGCTATCACGTGCCAGCAGAAATGCGGGACTACTTCAAAACCGGCCCTCTGCTGCTGGAATTTCCGGAGGAGGAGCAGCTGGGCTGGCTCAAGCTTTTTGCTTATACGGACGTGACGGAAATTAGCTATAAAGGACAACAGCTTCTATCTCTGGTGGAAAACAGCGAGGACTTTGCGGTAATGCTCTTGTGGGAACCGAAATCAAGGCAGGTTTGGTTCCTGGATTTGGAGCACGACGTTTTCCACCCTGTTGCCACCTGGGAAAAGTTTATCCAAAACCCCGGCTATTACATCAACCGGGCGGTTATGTGGGAATTCGACTAAAGGAGGAATTTTATATGAACGACAATCTTGCCCGCGTTGAATATCAACGCAATGAACTGCTAAACGGACGTTTGGTTATGATGTCGCCTCGGCCGACCTACAATCATAATCGTATCGCCAGCAACATTTTCAGAACGTTCGATAACTATCTTGCTGGCAAAAACTGCACCGCCATTGCCGATGGCACCGACCTTTACCTCACGGAAAAAGATCGCTTTGTGCCGGATATGATGATTGTCTGCGATCGTAACAAAATCAAATATAACGGCGTGCATGGCGCGCCGGATTTGCTGGTGGAAGTGCTCTCGCCTGGCACCTACAAAAACGACCGCGGCTATAAAAAAGACCTCTACTCCAAATGCGGCGTGCATGAATATTGGCTGGTGGAGCCTGCCAGCTGCACTTTGGAGCAATATCTGCTAGAGAACGGCCAGCTGGAGATTGCCGAAATTTATCATCTTTACCCTGACTATATGCTGGCTGATATGGACGAAAAGGAACTGGCGGAAGTTGTTACTGAGTTCAAATGCAGCCTTTACGACGATTTGCTAATTAAGCTTGAGGATATTTTTGCCAATTTGATTTAATTTAAGTAAGGAAGTGTTACAATGCCCGAAAACTCATCCCGCCCCAATCCGCTGCTGGAACAACGCTTTGAACAGCTGACACAGGGTTTTTTGGCTTTTTGCCAAAGCGACTCGTTGCTGCCGGAGGAGCTACACAATCCGCCAGTGTTCTTCAACGCGCCGCAGGTGAAAAAACTGATGACTTTCACCGACGACCACGAGGAATTTATGCCGGCCTTGCTGGAAACGTTGGCTCAAATCGGCCAGATGTCGATTTATCGTGGCTCTCTGCTGGGCTATCTGATTGGCCTTTTTGGCGAAAAAGGCTATTCCAACCCCCAAACTGACGCCGCCCTGGTGGATTTTTATCACCAGGTGCTGCAACTCAACGAGCAATATGTGGTGGCCGCCTGTCGCCGCCTAGGCGTGGAACCGCGCCAACTGGCCGAGGATGACGCTCTCGCCCAGCGGTTGGATATTCTGCCGCCAGCGGAGGCCGCCCCCAACCAGCCGCAGCTGCAACAAGCCTGGTGCGCCTTTTCGCCCCTCTCATTCGGCCTGATGTCGCGCTTGGCGGCCAGCCGTCCGGCACGAGAAAAAATGCGCGGCTACAATGCAAACGGCCGCCTACCCAGCCTTTGCCGCCTGCTGAGCGAATGGCATGACGCCGTTGGCTACATTCCTTATATGCTGGACGTGGCGGAAGATGAGCTGGCTTTGATTATCGCCCCAGCCACCGGCCGCGGGGTGGAAGTGCGCCTGCAACAAATTGATAGTAACAACGTATTTTTTACTCTACTGCAATTTGCCCTTTACCATAAAAACCTGCTAAACGCTTTGGGCGCAGGGCCTTTCACCTATGACCCGGTTATTGAAAAAATTGCCCTACACCAACCCGTGGACGAAGAGGAATATCCTGAGCAGCTCAGTCAGCAAGGCTGTCTGGGCTATTACAACTGGCGCGCTATGGGAACGGCCGGCATATTCGGCGGCCGTTTTGACGAAATGCAAGCCGTTTGGGGCGAGGGTTGCTTTGCCGAAATACCCCGCCTGAACGGGCGGCCGGTAATTTTGGTGGGCAAACCGCAGATTTTGCGCAGCTGGGGACAAGCCTTTGTTTCTGGCACCCACAGCAATTTGCAACCCAGCGTGGAAATCCTGCGCGAGCTTTCCCCAGCGGAGGTTCAGCTGTGCCTGGCAGAAATTCAGAGCGCCAGCCGCCATCAATCTAACTAACTCATTTAATGAAAGGAAAATGTTAATGCACATTCACGGTGGTGATATTTACACTTATCAGGGAATGTTGGATTTTTCAGCCAACATCAACCCGCTGGGCCTGCCCCCAGCAGTGGTGCAGGCAGCAGCCGAGGGCGCAGCCCAAGCCGCCGCCTATCCAGATACCCAATGCCGCGACTTACGCCAGGCCCTGGCAGAAGCCGAGGGGCCGGGCTGGCTGCAACCGGCCAACATCATCTGCGGCAACGGCGCGGCGGATCTCATCTTTATGCTGGCCTTGGCAAGCAAACCCCGGCGGGCTATGCTGCTGGCCCCCAGTTTTCACGAATATGAGCAGGCCCTGCGGTCTGTCGGCTGCCAAATAGATTACCATTACTTAAAGGAGGCGGAGGGCTTCCGGCTGGACATAGACCGTCTGCTAGCCCAAATGCAGGCGGAAAAACCGGATGTGCTGTTCATCTGCAACCCTAACAATCCCACCGGGCTGGCCCTGCCCCGGCCGGCTCTGGAACCGCTGGCCGAACACTGCCGGCAAACGAATATTCTACTGGTGCTGGACGAATGTTTTAATGAATTTTTGGACGAACCCCAAGAATACACGTTGAAGCCGCTGTTGCCCGACAATCCGCAGCTTTTCATCTTAAAAGCTTTCACCAAGCTTTACGCAATGCCGGGCCTGCGTTTGGGCTTTGGCCTTTGTACCAACGCCGCGCTGCTCACCAAAATGGAAGCCTGCGCGCAACCCTGGCGGGTTTCCACACCGGCGCAGCTGGCCGGCCTGGCCGCCCTGCGGGAAGAGGCTTACGTGCTCCAGGCCCAAGCATTGATACGGCAGGAGCGAGCCTTTCTAAGCGCGGAGCTGGCTAAATTGGGGTTGGTTGTTTACGGCTCAATGGCCAATTATATCTTCTTCCGCGCGCCGCAAGCGCCAAAGCTGGCCGAAGCCTGCCGCACCCAACAGCCCGGCGTTTTAATCCGCGATTGCAGCAACTATGTGGGGCTGGAGGCTGGCTACTTCCGAGTGGCCGTGCGCACAAGGCCGGAAAACGAACAGCTCCTAAAGGCTTTGCGGCAAGCCCTACCAGGAGGGCCGGCAAAATGACGCAAACAGGGCTAATTCATATTTACACCGGCGACGGCAAAGGCAAAAGCACGGCGGCCGTGGGATTGGCCGTGCGTTGCGCTGGCAGTGGCGGCCAAGTAATCTTCTGCCAGTTTATGAAAAACAACCGCTCCTCGGAGTTGAACATACTGCGCCAGCTACCGCAAATTCAGCTAGTACAGGCAACGGAATGTTTCGGCTTTTACAAATATTTGAACGACGAGCAGCGAGCCGCCGCCGCCACAGTTTGCAGCGGCCTGCTGGAGCAGGCCATCGCCGCCGCCCAAAACAGCAACGCCCGGCTGCTGGTGCTGGACGAGGTCATCTCCAGCTACAATCACAAGCTGCTGCCCCAAAAGCGGCTGCTGGAATTTTTGCAGCACAAACCGGCCGGGCTAGAGGTGGTGCTGACCGGCCGCCAGCCCGCGCCGGAGCTGGCCGCCCTGGCCGATTATCTTTCGGATATTCGCAAAATCAAGCACCCTTACGATCAGGGAATTGCCGCCAGGGAGGGCATTGAAAAATAACTATAATTAAAGCGGCACAGGCTGAACCAAGCCCGCGCCGCTTTAATTATCGCAAATTCTTATGCAGCAATTCCGTCAGCCTGGCCTTAAAAGCAACGTTCTCCGCCGCAGACCCAAAGAAAAAGCTTTTGTCCGCCTGCTCCACCGCAACAACCGCCTGCGCAAGGCGTTGCCGCCCTTTTTCCGTGTTGGAAAGCGCATTAGCCCTGGTGTCCTTTTGGTTTGGCAAACGGCAAACAAGGCCCTTTTTTTCCAGCAAACGCACCGTGGAGGAAACCGTCATCACATCAATCATTGAAAAATCGGCAATTTGCTTTTGCGTAATCCCAACCGATTGTTCCGACAACTCCTCCAGCACAGCCAAAATAACAAACTGGGTGTGAGTTAAATCATAAGGCTGCAAGGCCTGGCGAATATGCCTCTGCCAAAGCATTGAAGCCTGCCAAAACAGCAGCCCAACGCTTTCCTGATAATTCTTACATTCGGCAAATCTCATAAGCCGCCCGCCAAAGCCAACAGATTTTGCAGGCAAGCCGGAACTCCCGCCGCAATGTTTTGCCCCAAACCGTTTACTTGCCTTTCATCCTCGCCCTGCACTTCAACGGAATGGGTGATGGTGACTCCCTCCGCGCCCTCCTGCAAAACATGGCCAAAGCTCACCGTTATGGAACCCAGCTCCGCCTTAACGCTGAAGCTTTTGCCCTCAACCAATTCATTAAGGCAAAAAGGCAAAGCAGGGCCGGCCTGCATCTCCATAACCCCCTGCGTTCCGGCGGCAAAGGGGCCGGCCAAACGCACCCCTTTCACGCCCTTATCCCACTGGCTCCAGCTATTGGTGTCAGCATAAAGCTGCCAAACCTTTTGTTTCTCCACCCGTTCGGTGCTGGATTGCGTAAATTTAAACATTTTCAACCCTCCAATACTAATACAACTTATAATCAGTATACTTATTATAAGTTGTATTAGTATAAAAGTCAAGAAAAAAATAAGCAAAAGAGTTATCTTCTGCTTATTTTCTTAAATCATTTAGCAAAGCGGTTTGGCCGCCGCCGCGTGCTGCACAAATATATCCGCAATGCCGTCCAACTCGCCCAGGCCGCGCAGAACACAGTCCACCTGGTAGCCCGCCTCCTGCAAACGGCTTTTCCAGCTGTCCGGCTCATCGCCAGCCATATCGTTAGCAGCGTGATCGCCCGCCACAATCATCAGCGGGGCCAAGCGCACCCGACGATACGGCGTTTTAGCCAGCAGGCTCAGCACATTGTCCAAGGCTGGATAAGCCTCCACCGTGCCGACAAAAATATTGGTGTGACCAACATCCTTAAACATATAATCCAGAGCGGCATAAATCGGATTAATTTGGTGGCTGGTGCCATGGCCCATCAAAACCAAAGCTTTGTCCGGCTCGCCGTCCAGTTCCTTAACAACCACATCAATCGTCTTAAACATATCCGCCGCCTCAGCCAGCAACGGCTGCCCAACGCTCAGTTGGGCAAACTTGGCCGCCTGCGCCTGAAGCTCCGCCAACATCAAATCATTTTCCACACCAGGCAAAATATGCGTGGGCTGAACCAGCAGATCATCAACGCCATCCGCCAGCATCCGGGCCAAAGCCTCGGCCACAGTGTCCACCTGCAAACCCTGCTCCTTGCCAACTTTGTCAATAATCATCCCGCTAGTCCAGGCGCGATACAGCTTGCGCTCCGGAAAAGCAGCCTGCAAGGCAGCCTCCAGCTTTTCAATAGTTTTCGCTCTGGTTTCAGGATAACTTGTTCCAAAACTTACTACCAACAACGCTTTATTTTGTTCCATCGTTTTACCTCCCAACGAATTAAGGAACTTCATTTTAGAAAAATAATAGGATTTAGATATTCGTCCCCACAAGCCAAAACCCTGCTTGCTAGTTATATTATGCACCAGACCAAATAAAAATAATAAGGTGGATAAAAAAAGCCCCCGAAAAAAACTTGTTTTCAGGGGCTAAAATCCTTTAACTTTTGCGCCAAAAACGAAAAATTACTTCCATTTGCGTTTTCTAGCGGCCTCAGACTTTTTCTTTCTTCTGACGCTGGGCTTTTCATAGTGTTCATGCTTACGGATTTCGCTCATCACGCCAGAACGCTGACAGGTCCGTTTAAACCTACGCAAAGCACTGTCAAGGGACTCATTCTTGCCAACTTTGACCTCGCTCACTGTTTCCCCTCCCCTCGCAATCGGCGGCCAGGCCGCTGAAGACTTGCAGGATAACATCCTCGAAATTATGTCAACTGCAAAATGCAGTTTTCTCACAAAATGGTTTCCCCCAAAACCGACCAACCAAACAACGATTTTGGGCTATTAATTTTGCCGGTAAAACATCACCTAAAATATTATATAATTTTTTGCGTGGATAGTCAACAGTTTCTTTGGCAAAATTTCCTCAATCGGCTAATTTTAATTCGGTTTTTCTTAAAATCAACCCCGAATATCACCCAAAGGCTCTCCGCCAAGCAAATGATAGTGCAAATGAGCCACTTCCTGGCCGGAATTTGGGCCGCTGTTGGTCAACACACGGAAGCCGCTTTCCGCCACGCCCTCTTTTTCCGCCAGCTGCCGGGCCAAAAGCTGCATTTTGCCAAGCAAAGCCGCGTCATCCGGCCCGGCCTCCGCCAAGCTGGCCAAATGTTTTTTGGGAATTAGCAAAATGTGCACCGGCGCTTTGGGCGCAATATCCCGAAAAGCCAAAATCTCCTCATCCTCGTAAACCTTAGCGCTGGGAATTTCCCCCGCCGCAATTTTGCAAAACAAACAGTCGCTCATATAAATCTCTCCTTTTCATATTAAATAGCTTTTATCTATTCCACAATCTCGCCAATTATTTCATCGCCAAAAGCAGCCAGCAGACCCACCGGCCGCACCTGCACAAACCGGCCGGCCGTTTGCAAACCCAGCCCCGGCACAAACACCGGCAGATAATCCGCTGTGTAGCCCTGCATACCAACCTGCCCCTCGCGCTCCACCTGCTGCTCCAGCAGCAAACGCAAGTTTTGTCCCGCCGCACAGCGAGCAGCCCGAAAAGCGCGCCGGCTGTCCGCCACCACTGCCGCCAGCTCCGCCGCCCGCCGGTTTTTTTCCGCATTGGGCAGTTGGCCGGCAAATTCCGCCGCCGGCGTACCCGGCCGCCGGGAATAAGGAAAGATGTGCGCGTCGGCAAAAGCCAGCCGCCGCACCTGCTCCAGCTCCGCCGCAAAAATAGCCTCATCCTCACCCGGAAAACCGGCAATAATATCCGTGGTGATGGCCGCCTCCGGTAGCAACCGCCGAATATCCGCCACCAAACCGGTATAATAGGCCATATCATAATCGCGGCCCATCAGCTGCAAAATCTGGTCTGCCGCCGCCTGCAACGGTATATGAAAATGCGGGCAAATTACCGGATTTTCGGCCGCCAACTGCAACAGTTTAGGCGAGACCTCCCGCGGCTCCACCGAACCCAAACGCAGGCGGCCCAATACCGGAGTTTCCGCCACTGCCGCCACCAAATCGGCAAAAGCCAAGCCGTCTGCCGCCCAAGCGCCCACGTGGATACCGGTCAACACAATTTCCTGGTAACCAGCCGCCACCAACTGCCGCACCTCAGCCAACACCGCCGCCAAAGGGCGGCTACGCACCGGGCCGCGCACATGCGGCACAATACAATAGCTGCAAAACTGATTGCAACCATCCTCAATTTTCACAAAGGCTCTGGTGCGGTTGGTTAGGCTGTTAGCATTGCCCAACTCCTGATATTGGCAGGCCTGAGCCGCCGGACACACCTGAACCAGCGGGCCGGCCGGTTCCCCCTTTTGTTCCGCTCCGGCCGCCGCCAGCTCAAACAGCAAATGCTTCTCATTAGCCCCCAGCAGCAAATCCAACCCAGCAATGGCCGCGGCCTCCTGCGGCTTCATCTGCACGTAACAGCCGGTGCCAACCACATAAGCCTGCGGATTGGCTGCCAGGGCCCGGCGCAGCATGTTGCGGCTTTTCTTCTCGGCAATTTGGGTGACAGTGCAGGTGTTGACAATGCAGACGTCCGCCGCCTCGCCAAAAGGCAGCTGCCGCCAACCGTGCTCCACAAAAACATTGGCCAAGGCCGCGCTTTCCTCCTGGTTCACCTTGCAGCCCAGCGTGTAAATGGCAAAGGTTTTATTCATCCAGCTCGTCAACCTCCCCAGACAAGTCGCCCCAAACATACATCAGAATAGACATAGCGGCAATGGCGGCGGTTTCCGTCCGCAAAATACGCCGCCCCAACGTAACCAGAGCCGCTCCTTTGGCCTCCGCCAGCCGGGCCTCCTCCTCCGTCAGGCCGCCCTCCGGCCCGATAACCAACGCCGCGCAAGCTGGCCGCCCACCGCCCGCCAACGCTTGCCGCAAAGATGAGCCCACCTGCTTGCCGTCGGCCTCCTCCCAAGGCATAATCACCCGGCAATCAGCCGGCAAGCTTGCCAAAGCATCCGCCAAACTCTGCACTGGAGCCACCTGCACCAATTTGGTGCGCCCACACTGCTTGGCGGCCGCATCCGCAATTTTTTGCCAACGCTGCTGCTTAGCAGCTGCCTTTTCACCTGCCAAACGTACCACGCTGCGCTGACAGGCCACCGGCACAATGCAATCCGCGCCCAGCTCCACCGCCTTTTGCAGCACAATCTCCATTCGCTCGCCCTTAGCCAACCCCTGCAACAAAATCAGCCGCAACGGCGCTTCACTGTAGGCCGCCAGCTCCTGCAACAGACGCACTTGGGCCGGTTCCTGCTCAGAACCCTGGCTTAGCAACTCCGCTGCAAAAACCCGGTTGGCGCTCACCAGTTCCAACTGATAGCCCGGTTTTTTGCGCAACACTCGGCTTAAATGATAACTATCCGCCGTGGACAAACTAACCACATCGCCAACCTCGGCGGCTTCCTCTAAAAAAAATCGCATAAAATTATCTCCAGACGCCACAAGAGCTACCCTTGCGGATAGCTCTTGTGGCTGTGATAGTGTATAGTTGTGTGAGCTTTTCGATTTTAAGATCCTGGCAGTATCCGCAAAGTGTTAATTGTTTTTAGCGTATGATTTTCTTCTTTAGCTGCTCAGGATTGTTGCCCTGAAGATTACTTTATTATTATATCTTATCTTCTTGATTTTGGCAAGAGTTTTTTTGCAAAAATTTTTCGACCGTTTTCGACTGCTTCGCAAAAAAGGCTCAAGCCTGTTCCTCTTCAACCAACTGAACCACAGTATCCGCAGCTTCAGCGGCCGCTTTTTGCTGGGCCTTTTGCTTCTTTTGCCCTTTGTAGCTGATATGCTGGTAAGCCGGCTTCGCCGCTTTGCTAGGTTTGGCGGCAGCTTCAGCATTGCTTTTCTTCTTATTTTTCTTTTTTGAAGGCGCAGTTTTAATCATTTCCTTGGGCCGGTCTTTCAAATATTTAAAGTTACGCACAATCAAAATCAAACCCTGAGCCATCAAATATAAGGAAAGAATAATGGCGGATTTTTCCCACCAACCCTTCAGGAAATTCAAATAACCAGCCAGGCCGCACAACCAAAAAACAGTACCCACGGTGGTGGTGGCCAAACCCACCAAAACCCGCTTGCGAGCCAGTGCATAAGGCTTCCAATAGCTTTCACCGGTGGTTATACGCAGATAAGAGGCCTTGATGAAAAAGCCCAAAATGCACCACATACCCACCAACAGCAGCAGCAGGCAAACTTTCCAAAGGCTGTGGTTGGCCACATCGTCAACAGACATCTGCGGATAAAGCCCCGGCACAAACAATGTCAACGGCACAAAAATGAAGTAGGCGATATAGCCAAAGGCCAGCGGCCAACAGCTTTTATCATAGCGAAACATACCAATCAGGCTTTGTATGCCGACCATTGCACCATAAAAAAACACGGCCAGCAAACCAAAAATAATTGCTTTCAAAGAATAATCACTCCCATTCCTTGTGTTATATATTCTCGCCAACAAACGGATTTTCCTCTATCTAAAAGAGATACGTCGAAATTTTTTTATTTATTGTAAATATAATTTGCTTTTTGGCAAAAATATGGTATACTTAGATATAGTATACTTAAATTATAAGTTAGCTTTTTTAATTTAATGTTAATAAAATGTATTGGAGGCTGCAAGATGCTGAAAATAATCACGGACAGCTGTGCCGACCTGGAAGAAAGCTTTGTACAGGAGCACAACATCGGCCTGGCAAACCTGCATTTGCAGGTGGACGGCGCAAATTACACCCCTGGTGAGGACATCACCACGGCGCAGGCCCTGGCCAAAATCGCCCAAGCCCAGGAAATGCCCAAAACCTCCCAGCCCTCGCCCCACGCTTACCAGCAACTTTTTGCCCAAACTGAACCGGTGGGCGAATCCCTTTGCCTGACTGTTTCCTCAGATCTCTCCGGCAGCTTTAACTCTGCCAATCTGGCCGCCCAAACCAGCGCCGCACCGGTGCACACGGTGGACACCCGTATGGGCTCTTTCGCACAGGGATTTCAGGTGATGTTAGCCGCCCTGATGAGTGAAAAAGGACACAGCCTGGCGGAAATAAAAACCACCCTCCAGGACTTTTACCAAAAATCCAGCATTATTGTAATTTTGGAAAAATATGATAACGCCATTAAAAGCGGCCGTATGAACAAATATGCCGGCAAAATCATTGAAAAGCTGAACATCCGTGGAATTATTGAGGTGCTGGACGGCAAGGTGGTGACGGTGGACAAAGCCCGCGGCGCTGACAAAACCTTTCAGAAAATGTTGGAGCGCATTGCCAGCAAAGCAGAGGATTTCTCCCAGATGGTGATTGGTATTGCTCATTTCAACAACCCGGAAATGGCCGAAAAATACCGCGCCGCCCTGGACGATTTGCTGCACCCGGCCCGCATTTATATGAGCCTACTCAATCCGGCCATCGGCGTATACTGCGATAATGGCGGCATTGTAATCAGCGTTGCACCAAACCCATACACTTTTGCTTAAAATAAAAACGCTTAACCCCCGGAAAAGTTGAAATTCCGGGGGTTATTATTTATATCTTTTAAGAATTTTTACGAATATATATTTGCAACGCCTTAATACTCAGCACCGCCAAAGGCACAGCCAGCACGAACAGAACCAAACCCACCAGCGCCAAAACATAGTTTAAGAAAACTGTAAAAATCGACAAAGCCGGCATCACTATCACCTCCCCTAAATTTTCAGTTAAGCCTCTTCCTTATCAAACCAGTACCAGGTGCCGGTGCGCAGGTTTAGGATAACCAACTGGCTGTCCTCCTCAGCCAAAAAGCCATAATAAGCCGTTTGCCAATCGCCGTCTAGCTGCTCCTGGCCGTTCATCATAAAGGATTGATTGTTGCAGGAAAAGCAGATAAAGTTATCCAGTATGTAATCCTCATCAAACTTGCCGTTATCCTCAATCATCCTTTCCGCCGTTTCTCTGGTGTGCTCAAACTCTGTCAGGCTTTCCGCCAAAAAGTCCAACCCAGCCTGGCCGCGGTGCGCCTCATAAGTGCCGGAATAGTAATTATCATCCTGCACATTTTTATCCTGATACCAACCAAAAGTGCCATCCACCGCAAAATTCCACCAGGAGCCGTCGTTTTGAGCAATCCAGGCCGTGCCGGCCAAAGGATCCGCCGCCTGATAGCTGCTGCTGCAGCCGCCCAGGCACAGGGCCAACACCAATAGCAACAAAGCTGAACCTAAGCCAAAAAGCTTTCTTATGCGCATCTTCATCACCTCTGCCTTTATTTTACCGCATATTAACAAATTTTGCAAGCCCAATTTTCACACCTCTTGTTACAAGTCAAGGCTTGCCAAACCGCGCAAAAAGGAGTATAATTAGGCTAAAATCAACATTCAAGCATTTGGGGGAGGACTACAAAAATGCCCAAAAAGATTGCCATAATGACCGCTATGCCAGAGGAAATGGAGCCGCTACGCGCACTCCTGCAACCCAAGGAGATTTACCACAACAAGGTGGTGCACATTGAGCAGGCCGGCGATTTGCTGCTGCTGCAATCCGGCATTGGCAAGGCCAACGCGGCGGCGGCTTGCGCCCTGCTTTTTCAGCTTTTCAAACCGGCGGCCCTGCTGAACATTGGCTCCGCCGGCGGCTTTGCACACGACTTACACTTTGGCGACGTGGTTGTGGCCACGGAGCTGCTCTACAGCGACGCCGACGCCACCTGCTTCAACTATCGGCTGGGCCAAGTGCCCCAAATGCCGCCAACCTATCCGGCCGACCCTCAGCTACTGGCCGCCGCTCAGGCCACAGCCCAGCTGCCCCGTTTTGCCGGCCACATCCGCTTTGGCCAAGTGCTCACCTCCGATAGCTTTATGAGCAGCCCCAGCCTGGCCGACCGCCTGCGCCAGGAGTTTCCGCAGGCTTTGGCCTCGGATATGGAGGGTTGCGCCGCCGCCCAAATTGCCTACACCTTTGGCACGCCTTTTTTAAACCTGCGTTCCATTTCTGATATTGCCGGCGAGGAAGCCGCAGCCAGCTTTGACGATAACCTGGAGTTGGCCGCCAACCGGGCGGTGGATTTTTGCCGCACCCTGCTTGACCAACTGCGCGAAGCCTAAAGCCGCTTATATTGCAGCAGTTGGCGCAACAGAACCAAAAGCGCCTGTTGCTCCCGCGGCGGGCATTCCTGCACCAGCTGATAAATTTCCTCCGCCGGGCTGGGCTGACCAGCCGGGCCAGGTAAATGTGCAAAAAGCTGCGCCGCCGGCACATTCAGCGCGTCGGCCAGCTTGCAAACGGTTTCAATGGTAGCGTTCTTTTCGCCGCGCTCCAGCTGGCCAATATAGGTTGTATGCAGGTCAGCCCGCTCCGCCAACCCCTCTTGGGTCAATCCGGCAGAAAGCCGCAGGCTGCGCAAACGCTCGCCAATTTGACTGGTTAGTTGTGACATGTTTTTCCCTCTTTGTCAAATTCATTATAACTCACTTTCTATACTACAAATATTATAACCAACATTAAATATACTATTGATATTTGTTTGATTTTGTTATATACTATAAGTATTATTTGCCGTAAAAATCAAGCATATGAGTAGTGCAAGGAGTTCCCGAAAGGAGATTTGGGTATAGAGTGTGAGCAAAACAGCCGGTGCGGTTAAGAGGGAACGCCCAGGCAAATAAGACCGCCCGGCCACTTACAGTAAAAAAAGTAAGAACCCTGAAAAAATCCAGGGCTCTTACTTTTTTTAATTATAAATATTAGCGATAGGAATTACTCCG
The DNA here is from genome assembly GCA_022797295.1 of Peptococcaceae bacterium. Taxonomy (GTDB): domain Bacteria; phylum Bacillota; class Dehalobacteriia; order UBA4068; family UBA4997; genus Avidehalobacter. The sequence goes on from JAAWKH010000012.1 coordinate 17,176, forward strand.
CCCATTCCGGCTTAAAAGCGCCTTTCACCCGGCCGGCAGTCATCGCCAGCAAAGCCATCCGCACAAACAGGCCGTTGCCAGCCTGCCGGAAGTAAGCCGCGCCGGCATAATCATCCACCGCCAGGGCAATCTCATTCACTCTGGGCAGAGCGTGCATAATCACCGCACCGGGCTTCAAATGTTGCAGAGTTTCCTCCGTCATCAAATACATATCCTTAACCGCTTCGTATTCCGCCAAGTCGGCAAAGCGTTCTTTCTGCACCCGCGTCATATAGACAATATCCGCTTCGGCCACCGCCTCGTCAATGCTCCGGCAAAAGTCCACCTGCACGCCGCCAGCTTGCAGCTTATGCACAATGCTTTCAGGCATCTTCAGCTCATCCGGGCTGGCCAAAATCAGGCGGCATTTGTAATACTTCAAAAAGTCCACCAAGGAATGAACGGTGCGGCCGTATTTAAGATCGCCAATCAAAGCCACGGCCAATCCCTCCGGGCTGCCTTTTTCCTTAACAATGGTGTACATATCCAGCAGTGCCTGGCTGGGGTGCTGGCCAAAGCCGTCGCCGGCGTTAATCACTGGGTGGCTGGCCGCCGCTGCCGCAATCTGCGCGTCGCCCGTTTGCGGGCTACGGATAACGATTACATCTGCGTAATTGTTGACAATTTTAATTGTATCATGTACAGTTTCGCCTTTGGAGGTGGAACTGATTCGATTCTCCGGCGATTCCGCCAGCGTAATCACCCGGCCGCCCAGCCGGTGCATAGCAGTTTCAAATGAGAGTCTGGTGCGGGTGGACGGCTCAAAAAACAACGCCGCCATCACCTGGCCGTCCATATCCCAAAGCCGCCGGCCCTCGGCCAAAGCCTGCTCGTAAAACCCGGCCACACCCAAAACAGCCTCCAGCTCAGCCTGGCTGAACTGCTCCGCACTCAAAATGTCCTTGCCCACAAAGCTGGCCAACATTTCCTCACTAGGAAACTTAAAATCACTCAGCATCGGTAAGCACCTCCTCAGGCAGTTTTTCCAAAACTGCCGCGCAACGCGGGCAAACGCCGCCCTCCGCCTCAATATCCTCGCTGTAGATCCAGCAGCGGGCGCACTTGTGGCCGTGGGCCGGCTCCACGCTGATTTCCAGCTCGCCATCGGCTTTGGCCTCCAGCACGCACTGGGACACAATGAACAGGTGCGGCAGCTCAGCCGCCATCTCCTGCAACAGGGCCAGCTGTTCGCCGGCCGCCTTAATGGTCACCCTAGCGTCCAGGGAATGGCCAATCTGTTTAGCCTGACGGGCCAACTCCAACTGGCCGGCCACCTGCTCCTTGCAGGCCGCCAGCTTTTGCCATTTAGCGTCCAATGCCTCGTTCAGCCAGGCCGGGTTCACGCTCGGCATATCCAACAGCTGCACGCTCTCCGGCTGACCGGGCAGCTTGGGCAGATAGCGATAAATTTCCTCGCTGGTAAACGCCAAAATCGGGGTCAGCAAGCGCAGCAACGCGTCCAAAATCTGATACATAACCGTTTGCACAGAGCGGCGTTGCTTGTCCTGCGGCAGCTCGGCGTAAAGCGTATCCTTGGTGATGTCCAGATAGAAGTTGCTCATCTCCACCACGCAGAAGCGATGAATGGCGTGGTGTACGGAATGGAACTCGTAAGCGTCATAGGCCGCCCGCGTTTTCTCAATCAACAGCTGCAAGCGGTGCAGGAACCAGCGATCCACCTCGCGCAGCTCCGCATAGGGCAGCGCGTCGGCCGCCGGGTCAAAATCATTCAAATTGGAAAGCAGGAAACGGGCCGTGTTGCGAATTTTGCGATAGGTTTCGCTAACCTGCTTCAAAATATTATTGTTAATCGCCAGGTCAGAGCGATAATCCGCAGAGCTTACCCACAGGCGCAGCACGTCCGCGCCCATTTTGTTGATAACATCCAGCGGGTCCAGAGCATTGCCCTGCGATTTGCTCATCTTAGCGCCCTTTTCATCCACCAAAAAACCGTGGGTCAGCACAGCCTTATATGGCGCTTGTCCCTTACAAGCCACCGCGATATTCAAAGATGAATTGAACCAACCGCGGTGTTGGTCGGAACCCTCAAGATAGAGGTCTGCCGGCCAGGTCAGCTCCGGCCGCTGCTCCAAAACAGCCAAATGGCTGCTGCCGGAATCAAACCAAACGTCCATAATATCCGTTTCCTTGCGGAAGTGAGTGCAACCACAATCACACTTCAGGCCAGCCGGGGCCAGCTCGTCCGCCTCCTTGGCAAACCAGATATTGGAACCGTGCTCCGCAAACAGTTTTTGAATATGCTTGATGGTTTCATCGTTGATAATTTCCTTACCGCAATCCGCGCAATAGAAAATCGGAATCGGCACGCCCCAGGCACGCTGCCGGGAAATGCACCAGTCGGAGCGGTCTTTCACCATATTATAAATGCGGTCGTGTCCCCAAGCGGGAATCCATTGCACCTTGTCAATTTCAGCCAAAGCCTTTTCGCGGAAGCCCTCAATGGAGCAGAACCACTGCTCCGTGGCCCGGAAAATAATCGGCTTTTTGCAGCGCCAGCAATGCGGATAGGAGTGGGTAATCCATTGCAGCTTCAAAAGCGCGCCGCAAGCGTCCAGGTCTTTCACAACCTCCTTGCCGCCGGCGTTGATTTCCATTCCGGCATACTTGCCCGCCTCTGCGGTAAAATAGCCCCGGTTGTCCACCGGCGAGAGAACCTCCAGCCCATAGCGCTGGCCAACCTCAAAGTCCTCCACGCCATGGCCAGGCGCAGTGTGAACACAGCCGCAGCCAGCGTCCAGAGTCACATGGTCGCCAAGGATAACCACCGAATCCCGGTCGTAAAGCGGATGCTTGCAAACAATGCCCTCCAGCTCCTGGCCCTTAAACTCGGCCAGCACGCTGTAATCAGCAATGCCCACATCCTCCGCCACCTTAGGCAACAGCTCCTTGGCCAGCACCAATTTGTGCTTGTCCAGCTGCACCACGGCATAGGTGTAATCCGCGTGGATACAAATAGCCAGGTTGGCGGGAATAGTCCACGGCGTGGTTGTCCAAATCAAAAAGCTGACGTCGTCCCCCAGCAGCCCTTTGCCGTCCGTCACCGCAAATTTCACATAGATTGAGGGGCTTTTCACATCGGCGTATTCCACCTCGGCTTCAGCCAGAGCAGTTTCACACTCCGCACACCAGTAAACCGGCTTTTTACCTTTGTAGATATAGCCCTTTTTCGCCATCTCGCCAAATGCGCCAATCTGCTCCGCCTCAAACTCCTTTTGCAGGGTGATGTAAGGGTGGTCCCAATCCGCCCGCACGCCCAAACGCTTAAACTGCTCGCGCTGAGTGTCCACAAAACCACGGGCAAATTCCTCGCACTTCTCGCGGAAAGCCGCCTTGTCCTCGCTGTGCTGGTTAATGCCCAGCTGCTTAATGGCCCGCTGCTCAATGGGCAGGCCGTGGGTGTCCCAGCCGGGAACATAGGGCGCGTCAAAGCCGGCCATACTTTTATATTTTACGATAATATCCTTCAGCACCTTGTTCAGCACGTGGCCGGTGTGAATGTTGCCGTTGGCATAAGGCGGGCCGTCATGCAACACAAACTTGGGTTTGCCGGCATTATGAGCCTGCACCAGCTGATAGATGTCCTTCTGCTGCCAAAACTCCAAAATTTCCGGCTCCCGCTGCGGCAAATTGCCGCGCATTGGGAAATCAGTTTCTGGCAGATTAAGCGTTTTACCGTAATCCATAATAACTCTTACTCCTAACTTTCAAAAAATTATATTAGTCTATCCCTCAAAAACAAATTTATCTTTAGATGTGATTTAAGGCCGCTCAGCAAGCGGCCCTCAATCAAACAAAGCTTAAACCCTTACAATAACGTAACCAACAGCCGGAACACCAAAACTTCCATAATGTATAAGGCAAAAATGGCCAGCACCGGCGAAAAATCCAGCGGAAAACGCGGGCTTGGCGGCAAAATACGACGAAATATCCGCAAAAATGGCTCCGTCATCTCGTAAATAAAATCAATGATAACATTGCCGCGCCGCATTGGAAACCAGGAAAGAATAATGTTAGCCAACAGCATAAAATAATAAATACGAAAGGCCACATGTATAAAATTAAATATGAAGCTTATCATAACACTTTGCAACCTCTTTTAACGCCGCCACGGCGAAAAACCGCCGCCCTGGCCACCATCAGCCCCACTAAACGCCTGAACCTCAGGGTCCATAATCTGGCCAGCCAAATCAACCTGGCTGGAGCTAAACAAAAAGGTGGAGCCGCTAACCTTTTTAGGCTCGCCATCCAGTGCAAACACTGCGCCGGAAAGAAAATCCACCATTCGCTGGGCGGTTTCCTTGTCCAAATCCTCAAAGTTGACGATAACCACTTTTTGTTCCTTAATGTTGCGGGCAATGCTTTGCAAATCATCATAGGCCTTGGCCTTAACCAAAACCATTTCATAGCTTTTTTTGGCCTCGGAGGCAGTGGGTATGGCCATCACCTGCGGCCGCCGCACTTTTTGCACGTCCGGTTCCTGCCAAACATCTTTTTTGGCGCCTTTAGCCAGCTCGTCCATTTCCTCCTGGTTCAAGCTGTCTTCCTCTTCATCTTGAAAGAATATGCTGGATATTTTACTCCAAGCTCCTCCTCCTGCCATAAAGAACCCTCCTTAAAAAATATACCCCAAACGCCGGCACCACCCAAACGGGGCCTCAGCGATAAATTCTTGCTCCAAAAATCCGGCTGCCAACGCGCAACAACGTGGCGCCCTCTTCCACGGCAACTCTGTAATCATTCGACATTCCCATTGAAAGCTCCTGCAAAGACAGATTTGAATAAGCGACTTTTTCCGCTCTTTGCCGCATTTTATCGCGCAGATTACGCAGCTCGGCAAACACAGGCCGGGCTTGCTCCGGCTGTTCCACCGCCGGGGCCACCGTCATCAAGCCACGAATATTCACATGGGAGAGAGCCGCGCAGCTTTGCAGAAAATCCCACAACTCGGCTGGAGCCAAGCCAAATTTGCTGCCCTCCGCCGCCACATTAACCTCCACCAAACACTCCACTAAAAAACCGCGAGCCTCCGCTTGCTTTTCCAGCTCCACCGCCAAACGCCAGCTATCCAAAGAATGCAGCAGCACCAGCCGAGGCACTGCCAAAAGCTGCTTAACCTTGTTGGTTTGCAAATGGCCAATAAAATGCCAGGGGATCATTGCCGGCAGGGCGGCGCTTTTTTGCCCCAGCTCCTGCACCTTGTTTTCCGCCAGGCCTGCCAAACCCAAAGGCTGGCCAGCCTGCCAACAAGCCGCAACCCGCTCGGCCTCCACCGTTTTGGAAACCGCCAGCAGCTTCACCTGAGGCGCAGCGTTCGGGCTGGCCTCCCTAAGCTCGGCAATTTCCCGCAGCAGCGGGCCAAGCCGCCCGGCAAACTCCTGTTCTTGCTCCGTCAACACAGCCGCGCCTCCCCTCTCATCTTCTGCCATTAAATAAAGCTGATATTTTATTATATCATAACATCGCGCCTTTTGCAAAATATTTTTTGAAAAAATTAAAAATTTTTTTTCTAGCGCCAATCTCTTGACATACCCAACTTTGTATGCGATAATATTTCTGCACGATAACAAACACAAAATATACGCATTTTTGTCGGGCGAACCACTATAACTTGTTACCAAAGGCCATCCGGCCAGCTTTTAACGATAGCAAACAGTTCGCCTCCGACAAAATTTAACCTAGGAGGAAATTCTTTCCATGTTTGACAGTATTATCAAACGCGACGGGCGTCGCGTGCCATATGACATCAGCAAAATCACCGACGCCATTCGCAAAGCAATGGAAGCCAGCGGCCGCGACGCCGCCGGGCAGGAGTGCGAACGTCTGGCAGCCCTGGTTGAGGACAAGCTGAGCGCTTCATTTAACGGTGAAGCGCCAGGCATTGAAGATATTCAGGATATGGTGGAAACCGTGCTGATGGAAAACGGTTACGCCCTGGTGGCCCGCAAATACATCATTTACCGCAGCGAGCGCACCCGTAGCCGCGAGATGAACACCCGGCTGATGCGCATTTACGATGAGCTGACCAACACGGACTCTCTGCTTTCTGATATGAAGCGCGACAACGCCAACATCGACGGCGACACCGCTATGGGCACTATGTTGAAATATGGCAGCGAGGGCGCCAAGGATTACTATGAAAAATATGTGCTGACACCAGCCCAAAGCAAAGCCCACGCCGAGGGCGACATTCATATTCACGATTTTGATTTTTACACCCTGACGACCACCTGCTGCCAGATTAATCTGCTGGATCTTTTCAAAGACGGCTTTTCCACCGGGCACGGTTTTTTGCGAGAGCCCAACGACATCTCCAGCTACACTGCGCTGGCCTGCATTGCCATTCAGTCCAATCAAAATGACCAGCACGGCGGGCAAAGCGTTCCCAACTTTGATTTTTGTATGGCGCCGGGCGTGGCCAAAACTTTCAAAAAGCTTTACGTCAGCAATTTTTACAAGGCCGCTGAGCTGCTTTGGCCGCAATATCCACTCTCCCAAGCGCAAACCAAAGCGGTTTTTGAGCAGTTGGCCGCCGAACACACAGAGCTTGAGCCCCGCATTGCTTTAAGCGAGCAGTTTGTACCGGCATTGCAGGAGGCCCTGCAAAAAGCTATCACCGACAAAGCTAATCAAATGCCGCCGGAAATTTTTGCCCATTGCGCCCGCTTTGCTTATGACACTGCGCTGACGGAAACGGACAAGCACACATTCCAGGCTATGGAAGCATTGGTGCACAATCTGAACACCATGCACAGCCGGGCCGGCGCGCAAACCCCGTTTTCCTCTATCAATTACGGCACCGATACCTCGCCGGAGGGACGCTTGGCCAGCAAAAATATTCTGTTAGCCACAGAGGCCGGCCTGGGCCAGGGCGAAACGCCAATCTTCCCCATTCATATTTTTAAGGTGAAAGCCGGCGTCAGCTTCAACCCGGAGGATCCCAATTACGACCTTTTCAAGCTGGCCTGTCGGGTTAGCGCCAAACGGCTGTTTCCCAACTTTTCCTTTATCGACGCGCCGTTTAATCTGCAATATTACAAGCCTGGCCATCCTGAAACGGAAGTTTCCTATATGGGCTGCCGCACTCGCGTGTTGGGCAATCATTACAACCCGCAGCAGGAAATCACCTACGGCCGCGGCAACCTGAGCTTTACCTCCATCAATCTGCCCCGTATCGCTATCAAAGCCAATCAAAATCTGGAGCTTTTCTTTGACGATTTGGAGCGCAAAATGGATTTGGTGGCCGACCAGCTGCTGGATCGTTTCAAAATCCAGTCCCACAAAAAAGTGCGCAACTTTCCCTTTTTGATGGGTCAAGGGGTTTGGCTTGGCTCCAAGGATTTAGATATTGACGACGAGGTTGGCGAGGTGCTGAAAAACGGCACTCTCTCCATTGGCTTTATCGGCCTGGCGGAAACGCTGGTGGCCCTCACCGGCAAACATCACGGCGAATGTGTGGAATCCCGCAATCTGGGGCAGGAAATTGTCAGCTTTATGCGGGAATACTGCGACCGCAAAAGCGAGGAAACCGGCCTAAACTTCACCCTGCTGGCCACGCCGGCCGAGGGGCTCTCCGGCCGCTTCGTTCGTATCGACAAGAAGAAATTTGGCATTATTCCCGGCGTTACTGACCGTGATTACTACACCAACAGCTTCCACGTGCCGGTTTACTACCCCATCAGCGCCTATGAGAAGCTAAAGATTGAAGCGCCCTATCATGCGCTAACCAACGCCGGCCACATCTCCTATGTTGAGCTGGACGGCGACACCGCTAAAAACATTGAGGCGTTTGAGCAAATCGTCCGTTTTATGCAGCAAATTGGCATTGGCTACGGCTCCATCAATCATCCGGTTGACCGCGACCCGGTTTGTGGCTACAGCGGCATTATCAACGAGGTTTGCCCGCGTTGCGGCCGCCACGATGGCGAGGGCGTCAGCCTGAGCAAATTGCGAGCTATCAGAGCCACAGTGCGCGGTAATACGGAAACCTGCGGCTACTGCGGCGACCCCAACGAAGAAACCGAACGCCAGGCTAATCCCAACAAACTGGTCTGACGAAAATATAACAAACTAAATCAAAGGAGCGATTAAAATGACTAACAATAAAAACACTAATCCGCAAAATGACGTTATGGTAGGCGAGGGCGTGGGCTTTGAGCGCATCCGCCGCATCACCGGCTATCTGGTAGGCACCTTGGACCGTTTCAACAATGCCAAACGCGCCGAGGAAAAGGATCGCGTGAAGCACAATGTCGGCTAATTGCGAGGAACAGCCAACCTCATCTACTCCCCAGACCATTCAGCTAGCCGGAATCGTCAATGATTCTATCACCGACGGCCCTGGCATTCGGCTGACTGTGTTTGTGCAAGGCTGCCCGCACCATTGCCCCGGTTGCCACAATCAGCAAACCTGGGATTTTGCCGGCGGCCAGCCAACCACCACCGAGGAAATTTGGCAACAAATTCAGCAAAACCCTCTGCTTTCCGGCGTTACTTTCAGCGGCGGCGAACCGATGGCCCAAGCCGCGGCTCTGTTACCGTTGGCCCAGCTAATCAAGCAGGCCGGGCTGGAGTTGGCCATTTACACCGGCTACACATTTGAACAGTTGCTTGAACTGCCTGAGCCTGCCGTGCGTCAACTGCTGGAGCTATGCGACACTTTGATTGACGGGCCTTTCATTTTGGCCCAGCGCAATCTGGAGCTAAACTTTCGCGGCTCAGCCAATCAGCGTATTCTGAAAGTCACCGAATCACTGGCGGCCGGCCAGCCTGTTTTGGAGCAATCCGAACGCTGGCACTAAATTAAGCTTGACAAAACGCTGCAAATATTATATAATAAACATAAAGAAAGAGCCGGCCTCAATGGGGTCAGCCCTCAATAGTTAGCTACAAAAATAGCCGTAACCTATTGGTAGTGGATAGCGGCTATTTTTTGTTGCAATGTTTTATAGCGAAATCTGCTACTGTTATTAACAGTATAAGTAATGCAGAAACCTCTAAAAAAGTCATGCAATCACCCCCTCTCGTTTTTGCAGGAATAAGAGAGGGCTTACAAACCCTCTCCCACTCCGTACGTTTGCGATAGTGTGCTGAGGGCTAACCGCCAGTTAAAACCAAACTCTTTCTTGGTGGTATTATAACACATTTAATATCAAATAGCAACATTTTTTCATAACCTATAAAAAACTTACGGGCTTGCTATTCTCTCTGCAATGATATATAAATAAGAGAAAAGAAGTTGATATAATGGCCAACGTAAATATCCAATATGATTATTATAATACAGATAACTAACACATCACTTAACAAAACGCTGTGCATATTATATAATAAAAATAAAGAAAGAGTCGGCCTCAAATAGGGTCAGCCCTCAAAAATTAGCTACAAAAAGAGCTTAATGTGAACCACCCCTGAGCGAAGCAAATGGGTGTATGTCTTATAGCAAAGTATGCTACTGTTATCAACAGTAGCAACATTTTTTTACATTATGCACAAAGGTGACTAGCCAAATCCGGCAGTCACCTTTTTAGTATAGCAACTTATTCCTCATTGTTGGCGCCCTTACTGCGCAAATGCTCAATCAGACTATAAACAATTTGAATATCCTTTTCTGTAAGGCCTTGCAAGCTAACACTGGCGGTTTCCTCCATTCCCAACAGATAATCCGTTGAAACGTTAAAAAACTTGGCCAGCTCCACAATATACTGCGTGGAGGGCACTGAAATGCCCATCTCCCAGGCGCTGACGCCAGAGCGCGTAACCCCCAGATACTTGGCCAAATCAACCTGAGTCATCGGCCTTTGCTCCCTTAAATGCTTAATCCTTTCAGCAAGCATTTTATCACTCCTCTTATTATAAAGATGTTTTATTATTACAAATATAATACATCTTTATAATAAAATCTAATCATTTTGATGTTTTGTTATTATAATGCTATTTATAATTGACAAAACATTGGCTTTAATGTTATAATTTAAGTTAAGAGGTGATAAAATGTCAGAAAATATACAACTAGCCGATTTTGACAAGGCTCTTAAAGAGTTGGAACAGGCCGTTGGCGCTTTAAGAGCGCTCTACGAGGTGCTTAAACTGCCGCCAGCAAACACTATGCCACATAATGACAGCCTGCTAATTTACATTCGTCTGCTGGAGCAAATACAACGCAAGGCCAAGCTGCTCAGCCAATACGAAGCAAACAGCTAAAAACCTGGCCTTACACATTGCCATTGCCGCGGCAATGGTATATAATTTTGCAATTAAATATAAGAAAAAGGGGCCTGATTAAAATGCGCCATTTTTATCGCCAACTGCTTTGCTTGCTGTTAGTTGCCCTTGTACTGACAAGCTGTAGTAGTCAATCAAATGAGCAAACAACACTCTTTCGTTTTGTGCAGCGGCAGCCGCTGCAATATGCTCCTTATGGCGGCGAGCAATGCGCCGCCTTGCTGCAAAAAATCGACGAATTGCTGACTAAGGATATTGCCGCCCTACAGCCGGGCGAAAGCCGCACGGTGCAGCCAACCACTGAGCTGCGCGAGCAATATTATGATTTGGCCCAAGTGATGCGCTGGGACTTTCTGCCCGGTTTTGCTGAAGGTGAACCGCCGCAGCACATTGGAGCCTATATTTATCTGGCTGTGGCGCAATCGCTGCGCTGGTACTGGCAGCCGCTTGACTTAACAGACCCAAACGCCTGGCCAACGCTTTGGATAGCGCCAGATATTGTTACCGACCGCCGGGCTTGGCTGGCTTATGGCCGGGAAAACATAATGGGCACCGCCGCCAGCCAAATTCAGGCTTACATCCAAACCCATTTTGGCGTGCAGGTGGAGGCCGAGCCGCTTAACAAATGGGAATTTGACGGTCAATATTACATATTGATGGATTGCGGCTGGGCGGGACCGCCTATGTATCGGCTGACGGATTTGCAGCTGGAAAACCGCAACGGGCAAATCATCTACACCGCCACTTTGCAGGAATACGTAAGCACCGGCCGCTATATTGGCGAGGAATATCCGCCCAACGCCCGTCAGCTGGTGTGCAGCGGCAGCGAGGAAACGCCCAATTTGCAGCTATATGATAATTATTGGGGCGATCTGATAGTGAGTTATTATATCAACCCCGCAGACGGCGAACTGTTCTATCTGGCTGTTAGCGCAATGCCAAGATAATAATAAATCGCATATTTAACCACAATGCCATTTAACAAAACGCTGCGCATTTATATAAGAAAGCGTCGGCCGCAATGGGGTCAGCCCTTTCCAAAAAGCATTGTAACATATTTAATATCAATATCAAAGGCCGCCCTTATTCCTTAGGGGCGGCCTCCATCATTTTATGTATCTCCTGAATAAAGGTTTCCACATCCTCAAACTTGCGATAAACCGAGGCAAAGCGCACATAAGCCACGTCGTCCACAGCGCGCAGGCGTTCCATAACCATATCCCCAATGCGCATGGCAGGCACTTCCCGCTCCATAGAATTTTTTAGCTCCTTTTCCACGTCCAGCACCAACTGTTCCAACACAGCCACCGGCACTGGCCGTTTGTCACAGGCGCGCACCAGTCCGGCCAAAATTTTGCTTTTATCAAAAATTTCCCGGTTGCCATCGCGCTTCACCACCAGCAGGCTGGTTTCCTCCTCCCGCTCATACGTTGTGAACCGTTTACCACAGCTGAGGCATTCCCGCCGCCGGCGAATACTACGCCCATCCTCCACAGGGCGGGAATCCAACACCTTTGAGTCTGGATAACCACAAAATGAACAACGCATGCCAACCCCTCCTTATGCTTAAAATATTACTACACAACAGGGCTGGCTGTCAAGCGAAAATTCAGCAGATTATTCAATCCTCCCAAAGCAAATCATCCGGCGGCAATTCCTCCTCGGCCGCCCGACGGCGGGCCTTTGGCCCTGATTGCCAGGCGGTCGGCGGCCCATCCACCAGCACCACATCCACGCCAATCTTCTTAATTTGCTCCCAAGGCACCACCACATCCTCGCCGCGGGTAAAAACCCCTAAAAAACGGCTGCTGCCCGGCAAAATCAAGGCCACAATTCGCCCGGCCGCCAAATCCACCTCCACATCCCGCACCGGGCCCAAACGTTTGCCCTCGCTTAGGCTGATAATATCTTTATTGCGTAAGTCAGAAATTTTAAACATCGCAAACCACCTCAAGACAACCTATGCCTGACCACGCTAAAAAATACCGCCTTACTTCTGATTAAATATCTCGCAAATTTTCAGCTTCACCTGCCGCTCACCAGCCAGCAGAGAGCCCTCCGGCGCACTGCCGCTCACGTTAAACTCCCCAGCCTCGTCCACAAAACAAAGCGGCGGAAACAGCACGCACCACCAGTTATGCCCCTCGCCCTCGCCCAAAACCAGACGCAAAGCCGGATATTCCCCTGCCGGAAGTTGCAGCTGACCGTAACGCCGGGCGGGAAAATCAAAGCGGCCCATCTCCGCCTGCGCGCCATAGCCAAAATCAGCCGTCATTCCGGCCGCCAAGGCTTCCAGCTGCGGCAGTTGTTCCGCCAGCAGCTGCTCCGCCTCCTCTCTGGTTTGCACCTGCGCCAAAAGCGGCGTCAGATACTCCACCACAGCGTCCCGCACTTGCAGCTTCAAAGCTTGGTCGGCCGCATTATCACTGTTGGCAATAATATGCAGGCGCAGAGGCAAATCCTGCGCCGCCGCCCGCTGCCCCGGCCCAACCAAAAGCAGCAATGCTGCCACCGCCAGCAACAGCAGCAGAGCCGCCGCCAAAGCCCAACGCCAACGCCGCAGCAAACGGGCCCGCCGCCCCAGATAATCCCCGCGCATCACCATAGCCGCCAGCTCAGGCTCATGTATTTCCACTTTGCTTTGTGTAAAGGCTTTATGTTCAAATCCCGGCATAATATCAGCTCCTAAAATTTAAGTTTATGGCTATATTATGTCCGCTCATCAGCAGCCTAAACCTGGTTTAGCAAAAAAATCCAGCCAAAAGGTCAGATGTATTCATCTCCCTCCTGCCGCCAGACCAGCCAGGCCTCCAGCACCCAAGCCGCCAGCCCCAGCCAGAGCAGCAAGGCCGCCACACCTATGATACGCAGCCAACCGCCCCAAGCCAGCAGGATAAGCGTTGGGCAAAACAACAAAAACGCAGCCAACAGCACGCCCAACAGGCGCAGCCAACGTATCCGCCGCCATTCCATAAAGCAACCGCCTCCTTTCCATCAGTCGCCGGGCTGGCTGAAGCTTTCGTCCAACTGCTCCGCCGCCGTTTCCTGGCGCAGCAAACGCACCTGCTCCGCCACAATCGCCGCCGCCTGCCGGGCCTCCATCAAAGTGTTCTCCCAGCCAAAGCTCAGGCGCACCGCGCTTTTCAGCCGCCATTCCGGCAAGCCCAAGGCCTGCAAAACGTGCGACGGCTCCGCCCGGCCGGAGCTGCAAGCAGACGCCGCGCTGACCGCCACCCCGGCCATATCCAAAAACAACAGCAGGGCCGCGCTCTCCAGACCCTCAAAGCTTAAATTCAAGTTGCCGGGCAGCCGCCTCTCCCAGCCGCCGTTCACCACAACGCCGGGCAACTGCCGGCTAAGCTCATGCCAAAAGCAATCACGGGCGGCCGCCGCCCGCCTGGCCTGTTGCGGCCAACGCTGGGCCGTCAGTTCCGCGGCCACACCCAGCCCCACAATACCCGGCAGGTTTTCTGTGCCACTGCGCAGGCTGCGCTCCTGTCCGCCGCCCCAAAGCACCGGCTGCAAGTCTGTTTGATGCCGCACATAAAGCGCGCCGCACCCCTTGGGCCCGTTGATTTTATGAGCAGAGAGGGTCAGCATATCCACGCCCAGCTCCGCCACCTGCACCGGCGCCTTACCCACGGCCTGCACCGCGTCTGTGTGCAGCAACACGCCGCGCCCAGCCAGCAGACGGCCCAATTCCGCCACCGGCTGCAAGGAGCCTATTTCATTGTTGGCCAACATCAGGCTCACCAGCAGGGTATCCGGCCGCAGGGCTTGCTCCACCTGAGCCGGGCTGATAAGACCATCCTCGTCCGGCGGTAGATAAGTAACCTCAAACCCTTGCCCCTCCAGATAGCGGCAACAGTTCAACACGGCCGCGTGTTCAATGCTGCTGGTGATGATATGCCCACGCTGAAAGCGGCCAGCCACACCCAAAATGGCCAGGTTATCCGCTTCTGTGCCGCCAGAGGTAAAATAAATCTCATCTGGCTCCGCACCTAGCAGAGCAGCCACTTGGCGGCGGGCGGCGCTCATAGCGTCGTAAGCGTCGCGGCCAAAGCTGTGAATACCGCTGGGGTTGCCCCAGTTGTCCTGCAAAACCTGCTGCATCGCCGCCACCACCTCTGGATAAGGCTTGGTGGTAGCGCTGTTATCCAAATATATTCTCATGCGCCTAATCTCCCTGTGTTCTCAGCTTTAATATTAGCTTATGCGGCAACAAGGGAGCTGGTTATGCCGGAATATTTTCCTTATTAAACAGAAAAAGCGCCCCAAAGCCGGATTTTGGAACCGGTCTGGGCCGCTTTTCTGTTTAATTTTCGGTTTATTTGATTTCGCCGTGTTTTTCCGCAAAAACCTCCGCAATCTGGTTTTTGTCATCAACCAGCACCACGGTGGGGCTGAAGCTTTTAGCTTCCTCCTCGCTCATCGTAGCGTAAACCATAATAATGGCAATATCTCCGGGTTGAACCAATCTGGCGGCTGAGCCGTTCAGACAAATCACACCGGAACCTGCCGGCCCCGGAATAGCGTAAGTAACCAACCGGGAGCCATTGTTGTTATCCACCACATGCACCTGTTCATTGGGCAAAATATTGGCGGCGGCCATCAAATCCGAATCAATAGTGATACTGCCAACGTAATTCAGATTTGCCTCTGTCACCGTCACACGGTGCAGTTTGGCCTTTAACATGGTAAGATTCATTCTGCTTTAACCTCCAAGGTAGCAATAAAAAAGGGTTATCATCATTTACAATGATGTGATAGTATTAATAGTATACACTATTTAGCGAGAAATGCAAGCTATTTCTGCAAATTATTTTTTATTTATCACTTCAACCTGCAACCCTTCCAAAACTTTCAGAGCTGCCTGGTGCATTTCCTGGTCTGGCGCGGCGCAGGCGGCTGCGTCCACCACAATGCGCACCTCCGGCTGAGCGCATTTTGCCAGCACGGCGTTGCTCAACACGCACATATTAGTCACCAATCCGCAAAGCTCAATCTGTTCAAAGCACTGCGAGCTACGCAGATAATCAAACAGTTGGCCTGAGCCAAAAGTGGGCTTTTCAAAAGCCCGGCAATCCTCCACCAGGGCGGCAGTTTCACCAAAAATGCGCCAGCCGTCGCTCTCGCGCAGACAATGACGCACCGGCAGCTTGCGCCCCTCCTGAGTGCGTGAATATTCTTCATCGTGAGTGTCCAAGGTTACCACAACCTTATCCTCGTTGGCCAAATAGGCTTTAACTTTCGCAGCAATCCGCTCGTCCAAAGCTTCCGCCCCGGCAAAGCCCAATGCTCCGTCCACAAAGTCCTTTTGGTAATCAACGACGATTAAAAGCTTACTCATAATTTAAATCCCAGCCTCTCCTGCATAAATTTAGGTTATTTTTTCGATCATTGTTTTAATTTTTTATTGTTATATTATAATAAATTATAACGCAGAAATCAAGATAAATCAACAAGTTAATTATCCCAATAACACATTATCAATCAATCTGGTGCCCTTAAAACGCACGGCCACCGCCAGCATAACCTGACTATCCGGCCGGCGCACCGGCTGCATTGTTACAGCGTCCACCATTTCCACATATTCAATCTGAGCCAACGGCGCGGTTTCAATATGCGCCCGCACGGCCGCCTTAATCAGGCCGGCGTCGCGCTCGCCCTCTTCAAAAAGCCGTTTAGCCAGCAACAAGCTTTGGCTCAGCACCAACGCCTGCTGCCTGCATTCCGCATCCAGATACACATTGCGGGAGCTTTTGGCCAGGCCGTCTGCCTCGCGCACAATCGGCACGCCGCAGATGTGCACCGGCATATTCAAATCCTTGGCCAGCTTGCGCACCACAGCCAACTGCTGGCCATCCTTTTGGCCAAAATAAGCATTGGCCGGCTGCACCAGATTAAACAGCTTGGTTAAAACCACGCACACGCCCTCAAAATGCCCCTTGCGGCTGGCGCCACACAAAGTTTCCGAAACCTTGGCCACATTCATAGCGGTGGCAAAGCCCTGCGGATACATATCCTCCGCCTCCGGCACAAAAGCGTAATTTACGCCCACTGAGCCGGCTTTCGCCAAATCGCCGTCCAAATCGCGCGGATAAACCGCCAAATCCTCACTGGGGCCAAACTGTATCGGGTTGACAAAAATACTCAGCACCGTCAAATCGTTCTCGCCCACGGATCTTTGAGCTAGCGCCAGATGTCCCTCGTGCAGATAGCCCATTGTGGGCACCAAACCAACTTGCAGGTTTTCCGCCCGCCATTTTTTGCCTAAAGCGGCCATCTCCGCCACGCTTCTAATCAATTCCATAAAATGTTTACCCCTTTCTGTTATATGTATTTATATCTCAGTTGAAGCTGCCTCCACCAACGGCTTAAAATCCGGCAAATCCAGCACCGGAACCACTCCCATCCGCTCCGCCGGCGGCAGAGCCGCCAAAAGCTGCGCCGCACGGCCCCGGCCGGGAATTTCCAGCTGCGGAGCCAATTCCAGCAACGGAATAAGCACAAAAGCCCGGCGGTGCATATCCACATGGGGAATTTTAAGCCACTCAGCGGAAAAAGTCAACTCCTTATACAACAAAATATCAATATCCAGCACCCTGGCGCCCCAACGCAGTCCCGGCTGCCGCCCCACTTTCTGCTCCACCGCTTTAGCCAGCTGCAACAGCGGCGGCGGCGGCAGGTCAGTGCTTACCAAAGCGGCCAAATTGTAAAAATCCGGCTGTGGCACGCCGCCCCAAGGGGCTGTTTGATAAACCCGGCTAATCGCTTGCAGCTGAACGCCGCCCTGAGCCAGCAGCCGCAACCCCTGGCGCAAATTTTCCGCCCGGTCGCCCAAGTTGCTGCCCAAGCTTAAATATACCTCATGCTCCGCCATTGCTTTCACATACCAAAATCAGCCACTGTGCGAGTCAACTCCAACACGGCCGGCGCATTAAGGCAAGGAGCCAACGGAGCCAGGCATTTTTCCAGCCGCACCGTCACCGCCTGCACCTGCTCGTCAGCCAGCAGCGTGTGAGCAATCTGCGAGGCCAAGCTCTCCAGCAGATTATGCCGAGGCCCCAGCATAATCTTCTCAATCTGACGATAAACCTGCCCATAATCCACGGTATCCGCCAAATCGTCGGATTCTGCGGCCTCTTCCGTATCCAAAATCAGCTCCACCCGCAGCTTAAACTCCTGCTTTTGCTCATGTTCCTGCGGAAAAACCCCGTGGCAAGCCCAAAAGCTAAGCTCCGGTAAAATAATTTTATCCTGATGGCAAATATCATTAAACATCAAATTACCTCCCGGTTCTGGTTGATTTGATAAAGCGGCCTGCAAACAGCCAGCACGTCGGCCGTCGCCGCCACATCATGCACGCGCACCAACGCCGCGCCAAAAAGCTGCGCCGCCGCCGTGGTGGCGTCGGTGGCCGTCTGACGTTCCTGCACCGGCCGCCCCGTCAACAAGCCCAAGGTGGACTTGCGCGAGGCCGCCACCAGCAAGGGACGGCCTAAAATCCGCAAGGCAGGCGCCGCAGCCAAAGCCTGCATATTTTGGCCCGGCTCCTTGCCAAAGCCAAAGCCAATGTCAAAAATCAGCTGTTCCGCCTGCATACCGGCCTGCTCGGCAATTTGTTGGCTTCGCCGGAAAAAGCGGGCCAATTCCTGCGGCACATCTAAATCCGCCGCAATTTCCGCCCGATTGTGCATCGCAATCACCGGGCAGCCAAACTCAGCCGCCAGGGCCGCCATCCGCCGCTCTGGGTCGTCCGGGCATTGCAGCCCCCAAATATCGTTAATCATATCCGCACCGGACGCCAGGGCCGCCCTGGCCACTGCCGGTTTGTAGGTGTCAATAGAAATCAAAACGTCGCTAACCGCTCGCAAAGCCCGAATAACCGGCTCAACCCGGCTGATTTCCTCTGCCTCGCTAATCTGCTGGTGGCCCGGCCGGGTGCTCTCTCCGCCCACATCAATAATATAAGCGCCTTGGCTCTGCATTTGCAAAGCCCGCTCCACCGCCTGTTCCACGCTGGCATAACTGCCGCCGTCGGAAAAAGAATCCGGGGTCAGATTCAAAATGCCCATAATTTGCGTATTCGTGCTCAGCGTCATTTGTCGATTTTGTCCAGAAACAGGCAACTGCCATTCCTCCCGGCCAATGTTCAGCAAAGCCTGCTCAATCTCCGCCGCCAGGGCGGGCAAGCCAAACTGTTGCCGGCGCAGGCCCTCGCAAATGCGCTTATATTGAGCGGCAGTGGCCAACATCAGCACCGCCGAGCGCTCCGGCTGGCCCAAAATCACCTGCGGGTGCACGGCCGCCTCCGCCCCTTTAGCCAAAAACTCCTGCTTCAAAATGTTGGCCGCCGGGGCCCGCAGGTTCTCCGCGCGCAGGGCATAAAAATCCCCCTTGGCGCTCATATGCCGGCAAGCATAAGGCCCCACGCCCAACCGCCGCAGCTCCGCCTGCAAGCCAGGCTGCCGGCTGCCGCCGGCCCCGTTCGCCAGCCAGGTTAAATTAAAATCATCCATTAATATATAAGCTCCTTGTTCTTCTTCTGCTCCGGCCAAGCGCATTTAGCGCGGCTGGGGCACAAAAAGCACGGGCGGCTCAGCTTGTCCGCCTGGCTGATAACCTGAGCCAGGCCGCGCTCCTGCTCCGCCTCCTTGCGGTGCGCACGCACCGCCCGGCAAATCTCGGCCGCCACCTCAGGATGATAGCCAACCTCCAGCAGCAACGGCTCGGCCAACTCCGCCGAGGCCGCGGCGTGGTCCACATCCGGGTCGGCATATTGCTGCCAACGCCCCACGTCGTGCAGCAAAGCCGTGGCATAAACAATATCTTTCGCCAGCGGATTGCCGCCGCAATCCAGCCACAAAGCATAAGCAATGCGCGCCACATCAAAGGCGTGTTCCACTCCGTGCCGGCAAAAATCGCGGCCCTGCTCCGCCTGATTGTTGGCGATAATCCAACCCTGATAGGTGGGGTGATTAAGCAGAGCGTTCACTCGCTCCATCTGTTTGCTGCTGCTTAACGACAATGTACAGACTCCTCTCTTAAACCAGAAACAAGGTAAAGAGCGCATTGCTCCTTACCCTATTTCATTTTCAACCAATCAGGCAAATGGCCGGCCCAAATTATCATCAACGCCCAAAGCATTGCGGACGTTTTCAATCGCTTCCAGCAAGGAGGCCTCCGTGCTGCCAGCGCCCTCGCCGCCGTTGCGGTTATTATCATCATCGGCGTTCAGCTCCGGCTGCGCATCTTCCGTTTTGCCTTCCATCAAACGATAGAACTCATCAGCGTCAATAGTTTCCTTTTCCATCAAAACCTGAGCCACCAAATGAAGCTTATCCATATGGGTGTTCAAAATATCCTGACAACGTTGATAGCACTCGTCCATCAAACGCTTAGCTTCCTTATCAATCTCGCAAGCCGTTTCCTCGCTGTAGTTGCGCTCAGCCCCCAGGCTGCGGCCCAGGAAAATATGATTGCGGTCAGTTTCAAAGGTCAAAGAGCCCAACCGCTCCGACATTCCGTAGCGAGTAATCATCTGGCGCACAATATCTGTGGCCCGCTCCAAATCGTTGCTAGCGCCGGTGCTGATGTCGCCCAGCACCAATTTTTCCGCCATACGGCCGCCCAGCATTACCACCACCTGCTCCAGCATACGAGTTTTGGTCTGATAATTAATATCTTCCTTCGGCAACATCAAAGTGTAGCCGCCAGCCCCGCCGCGGGGAATAATGCTCACCTTATGCACAGGGTCTGTATTTTCCAAATAGTAGTTGCTGACAGCATGCCCGGCCTCGTGATAGGAAACCAGCTTTTTCTCACGCGGATTAATAACGCGGGATTTCTTCTCCGGCCCGGCAATCACGCGCTCCACGGCTTCCTCAACTTCTTCCATCTCAACCTTAACCTTGTTACGGCGAGCAGCCAGCAGAGCGGCCTCGTTCAGCAGGTTAGCCAAATCAGCGCCCGTAAAGCCCGGCGTGCGTTTGGCAATAACACTCAAATCCACATTGTCGGCAATCTGCTTACCATGAGCATGCACATGCAAAATGGCCTCGCGCCCTTTAATATCCGGCGCGCCAACGGCAATCTGCCGGTCAAAACGGCCGGGACGCAACAAAGCAGGGTCCAGAATATCCGGCCGGTTGGTGCCGGCCATCACAATAATGCCCTCGTTGGCAGAGAAGCCGTCCATTTCCACCAACAGCTGGTTCAGGGTTTGCTCACGCTCATCGTGGCCGCCGCCCACGCCGGAACCGCGCTGCCGGCCCACTGCGTCAATCTCGTCAATGAAGATAATACACGGCGCATGCTTTTTGGCGGTATCAAACAAATCGCGCACACGGGAAGCGCCCACGCCCACAAACATCTCCACAAAATCGGAGCCGCTAATGGTGAAAAACGGCACTCCGGCCTCGCCAGCCGTGGCCTTGGCCAGCAAAGTTTTGCCCGTACCAGGCGAGCCGTAAAGCAACACGCCTTTAGGAATTCGCGCGCCCAGCTGATTGTACTTTTTGGGCGTTTTCAAAAAGTCCACCACCTCAGCAAGCTCCTCGATAACCTCGTCAATGCCAGCCACATCCTTAAAGGTGGTACGCTTTTTCTCATCCAGATAGAGCCTGGCCCGGCTTTTACCAAACTGCATAACCTTGCCGCCGCCCTGCCCTTGATTAAACATAAAGAACAGGAACGCGCCGATTAACAAAATTGGCAACAATGATAACAGCAGCTGCGACCAAAAACTTGGCTCCGGCACACCGTTGTAAACCACATTGGTAACGCCGTTTTCCTCCAAAAAGGCCGAGATTGTGTCATCCGTGGGGCCTTGGGTGTAAAACTCCGTGCCATTTTTCAGCTTGCCGGTGTAAACCGTAGTGTCGTTGCCCTGCGGGCGAACCTCCACGCTGGCAATCTGGCCTTGGGTCACCATCGGCCGAAATTCCCCCATATAGCTGAGCTCTCTGGCCTGAGGCTGCGTGTCCGCGCTAATCATATAGAGGGAAACCACCATTAAAACCAGCAGCAAAAAAATCGTTACGTTCTTAAATTGCTTTTGCAAAGCCTTTATTCACTCCTTACTACACCAAAAATCCGACAGTAAACCTGCGTCGGCATTTAACATGTATTATATCACACTTGGAACAGTTTTTTCAAATATTTTTTAAAATTTTTGCCTATATTTTTTTAGAAACTGTACCAATTAAATTGTAACTTACCTATATTAACTAAAATTAAACTTATTAGCAAAATTTATTTTTTTGGCAAATTTTTTAACTGCCCCGCCTGGCTTTTGGCCCGCCGATGCTGCAAGGCCTCGTCCGTTTGCCGCAACAGCCTAAGCCAATCGCGATTTTTCAACGCCGCCACGCCGCCCGGCAAATGGATAGTTTTATGCAACGGCAAAAGGCGCACCGCCTCCGTCTGCTCAAAACTGAGAGAACAGACCGAACGCCCAGCCGCCTTTTGCCACAAGGCCCGCACCAGTAACCGTTGCATAGCCAGCGGCTGCTTTTGCCAAAAAGCAAGCGGCAAGGCCACGCCATCCGCCAAAACCGTGGCCTGCTGCATTCGCTCCGCCAGGCAGGCCGCCAGAAAATCCGCCTCCGCCGCGGCAATCTCAGCCGTTTGAGCCAAAGCCGGCGCCGCCTGTGGATTAAGCTGCTGCAACAGCGGCAAAAGCTGGCCGCGCACCCGATTGCGAGTGTAGACCAAACTGCTGTTGGTGGAATCATCCCGCCAGCTCAAACCGTTTGCCGTCAGATAGGCCTCAATATCCGCCCGCTGCACGTCCAACAAAGGACGCAGCAAGCGTCCCCGTCGTTTACGCATTGCCGCCAGCCCTGCCGAACCGCTGCCACGCAACAGGTGCAGCAACACAGTTTCCGCCTGGTCCTCCAGATGATGAGCGCAAAGCAGCCACACCGGGCCAAACCCCTTGGCCTCCTCCTGCTGGCAGGTTTGCTCCAGCCAAGCATAGCGTTGCCGGCGCGCTCGGTTTTCCACATCGCCGCCGCGGTTTAGCCCCTGCGCCTGCCCCCAGCAAAATTCTATGCCTAAGCGACTGCAAAAATCCCGGCAAAATTCCTGGTCAGCGTCGGCCTCCGCCCCGCGCAGCCCGTGATTAAAATGCGCCGCCAGCAAAGCAAAATCCCCGCTGTCCTCCGCCAAGCGCCACAAGGCGTGCAGCAAGGCCACGGAATCGCGCCCGCCGGAAAAACCAACCACCAAAAGCGGCCAAGGCGGCGTCAGATATTCTTGCAAATTAGCCTTTAAGCGCAACAAAAAAGGCTTCAACGGTTCCGCCTCCCTTTCGCCATTTTTATCATCTAGGTTTAATTCTCGCCCCAAGGCTCTAAAACCTCTTTTTACCAAATATAAATAAGCCCTCGGAGCTTTGCTCCAAGAGCTTATCCAAATTTTCCGCTTTTTCAGGCCACGCGGGCCACCAGCACGGTTATATCATCTTTTAGCCGGCCGCCGGAAAGCGAAACCGCTTTGCCCAGCAAAAATTCGGCCATCACCTGCGCATCCTCAATGCTGTTATCCTCCAGCAGAGCCACCAGCCAATCCAAATCTGTTTGGCTATCCGCGTCTAACAAACCGTCGCTGGCCATAATCACCATATCACCGGCTTCCAGCTGCGCGTTGTAAATAGCCTTGTCCACCGTTTGAAGCATACCAACCGGCAGGGAGGCGTTTTTGATAACCTGCACCTTGCCGGCCCGCTTAATGAAACTGGGCGCAGCCCCGGTTTTAATAAATTCCGCGCTGTTGTCGTAGCGGTCGATAATGCACATATCCAGGGTGACAAAAGCTTCCTCGCCGCCTTGCAGCAGCAACACGGTGTTGACGGTGTCCACTGCGGTGTAGCGGTCAAACCCCACCTCCAGCAAATGCGTCAGCATATTGACCGCGCTGCCGGATTTCATCGCCGCCGGAATCCCCGCGCCCATACCGTCGCTAATCATCAACAACTGCCGGCCCTCGCCCAGGGTTACGCTATCGCCGGAATCGCCGCAGATAGGATTGCCCTCCTTGGCCAGCTGCGCCTTGCCCACAAACAGAGTGTTAGCTCCGTCGCGCAGCATATGGAAGCAACAACCCGCCCCACAGCCAGAACTGCCGCAGCTGACCTCCTGCGTGCGGAAACGTTTTTGTAGCACCCGGCTGACCTCCTTAGCCGCCAAATCGCGGCAAGCCACCTCGCCGGGGCAATCCTCCATATTCACCCAAAAATCCAGGTTCTTTTCGCCCAGGTGGGTTATCTGCACCCCGCTGACGGCCAACCCCTGCTTGGCAAAACGCCGCGCCAGGGCTTTTTCCATATAGTTCAAATCGCCGCCGTTATCCAGCATTTCACCGGCCAATTTTTCCATAACCTCCGCTGTGCCCTCCAACTGCCCGGCCAGAAACACCCGATTACTAGCCTGCTGCAACTGCCAATAATTGTTTTGACAGTAAAGCTCGTAAAGGCAATTTACGGTGGCCACCAGCTCCCGCAGATGTGGGCAGCGGCGGCCAAAGTTGTCCGGCACGTCTTTCACGTCGGCAAACCCCTTTTGCTCCGCCACATTGAAAAGCCCCATCACCCCGCGGTAGGTGTCCTCCACATCCACCGACCAGCATAAATTGTGAATAGAACAGCGGTTGCAAACCTGCCCACACAAATGATTTAACACCATTTCCACATTGCGCTCCTGCTCCTCGGTACGCTTGTCGCCAGCGCCCACGGCCCGGCAACCGTTGGCCAAATCCCGGAAAAAATGAGCCACATTTTGCAGCCGCCGGGCGGAAAAGCGCAACCGCCGGCGATTGTTTTCATCCTCGCCACTGCGCAGGGAAACGCCCACAAACAGCTTCTCGCCCCGTTTCACCAAAGCGGCCGGTATCAAAAACAGCAAGCCGGCCGCCGCAAAGCTGCCTAGCATAGTCGTCTGAATTTGACTGGCCTCCATTATGTAAATGCCCAGCATCACATTGCCCAGCAAAAAGCCCAGAGCCACCCCCAGCCGTCCAAAGCCCTTAAACGCGCCCGCCAGCAGGCCGGCAAAGGCATACATACCAATGGTAGCCGGCGGAATAGTTTGGTCCAGGCTAGGCAAAATACCCATCAACGCGCCCACGCCGGCCCCAGCGCCTGCGCCGCCCCACAAACCCGCCAGCAACACCAACAGCCGGCTAACAACGTCGCGCAGCTGAAGACTGCCCAAGCTAAGCTCGCCAAAGCCGCAAATGCAGCCCAAAAACAGCACAAACAAGCAGACCAATTCATCCGCAGAAAGGCTTTTAACATCCTCAATTTCCTGCAAAATACGCAAAGCAATCAGCAGCACCAATGAAAGCCCGGCCGCAAAACAGCCCTCAAAGCACACCAACAGCAGATTGTAGGCTGAAAGTGAACCGGCCAGCATTTCGCCCAAAGCCCTAAGCGAGATAAGCGCCGCCGCGCAAACCAGCGGCACCGCAAACCAATCGCGTTTTTCATCCCGCGGCCGCAGATACAGCACCACCGCCGCCAGCGTGGTTGCCGCCAGATACATCCAGGCCCCTTTGCCCAAAGCCAGCAGACTGCCAAGCAGCACGGCACCCAGCAGAAAAGGCGCAAAATGGCAGTAGCTGATGACCGCCGCCGCGGCAAAAGCCACCCCAAAGGGATACAGCCCGCCCAAAACCTCCGCCTTACCCAGCAGCACTCCGGCCGCCAAACAAAAAATATCCACCGGCCCCACGTCCGGCACTCTTATGTTTTTGCCCCAAAACTCCTTTTGCCAAACCTGTAGGGGCTTATTTTCAGCAGCGTCAGGCTCCGCCCGCTCGCCCACGGCTGTTTCCAGCCGTCGCCAGGCCGTCTTTTTGCTCGGCTCCTCGGTTTCCGCCCGCCGAAAGGGAAAAACCTGCGGCTTGTCCGCCATCAAAATCACCCTCCATCTAAACGTCTAAACTAATTAATCATTCCTTAATTAGTATATACGCAAGCGAAGAAAAAACATGTCGCAACCGGGCGGCCGATTACCGTTTTCGCTCGCCTCTTTTAGCGTGCAAGCGGCATTTTGCAGCAATAATCTGGTGATTTCAGGGTTTGGGGGGATATTGCGGGGCGGTTTGGCTAAATCCGCCAGCAAAAAGTAAATAATTCACTGTGGGTTCCGGTTCTGATAACGTCAAACATTGAGAGCCTACCTAAGGGTCTCCATAGTTATGGGCAAATCAGGCTTACACCTCCCGCTTCTCCTCCGGGTGATACAAAATCCGAATATAATCGGTATCGCGGCTGTCCATATCGCCCAGATACATGCGCAAATGCTCCGGCACCGCCTCATATTTTTGACGCAGACGCTCGCGGGAAAAATCCGACGGCTCCTCCAGATAATAATGATAGGCCCTGCGGCAAACATCCAAGCTGTCCTCCTCGCCAACCAGGTTGGCAATATCGTCAGCCAGTTGGCCCAGCTTATCGGCAGCCGTTATCTCAGCCAGTCCGTCCATTGACGCCAGCAGCAAATCCCCCAAGCCCTCAATGCGCACCCATTCCTCGCCTTTCAGCTCTGTGGTCAGCGTGCCCTCAGCAAAAAGCTGCTCAATCTCTTCCATATTATAATAGTTTTCACCCAAGGTCTCCACCTGCACGGTTTTGTCCGCATAGCAGGTCAGCGGCGAAATATACAGTTTGTCCTGCTTCCGGCAAAAAATATAGCCGCTTTCACCGTCCCAAAAGTCATAGCCAAAGCCAGGCTTTTCCTTGCAGGGCGTAGGGCTGGCCGAAAACCCCACCCGCCGCTTTTCCCACTTATCAATTTCCCGCTGCGTGGTTTTGTATAGGTTTGCCATCTCTGGATTTAGACTATTCACCACAGCCCGAACCCGTTTATAAAAGCGCGCCTCGTCATAAGCCCACTTGGCCTGCCGAATTTCATAATCGCCCAGCTGAAAAACCGAAAGCCACTTGCCAGTCGGCACGGTTGGCGTCACCCAACCCCGGCGCAAATCCTGGCGGAACTGTGTCAAATCGCTTTTATGCCAACAGCTGACAATGCCGTCCGCATAAACGGCCATTTGAATTAAAAAGTAACTGCTGTTGTGTATAATAGCCGGAATGGTTACGCCCTCCACCATTTGTTTGCGATATACTCTGTTCATATTATCACCTCTATTTTTCTATTAAGCAAAAAGAGCCCCCACAAGGAGGCCCTTTTTATATGTTAATTATGGCCTATTATAAAGCATTCTTAAAGTAACCGGCTGCGTTTTCGCGCTTATAAACCTGCTCCGTTCCCGCCGGGAAGAAACTCTTGCCGCCCCTAACCTGGTTAATCATTTCATTTAAGAGAGAACGCTCAATATGGCAATATTTTTCCACAAATTTGCTTATCTCATTTTGAAAATTCTCTTCATTACTTTTAGCGTAAGCCGCCATCTCTTCCTTGGAACAACCGCTTTCAATCTTGGCCCTGGTTGCTTGAGCCATTTGCTTCACAACCTCCCAGGAGGCCGCTTCCCGCTCAGCCTTACCGGAAATTGCCTCAACATATTTCTCCAGCCCAGCGTTCAGGTCGTTATATTCCTGCTGCGAAATATCCCCGCCAGCCAAAGCTGCGTCCAGCTTTTGGCCGATATTACCAAAATGTTCTGCCAGCTGCTTTTCACTCATACCAGAACTAATTTTTAAGTACATCTCCTGGCTGTTTTCATCCATCAAAGCCGAAAGCTGCCGGGCAACGGCGGAAACCTCATCGCTGGAAAATTGCGTTGTCTCCTTAGGCTTAAACTGCTTGCCAAACTCGCTATCCATAGTAATCGGTGTATCGCCAAGCAGCATAACCCCTTGAACCGGCTTTTTTCCGCTTATGGAAACCGTATCATACTTGCCAGGCGCTTCAGTTGGTTCAACTTTTTTGGCCTGAACAGGCTTAGCAAATTTAGCCAATTCGCTTGGCAATTTGGGAATATTTTGGTTTTGAATAATTAAGGTCATAAAAATTACCTCCTTAAATTTATTATAACTCAACCGTCACTTTAATGAATTAATTTTCCGCAGCAGCACATAACACAGCACAATCGCCAGCAGGCACGCCAAAAGCACTACCAGAGTGGTTAGCGGATGGCTGGCCAACGGCATTGGTAGGTTCATACCAAAAAAGCTGGTGATGAAAGTGGGCACGGCCACCATCAAAGTAATCATCGCCAAAAAGTTCATCACCTTGCTCAGGTTGTTGTTAGCGATTGCCGCCAGCGCGTCCATAGAGTTCTTCAAAATGGTGGTGTAAATGTCGGCCATTTCCACGGCCTGCTTGTTCTCAATAATCACATCGTCCAGCAAATCACGGTCTTCCTCATACATCCGAATGGTGCGGGTGCGGAAAAGCTTTTCCATCACCTTATCATTCGCCCGCAGCGAGGTAGTAAAGTAAACCAGGCTCTTTTGCAGGTTTAACAGGCCGTTCAAGTCATCGTTGTTCATATTCTGGCGCAGGCGGGCCTCCAAGGCCTCGTAGCGCCGGTTGATGTCGCGCAGGAATTTCAGGTAAATATTGGTTTGAATCTGCAAAATTTGCAGGGTCAGGCGGGTTTTCTTAAAGGTGGCGGCAGAACGCACCCGGCCGCCGGCAAAGCTGTTATATAAATCCAGCTGGTTTAGGCTTATCGTCACAAAAAAATCATCATTCAACACAATGCCAAGCGGCGTGGTGTCGTAAATCACCGGGGAATCAGTAATCACGGGCACGTCCACAATAATTAAAATCTGGCCGTCCTCCGTTTCCACACGGGCCAGCTCCTCATCATCCAACGGATAGCGGATAAATTCCTCCGCAATACCAGTTTGCTCGCTAACCAGCCGAATTTCCTCCGGGGTGGGGTTCACCAAATTCAGCCAATCGCCCTTTTGCATTGTTGCCGCCTGCTGCATAGCTGGTGGATTGTCCACCTGGCCCGGCTGCGGCGTTCTATAAATAGTCAGCATGCGCACTCCTCCTCTGCCAGGGCGCGCCGCTGCAAGCGGATTGCTCGCAACTCAAAAAAGCAGGCTAGCGTACCCTGGATTCAATCGTGATATTTTAGGTTTGG
The DNA here is from genome assembly GCA_022797295.1 of Peptococcaceae bacterium. Taxonomy (GTDB): domain Bacteria; phylum Bacillota; class Dehalobacteriia; order UBA4068; family UBA4997; genus Avidehalobacter. Next base: position 45,526 of record JAAWKH010000012.1, read on the forward strand.
TTCGTTTACTACCAGCGTCGCCGTCCATACTTTTCACCTCTCTTAATCCGCTAAAATTGCTTATAAAAGCTCTATCTTATATAATACATCTAAATTGCCCGTTTGAACAGACTTTTTTATAATTTTTTTAGATTTTTTCAAGATTTTTTTTTATTATTATGGTATAATGTGATTGCCAGACGATTGGCGAGCCTGAGCATAGCAAAAACCGAAGCCAGCGTCAGCAAGACAATTATTAAATTAGGAGTTGAAATTATGTCCAATAACATAAAAACCACCGCTGTGATAATGGCGGCTGGTAAGGGAACCAGAATGAAATCCGCCCTGCCCAAGGTGCTGCACAAAGCCGCGGGGCGCACTATGCTCCAGCAGGTGCTGCACCAGGTGCGCGCAGCCGGCGTAGATGAGCAGGTTATCGTGGTGGGCCACGGCGCAGACGAGGTGCGAGCCAGCCTGCAAGGCCAGCCCGGTTGCCACTTTGCCCTGCAAATGCCACAGCTTGGCACCGGCCACTGTGTGCAGCAAGCCCTGCCCAAAATCCCGGCGGACACTCAGGCGGTGCTAATTCTCTGCGGAGACACGCCGCTGCTGCGGGCCGAAACCCTGCGCCAAATGCAGGAGCAATTTGCCGTCGGTCTTGCCAATCAAGCCGCAGACAAGCCTCTGGCCGGCCTGCTGCTGACCTGCCTGCTGGACAACCCCACCGGTTATGGCCGCATTGTGCGCGATAAATCCGGCAGCGTGCAGGCTATTGTGGAGGAAAAGGACGCTACTGCTGAGCAAAAGCAAATCCGGGAAATCAACGCCGGCGCTTACATTTTTGATTACCCAGCTCTGCAAAAAGCCTTGGCCCAGCTGGACAACAATAACGCTCAGGGAGAATACTACCTGACAGATGTTATCAGCCTGCTAGCCCAGGCAGGTCTGCGTCTGGATACCGTGCAGGCCGCCGACCCGCTGGAAACCACCGGCGTAAACGACCGCGTACAGCTGGCCGCCGCCGCCTCTGAGCTTTATCACCGCAAAGCGGAGGAATTGATGCTCTCCGGCGTAACCATTATTAACCCGGCCAGCTGCTGCATTGAGCTGGATGTGGAGGTGGGAGCGGACACCGTAATTTATCCCAACTGCCAGCTGCGCGGCTGCACCAAAATTGGCCCCGGCTGCGTGCTAGACAGTGATTGTCTGATTACCGACAGCGAGGTTGGCGCAGGCTCTCACATCACCAAATCGGTGCTTAATCAGGCCACAGCAGGCCAAAAGGCAGAGATTGGCCCCTTTGCTTATCTGAGGCCCGGCGCTCGTTTGGCAGACAATGTAAAAATCGGTGATTTTGCCGAGATTAAAAATGCCAAAATCGGCAACGGCAGCAAGGTGCCCCATCTTTCCTACATCGGCGACGCTGAAGTTGGTGAAAACGTAAACATTGGCTGCGGCACCATCACCTGCAATTATGACGGCCTCAACAAACACCTGACCAAAATTGGCAACAATGTTTTTGTAGGCAGCAACACCAATTTGGTGGCCCCCGTCAGCGTGGAAGACGACGCTTTCATCGCCGCCGGCAGCACCATCACCAAAACAGTGAACGCCGGCGCTTTGGCGGTGGAGCGCAGCCCACAGAGGGAAATTGCCAACTGGGGCCGGGAAAAAAGCCCGCGTGCCTTAAATAATAAGGCTTAATTTCTCCTAAAAAAAACTGAAAAAAACCCAAATTCCAACAGGAAAAACCTAAATCCCGGCGAATATTTTTAGGGTAAACACAGCTTGTGTACATTATAATGTTTCAGCTAAAAGGTTTTGCCGCCACAAACAACAAATTGGGGCAAAACATAGGGAGGAATTTTCAATGAGTGACACCGCATTACAAATTTTCACCGGCAATGCCAACCCGGAGCTGGCTCAGGAGATTGTCGAGTTTTTGGGTATGGAGTTAAGCAAAGCCAAAGTGTCCAAATTTAAGGACGGCGAAGTACGCCTGGAAATTAATGAAAGCGTGCGTGGCAACAACGTTTTTATCATCCAGCCCACCTGTGCGCCGGTAAATGAAAACCTGATGGAACTGCTGATTATGGTGGACGCTATCCGCCGCGCTTCGGCCAAATCCATCACCACGGTTATCCCCTATTATGGCTATGCTCGCCAGGAACGCAAGCAAAAGCCGCGGGAGCCGATTTCCGCCAAGCTGGTGGCGAACCTGCTGACGGCGGCTGGGGCAGACCGAATGGTGACGATTGACCTGCACACCAGCTCAATCCAGGGTTTTTTTGATATTCCGGTGGATCATATGCCCGCCGTGCCGCTGCTGGCCAACTACTACCGTGAAAAGCAGTTGGAAAATGTGGTTGTCGTTTCGCCTGACATCGGCGGCGTAACCCGCGCCCGCAATTTGGCCGAACGCCTGAACTGCACCCTGGCCATCATTGACAAACGCCGGCCGGAGCCAAACAAATCGGAAATTATGGGCATAATCGGCGACGTGCGCGGTAAAAATGTTATTATAGTGGATGATATGATTGACACCGCAGGCACCATCACCAACGCCGCCAACTTCCTGAGTGAACAAGCCGGCGCTAATGAGGTTTACGCCTGCTGCACCCACGCGGTGTTCACTCCGCCGGCAGTGGAACGCATCCAGCAATCCTCCATTAAGGAAATGCTGATTACCAATACCATCCCGCTGACGGAGGAAGAAAAGCAGTGCGCCAAAATTCAAACGGTTTCCATCGCGCCTCTGCTAGGCCGCACCATTGAGTTCATCCATAACAAAAAATCCGTAAGCGGTTTGTTTGATTAAGGAGATTTTGCAAATTTATGACTAACGTATACGATATTTTAGAGGAACGCGGTTACATTGAACAAAGCACCGACCCTGGAATCCGGGACCTTTTGGGCAATGAAAGCGTCACTTTTTACGTCGGTTTTGACCCCACTGCCGATAGCCTGCACGTGGGCCATTTCATTCAAATTATGGTGATGAGCCATATGCAGCGGGCCGGCCACCGGCCGATTGCCTTGTTTGGCGGCGGCACCGGCATGATTGGCGACCCATCCGGCCGCACGGATATGCGCAAGATGATGACCCAGCAAACTATTTTGGACAACATTGTCGCATTCCGCAAACAGATGAGCCGGTTTATTGATTTTGACAGCGACGTTCCCAACCGCGCCCTGATGATGAATAACGGCGATTGGTTGCTGAACTTAAATTACGTGGATTTCATCCGAGAGGTGGGCACTCATTTTTCCGTCAATCGTATGTTGACGGCAGAATGTTTCAAAAACCGTCTGGAACGCGGTCTATCCTTTTTTGAATTTAACTATATGTTAATGCAAAGCTATGACTTTTTGCAGCTGCACCGTCAGCTAGGCTGCAAAATGCAGCTGGGCGGCAACGACCAATGGTCCAACATTATCGGCGGCGTGGAGCTTTGCCGGCGAATGGACGGTGCGCAGGTTTACGGCCTGACCTTTAAGTTGCTAACCAACAGCCAAGGCAAAAAGATGGGCAAAACTGAAAGCGGCGCCCTTTGGTTGGACGCAACCAAAACATCGCCCTATGATTTTTACCAATATTGGCGCAACATTGACGACGCCGACGTGGAAAACTGCCTGGCCCTGCTGACTTTCCTGCCAATGGACGAAGTGCGCCGCCTAGGCGCTTTGCAGGACGCAGCTATCAACGAGGCCAAAGCCCGCCTAGCCTATGAAGTGACCAAGCTGGTGCACGGCGAAGCGGAGGCTGAAAAGGCCCAAGCCGCAGCCCAAGCCCTGTTTGCTCCCCAGGCCGGAGCCAACGCCGCAGAATTGCCAGGCACTGAGTTGCCGGCGGCAGAGTTGGCAAACGGATTGGATATTTTAGCTTTGTTGAGCAAATGCGGCTTAATTAAGAGCAACGGCGAGGGCCGCCGACTGATTGCCGATGGCGGCGTGTATCTGAATAATGAGCGGGTGGCTGAGCACACCCGGCCCATCAGCGAGGCCGATTTTTCCGACGGCCGTTTGTTGCTGCGCAAAGGCAAAAAAGTTTATCATCAAGTTATTATAAAATAGCTTGATTCAGCATAGTTTCCCCTGGGGCGATATTTGACCCTAAAAAATATTTTAATGGAGAGGTGTTACAAAATGAGAAAATTAAAAATTTGTAGTGCTCTGGCCGCTTTGGTCTTTTGCCTGACGGCTCTGGCTGCTTGCGGCGGTGGTTTTGACGCAGCCGGCCTGCTGAAAGGTAATCTGGACGTGATTTATCTGGGCACCTGCGAGGATTCGCACCTGAAATCAGTCGGTTTGACCAGAGAAGAAGCCAACGAATACTATGAAGAAGGCATTCTGGTGGAAGCAGAATACTTTGCTGATTACTTCCAAAGTGATTATGAGCTCCTCAGCGAAGCCACCCAGCAGAAAATTGTAGATATGTATAAACAGATTTACGCAAAGAGCAAATATGAGCTGGGCGAAACCACCAAAAACGGCGAAACATATTTGGTTTCCTTAACCGTTTACCCCATTGATATTATTGACAAATATGTTGAAGAGGATTTTGACGCTTTCTATGATGACTTCCAGGCTCGTTTGAACAACGGTGAATTTAACAGTTTGTCTGATGATGAATTTGAAGAGACTTGGATTAACGGCATTATCGACGGCGTTTCCGCCCGCATCAGCACAATCGACTATCTGGAGCCGGAAACCATTTCCGTGCAAATCACCAAAGACAGTGACGACTACTACACCATTACTGATAACGATTTCCAACGCATTGACAGCCTGATTATTCAGTACTAAGATTTTTAACAAGCCAAAAACACCCTGCTCCAAATTGCAGGGTGTTTTTGACTTCATAACAATAATAAAAAATTTCTAAAAATCTGGAAATTTTACTTGCAATCCAGCATAAGATATAGTATAATATTCTTTGTTAAGGCGCCATAGCCAAGCGGTAAGGCAGAGGCCTGCAAAGCCTTTATTCTCCAGTTCGATTCTGGATGGCGCCTCCATTTTTAACAATGCGCCGCCGTTATCATCAAATTAAGCGGCGGCCTTGTTTTTTTGCCGGAGTGGCGGAATTGGCAGACGCAACGGACTTAAAATCCGTCGAGGGCAACTTCGTACCGGTTCAAGTCCGGTCTTCGGCACCAGACTTTTAAAGTGCGCCGCTGTCTTTTAACGGAAACAGCGGCGCACTCTGTTATTTCACTAAAACGGTCAGATTATAAACTGACCGTTTTCTATTATTTAAGAAGCAGGTGATTAAATGAATTTCCAAAGCTTCCGCAGGCTCAGCCCAAAGGCTCAAGGCATTTTGCTGATCATCTCCTCCGCTTTCTGCTTTGCCACTATGAGCGCTATGGTGCGCCTGGCCGGTGATTTGCCCACCCTGCAAAAATGCTTCTTCCGCAACCTGGTTTCCATCCCCTTTGCTTGCGCAATCCTCTGGCAGGAACGCCCCAGCCTGCGGGCAGAACTGAAACACACGCCAGGGCTGTTGCTGCGGGCGGTCTGCGGCACGGTGGGGCTGGTTTGCAATTTTTACGCCGTTGACCATATGCTGCTAGCCGACGCTTCCATCCTAAACCGCCTCTCGCCCTTTGTTACCGTTTTTCTTTGCTGGCTGGTCTTAAAGGAGCCATTGAGTAAGGTGCAGGCAACTTCCATTCTGCTTGCCTTTGTTGGCGCACTCTGTATCATCCGGCCCAGCTTTGATGTGCTTTCCTCCTTCCCCGCCTTAATCGCCACCTTAGGCGGCATTGGCGCTGGCTCTGCTATGGCTTGTGTGCGCTGGCTAACCCAGCACGGCGCCAACAAAGCCTTTATCGTGTTTGTTTTTTCCGTTTTTTCCAGTGTAATTTTGGTTCCTTATCTGCTGCTAAATTACCAATCGATGACTTTGCAACAAACCGTGATTTTAATTTTAGCCGGTCTGGCAGCCACCGGCGGCCAGTTCAGCATCACCTATGCTTATAGCAAAGCGCCGGCCAGCCAAATTTCCATCTTTGATTACACCATTGTAATTTTTGCCGGCCTGGAGGGCTTTCTACTGTTCAGCCAGGTGCCAGATTTTTTCAGCTGGTTGGGCTACGCCATCATCATCGGCGTTTCCCTGTTTGTTTTCTTTTATGAAGGTCAACACAAAGCCTAACTTCATTCCTTTTCCTTGGCGTGCTCCAAGCATTGATTAAACAGCTGACCAATATGCTCATCATCCAAAGAGTAAAATATCTGCTTCCCCTCGCGGCGGAACTTAATCAGACGACTGTTGCGCAAAGCAGCCAACTGATGTGACACCGCTGATTGCGACATCTGCATAAGCTCCGCCAAATCACGCACACAAAGCTCTGAAACCATTAGCGTGTTAATAATCCTCAACCGCGTTGGGTCGGCCATCATCTTAAACATTGTCGCCATATCAGCAATTTGCTCATCTGACAACAAAATCTGGCGCAGACTCCGCATTGCCTGTGCCGCCGGCTCTGCCGATTTCACCATTATTTCTTCATTTTTTGCCAAGCCAAAGCACCCTCTTTCTTAACCTATATTGTAACAGATTGACAGCGATTTGTCCATATCTTTAAGCTAACAAAAAGTTTCTGTCGCTGTCACCACACCCCGCCAACTAAAATAATAAAGCCGCTCCTTTCAACCAGGAGCGGCTTCTTATTGTTCAACTAACTTGTAGCAAACAAGCGCTGCTTAATTAGTACTTACTATTATAATCCATTCCAGAATCGCTGTAGCTTTCCGGCTGGCTATAGGAAACTGGTGCAGATTCCTGACGAGGCACAAAACCAGTGTCACGTTTCAGCTTGAAGCGAGCCATCAACTGATCCATAATCTGAGATTGAGAAGACAACTGTTCGCTAGCCGCCGCTGTTTCCTCGCTGGTGGCAGAGTTTGTCTGAACCACTGCGGAAATTTGCTCAATACCCTCACGAATTTGGTCAATGGATTCAGCCTGATGTTCACTGGCTTCAGCAATGCTACCCATCATACCAACGGCCTGACCAGCCAATTCCTTGGTCTTATCCAAAGACTCTGAAACATTAGCCACATATTCGCTACCTTTACGTACCGCAGTAATAGCATTCTCAATGCGGTCTTTGGTTGCTTTGGCTGCCTCATCCGACTTAGAAGCCAGATTACGCACCTCATCAGCCACCACTGCAAAACCTTTGCCGGCAGAACCTGCCCGAGCGGCTTCCACAGCAGCATTTAGTGCCAAAATGTTGGTCTGGAAAGCAATATCCTCAATCGTGCCAATAATAGCCCGAACTTCTTCAGATGCGCTCTTGATTTCCTCCATCGCCTCAACCATATTGCCCATTTGGTCGCTACTAGTCACAACCTGAGCGCCAGCTTGATTGGCCATATCCATAGAGGCCTGAGCCAAAGCCGCATTCTGCTCTGCACCCTGAGTAATCTCATTAACAGTAGCAGAGAGTTCCTCAACAGCGCTGGCCTGTTCAGTTGCACCCTGTGCCAAAGCCTGCGCACTGTTGGAAACCTGATCAGCGCCAGAAGAAACTTGATCGGAAGACTGCACAATCTGGCTAAGAGTGTCGCTCAAATTATTGTTGATTTTACGGATAGCCAGCAACACCGGCTGCAAATCACCAACATAAGCGTCAGCGTTTTCGCTTCTAATATCAAAGTTGCCGTTGCCCATCTCGCCCAACAAATGTTCAATATCTCTAATAACAGTCGTCAAATCAGCAATAACCATCCGAGATGCTTCAACCATATCGCCAATTTCATCCTTACTATCCACCTGTGGCAGCGGTGAATGTAAATCACCGTGGGCCAAATCCTGCAAACGTCTAACGCAATTTGCCAAAGGCTTAGCAATACCATTGGAAATCTTGGCCGAGATAAACAGACCAAGCAACATTGCCAGCACAATCAAGCTAATTACAATAATCAGGCTAACCAAGGCGCTACGGTTAACTTCCGCGCGGGTTTCATCGCCTTGCTCCATTTTAAGCTCCATCAATGCGGAAATGTTTTTATACATTCTTTCATAAACCGGCAACAACTCATTTCTCAATCGTTGTTGCTCATCACCAATAGACTGAACATCAGTTACGCCAAGTGCGCTTTCCAACAGGTTCTTGGTGATGGATTGATAACTACTCCAGGCAGTTTGGGCATCAGCAAAGGTAGCCTTGCTAGCGTCAGAGACCAAACTGCTTTCAACCTCAGCCATATACTTATCAATCGTGGCAACCAACTCAGTTGTTTTGTTGGCAGCCTCCTTTTTAGCGTCAGCATTAAGATAGCCAACAGCATCATGCACAGCGCCATCCAACTGAGCCAAACTGCTCAACACCATACCGACATCCCCCTGGGCAAAACCAAACCTCTCCAAGGCGTTGTCGTATTGTTTTTGAATACCGCTCATCATAAAAGCGCTAACAATGCCGGAGATGCTTGCCAAAATGGCAATACCGATAACCGCAACCGTAATTTTGTTTTTTACTTTTAGGTCCTTGAAATTCATTACAAATGCTCCTCCATTTCTTTCTTATATATATTTATCGGTTAGCCTGCCCTTTGCTACGTTTCCCTTGCAGGCAGTGCCCAGAGCTAGCCGCCGTTTAAAACGCAATTTTATCCCTTACTTTTCAAGTATCTGAGGAGCACACTGGCCACATTTTCGCAACTGGCCTGTTCGCAAACAGCGCCGATTTTATGCGCCACCCCCGGCATACCATAAACCACACTTGATTTTTGGTCTTGTCCTATTGTAAAGGCTCCCTTGCGACGCATAGCCAACAAGCCCTCCGCCCCATCGGCGCCCATACCTGTCATTATGATACCAACCATTTGGCAACGCACTTGCTCTGCCATTGAATGAAATAGAGCGTCCACACTGGGCCGGTGCCCGCTCACTTTTTCACCAGGAGCCACGCGCAAAATATAACCACCAGACGGCGTGCGCTGCATTCGGCACTGAAAATCAGCTGGAGCCAGCAAAGCCAGACCACGCTTCACTTCATCGCCATTTTTAGCCTCACGCACTTCCATTGCACAAAGCCGGTTAAGCCTTTCAGCATACATTTGCGTAAACCCAACGGGCATGTGCTGCACAATTACCATGCCAGGAATATCATCAGGCAAACGCTTCAAAACCTCCAAAGTGGCCTCCGTACCACCAGTGGAAGCGCCCAAACCGATAACCACCTGCGCATTGCCGCCCAACTTGGCAGCAGGCAACACAGCCGAGGCCTCCGTCATTGCTCTGGGACGACGAACCTTGGAATTTGCCGCCACCACCACCTTTTGCGCCAAAGACTGAATAAAAGCCTCTGGGCTTTGAGTGCCATCCGGCTTGCGCACAAAATCCACAGCGCCGGCATGCAACGCATCAAAAACGCGCAAATTTAGTGATGAAACCAAAACCACCGGAAGTGGGTTGGTGGGAATCAATTCCTTTAAAAAGTCAATTCCACTCATGCCCGGCATCTGCACATCGCAGGTCATCACATCCGGGTTCAGCTGCGCCAGTTTGCGCTTAGCATCCATTGCATTAATGGCATAACCAACAATTTCAATCTTCGGATAAGTGCTAAGCCCCTCAATTATCAGCTTGCGCGCCAGCATGGAGTCATCCACCACCAGCACCCGAATTTTTCTGTTTCCAATAGCCTGTTCCACGCCAAACCTCACTCCCCTCTATCAGTTTACTTCTGGAAAATCGAAGGCCCCACTCGCTTGTAGCGAGTTTCAGCCGTTAGGTTCTCTGAAGTACTAATTATCAGATAACCACCTGGCACAGTTGCATCGTAGAACCTTTCAGTCAGAGCATTTTTTGTTTCCTGGTCAAAATAAATCATCACATTACGACAAAAAATCACATCAAACTTGCGCTTAAATTTAATCGGTTCCATCAAATTGAACTGCCTAAAAATTACATTATTACGCACCCGTGAATTTACCTGAAAATTACGTCCGCCAACGGGTTGAAAATATTTACGCTTCCAATCCGGCGGCAGGTTATCTGGCAACTCATAAATACCCTTTTGAGCCTTATTTAACGCATCCATTGAAAGGTCGGTCGCCAGCAGACGGGTATCCCAACCGCTTGCCTGCGCCCCCAGGAAATCCATCATATACATAGTAATGTTGTAGGGTTCCTCGCCGGATGAACAACCAGCGCTCCAAATAGCAAAGGTTTTATCTCGCTGATGTTTACGCACCAACTCCGGCATAATATGCCCATTGAAATAGTCGAAAGCGCTCATTTCCCGCATAAAATATGTATAATTGGTAGTAAGCTTGGAAAGCAGGTGATTAATATCGTCACCAGTGCCTTTATTCATAATAAAATCGACATATTCCTTAAAACTGGAGTAACCCATTCCTTTAATGGTGTTGGTTAAGCGGCTAGTTATCAGTTGCCGCTTTTGGCGCAAATCAATACCATATTTTTTTTGCACAAAAGTGACCAAACGATTAAAATCCTGGTCATTAATCGGCGGCAATGCACCGCTCAGCTTATCTTTCAAACCTTCGTTTTCATTATCCATAAGCGAACCATCCATATCGTTCATAAAATTTTACTGCTGATTAAACAGGAAAAGACAATCCAAAACCAACATCGTACCGGCGCCCTCAGGCAAGCTGCACATCCCACTCACCAAATTGTGCAAACTCTGGCCACTCTGGCTCGGAACCGGCAATATCTGACTGCGGCCGACATCCTCCATATCAGCAACATCATCAACCAGTATACCAACATACGTTTCATCATCTCTAAGAACAACCACGCAGCTGTTCTCACTCATTCCCTGACCCAACATCATCTTAAAGTCTATTATCGGAACTATCAATCCTCTAAGATTAATCACTCCTCGAATATGACCAGGCAACATCGGGATAAACGTTATCGCCGTTTCATTCAATATCGTTTCCACATAGTCCGTATCCACCCCAAACAATCGACCGTCTGAACTGAATATCAGATACTTTCGCGTGTCCGACACCGGCTCCTTCGTTTCATTCAAAACCAGCTCTCTTACTTCCTCCGACATCCCCACGCCCTCCTATCTCTCAAAGCCCATTGAGCTCAGATATATATTAGCCACATCCAATATGATGCTTATCGTGCCATCGCCCAATATCGTGCAGCCTGACACGCCGCTATTCTTTATTCCATAATCATTGATAAACGCCGGCAGAGGCTTCACCACCACCTGCTGCTCGCCTATCAAATCATCCACAAACAAACAGTAGGATATATCCCCGGCCTCAACCCAAAGAACAATGCCCTCGTCTATCTGGTCAACTCCCTGCTCCAGCTGGTAAAAATCCTTGGCCCGGATTACTGAATAGAAGTTATCCATCACCTTCAGCGTTTCACCACGAACCGCGTCGTGAACTATATCCTGCTCGCTGAACTTAAATATCTGACGAATGTTGTTAATCGGTATTGTGAAGATACTCTCGCCAACCGATACCTCCATACCATCCATAATCGCCATCGTCAGCGGAATTTTCAGAGTCGTCGTCATCCCCTGACCCAACTCGCTAGCCAAAGTAACCGTGCCGCCAACATTCTCCACATTACTGCGCACCACGTCCATTCCCACGCCGCGCCCAGAGTATTCGGTCACCTCTGTGTTCGTGGAAAAGCCCGGCATCAGCAAAAAGTTCAGTATATCCTTATGCGAATAGTCTATTCCCGGCTGCGCCAGCCCCTGACGCATCGCCTTATTCAATATCGCCTCGTCGTTAGCGCCCCGGCCGTCGTCAATCACCTCAATGATTACCTCGCTGCCGGTATGACGCGCTGACAAAATAATCTTACCAACCGGATCCTTACCAGCCGCAATCCGCTCCGAAGCCTGTTCCTCTATGCCGTGGTCCATTGAGTTGCGCACAATGTGCATAATCGGATCGCCAATGCTGTCCACAATCGTCTTATCCACCTCAGTGTCCTCGCCCACCAGCTCCAACACCGTTTCCCGATTCAGCTTCTTGCTCATATCTCGAACTATTCGCTTCATCTTCTGGAACGTCGCCGATACCGGAACCATCCGCAATGACATTGATACGTCCTGCAACTCGTCCGTCAAGGAACGCAGCTGACGGCTGGCCTGCGTGAAGTTATCCAACTTCAATCCTTTCAAATCCGGGCTGGCCGTCACCATTGATTCCGCAATCACAATCTCACTAACCACTGCCATCAACTTATCCAGCTTACTCAAGTTGACGCTGATTAAGCTCTCCTTATTGGATTGCTGAGGCTTGCCGCCTCCCTGCGCCGCCGGCGGTTGAGCGGCTGCCGGCGCCGGCGCTGCCGCTGGAGCTGCCGCCGGAACCGGCTCTGGCTGCGGCGCTGCCGTTGGAGCTGCCGGCTGTGCCAACGGCTCATAATCAAACAGCTGATAGCTGCTCACCGAACCCACTCCTGTGGCTATCGGAACCGCCACACTCCTGGACTCCTCATTCACAAATCGCAGGAAAAAGCCATTCTCCACTATAAAGCCGGCTGTTTCGGGATTACTCTCCACATCTGAGGGCAGAAAATCAAAATCCACTCCCTCCAACGCGTCGCGCAGAGCGTTCACCACCATAAAGGCGCGCAGATTTTCCATCCCGCAGCCCTCGTCAAAGAAGATTTGCAGCGCGCAAGGACGCTCCGCACTGGCAAATCGCTCCGCCAAATCCTCCGAATTTACCGCCGCTTCCGCCAAGGCCGCCGCGTCTGTGGCGGCTTCAACCGCTGGGGCTGCCTCTGCCGGCTCCGCCTCGCCGTTTATTCTGGCCTGGATTTTCGCAGTGAACCCCTCCACCTTTTGTACCAACGCGCCATTCTCTTCGGCTAATGGCTCGTTCTGCTCGATCTTCTCCAGCTCTGAGCGGAAAAAGTCGATCGCCTGAAATATCAAATCAAACAATTCCGGACGCAGCTCCTGCGGAATTACCTCCATCGACTTCTCTCGTACAATGAAGAACAGATCCTCCACACGGTGTGCCACCGTCATCAATGAGTTATACTCCATCATCGCGGAAGACCCTTTTATGGTGTGCATTATGCGGAATATCTCATTCACATCCTCGTCTGTGAATGTCCCTGCCTTTTCCGATCCCAACACCAATTCGTCTATTTGCTCTAAAAGCGTGTTCATCTCAAACAAATACGCTTCCAGCATATCGTTATCCATTTTTTCCTCCGCCCTTTCCTCATT
>JAAWKH010000013.1 GCA_022797295.1 Peptococcaceae bacterium
AGTAGGGAATTCCCTACTTTTATTATATACCTTTAAGGGGGCTTACAAAATGTTTGCTAATGTTTTCGTTGACAATGCCAAAGTGATGGCCAAGGGACAAATTACTATTCCTAAAGATGTTCGCAAGGTTTTGGGGGTTGAAAACGGGGATCGAGTCTCTTTCATTGTTGATGGCGCAGATGTTAGGCTGGTTAATTCAGCAGTTTACGCAATGCAGATGCTTCAAAAGGAAATGCAGGGGGAAGCTAAACGCAGCGGCCTGGAGTCTGAAGAGGATATTATAGCTATGATAAAGGAAATGCGTGCTGAGGATACTTCAAAATGAGAGTTTTAATTGACACTAATGTCCTTATTTCAGCAGCCTTAAATGCAGACGGCGTTCCTTTTCAGGCCTATAAAAAGGCCTCCTCATATCCCAACAAAGGCTTGATATGTGAACAAAATGTTGATGAAATGAAGCGTATTTTCAATAAAAAGTTTCCGACCAAGCTGTCGGCATTGGATAAATTTTTGTCAATGGCGCTTTTGACCCTGGAATTAATTCCAGTGCCGGAGCTTGAAGCTCAAGAGGAAAGTCAGATAAGAGATGTAAATGATCGGCCTATTTTGCGGGCGGCAATTTGGGCAAGGGCGGATATTTTGCTAACTGGAGATAGAGATTTTCTGGAGGCGGGTTTGAATAAACCGCAGATTATGACGCCAGCCGTTTTTTTAGATACAGAATGTTAACAAAACTGTGGTAAATATTATTCGGTCTTTTTTGCAATTTTATGCAGCCTAGCTGTTGACAAACCTGGCTTGCTAATACTATAATTATTGAATAAGCAAATTTTTTCAGTTAAATATTAAAATTTATATATAAGAACAGGAGTTGATAGTATTGAAGAATTTTGACCGCTATCAGCGCGGCTATTTTATGCCGCCGGTGAATGACCTGAAATGGGCGCGCAAGGAGTACATAGACAAAGCGCCGGTGTGGTGCAGTGTGGACTTGCGGGACGGCAACCAAAGCTTGATTGTGCCGATGAGCCTGGATGAAAAGCTGGAATTTTTCAAGTATCTGGTGCAGGTGGGCTTTAAGGAGATTGAAGTTGGCTTCCCGGCTGCTTCGGAAACGGAATATGAATTTTTGCGTACCCTGATTGAGCAGGATTTGGTGCCGGACGATGTGACTTTGCAGGTGCTTACCCAAAGCCGGGAGCACATTATCGCCAAAACCTTTGAGGCGGTGCGCGGCGCTAAAAACGCGATTGTACATTTATATAATTCAACTTCGCTGGCTCAGCGCGAGCAGGTTTTTCATATGGAAAAGCCCGGCATTGTGGAAATTGCCGTGGAGGGCGCCAAGCTGATGAACGAATATCTTAAAGATATGCCAGGCAACATCCGCTTTGAGTATTCGCCGGAGAGCTTCACCGGCACGGAGATGGAGTTTGCTCTGGAAATCTGCAATGCGGTGCTGGATGTTTGGCAGCCGCGGGCGGATTGGCCGGTGATTATCAACCTGCCGGCCACTGTGGAGATGAGTTTGCCGCACGTTTACGCCAGCCAAATTGAATATATGAACGATAATCTGAAATATCGGGAAAACGTGGTGCTTTCTCTGCACCCGCATAATGACCGCGGCTGCGGCGTGGCCGACGCGGAGTTGGGTATGCTGGCCGGAGCCGACCGCATTGAGGGTACGCTTTTCGGCAACGGCGAGCGCACCGGCAATGTGGATATTGTTACGCTGGCAATGAACATGTTCTGCCATGGGGTTGACCCACAGCTGGATTTCAGCGACATAACTGAGATTACCAAGGTTTATGAAAAGGTGACGCGTATGCACGTGTATGAACGCCAGCCTTACAGCGGCCGTTTGGTGTTTGCGGCTTTCTCCGGTTCTCACCAGGACGCTATTGCCAAGGGTATGAAGTGGCATGAGGAAAAACAGCTACACGGCTGGAGCGTGCCTTATCTGCCGATTGATCCGCATGATGTGGGCCGCGAATACGAATCGGATGTTATTCGGATCAACAGCCAAAGCGGCAAGGGCGGCATTGGCTATCTGATGCAGACCAAATATGGCTTTAATATGCCGCAGAAAATGCGCGAGGATTTCGGTTATGCGGTTAAAAGCGTTTCCGACCATCTGCACAAGGAGCTTTCCCACGAGGAAATTCGGGATATATTCCTGTCGCAATATGTTAATATTGAGCACCCCATTTCCTATGGCAAATACTCTTTCAGCGACAAAGCGATTATGTACGCGGATGTGGAGCTGAAGCTGCACGGCAAGGTGGCGCGTTTGCAAACCACCGGCAACGGCCGCTTGAACGCTGTCACCAAGGCGTTGGAGCAGCTGCTGGACCGCAAGCTGCACGTTGTGACCTATGAGGAACACTCGCTGACGGCCGGTTCAACCTCGCAGGCGATTGCCTATGTGGGCCTGGAGGATCGGCAGGATAACGTCTGCTGGGGCGCCGGCATTGATAACGATATTATTGACGCGTCCCTGAACGCGCTGCTGAGCGCGGCCAACCGGCTTTACGAGGTTTGGCAAAGCAAGGAAAAATAACTCATAGGGAACTTTTTGGGGGAAGTGTACCAGTTAAAACCAAGTTATAATTGCGCTAACAAATAGAAGTTTATGGTGGCTGATTGTTATGAATAAAAACGAGTTGCATTATCTTATTGCCGAAAAACACCCGAATATCTGTCAAATAGCAGCAATGAAAGATAGTAACATTATTTATAGCGATACTTGGAATGATTACCAAAAAGATGATAATGTTCACATTGCTTCTGTAACAAAAAGCATTATGGCTATCCTGATTGGAATTGCTATTGATAAGGGGCTGATTGCCGGTGTTAAGCAAAAGGTGTTAGATTTTTTTCCGAATTATGTAATAAAAAGAGGAGAAAAAACAATTCAGGCTGTAACTATATATGATTTAATTACAATGACAGCGCCATATAAATATAAATCGGAGCCTTGGACAAAAGTATGCACAAGTGAAGATTGGACAAAATCAGCGCTTGATTTGCTTGGTGGTAAATCTGGAATTACGGGAGAATTTAAGTATTCAACATTAGGCATTCAAATTTTAAGTGGAATTTTGTCAGAAACAAGCAAAATGTCAACCTTGGAGTTTGCAAATCAATATTTGTTTGTACCGCTTGGAATTGAACCTCGAAAGAATTTGCTCATAACCAATAAAGAAGAACATATCAAATTTATAACATCTAAGTTACCCAAAGAAAACAGTTGGTTTTGTGATCCACGCGGAATATCAGCGGCTGGTTTTGGACTTTGTCTTTCGGCAGATGATTTATGCAAAATTGGTCAAATGTGTCTTAATAATGGTGTGTGGCGAAACAATAGAATAGTATCCGAGGAGTGGCTTAGGCAAATGTTCAAGCCTCGTATAAAATGTGATGAGAAATTTAATTTTATGCAGTATGGTTATTTGTGGTGGATTTTAGATGAGCAAAAAAGAATTTATGCTGCTATTGGAGATGGCGGAAATATAATCTATGTTAATACGTATAATGGCGTTGTAATATCAATTTCTGCGACGTTTAAGCCTGCGGTTTTTGATAGAGTTGAATTTATAAAACAGTATATAGAACCGTTTGTTGCAAAGTAGCACATTTTAGTTTGCGGAGTGGCTAATGGGAACACTTTTTGAATAGGAGGAAAAATAATGGGAATGACTATGAGCCAAAAAATCCTGGCCGCGCACGCCGGTGTGGAGAGCGTTAAGCCTGGCCAGCTGATTATGGCGGATTTGGATTTGTGCCTGGGCAATGACATTACCACGCCGGTGGCGATTAACGAGTTTGAAAAGGCCGGTTTTGACGCAGTTTTTGATAAGGACAAAATTGCTTTGGTGATGGACCATTTTGCTCCCAACAAGGATATTAAGGCGGCTGAGCAGTGCAAACAGTGCCGACAGTTTGCCGCTAAGCATAAAATTACGCATTACTATGACGTGGGTTGCATGGGCGTGGAGCACGCCTTGCTGCCGGAGCAGGGCCTGGTGACGGCTGGCGAGCTGGTAATTGGGGCGGATTCTCACACCTGCACCTATGGCGCGCTGGGGGCCTTTTCCACCGGCGTGGGCAGCACCGATTTGGCGGCTGGCATAGCCCGCGGCAAGGCTTGGTTTAAGGTGCCGGAGGCGATTAAGTTTGTGTTGACCGGTAAAAAGAACCCCTGGGTTAGCGGCAAGGACATCATTTTGCATATCATCGGATTGATTGGCGTGGACGGCGCGCTTTATCAGTCAATGGAATTTACCGGCGACGGACTGGCTCAACTTTCAATAGACGATCGGCTTTGTATGGCGAATATGGCGATTGAAGCTGGCGCGAAGAACGGCATTTTTGAGGTGGATGAAATCACCTTGGCATATCTGAAAGAACGCGAAAAGAAAGCGCCCACTGTTTATCGGGCGGACGACGACGCGGAATACTCTCAGGTGTTTGAGATTGATTTGGCGGCGGTGCAGCCCACCGTGGCTCTGCCGCACCTGCCGGAAAACACCAAAACGGTGGCTGAGCTGGGCGAGGTGCCGATTGACCAGGTGGTTATTGGTTCCTGCACCAATGGCCGTTTGGAGGATATGGCGGTGGCGGCCCAAATTCTCAAGGGCCGCAAGGTTGCGCCGGGCCTGCGCGTCATCATTATTCCGGCCACTCAGCAGGTTTACAAACAGTGTTTGCAGCTGGGTTATCTGGAAACCTTTATCGACGCGGGCTGCGCGGTTTCCACACCCACCTGCGGCCCTTGCCTGGGCGGTTATATGGGCATTTTGGCGGATGGCGAGCGTTGCCTGGCCACCACCAACCGCAATTTTGTGGGCCGCATGGGCCACACTGGTTCCGAGGTTTATTTGGCTAGCCCGGCTGTGGCGGCGGCCAGCGCCTTAACCGGCCGTATTTCGGTGCCCAACATCAAGCCAGAGGAGGTTGAATAGATGATTAGCAAGGGTTTTGTGCATAAATATGGCGACAACATTGATACGGATGTGATTATTCCGGCGCGTTATCTGAACACGGCCAACCACCAGGAGCTGGCGGCGCATTGTATGGAGGATATTGACAAAAACTTTGTGCAGCGGGTGCAAGCCGGCGATATTATGGTGGGCGGCTTCAACTTTGGCTGCGGTTCCTCCCGCGAGCATGCGCCGATTGCTATTAAGGCCAGCGGCATTGCCTGCGTGATTGCCAAAAGCTTTGCCCGCATTTTTTACCGCAACTCCATCAACGTGGGGCTGCCGATTTTGGAGTGCGCCGAGGCGGATAAAATTGCCGCCGGCGACGAGCTGGAAATCAACTTTGACGCCGGCGAGATCCATAACCTGACTAAAAATGAAACTTACAGCACCGAGCCGTTCCCGGAGTTTATCCAAAATATTATCGCTAAGGGCGGCTTGCTGAATTCAATTAAATAAATTCGCTTAAAATAGGAGTGATAGCAAAATGGAAAAAACGATTGCGGTTATCCGCGGCGACGGCATTGGCCCGGAGATTGTGAACGCCTCCTTGCAGGTGCTGGAGGCCGTGGCGGGCAAATTTGGGCATAAATTTAATTATGTTGACGTTGATATGGGCGGCTGCTCCATTGACAAGCACGGGGTGCCGCTGACGGAGGAAGCCATTGCGGCCTGCAAGGCCAGCGACAGCGTGCTGCTAGGCGCTATCGGCGGCTATAAATGGGACAAGCTGCCCGGCGACGTGCGGCCGGAGCGCGGCCTGCTGGGCCTGCGCGCGGCGATGGGGTTGTATTCCAACGTGCGGCCGGCCAGGCTTTTCCCGCAGCTGGATTTTGCCTCGCCTTTGAAGCCGGAGATTGTGGCCCGCGGCATTGATTTGGTGATTGTGCGGGAGCTGATTGGCGGCGTTTATTTTGGCGAGCATATCACCGAAACCCTGCCGAACGGCGAGAAGAAAGCCACTGATGTTATGAGCTACAGCACGCATGAGATTGAGCGTATGCTGCATATCGCCTTTAATATGGCTATGAAGCGCCGCCGCAAGGTGACGATGATTGACAAGGCCAACGTGCTGGATACCTCCAAGCTTTGGCGGGAAATCGGCTATGAGATTGCCAAACAGTATCCTGATGTGGCCTATGATTATATGCTGGTGGACAACACAGCAATGCAGCTGGTGAAAGACCCCTCCCAGTTTGATGTTATCGTGACAGAAAATATGTTTGGCGATATTCTATCCGATGAGGCCAGCATGATTACCGGCTCCATTGGTATGATTCCCTCCTCCAGCCTGGGCGAGGGCACGGTTGGGATGTATGAGCCTATCCACGGCTCCGCACCGGACATTGCCGGCCAGGACATTGCCAACCCGATTGGCACTATTCTGGCGGCGGCGATGATGCTGAAATATTCCTTTGATATGGACGCGGAAAGCGACGCCATTGAAGCGGCGGTGAACGCGGTGCTGGACAAGGGCATGCGTACCGGGGATATTATGAGCGAGGGCATGACAAAGCTTGGCTGTGCGGCTATGGGCGCGGCGGTGGCCGAGGCGGTTATGGCGGAATGATGCAGCAGGATAACCTGGCGGAGGAACTGCGGGCCGTTTTGCTGCGGTTGGCGGCCGGTCAGCTTACCCTGACGGAATGGCAGGCCTGGTGGGCGGAAAAGGCCGCGGCGGTGAAAAAGCTGATTAGCCCCGGCGATTTCAGCCGTTTGAACCGAGCCCCCAGCATTTACGGCCCTAATTCTTTTATGGAAAAATGTCAGGTTGGCGCGGAACGTTATTTGCAAAAAATGCAGATAACGTTTTCCCATTCAGGGGTTTACGCGCGGGCCGCAGCCGAGGAGCAGCGCGTTTACAATCAGCAAAAGAAGGCCGAGCTGGCGGAAAATCGACGGCAAAGTCAGGCTCGGCTGGAGCGCAACCGGTGTGACCCAGAGGGGCTGCCGTTTTACCGCGATTTTGTTGATATTTTTGTGAAGCGCGCCAACCAGAAGCCGCATTTACCGGCGGAGCTGGCTGCTTTTTCCCCGGAGCAGCAGGTGCAGGTTGCCGAATGGCTGCAAAATGAACGTTGCAATGCGTTGGCGGGTGTGTTGGCTGATTTGGATTGGCAGATTACCTGCAATGAGCTGGAATTGCACCAGCACGGTTTTAAAATGCCTTATATGACCTATGACGATTTGCTGCACGATTTCACCTGCCGTATGCAGGGGGACGAATGGCCGGAGGAGGCTGGCGGCGATGAATAAGCCCAAGCTGTTTGCTAAAGATAATTACCCCAAGCTAATATTATTTTTATATTGCCTGCTACTGGTTTATCTGATGTTTTTTGCTTTTGGCCGTTTGGAAAGATGGGACGAGTATCATTTTTCTTTGCGAATTAACAGCGTGCCTTTATGGATTCCCAAACATTTTTCTCTAAACACGATGTATCTTTGGGGGATTAGTTTGGGTAATTTGCTGCTTTTTGCGCCTTTTGGTCTGCTGCTGCCGCTTTGTTTTCCCAGGACTTGCGGCAAATATGGGCGGGGATTGCTCTGCTTTGTGCTAGGCATAACCTTTGTGGAGCTGTTGCAAATGCTGACCCGTTTGGGCAGCTTTGATGTGCAGGATATTTTGGTAAACTCTATGGGGTTTTCGCTTGGCTATGCGGCCTGGCGGCTGAGCCTGCGGGCGAAAACCAAGGCCGGCCAGGTGTTTTGCTTTTTGGCTGCTGGCTTTCTGCTGACCTTGCTTTGTCTGGCAGGGGCGCAGATTGTTAATCATTGTTTGTTTTATTAATGAATTAGATATGGCTTCTGCAAGATGATAAAGAAATAAAAAAAGGGTGATTGCCGGAAATTGGCAATCACCCTTAAATTATGCTTTTATAAAAATTAGGCCGCATAGGTTTTGTTAAAACGCAGAACCAGATGAGATTTTCTTCTGGCGGCGGCGTTGCGATGAATCAAATTGGTGCGGGCAGCCTTGTCCAGCAGGCTGATAACCTCTTTCAGCAGAGCGGCGGTTTCCTCTTTGTTGGTGCCGGCCTGCAAGGAAGCCTCATACTTCTTGACAGCGGTGCGGATACGGGAACGAGCGGCAGCGTTTTTAACGCGGCGAGCCTCAGCGATCAACACTCTTTTCTTCGCGGATTTGATGTTTGCCATGTTTTCACCTCCTGTAAAACGAATGTTATATTAAAACTTTAAAATCAATATAAATCATACCATAGTATTTTATCACAAAAAATTGGAAAATGCAATAGGCAAATGTAATTTTACCCAAAAATTTTGGGCCGCATTAACGGCCCAATTAAATGTAAGCAATATTGAAGCAAATCAGCCCTGCAAATCTTCCTGTAATTCGTGTTTAAGCCGGGAAATTTCGGCTAAAATATCCTCTTTATTACCTTGTTTTTCCGCTGTTTCCAAAGCACGGATGAGCATTTTTAAGAAGCTTTTAAATTGCAAATCAGTCATACCCATAGTTCACACCTCCTTGATAGTTAAATCTGCGGGTTTGCTTAATATAATTATAGCTTGTTTAACCAACCCTTGTCAATAGGCATATTTTCCGCCTGTTTTTCATAAGCATTAACATTAATTGGAGGTTTGCCATGCGGGAGAGAGAGAAACATGGACGGGCTGGCTGGTTGCTGCTTTTGCTGCTGCTAGCTTTGGCCGCCATTTGGGGACAAACATCATTGCGGCAAGCGGTTGGGCCACAGGCCAGTTTGCCAACTTATGGGGCGGCCTTTGGGCTGGCTGCCGGGCCGGATTATGCCTGGCCAAAGCGTTTGGGGGCTGATAGCGAGGCCGTTTTTGCCTGGCGGCATTATCAAAAGCAGTTGGCTGAGGCAGCGGCGGAAATTAAGGTGGGGATTTACTGTACTCATAGTTCGGAGAGCTACACCAGTTTTTCCGGCCAGGCCAAGGTTTATGGCGAGCAAGGCGGCGTTTATCGGGCGGCGGCGGTGCTGGAGAGTAGCTTGAATGCGGAGGGCATTGGCACGGTGGTGAGCGAAACCATTCACGATTGGCCGGATTGGAACAAGTCCTATGCCAATTCGCTGGCCACGGCGGAGGGGTTGCTGGCGGCTTATCCGCAGCTGCGGGTTTTGATTGACCTGCACCGCGACGCTGGGGTTAGCCGGGAGGCTTCGGTTTGTGAGATTAACGGTAAAAAAGCGGCCCGGATTATGTTGGTCTGCGGCAGCGCTCAGCGTTATGATAATGATAATTGGCAGAAAAACGAGGCTTTTATGCAGCGATTGGCCGCTAAAATGGAGGAACTTTATCCTGGATTGTTGCGGCGAGTATCGGTGCAGGCCGGTCGCTACAACCAGCATATTTTTGACCACGCAATTTTGGTGGAAATGGGCAGCACGGAAAATCATATTGACGAGGTGGAATATTCCGCCAGCCTGTTGGCCGAGGTTCTGCGGCAGACATTGGCGGAGGAGGCCAACTAAATTTACTTCCAAAGGTAGATTTTTTTTACTAGGTGTGTTATAATATAGTATTAGAATAATCTACCATTCTTTTGAGGAAGTGAATTTTTTTGGGCGGTTCCACAACCTCGGCGGCCAAAAGCAGCGGCACAACCTTGCTGGCGGCGGCTAATCTGTTGATGCTTAGCACCATTGCCTCGCGTATATTGGGTTATCTGCGCGATGTGCTCATTTTCGCCAAATTTGGCCAGAACAATTTAACCGACGCTTACAACGCGGCTTTTTCCATACCAGATTTTCTTTATATGATATTGGTGGGCGGCGCGCTTTCCTCTGCTTTTATCCCGGTGTTTTCCAGCTATTTGGCTCGCAATCAGGAGGCGGAGGGTTGGCGAGTGCTCAGCATTATCTTCAACTGGATTATGCTGCTGTTAATTTTGGGCGTAACTTTTGGCGTAATCTTTGCGCCGCAGCTGGTGGATGTGCTGGTGCCCGGCTTTGACCCTGGTACCAAAACCTTGACCGTCAACCTGACGCGCATAATGTTCGTGCAGGTGATTTTTATGTGCCTGTCTGGTATCAGCACCGGCATTTTACATTCCTACAAAAATTTCACCGCTCCGGCTTTGGGTTCGGTGCTTTACAATCTTGGTATTATTTTAGGCGGTTTACTGCTGGCGGCTCCTATTGAGCATTATTTCCCCGGCTATGGCATTGCCGGCTTTTCCGTTGGCGTGGTGTTGGGCGCTATGCTGAATTTTGCCGTGCAGGCGGTGGCTTTGTTGCGCTTGGGTATGCGCTACAGCTTCAGCCTGGATTTGCGTCATCCCGGCGTGCAGGAGCTGTTGGCTCTGATTGTGCCGGTTTTTATCGGTTTGGGCGCTAGCCAGTTTAATCTGTTTGTAAATCAAAATTTGGCTTCCGGCCTGGCGGAGGGCCTGGTTTCCGCTTTGCGGGCGGCTCAGCGGCTAATGCAGCTGCCAATCACTCTGTTTGGCATCACGGTTGGCATTGCCTTTTTTCCAACAATGACTCAGCTGGCGGCTCAGGAAAAATGGGACAACTTTAAAGCCACTCTGATTATGGGCGTGCGCACGGTTGTGTTTGTCACCATCCCGGCCTCCTTTGGTTTGGCCGCGCTGAGCGAGCCGGTTATTCGTTTTATGTATGAGTTCCGCAGCGGCGCTTTCACCGCGGAGGACACCAAGCAAACCGCTTACGCCTTAGTTTTTTACACTATTGGTATTTTCGCTTATGCCGCTATTCACACGCTTTCCCGTGCCTTTTATGCTCTGAAAGATACCAAAAAACCGGTGGCAGTGGCGGTGCTTTCCATTGTGGTTAATGTGGTGCTTTCCATTGTGTTGGTGCGTTATATGGCCCAGGGCGGGCTGGCGTTAGCCTATTCTGTGGCGGGCATTTTCAATATGGTGGTGCTGATTGTGCTGCTGAACTGGCAGGTGGGCGATATTGGCAGCTGGGGGTTGGTTAAATCCACGGTGCAAACCACGCTGATTTCCTTGCTGATGGGCGGCGCGGTGTGGCTGCTGACTCGTTTTTGGGAGCTGTATCTGCCGGTGAGTGGCAAGCTGGCCCAGCTGGCGGAAATTGTGGCGGCTATGGCTTTGGGTATGGGTCTGTTTATGTTTTTGGCCGTAATCTGGAAAATGCCGGAGGCGGAGCAGCTTTTGGGTATTTTGCGGCGCAAGTTTAACCGCAAAAAGCAGCTGCCGGAACCTGTTGAAACCGAGGAAAAGCAAGATTAGCTTAATATAGATAAAAAAACTGAGTACAAGAAAGGATTTTTTCATTAATGAGCAAGGAAACTACACAGAAAAATATACGTAACTTTTGCATTATTGCGCATATCGACCATGGTAAATCTACTCTGGCGGACCGTCTGCTGGAATATACCGGTGCGCTTTCTAGCCGGGAGATGGAGGCGCAGGTGCTGGATGATATGGATTTGGAGCGCGAGCGCGGTATTACCATCAAGCTGAAAGCCGTGCGCCTGAATTATCAGGCTAAGGACGGGCAGGAATACACCCTGCATTTGATTGATACCCCAGGTCATGTGGATTTTAACTATGAGGTCAGCCGTTCCCTGGCGGCCTGCGAGGGAGCGCTGCTGGTGGTGGACGCGGCCCAGGGCATTGAGGCCCAAACCTTGGCCAATGTGTATCTGGCGTTGGAAAACAATTTGGAGATTATTCCGGTTATCAACAAAATTGACCTGCCTAATGCCGACCCGGAGGCGGTGAAGGCAGAGATTGAGGAGGTTATCGGCTTGCCGGCTGACGACGCGCTGCTGATTTCTGCTAAAACAGGCTTGGGCATTGAGGATGTGTTGGAGGCCGTTGTGCAGCGGATTCCGGCCCCGGCGGGCGACCGGGAGGAGCCGCTTTCCGCTTTGATTTTTGACAGCACCTTTGACGCTTACAAAGGCGTGCTGCCATATTTTCGGGTGATGTCCGGCCGGGTGAGCCGTGGCATGCGTGTGCGGATGATGAACACTCAAAAGGAATTTGAGGTGGTGGAGGTTGGTGTGCTTTCCCCCGGCATTAAAATGGTGGACAGCCTGTCCGCCGGTGATGTTGGTTTCCTCACCGCCAGCATTAAAAACGTGCGGGACACACGGGTTGGCGATACCATTACCGATGCGGCCAATCCTGCGCCGTTGCCGCTGCCAGGCTATCGGCCGGCGGTTTCAATGGTTTATTGCGGCCTGTATCCGGTGGATAGCTCCAAATATAACGATTTGAAAGATGCTTTGGAAAAGCTGCAACTAAACGACGCGGCCTTGTTATATGAGCCGGAAACTTCTGCTGCTTTGGGTTTTGGCTTCCGGTGCGGTTTTTTGGGTCTGCTGCATATGGAGATTATCAAGGAGCGGCTGGAGCGGGAATATGACCTGGAGCTGATTACCACTGCGCCCAGCGTGAATTATCGCGTTACCAAGACCAATGGCGAGGTGCTGGAAATTGATAACCCCACAGATTTGCCATCCAGCGGTGAAATTATCAGCATTGAGGAGCCTTACGTTAAGGCGACCATTATGGTGCCCAAGGATTTTGTGGGCAATGTGATGGAGCTTGGGCAGGACAAACGGGGCACTTTTCTGAATATGGAATATATTACGCCAACACGAGTAATGTTGCTTTATGATTTGCCGCTATCGGAAATTATTTTTGATTTTTTCGACAAGCTGAAAAGTATGACTAAGGGCTATGCCTCGTTGGATTATGAGCTTTCCGGCTATCAGCAGTCCAATTTGGTGAAGCTGGATATAATGGTGAACAATGAGGTGGTGGACGCTCTCTCCTGCATTGTGCATAAGGATAAGGCCTACTATCGCGGCCGGGCTTTGACGGATAAGCTGCGGCGGTTAATTCCCCGGCAGTTATTTGAAATTCCGGTTCAGGCTTCGGTGGGCAGCAAGATTATTGCTCGGGAAACCATCAAAGCTATGCGCAAGGACGTGCTTGCCAAGTGCTATGGCGGCGACGTGACCCGCAAGCGCAAGCTGCTGGAAAAGCAGAAAGCCGGCAAAAAGCGGATGAAGCAGGTGGGCAGTGTTACTATCCCGCAGGAGGCGTTTATGGCCGTTTTGGAAATAGAATAGCTAAGGTTGTTGATAATATTGCCAGGCGGGCCGAACGATTGGAGCTGTGGGCTGCGGCTGGTTGATTAATATTGCTAAATAAGCTTTAAGGAGGCGTAAATATGCGAATTGCCATGATTGGTATGGGGGCCGTGGGTTCGGTTTTTGGGATGGATTTGTTCAACGCCTATCCCCAGGAGTTTTTTGCGATTGCCGCCGGTAATCGGGCGGAGCGCTTGCGGGCGGAGGGCTTGCAGGTGAACGGTGAAAACTTTCCGTTGTTGGTGGAGGAGCCGGCGGACGGTGTGCAGCCGGCGGAGATTATTTTTGTTTGCGTAAAAAATTACGGTTTGCAGGCAGCTTTGGCGGATATGCGCCCCTTTGTGGCGGAGGGCACCATCATTGTGCCGCTGCTAAACGGCATTAGCGCCACGCCAACCTTGCGCGAGGCATTTCCGCAGGCCAAGGTGCTTTTCGGCATTGCTATGGGCATTGACGCCCGGCGTACCGTGAACGCGGTGGATTTCACCACCCGTGGCGTGCTGCAATTTGGCTGGGAGCGCAACCGGGAGCCTTACGCGCCGGAAGTGCAGCTGGTTTGGGATATTTTGAGCAAAACGCCTATTCCGCTGGAAGTTGGCGCGGATATGGAGCGCACCTGCTGGAAAAAGTGGATGCTGAATGTGGGCTACAATCAGGTGACGGCGGCGGTGGACTGCTTCATTTACGAGTGTACGGAGGTGCCGGCTTATTTTGCGCTGACCTCAGCGGCTATGCAGGAGGTTGTGGAGCTGGCCAAAGCCCGCGGCGTTGATTTGACGGAGGCCGACCGGGAGGAAACCGAGCGTTTTATGGCGGCTTTTCCGCGCACGGCGCAGACCAGTATGCACCAGGATATTAAGGCTGGGCGCATAACCGAGGTGGATTATTTTGCCGGCATTGTGGAGGAATACGGCCGGGCGGCGGGCGTGCCCACGCCGGTGAACGCTATTTTGCGGCAGATTGTGCACGGCAAGGAGCAGCAAAATCGGCTGCATGCTACGGCTGCTCAATAAGATGAAATTATACAATAGGAAGAAGTTTTTGCTGCTTGCTATTTGCCTTTCTATGCTGCTTTTTTGGCTGGCAGCTTGCGCGCCTGCCCAGGATCTAACAGAAACGGAAGCGGCTGGGCCGCGTATTGTGGCCAGCGTTTTTCCGCAATATGACTGGCTGCGCCAGATAATCGGTGATAATCCGGGCAATGTGCAGCTGACGTTGCTGTTGGCTGACGGTACGGATATGCACAGCTATCAGCCCAGCGTGGACGATGTGGTGCAGCTGCTTAGCTGTGATTTGTTCGTTGGTCTGGGTGGAGAATCGGAGCAGTGGGTGCAGGAGGCTTTGCGCGGCAGTGAGGTGCGGCAGTTGTCCTTGCTGGAGATATTGGGCGAGGCTGCTCAGGCTGAGGAAACCGTGGAAGGTATGCAGCAGATGGGTCTGTTTGGCGGCCACGAACATGCCGGCCACAGTCACGCTGATGAGCTTGATGAGGAGTATGACGAGCATGTTTGGCTTTCTCTGCGTAATGCGGAAACCTTTTGCCAGGCTTTGGCGGCGGAATTGGCCCGGCTGGACCCAAGCAACGCCGCCGTTTACGAAGCTAATGCGCAGGCTTATCTTCAACAGCTGGCGGATTTGGAGGCGGAATATCAGGCGGTGGTGCAAACGGCGGAGCGTCGCACGCTGCTGTTTGCCGACCGTTTTCCGTTTCGCTATTTGGCGGAGGATTACGGCTTGAGTTACTATGCGGCTTTTAGCGGCTGCTATGCGGACGCGGAGGCCAGCTTTGCCACCATCACCTTTTTGGCGGGTAAGGTGGATGCGCTGGGCCTGGATAGCGTGTTGACTTTGGAGAAATCAGACGGGCGGCTAGCCGGAGCGGTGGTGCAGTGCACGGAGGCGCAAAATCAGCAGATTTTGGCGCTGGATTCTATGCAGTCCGTCACCTTGCAGGATGCGGCGGCCGGCGCAAATTATTTGGATATTATGCGGGCGAATTTGGCGACGCTGCGCCAGGCCTTAAATTAGCTTTTAGGTTATATTATAATAGTGAGAAAAATGGAGGATATGGTGTGGCTCAGATAACCTGCCAAAACCTGACGCTTGGCTATGAGGGCCGAGCGATTTTGCAAAACCTGAATTTTACGGTGCAGGCTGGCGATTACCTGTGCATTGTGGGAGAAAACGGTGCAGGCAAATCCACGTTGATGCGCACTCTGCTGCATTTGCAGCCGCCGCTGGCCGGCTCTATCAGCTTGGGCGAGGGGCTGGGCCCGCGGGATATTGGCTATCTGCCGCAGCAAACGCTGGTGCAACGGGATTTTCCGGCTTCCGTGTGGGAGGTTGTGCTTTCCGGTTGCCAGGGGCGCAGTGGTTGGCGGCCTTTTTACAGCCGGCGGGATAAGGCGCTGGCCCGCCGGGCGTTGCGTCGGTTGGAAGCGGAGGAGCTGGCCGGCCGTTGTTATCGGGAGCTTTCCGGCGGCCAGCAGCAGCGGGTTTTGCTGGCCAGGGCTTTGTGCGCGGCTCAAAAGGTGCTGCTGTTGGATGAACCAGTTTCCGGGTTGGACCCTAAGGTGACGGCGGAAATGTATCGGCTGATTGCCGAGTTGAACCGCCGGGACGGCCTGACAATTATTATGATTTCCCACGATATTCAGGCGGCGGTGAGCTATGCCAGCCATATTTTGCATATTGGTCAGCCGGTGTTTTTTGGCACGCGGCAGGAATATTTGCAAAGCGAGATTGGCCGCAGCTTTGCGGAGGCGCAGGAGGTGGCGGCGCAATGCTGACGGCTTTAACGGTGGACGCTTTGGCGGAAATTCCGGCTCGTCTGGCCCTATATTTTCAATATTCCTTTGTTTGGTACGCCGTGATTGTCGGCGTGTTGATTGCTCTTTGCTCCTCTCTGCTTGGGGTTACGCTGGTGTTGAAGCGTTTTTCCTTTATTGGCGACGGCCTTTCCCATGTGGCTTTTGGCGCGGTGGCGGCGGCCAGTGTTCTGCATATTACCAATCAAACCTTGTTGGTGCTGCCGGTGACGCTGTTTTGTGCGGTGTTGCTGTTGCGCAGCGGCCAAAATGCCCGCATTAAGGGCGACGCAGCCATTGCTATGCTCTCCGTGGGGGCTTTGGCTATTGGTTATCTGCTGCTGAATTTGTTTTCTGCCAGCCCCAATTTGGCGGGGGATGTTTGCAGCACTCTTTTTGGCTCAACCTCGCTTTTGACGCTGACGCAAACGGAGGTTTGGCTGTGTGTGGCTCTCTCGCTGCTGGTTTTAATAGTTTTTGTATTATTCTACAACAAAATTTTTGCCGTTACCTTTGACGAAGCCTTTGCCAAGGCCAGCGGCACCAGGGTGGAACTGTTTAACCTGCTGATTGCTGTAATTATTGCGGTGATTGTGGTGCTGGCCCTTAATTTGGTTGGCTCATTGCTGATTTCAGCGTTGGTTATTTTCCCGGCTCTTTCAGCAATGCGGCTTTGCAAAAGCTTTTTTGGGGTCACTATGTGTTCGGCGGCGCTTTCAGTGCTGTGCGCTGTGCTGGGAATGTTAATTTCGCTTTTGGCAGCCACGCCGGTTGGGGCCACCATTGTGGCGGTGGATATTGTCGCCTTTGCTTTGGCTTGCGGCTTGGGCCGTTTGTTGCACCGTTAAAAAATTTTGTCTTTGAGTCCCCGTTTCGCTAAAAAATATTTCTGGAAGCTTGTCAAATAAAAAAAATTCTGCTATAATATAGAATGATATAATTGCATTAGGGAGGTGGCGGCAATAAACGCCTCAAAGTCGATTCCCTTAATTTTGCGAATGGTAATTTGTGCATTGGCGTTAATTATCATTGCGGCAATTTGTTTGCTTTATTCTCGTTTTGCCAGCCGGCAGATTTATCAGGAAAGCGCTGACCATCTGGAGGAAATTTACACCCAGATTAATTTGACTTTTCGTTCCACCATCAGCAAAAACTGGCGTTTGCTGCGTGGTTGGCAGCCTTATCTGGAGAATGCTCAATCGCAGCAACTGCAAGAATTTTTGCAGGCCGAAAAGGCAGATTGGCATTTTGATACCTTTTATCTGCTGGCGGAGGATGGATCATACATAACCGAGGAGGGGGAAAGAGGCAGCCTAAATTTGGGCGATTCATTGCCCATACTGGTTGAACAGAAGCAAAACATTGTGCGGGACAACGTTTTGCCCTCTCTTGAGCGGATTATCATCTTTGCGGTTCCGGTGCAGCCGGGCCAATATCAAGGTTTTAACTATGTGGCGGCGGCCATCAGCTTTAAGGCGCACGATATGTCCAGCGCTTTTAATATTGATGCTTTTGCCGGCCTGAGCGAATGCTATGTAACTTATCCTGACGGGCGAATTCTTTTTTCCTCACGCAGCGAGGCGGAGCAGCCGTCTAATCTGTTGGCTTATCTGGGCGCCGGCACTGATTATAATAATATGTCTGCAACCGATTTGCCTGACCATTGGCAGACGGGGCAGCGTAATGTAACAAGCTGCACGTTGGATGGTCAGAGATATTATTTGATTTATCAGCCGGTTGGTTTTGCTGATTGGATGTTGGCTGGTTTGGTTCCGGTTTCGGTTGTAAATGATAATTTACATAAGTTTACTTTGGTTACCTTGCTGGTGATGGGTTCGCTTTTTGGGATGATTACGTTTGGCTTAATTATTATGGTTATGCTGAACGTGCACCGTCGGATGCGGGAGAACACTCTGGAGCTGAGCTTGCGGGAACAGCTTTTTGACCTGCTGACGGAAAACACAGATGATATTTTTGTGTTGTTTTCATCGCAGGATTTTACGGCGGAATATGTAAGCCCCAACTTAAACCGTGTGCTGGGTTTGGAGCCGGATGATGTTCGGCAGGATGTTCGCTGCCTGTTGTTTGAGGACGTGCTGCTGCCCTCGGCCGACGGCAATGAAACGCTTACGCCGGAAACCCTGCTGCGGATTCCTTTGGGCGGCGTTTGGACTGGCGAGCGAGACGCGGTGCATTTGCAAACCTACGAATTGCGCTGGTTTAAGATGTTGTTACGGCATTGTCAGTTTGATAAGCGTGACAAATTTATTCTGATGCTTTCTGACCGCACGCAGGAACGGCGTATGAATGAAATGTTGGGCGAGGCTCTGCACACAGCCCGCGTGGCCAATGAGGCTAAAAGCAGCTTTTTGGCCAATATGTCTCACGATATACGCACGCCGATGAATGCGATTGTTGGTTTTGCTCGCCTGCTGGCAATGGAAACTGATAATCCAGAAAAGGTGCAGGAATTTACCAGCAAAATTGACGCTTCTAGTCGCCATTTGCTGGGTTTGATTAATGATATTCTGGATATGAGCAAGATTGAAAGCGGCAAAACGGCGCTGAATATCAGTGAGTTCTCATTGAAAGAGCAGTTGGATGAACTTTATTCGATGATGTCGCCGCAGGCCAAGGCTAAAGGGCAGCAGTTTGATTTTCAGGCACTTGATGGTTTGCCGCGCGTCTTGCTGGGT
This sequence comes from Peptococcaceae bacterium, assembly GCA_022797295.1. Taxonomy (GTDB): domain Bacteria; phylum Bacillota; class Dehalobacteriia; order UBA4068; family UBA4997; genus Avidehalobacter. Next base: position 18,568 of record JAAWKH010000013.1, read on the forward strand.
GATAAGCTGCGTTTGAATCAGGTGCTGATTAATTTGCTTTCCAATGCTATTAAGTACACCCAAAAAGGCGGCGAGATTTCGCTGATTGTGTTGCCTGTGCATCCGGTGGAGCACAATGTGGCGCATTTGCGTTTTGTGGTGCAGGATAATGGCTTTGGTATGAGCCCTGGTTTTTTGCAGACCATTTTTGAACCTTTTTCCCGTGAGTCCACCGAGGCCACGCGGGAGGTGCAGGGCACCGGGTTGGGTATGGCTATAACCAAAAATATTGTTGACCTGATGGGCGGCTCTATTGAGGTGGAAAGTGAATTGGGCCGCGGCAGCATTTTCACCCTGGAGGTTGAGCTGGCTGTGCCGGATCAGGCCGACGTGGTGGCGGCTGAGTTGGAGGCTTCGCAGCGAAAATCAGCGGAGGAAGTTTCCTTGTCCGGTTTGCGAGTGCTGGCGGCTGAGGATAATGAAATCAACGCCGAGATTTTGAATGAGCTTTTGCAGATGGAGGGCATTGAGTGTGAAATTCTGCCGGACGGCCAGGCGGCTTTGGAGCGCTTTTTGCAATCGGCTCCCGGCGATTATGATATGATATTTATGGATGTGCAGATGCCGGTGATGAACGGTTACGAGGCCACGCAGGCCATTCGGGCCAGTGAGCATCCGTTGGCTAAAACTATCCCCATCATTGCGATGACGGCCAATGCTTTTGAGGAAGACCGCCAAATGGCTTTGAAGGCCGGAATGAATGCCCACACCGCCAAACCGCTGGATATGGATAAGCTAAAGGCGATTGTTGTTAGCTTGTTACCAAAAAAACAAACTTAAAATAAAATAACCCTCGGCAATGCTGGGGGTTATTTTTGTTTTGGAGCATTAAATTTGCGGGCGGTAATCTTCCCTGGCTGGGGTAAAAAATTCCAGCCAAACGGCGTCCTCTGCCACGGAAACAAATGTGTGGGGAACGTCGGCGGCAATTTGCACCACATCGCCGGCGGTTAGGGTTTGAGTTTCCTGGCCGCAAAGGAAATCGCCCCGGCCGGAAATAATGTAAACCACCTGCTGGTGCGGATGACTATGGGCCGGCGCTTGGGCTCCGGCTTTGGCCTGCATCAAATTCACAGTGTAGCCGCCCTCGCCCTCCTGATAGGCCAGCAGCTTACGGCTGACCTCTGGGGTCATAGCTTGAGCCGGCAGATTTTGAAAAATATTATATTGCATAATTTATACCTCCTGTTTGCCACTCATTATAAGCCTTTTTCTGCAAAAAAACAAGATGTATCTCTTGACTTTTTCGGGAAAATGTTATAATATACGAGGTATAATTATAATATTGCATTAAAGTTGCTCAGCAGCTTTATAAAATTTGTTGAAAAAATGGAGGTTGTTACAACAATGAAAAAGCTACTTAGTCTGCTGCTGTGCTTCAGCCTGTGCCTTTGCCTGGCAGCCTGTGGCAACAAACAGGCTCCCGTGGCCGATGGCGAGGTTGGGGTTGGCACCGTGAATGACAAGGAAGTTATTAACGTGGGCTTTGTGCAGTTGGTGGATATGGCCGATGCACAGGAAATGTATACCAGCTTTATGGATACCATTGCTAATGCTGGTTTGGGAGAGAAGATTTTGGTTGATTTTCAGAGTGCGGCCGGTGACGCCGGCACAATGTCCACCATCATTCAGGGTTTTGTGGATAATGATTACGACCTGATTGTGCCAATGCTGACTCCGCCCGCCCAAGCTGCGGCTAACATCTGCGGCGGGGAAATTCCAATCATCTTTATGTCTGTGGTGGACCCGGTTTATTCCAAGATTATGCCCGATTTGAACACCATTAATCCTGAGCTGCTGGCCACCGGCACTTCCAACACCATCCCGGCGGACTTGATTATTGAAACTGCCAATGCGATTACGCCAGTGGCTGAGGGCCAAAAAATCTACATTATGTATAACACTTCGCAGAACAATGCTCAATGCACGATGGAGGCCGCCGCAGCTTACTGTGATAGCAAAGGTTATGCTTATGCCACCGTTGGTTATGCGGATATTACCGATGCGGTAACCCAGGCGCAGGCTTTGGAGGCTGCCGGTTGCGCTTATGTTTATGTGACTTTGGATTCCGTGATTGCTTCCAACTTCAATCAGCTGGGCCAAACTTTGGCTGAAAAGGGAATTCCGGTTTACGGTGCGGCAGATTCTATGACTATGGGCGGCGCTTTTTGCTCCTATGGTGTGGATTATGAAACCGTGGGCAAGATGACTGCTGATATGGTTATTGAGTGGTACAACGGCAAAGCTTTGGAGGAAATGCCCTGTCAACAATATGCCGATTTTGCGTTGGTTGTCAACAGTGATGTGCAACAACAACTGAACATTGAGTTGCCGGAGGATTATGCTGCTCAGGCCACTTATGTGACTACAAAGTAAGGTGATTTTAGATAATGGGGGCGCGGCAGCTTAGATAACAGGCATTGCCGCGCGCTTATTATTTATCAGTAGGTTTAAGATATTGTAGTATGGTATTGCGGAGGCTTTTATGACAAATCAAATTTTGGGCGCTGTGGAGCTGGGCCTGGTTTATGGCCTGATGGTTCTGGGCGTTTACATTACCTTTCGGATTTTGAAAATTCCAGATTTAACGGTGGATGGTAGTATCACCTTAGGTATGGCAATTAGTGCAATGGTTATTAACACTGGCCAGCCGTGGGCGCCTTTTGCGGCTTTGCTGCTGGCGATGTTGGCAGGGGCGGCGGCCGGCAGTGTGACGGCTTTTTTTCAAACCAAGTTGAAAATTCCGCCGATTTTGGCCGGGATTATGACGATGTCTGCTTTATATTCCGTTAATTTGTTGATTATGAACAATGGCACGCCTAATATTTCTATTTTGGGTTCGCCGACCTTGTTTTCTATGTTTCAGCACAGTTTTGGCGTTTCCAAGCACACGGCGATGATTTTGGTGGGGTTGTTAATTTGCGTGGTGGTGGTAGCGCTGGTGGAGTTCTTTTTCACCACGCACACCGGCCTGTGCATTTGCGCCACTGGCGACAATGAGGAAATGGTGCGGGCCACCTCGGTTTCCACCACCAAAATGAAGTGGCTGGCTTTGGCTTTGGCCAATGCTTGCGTGGCGGTTTCTGGTGCGGTTTACACGCAGTATATGGGCTATGCCGATGTGACGGCCGGCAGTGGCACCATTGTAATTGGCTTTGCTTCAGTGATTATTGGCGAAACCTTATGTATTAAACGTAGTTTGGCGGTTGGTTTTATTTCTGCTATTGTGGGTAGCGTAGCTTATCGAATTATTGTGGCTGTGGCTATCAAAACTAATCTTTTTCCAACCTACTTCCTCAAGCTGGTGTCTGTGTTGATTATTGCGCTGGCGCTGGCGGTAGGCCCGGCCAAGGCGGCTTTGGCGGAATATCGTAACAAGACAAGGAGGCTCAGGCAGCATGCTGGAAATTCGTAATATTCATAAAACGTTTGAGGCTGGCACGGTGAATGAAAAAAAAGTGCTGAAAGGGCTTTCCTTAAAAATGGCGAAAGGTGATTTTGCTGCGGTTATCGGTTCCAACGGGGCTGGCAAATCCACTATGTTTAACGCCATTGCCGGCAGTTTTTTAACCGACGAGGGGCAAATTTTAGTTGATGGGGAGGATATGACATTTCAGCCGGAAACACATCGGGCCAAAGTGATTGGCCGTATTTTTCAGGACCCAATGAAAGGCACGGCGCCCAGCCTGACCATTGAGCAGAATTTGGCGATTGCTTATTCCTCTGTGCGGCGAGGTTTGCGGCCGGCTATCACCAAAAAGGATCGGGAGGTTTTTCGCGAGCATTTGGCCCGGTTGGATATGGGCCTGGAAAATCGATTGAAAACTAAAATGGGCTTGCTTTCTGGCGGGCAGCGGCAGGCGGTTACACTTTTGATGGCAGTTATTGTCACGCCAAAAATTCTGTTGCTTGATGAGCACACGGCGGCCTTGGATCCGCTGACGGCTGAAAAGGTGTTTCGTATTACGCGGGAGGTGGTGGCGGAAAAGCAGATAACCACCCTGATGATTACTCATAATATCGCCTCGGCTTTGGATATGGGCAACCGAACGATTATGATGGACGACGGCGCTGTTGTGTTGGATATTTGCGGACAGGAGCGGGCTAACCTGACGGTGGAGGGGTTGTTGCAAAAATATCGTGAGGTTAAAGGTCAAATGTTAGATAATGACCGCATTTTGTTGGCTTGATATTTGTTACAATTTATATTTTGGTATAATATTAAAACACACCTAACTTTTCAGCGAGGTGTGTTTTAATATTAGGCTTTATTCCAGAACTTTATCCAAAGTTTCAAAAAGCATATCCATATCAATGGGTTTGGCGATGTGGCCGTTCATACCACAACGCAGGGCCTCTTGTTTATCTTCCTCAAAGGCGTTGGCGGTCATTGCCAGAATGGGAATGTTGGCTAACTGACGATTTTCCAGCTGTCGTATAGCTTTGGCAGCTTTAAAACCGTTCAAAACCGGCATTTGGATGTCCATCAACACCAGGCGATAATAACCAGGTTCAGAATCCTTTAGCATATCCACAGCAATTTGGCCGTTTTCAGCAATTTCCACCGTGAAGCCAGCCTCCAGCAGAATAGCCTCGGCGATTTCTTGGTTTAGTTCATTATCCTCAACCAACAGGATACGTCCGGTGTGGTTTACAGTTTGCGGCTTGCTTTCCGTTGATTTGTTCTGATTGGGGCAGACAACGGAACGTAGGCAGGTGCGCAGCTCCGAGGCAAAGAGGGGTTTGCTGCAAAAGGCGGTGACGCCGGCCTCCAAGGCCTCCTCTTCAATGTCTGACCAATCATAGGCCGTTAGCACAATGATTGGCACTTCATCGCCAATTTCCTTACGGATGCGCCGAGCCACCTCAATGCCGTTCATATCTGGCAGCAACCAGTCAATTATATAAACGCTGTAGTTGTCGTTGCGGCTGACGGCTTGGCGGGTACGCAGCACAGCTTCCTTGCCGGATAGCGTCCATTCCGCGCGCAGACCAATTTGTTGCAGCATATAGGAAACACTGTCGCAGGTATTAAAATCGTCGTCCACCACCAAAGCCCGGCAGTTTTTCAGCTCCGGAATGGTGATTGGCTCCTTGTTGTTGGTATCTAGCCGGAAAGTCAGACTGACAATGAACTCGGTGCCCACGCCTTGCTGGCTGAGCACTTCAATACCGCCGTGCATCATATCGACAATGTTTTTGGTAATAGCCATACCAAGCCCGGTGCCCTGAATACGGCTGATGGTGGAGTTGCGTTCTCTTTCAAACGGCTCAAAGATATGCTCCACAAAGTCTTGGCTCATGCCAATTCCTGTGTCCTTGATATGAAATTCATAGTTGGCAAAGCCGGTGGGAGCGCCTGGTTTTTCTGTAATTTTTACGCTGATAATGCCGCCTGTGCCGGTATATTTGATGGAATTACTGAGCAGATTTAGCAGTATCTGATTTAGGCGCAGCTTATCGCAGAAGATTTCCTCATGATAAACGTCAACAGCGTCGATGTAAAGCTCCAGATGTTTGGCGTGAATATCCGCTTGCACAATGTTGCGTAGGGCGTGTAAAATATCCGGCAAACTGCACGGTTTTTCGTCCAGGTTCATTTTGCCGCTTTCAATGCGGCTCATATCCAAAATGTCATTGATAAGGCTTAGCAAATGGTTGCCGGAGGTCATAATCTTTTTTAGATATTCCTGCACCTGCTCGCGTTGGTTGATGTGGGTGATTGCCAGGCTGGTGAAACCAACAATGGCGTTCATTGGGGTGCGGATGTCGTGCGACATATTGGAGAGGAAAACGCTTTTGGCTTTGCTGGCCCGGTTGGCTTGTTGGAGGGCCTCTTGCAACAGATTTTTCTTTTCCAGCTCGCTACGAGTTTCTTCATCTACACTTCGCATACCAAGCACGATGCCATGGTCTTTTTCCCAGGTGCTGGTGCGCACTGCCTTTAGCTGGAAGTAACGCAGATTGGTGCTGTTGCACAGCGTGCGGTAATTGCAGTAAACAGTGTTGTTTTCCGCTAGCTCCTGCTGTAAATATTCAGGGGAAACGGCCTGGCGCAGCATATCTTGGTCATCAGGATGAACGCAAGTTTTGATATAGTTTTCCATATTGGTTTGCAGGTTCAGATTGCCTTGGAAAAGGGTTTCCAGCAGTTGAAATTGGCAATCGTTAATGCGCAGAACACTACCTTGACAGGTGTCGAGATCAAAAAAGCAAACCAAATTGTAATCCATACTGAGAGCCTGAATGAGCGCCATCTGGCGATGTTCTTTTTCCTGCTGCTCCTGAAGTTCGTGCATTTTTTTAGCGGTGCAGTCTAATAGAAAACGTTGATAGAAAAGCTCTCCATGTTCTTCCATCAGCTTAACATTACCCATAATATGTAGAATTTCGCCATTGTTGTGATGTACGCGATATTCCACACTAACGCTATCGCCCACATTTTTCAGCCCCAAGATGCTTTGACGCAGGGTCGATTTATCCTCATCTAAAACAGAGGCAGCCACTGTGTCAAAGCCGCTGGCGCTGAGCTCTTCCTTGGATTCATAGCCTAAGATTTTTAGGGCGGCCGGATTTACGCTGATAATGCGGGCGCCGTCCACTGTGTGGCAGAGCACGCCGCAATCCATTGTGGTGAAAAGATTTTCCAGATTTTGCGTTTTGGTGAGCAGCTCCTGTTTGTAGGCATGCTCCTGGGTGATGTCTATGCCAACGCCCACCGTGCCCATCACGCTGCCATCCAAATCATAAAGCGGGGTTTTGTAGGTGGTGAGCAGGCTGGTGCCTTCGCCGGTTTGCACAGTTTCCTCGGAAATACAGGTTTTGCCGCTTTCCATTACAATATGCTCGGATTCAATACAAGCTGGGTCGTCTTGCTCAACATCCCAGATGTAAGCGTGGCCGCGTCCTTGCACCTGTTGTTTGGTTTTGTTTACGGTTTTGCAAAAGCTGTCATTAACTTTTTCGTGAATACCATCCTTGGTTTTGTACCAAATCAGGTTTGGGATACTATTGATAGTTGCTTCCAGAAATTGGCTGGTCTGCCAGGCCTCTTTTTCCTGACGGCAATTTTGCTGCCAACGAGTGAAATGGAAATTAGTTTCCACATCAGTTAAGGGAAGCGTCCAGATGTCATTAATTTGGGGCAGACAATCGGTCAGCTTGGGAAGCTGCTCTTTTTCAACCATTAAGATAAGCTGGGTTTGTGGTTTTTTATCGGTCAAAATCTGTTCCAGTGTTGGCCGGGCCGGCAAACCTTGCAGATTTACTAAAATAACATCAGCTTGAGTGGTTAAATCCTTTTGCGGCAATTCGCTGTAGGAGAAATTGTGACTGAAGTTATCCAACGGTGGCATGGCCTGAATTAGGTTAAAGATGTTTGACTTAGGACCAATCAGATAGAAATGGAGATGGCAATGGTACATAGCATTTTTTTCCTTCCATATATTTAAACATACCTACCTTATATTTTAACAAGAGTGAGTTTTTATGTCAATATTTTAAAAGCGATAAGCTATTTTTTTTTTCTAAAAATATCGGCGCTTTTAAAATTAAGCGCCGATAGAGGGTGTTTTTTATTGGAGAGAGGCAAAATTTTTAGAAATACGAGCAGCTATTTTACTCGTTCAAAAACATCTTCCAGTTTAATTATCAGGTCGTCATATAAGCTGCACTTAAATTCCTTAACAATGGCGGCTTTTTCTTCTTCGGTCATATCCTCAATATCATAGTCGCCCTTTAGAGAATAAATTTCCTGTAACACAAAATAACCGTCTGTTAGAATATATTGCTCAATGGATTGGTTGTTGGTGTCCACCAGCCAATATTCTTTTACTCCAGCCTTTTCATAGGCGTTTTTTTTGTAGCCGCGATCCCTTTTGGAAGTGCTGCGGGAGAGAACCTCCACCACTAAATCAGGCGCACCGTAAACACCGCGGCTTTTTATTTTGTTAGGGTCGCAAACAATCATCATATCAGGCTCAAAACGGTCTTTTTCGGATAAATAGAGGTCAAACCCATCAGGAAAAGGGGTGCAAATTTTTCCTTTAAGATAGTTCTTAAAAATGTTATAAATGTTTCCGGCAGCGTGAACGTGATTTGCCATGGGGCTGGGCGACATCAGCACAATTTGGCCGTTAATCATTTCATCATAGATTTCCTCTTGATAAGCAAGGTTGGTATTCATAATCTTGGCTCCTTTCCGACTGGTTTCAGTTTGAATTAATAGCGTTTTTTTCAACTTGTTAAATGTTTGGTTGCTATAATAATATGATAACATTTTGTTTGCAAAAAAGCAAGTTAAAAGCCATTTGGCAAAAAAATATGAAAATTTTAGCAAAAAAATCGTAATAACACTTGACTAAAGGCGGTGGTTCGCTGTAAAATAAAAGCACAAGGCGACAAAAAAAGTTGCGGCAGGGACTGCGGTACTGGTAATACCACAGTCTCCTTATGCAGGATGCCCTACCATCCATACACAACTGCTTTTGAGTCGCAGCGCCGCTGTATTTAGTATAATACAAATTCCCTTGTTCTGCAAGGGTTAAGTTCGTTTTTTCAGTTGTGCTGCTGCACTTTAGAAGATTTTTTCCTCCTGAAAAGGGGTTTCTATGCGTGTGTGGGTAAATTATGCCTGTACGCGCATTTTTGTTGTCTTGGCGGCCGCACCTGGGGGGCTTATCACAACTCACCAACTCCTTTCAGGCTCCCTTTGGTGTTTTGGCTGCTGAGATTACACTTTTTAGGAGGTTATTTTATATGGGAGTTGCGTCGTTAGTTTTAGGTATTATTGCTATTGTTCTTGGTCTGTTTACAGCGGGAACGCTTGGTTGGGCTGGTGCTATTATTGGTATTGTAGGAATTATTCTTGGCGCTATTGCTAAAAAGAATAATCCAGGAGGAATGGCCACGGCCGGTTTGGTTTGTTCTATTATTGGAACAATTTTATGCTTACTTTTTTATATTGCTTGTGTTGCCTTGGTTGGTGGTTTGGCTTCCATAGCATAGATTTCTAACAAAACTTATTTTAAGTCTGGCGGCAACATTTTTTGTTGCCGCTTTGGCATTTGGGGAGAAAAAGTTTTATGAATCAAATAGGTTTTTATTTTTTTGGATATTTTATTGCATATTATGGATTAATGCTTGTTTTGGGTATTTTGATTAACATTCCGATTATTTATATACAAGCAAAACGATTTAAAGTCGTTATAAATGATTTTATTATTATCTGTGCTTTAGCTGCTTTACTAGGAATTATTTTTGCCAAAATGCTTTATTTAATAACTTCATATGAGCATATTGATTTTATGAAATTAAATGATTTGTCCTATATAAATTCGTTAATGAATGGAGGGTTTGTTTTTTTAGGAGGGGTAATAGGTTTTCTTCTATCTTTATTTTTTTGTGCTAAAATTTTCCAAATTAATCTTCAGCCGTATATTCAGGCTTATATGTGTTGTTTGCCTCTTGGGCATATGTTTGGCCGAATTGGTTGTTATTTGGTTGGTTGTTGTTATGGAATTCCTTATGCAGGCGTTCTCTCTGTTAAATATACGCATTCGCCATTTGCTCCTAATGGTGTAGATTTATTTCCGGTTCAGCTTTTAGAAGCATTTATTGATTTTTTGCTGGCTTTTTTTATTTTTTTGTTTAGTAAAAAACTTGAAAAATATGCGGCCTTGCAGTTATATTTATTAATTTATTCTATATCAAGATTTTTTTTGGAGTTTTTAAGATATGATGAGGTTCGTAATGGCATAGCAGGCGTCTCTACTTCACAAATATTGTGTATATTATTATTTGTTATAGTTTCTGTTTGCCTGTTTTCTGATTTTCATTTGTTGAAGAAGCAGAAATAGGAGTGTGTTTTACTTAACAACAACGCGGGTCAAGGCGGCTGTGATATTTGGTATAATGTTGCAATTTATTATTTTTTATGGTAAAATAAATGACGAAAAAGGTTGCCCTTGGAGCGGCTAACCATCTTGTAACTGCGATAAAAAAATAGCCGCTTTTTTTAGGTTTGTCAAATGATAAGGAGCGATTAAGATGATTTCATTTGCCAGTGATTATATTGCCGGCGCACATCCTGCCGTTTTGCAGCATTTGCTGGAAACGAATTTGGAAAACCTGCCTGGCTATGGCGCGGACCATTACTGCGCTCAGGCGGCGGAGAAAATCCGCCAGGCTTGCGCTTGTCCGCAGGCTCAGGTGGAGTTTTTGGCGGGTGGCACTCAAACCAACGCAGTGGTTATCTCCAGCTTGTTAGCCAGTTATCAGGGGGCTATTGCCGCCAGCACGGGGCATATTGCCTGCCATGAGGCCGGTGCAATAGAGTACAGCGGCCATAAGGTTTTGGAGCTGCCCCAGCAGGATGGTAAGCTGCCGGCGGCGGTCTTGCGTCAATATCTGCGGGATTTTTACGCTGACCAAAATTATGAAGCAATGGTGCAGCCGGGACTGGTTTATATTTCTCATCCCACGGAATATGGCACGCTTTACGGCAAACAGGAGTTGGAGGAGCTGGCAGCCATTTGCCGGGAATATCAGCTGCCGTTGTTTTTGGACGGAGCGCGTTTGGGTTATGCTTTGCAAAGCCGGCAAACGGATGTTACCCTGCCGGACATTGCCCGTCTGTGCGATGTTTTTTACATTGGCGGAACTAAGGTGGGCGCGCTTTGCGGCGAGGCGGTGGTGTTCAGCCGCGGCAACCGGCCGCCCTGCTTTTCCACCAGCGTTAAGCAGCGTGGCGCGCTGCTGGCCAAAGGCCGCCTGCTTGGCGTGCAGTTTGACGCGCTTTTCACCAACAACCTTTACGCGGAAATTGGCCGGCACGGCATTGAGATGGCTGAGCAACTGAAACAAATTATTCGGGAAAAAAGCCTGCGCTTCTTTTTGGAATCGCCAACCAATCAGCAGTTTGTAATTTTGTAAAACCAACAGCTGGCCCGTTTGCAGGAGCAGGTTGCAGTCGGATTTTGGGAGAAATTCGACGACTCGCACACCGTGGTGCGCTTTGCCACCAGCTGGTCTACCACCCAGGCGGATTTGGATGAGTTGCGTCAGATATTGTAATATAAATTTGTAAAGGAGATAAACAAAATGGAATTGACAACTTATTTTTGGAGTGTGCTGCAACAGGACCGCGCCGCGGTGGTTATTTGCAATTTGCAGCATGAGATAATTTATATGAACCCAGCCGCGGTGCAGCGTTATGCCAAAAGTGGCGGCGCGCAGCTGGTTGGCCGCAGTCTGCTGGATTGTCACCCGCCGGCCGCCAATCAGCGCATTGCCGAAGTGGTGGAATGGTTTGCGGCCAGTCCGCAGCACAATCAAGTTTATACTTTTCGTAATGAGCAGGAAAATAGGGATGTTTATATGGTGGCTTTGCGCGATGAGGCTGGCTGTTTAATTGGCTACTATGAAAAGCACGAATATCGTGATTTGGAACAAGCAGCGTTTTATGATATGGAGGATTAAGGCCAGACGATGAAGATTGCACGTTTAATTGGGATTCTTTCCCTGCTATTACAACACGAACAGTTGACGGCTAATCAACTTTCGGAGCATTTTGAGGTTTCTGCACGCACTATTTACCGGGATATTGAGGCGTTGTGCCAGGCGGGTATTCCGCTGGTTACGGAGCAGGGCCGGGGCGGCGGCGTGGCGATTATGAGCGGTTATAAAATTGACCGCACCTTGCTTAGCACCGCTGATATGCAGGCTATTTTGGCTGGTTTGCGCAGCCTGGACAGTTGCAGCGGCACCAATCGTTATCAGCAGCTGATGGCCAAACTGGCCCCGGAGGGGATGTCGCTGTTGCCGGCTGACCAGGCTTTCCTGATTAACCTGGCTTCCTGGGACAAGGCGGCGTTGGCGCCTAAGCTGGAGCTGTTGCACCGTGCCATTGCCGAGGGCAGGCAGGCGGCTTTTACTTACTGCGGGCCAAATGGTGAAACGGAGCGGTTGATTGAGCCTTACAATCTGTTGTTTCAATGGGCCGGTTGGTATGTTTGGGGTTGGTGCAGCTTGCGGCAGGATTGGCGGCTGTTTAAGCTGAGCCGAATGTTGGAATTACGCCTGGAGGATTGTTTTGAGCCGCGTCCTGTGCCTGCGCCGGATTTGCGGACGGAAAAGGTGTTTCCGACAGTTTTGCAGGTGCGGGCGGTGTTTCAGCCGCAGTGCAAATGGCGTTTGCTGGATGATTACGGCCCGGACAGTTTCGAACCCTTGCCGGACGGTCGCCTGCTGTTTAACTTTGGCTTTACGGATAAGGAAAACCTGTTGGGTTGGCTGCTTACCTTTGGCGGCAATGTTGAGCTGCTGGAACCAGCCGAGCTGCGGCAGGAATTGAAGCAGCTGGCGACGGATATTTGCCAAATTTATTCAGAAATATGACAGGCTGTTGTCAGGATTCACTTTGTATAATTTAATTATATAATATGAGTTATATAATTAAACTAAACTTCTGAAAATTGGTTTGTTTAACAAGGGGGAATTGGCGTGGCTTCAAGCTTGGAATTTGTAGAATATGCCGCCGGGCAGTTGGCTGGGGCGGGGGAAATCACCTGGAAGCGAATGTTTGGCGAATATGGCCTTTATTGCAACGGCCTGTTTTTTGCAGTGATTTGTGACAATCAGCTGTTTGTTAAGATGACAGAGGCCGGGTTGCAGCTGGCCCCGGATTTGCCGCAGGCTCAGCCATACAACGGGGCGAAAAATCACTTTTTGCTGGAGGATTTGGAGGACCGCGAATGGCTGGCGGAGTTTGCCCAGGCCTCTTGCCGGGAGCTGGCGGCTACTGCTCGGCCGAAAAAGCCAAAAGCAGCCAAAGAACCCAAAGAACCAAAGGTGGTTAAGGAGAAAACGGCTGCTTTTGATTATAAAAAGGAATACAAGGAGTTTTATCAGCCCAAACGCCAGCCGAGTTTGATTGAGGTGCCGCCAATGCAATTTGTGGCAGTGCGCGGCCAGGGCGACCCCAACCAGGAAGACGGCGATTACAAGCAGGCGGTTGGTTGGCTTTACGCTGTGGTTTACGCTATCAAGATGAGCAAGCTGGGCAAGCGGCGCATTGAGGGCTACTTTGATTTTGTGGCTCCGCCGCTGGAGGGCCTTTGGTGGCAGGAAGATGGCTCGGATTTGGATTTGACCCACAAGGAGCAATTTCAATGGTTGGCGATGATTCGCCTGCCGGATTTTGTGAGCGAGGCGGATTTTGCCTGGGCGTTGGAGCAGGCGGCTGAAAAGTCGGTTCCGGCAGAGCGTTTGCAGTTGCTGCACTATGCCGAGGGGCTGTGTGTGCAATGCCTGCATGTGGGGCCTTATAATGCAGAGCCGGCCAGCATAGCGCTTATGCAGGAATTTGCCGCGGCTCAGGGCATGGCTCCGGATTTGGCGGCAGGGCGTTATCATCACGAGATTTATCTAAGCGACCCGCGCCGTTGTAAGCCGGAAAATCTGAAAACGGTAATTCGAATTCCTGTGCGTGAACACTTGGCGATTTCCAAGCCTGAGTAAAGCGAAAGGCGCAGGAAGAGCTTAGTATGAACTCATCCATTTGCCTATAGGTAAATGGATGAGTTATTGTTTAGATTTTAATAGTGATAGCGTTTGCGTTTGCCGATGATGAATGCAAATGCCACAATCACGGTGAACATATCAGCCAGCACGGCGGAAAGCCAGATGCCGTCTACTTTAAGGTAAATAGGCAGAATTAGCACCATACTAATTTCAAACACCAGACTGCGTAGAAAAGCAATCAAGGCGGAGGTTAGGCCGTCGCTGAGGGCGGTGAAGAAAGACGAGCTATATGTGGCGAAGCCGGCAAACAGATAAACAAAGGCATAAATGCGGAAAGCGTGCACCGTGAGGGCCAGCAGCTCAGGGTCATAGCCAACGAAGATTTTGGCAAAAAGACCGCCAAACAGCTGAGCCAAAATCAACATTGTCATAGACAGCACGGCGGTTAGCTTGAGGCTTTTGTGCAGCAGGCTGCGCAGTTCCGCGTGGTTGCCAGCGCCAAAGTGATAGCCCGTCACTGGGGCTATGCCGTTGGAATAGCCGATGAAGATGGCAAGGAACACAAAGGAGACGTACATTATTACGCCATAAGCAGCCACGCCGTTTTCACCTACATAATTTAGCAGTTGGCGGTTATAAAGCATACTTACCAGAGAGAGCGCGATATTGCTCATCAGCTCTGAGGAGCCGTTGGTGCAGGCTCTAAGCAGGGCCGGCCCGTTGAAATGCGTGGGGCCAAGTTGTAATAGGCTGCTGTTGGGCCGTAAAAAATAAATCAACGGAATTAGGCCGCCAATCATTTGGCTGATGCCGGTGGCAACAGCAGCGCCAGCCAGGCCCCACTTAAATACAACCATAAACAGTGCGTCCAGCGTCATATTCAGGACGCCGGCAATCAAGGCGACAATTAAGCCCAGTTTGGGCTTTTCTGCGGTGACCAAAAAGCTGTTAAATTCAAATTGTAGCATGTAAAAGGGTAAAATAGGCAAAAGAATACGGCCATAAAGCAGAGCATCCTGTAAAAGTTGGCCCTCAGCTCCCATCATTTGCAAGATGGGTTCCAGAAAGATGAAAACCAATACAGCAATGATTGTGCCGCTGATTGCTGTGACATAAACAAACAAGGAGAACAGCCGCCGGGCCCGTTCCTTTTTGCCCTCGCCCAGGCTGCGGGCCACCAATGCGCCGCCGCCTGCGCCAAACATGAAACCAACGGAGCCTAAAATTGTTATCAGCGGCATAATGAAGTTGACGGCCGCAAAGGGCGTTTTGCCAACGTAATTGGAAACAAAGTAGCCGTCCACCACGCTGTAGATGGAATTGAAAATCATCATAATAATGCAGGGCAGGGTGAAGCGCAGCAGGCGTGGATAATCAAAATGGTCAGATAACTGAATTGGTTGTCGTTTTGTTTTGTTACTTGTAATATTCATAAATATCTTTAATGGCTGTTAAAGCCGTTTTATTTTCTCCTTTAAGTCTTGTAAAAAGCGTTGGGTTAGTTCGATATAAAGAGCGGTTTCTTGTTCCGTCCAGTTGAGCATAGCCTCGTTTTCCAGCTCAATCAGTCGTCCAATCGTGTTTTGGGTAAGGTTTTGTCCCTTTTCCGTTAGGCAGATTAGCTTGCGCCGTCCATCATCGGCCTTTTGCAGGTAAATTAGTTCCTCTGCTTCCATACGACGCATGGCGGAATTGACGGTTTGCTTGTTGCAGCCGGAGAGGCGAACCACATCGGCAAGCAGGCATTTTGAGCCAAGGTGGCACATTGTGTAAAGAATTTTGTAATCACTGTCAATTAGCCCCAGGCGTTTAGCTGCCTCAGAGTAAACAGCGTCGGTTTCAAAAAGCAGCATATTGAGCCGTTTGTTTTGCTGGCAAATTTGGGTGTTGATTAATTGTTGCGGTGGATTGTTTGGCATGGCGGCCTCCAGATAAGTAATAGGTAAGTATGATTTCGTACTTACCTATTGTATTATAGTATGATTTCGGACTTTTGTCAAGGGGTGTTGCTAAAAAATTAATGTTTCCATTTACCATCAGGCAAATGGAAACACTAATTTTTTTAATGCTTAAAGGTTTTTTTCAAAAAATTCAAAATCGGAGCGGGCAGCTTAAAATAGTAGACTTTCATATGATTACCTCCTCGCCAGGTTTGGCAGCTGAAATAGCTATCTATTAAATATATATACAGCAGGCGGGGAAAATGTTAGTTGTCCGGCTTATTTATTCAGAATTTTTTTGATTTCCTGTTCCATCTCTGGTGTGGAGCAAAGAAAATTTTATATCCAAAATCACTTATTTATAAAATTTTGGTTTCAGTTATTTTAAGAAACGTTTGATTTCTGCTTCCATTTGTTCAGTGGAGCAAACCTGGGTTGGCATTTGCGGCAGAGAGGCCAAAAAGCGTTTGCCATAGCTTTTTTGGTTCCAGATACGCCTATCCAATACGCAGCACAGACCGCGATCCTCTTTGCTGCGGATTAAGCGGCCAAAGCCCTGCTTGAAACGGATGATGGCTTGCGGCAGGCTGTATTCCCGGAATGGATTGCCGCCGTCTTCTCGAATTTGCTCAAATTTGGCTTCCATAATCGGCGAGCCAGGCGGCGCAAAGGGCAGGCGGATGATAATTAGCAGGGACAGGTTAGCCCCTTTAATATCCACGCCCTCCCAAAAGCTGTTGACTCCCAAAACGCAGGTTTGCGGGTTTGCCTGCATTGTTTCCAGCAGAAAACTGCGGCTACCGGAAATATTATGCCCTAAAAGCTGGATCTCCGAATCATGTAGCAGCGGACGCAGTAGATTGTAAACGGCATTTAGCTGCTGATAAGCCGTAAACAGCACCAAGGTGCGTCCTCCGGCGGCCAGCGTGAGCCGGGCAATGGCTTTGGCCAGCTGTTCGGCTACCAACATTTCGCTGGTTTTGTTGTATTCGTCAATATCATTGGCCAGCAGCAAGCGTGCATTTTGCTGATAGTCAAAGGGAGAGGGCAAAAGGCAGGTGCGCAACGGTAAATTCTGCAAGGAAAGGCCCAGTTCATTGCTGAAATAGCTGAAATCCTGTGCAGTGGCCATTGTGGCGGAGGTGAAAACGATTGCTTCCTTGTCCTGGTAGACGCAGCGGTTGAGCAGCGGCCGAATGTCATAAGGAGCCACCCACCATTCCGGCGGCTGGGTGGGGTCGGCCTGCTGATTGCCATTTCTTTCCAGCCAAATTACGCAGGCCTCGTTGGTTTGCAGGTTTTTGCCGTCCAAAATCAGCTGGGCAACATCCAGTAGTTCAGTGGCGTTGCTGTGCACGGTTTGCAGAGCGGCCACTGCGTCTACGGAAAAATAAGGGTCTTCTTTATCGCTTAGTTGGTGTAGCAGCTCCGCCAATGCCTGTTGGAACTGTTTTAAGACGAAAAATAGATTGCCCAGCGCGCTTTCCACCGGCTGCCATATCTCAGTGTCCCAACGTTGTTGTTCAATGCGCAGATAACGATTGGTTATATGTGGCATCATAGCGGAGGAAATTTTGTCAAAAACGTTGCAGCAAGGGGGAATTTTTTCGTAAGCTTTGATGGCTTGATTTAGCTTGTCAGTCAAAACACCGCCACTGTTTGGCAACTTGCGCAAAGTACGCAGCATATCGGCAGGGCGCAAATGCAGCCAATGGCGTCCTAATTGCTGTTGGATTTGTTGGGAGGAAAAACGCTGCGAAAATTGTCTTTGAGCCACGGCGGGTAGTTGGTGAGCCTCATCCACAATCAGATAGCGGGCTGGCGGCAACACGCCGGCTCCGTCGTCGCCCAGTTGGGCAACGGTTAGCAACAGGGAATGATTGATAATCAGCAAATCTGCCTGCTGAGCCTTGCGGCGAATTTGACTTACAAAGCAGTATTTGCGCTGAAAGGGGCAGTTGAAATTAACGCAGCTTTCACTGCCGGCGTTCAGTTGTTGGACTATGTCATATTCCTGTCCCCAGAGGTTGAGTTCACTGAAATCGCCGCTGCTGGTTAGGGTAAGCCAATGAGCCAAACGCAGGTAAACAGGCAGAGTTTTGGCCTCGGCCTGTTGGCGCATTGCCCGCCACTTGCGGCGGCAGATGTAATTGCCCCGGCCTTTTAACACCACTGCGCCAAAATCCTCGCCCAACTGCTGGCGCAACAGCGGAATATCCTTGCTCATCAGCTGTTCCTGTAGGTTGATTGTGTTGGTGCTGATGATTACTTGCTGGCGGCTGCCTTTGGCCCAAAGGGTTGCCGGGAGTAGGTAAGCCAGGCTTTTGCCGGTGCCGGTGCCAGCCTCGGCTAACAGCACCTGCTTTTCATTAAAAGCGGCGGTCACTTGTTCCGACATATTGATTTGTTCTGGGCGCAGTTCAAAGCCCCCTTTTTTGTCGGTGGGTAGGCTCTGAAAAAACTGGTTTATTTGCTCCGGCGCTAGCCGATAGTTAGTAACAGGTTCGCCACGTTCCGGCTGTTCGGTATATTCCGCTGCTGGTTGCCAGCCGTTTTCAGCTTCGGGAAAAGTCAACCTCTGTGGTTGTCGCTGTTGGTTTAGAGTATGCAGTAGCGTTGCTAAAGGCAGGGCGGCGCAGGGAGTGCAAATGAGCATAAACTCCTGCCAGATTTGGTCTGGCAGCTCGCGCAATCGCTCCAACAAAAGTAGCAGCAGGCGGGCGGTGGCTTCGGCGTCGGCCAAGGCGCGGTGCAGTTGGCCGTGCTCAATCTGCATAACCTGCAATAGGTGGCCCAGGCGAAAGTAACGCTCCTGTGGCAGCGCAATTTTGGCAATATCAATGGAATCCAGCCAGTTTGGCTGTTGCTCAAGGTGCGCTTCCAGAAAGGAGGCCTCAAAATCCTTATTGTGGGCCACCCAAAAGCCGATGGCGCCGGCAAAATCCAGCAAAGCTTGCAGAGCCACGCTTAGCGGCGGCGCGTCAATCAGCATTTCCGGGGTGATACCGGTTAAATCGCTGATTTCTGGCGAGGGCATTTGTTGCGGTTTCACCAACATTTGAAAGTTGCCGGTCAAGACGCCGTTCTCCACTTTTACAGCGCCGATTTCAATTATTTCTGAATTGGCCGGGTTTAGCCCGGTGGTTTCTAAATCGATAACTAAAAAATTCAATTTTAACACCAACCAAAATTTCCAGCATAGTTGCTTTATGATAGTTATATTTTATTGAATTAAATTGAATTTGTCAAGAGATTTCTGGAACAAACGTTTGCAATTTGTTTGATTGTGTGGTATAATGTTAGCGTAAACACGGTGAAATCAAGCCTACAAGTATGTGGTAATTAATATGTTGGATTTTATTTAAATTTAGGAGGGCACAATGGAATATCCAGATTTGAACAAACGTCAGATTGAGGTTTTAACATATATTAAACAAGCTTTGCGCAAGCAGGGCTATCCGCCAACTGTGCGGGAAATTGGCCAGGCGGTGGGCCTGAAATCGCCGGCCACGGTGCACGGGCATTTGCGCGCCTTGGAGGAGAAGGGCTATATTAAGCGTGATTCCTGCAAGCAGAGGGCTTTGGAGATTGTGGACGAACGGTCGGGCGAGCCGGAATTGGCCCAGGTGCCGCTTTTGGGAACCATTGCCGCCGGCCTGCCATTGCTGGCGGAGGAGCAAGTGGAGGATGTTTTTTCGTTGCCGCTGGATTTTTTACAGGCCAATCAACCCTTGTTTATGCTGCGTGTGCAGGGTGAAAGTATGATTGAAGCGGGCATTTTGAACGGCGATTTGCTGGTGGTGGAGCAAACCCCGGTGGTGGCCAACGGCGAAATTGCCGCGGTTCTGATTGACGACAGCGCAACCGTGAAGTATTTCTATAAGGAAAAAAATTATTATCGACTGGAGCCGGCTAATCGAAATATGGCGAGTATTATTGCCCAGGAGGTGCAGATTTTAGGCCGGGTGATTGCGCTGCTGCGGCGTTTTTAGATGTATAAAAGTATGTATAAATAAAAAATTTTGCATAAATACTTGCTATTGATTGATAAATATGCTATGATTTAGCCAATAAAGATTTATTTATACTATTTTATTTTGGAGGTAAGGAAAGATGAAAAAGTTACTGACGATTTTGCTGGTTGGCGCTATGCTGCTGGGCTTGGCGGCTTGCGGCGGCGATAAGGGTGGCCAGCAGGCAAACAATGGCGGCGGCACGGACGAAGAGAAAAAGGAAACGCTGGTGATGGCTACCAACGCGGAGTTCCCGCCCTATGAGTACTGGGAGAATAATGCTATTGTGGGCATTGACGCTGAGGTTGCGGCGGCGATTGCCGATAAGCTGGGCATGGAGCTGCGTATTGACGATATGGCATTTGACGCCACTTTGGTTGCCTTGCAAAGCGGCCAGGCAAATATGGTTATGGCTGGCATGACGGTTACCCCGGAACGGCAGGAGAATGTAAACTTCTCTGAACCTTATGCTGAGGGTCATCAGGTTATTATTGTAAAAGAGGACTCAACTATTGCTACTGTTGAAGATTTGGCCGGCAAAAAGATTGGCGTGCAGACTAACACCACCGGCGATATTTACATTACTGATGATTTAGGCGATGAGGCAGTGGCTCGTTTTAACCGTGGCGCTGATGCGGTTATGGATTTGAAAAATGACAAAGTTGACGCTGTGGTTATTGACCTGGAGCCGGCTAAAGCTTTTGTGGCCGCTAATGAGGGCCTGAAGATTTTGGACACCGAATACGCTACTGAGGAATATGCTATCGCTATCAACAAAAATGATACCGAATTGCTGGAAAAAGTGAATACCGCTTTGCAGGAGCTGAAAGACGACGGCACCTTGCAGCAGATTATCGACACATATATTCCGGCTGAATAAGAGCTTAACCTGAAAACAAAGGGAGCGGGGGCAGCATTGTTTCCGCTCTTTTCTCTTAGTATTTGACGGGGATGTGATTATATTGACTGAGTGGTGGCTGGGTTTTAAGCATCAGTTTTGGCTTAACTTTATTGACGGGAACCGCTGGCATTATATAACCGACGGCTTAAAGGTGACCCTTGAGTTGACCTTTGGCGCGGTTATTTTGGGCATTGTAATTGGCTTTATTGTGGCTATTATCCGCACGACCCATGATAATACCGGCAGGCTGAAATTTTTAAACTGGCTTTGCAAAATTTATCTGACGGTTATCCGCGGTACGCCTGTGATTGTGCAGCTGATGATAATTTACTATTTTATGTTGGCGCCTTATCGTATTCCGCCGGTTGTTTGTGGTATTATAAGCTTTGGCATAAATTCCGGCGCATATGTGGCGGAGATTGTGCGGGCGGGCATTATGTCTATTGATAAGGGGCAAATGGAAGCCGGCCGTTCCCTGGGCTTTAATTATCTGCAAACTATGGTTTACATAATTGCACCACAGGCTTTTAAAAATGTTTTGCCGGCTTTGGGCAATGAATTTATTGTGTTGTTGAAAGAAACCTCGGTGGCCGGTTATATCTCACTGATGGATTTGACCAAAGGCGGCGATATTATTCGTGGGCGTACGCTTGCAGTTATGCCCTTGCTTGCGGTGGCATTGATTTACTTGGTTATGGTAATGTTTATGGAAAAACTGTTAGGCCGGCTGGAAAGGAGGCTGCGCCAGAGTGATCACTGATAAGAATGAAGTTTTGATTAAGGTGGAGGGCCTGGAAAAAGCCTTTGGCGATTTGCAGGTGCTTAAAGGCATTGACATTGAAATCCACAAGGGCGAGGTGCTGGTGGTTATCGGCCCTTCCGGCAGCGGCAAAAGCACTTTTTTGCGCTGTCTGAACCTGCTGGAACAGCCAACCGGCGGCAGTATCTTTTTTGAGGGCGTTGATTTAACGGACAAAAAGCTGAATATCGACAAGCACCGCCAGAAGATGGGCATGGTGTTTCAGCATTTCAATCTGTTCCCTCATATGACAATTTTGCGCAATTTAACGCTGGCCCCCTGCAAGCTGCTGAAACAGAGCCAGCAGGAGGCGGAGGCCAAAGCGATGGAACTTTTGGCCCGCGTTGGCCTGGCAGACCGCGCGCAGGCTTATCCCAGCCAGCTTTCGGGTGGGCAGAAGCAGCGCATTGCCATTGTGCGGGCTTTGTGTATGAACCCGGAGGTGATGCTTTTTGACGAGCCAACCTCTGCGCTAGACCCGGAAATGGTGGGCGAGGTTTTGAGCGTTATGAAAGCCCTGGCTGAGGAGGGCATGACCATGGTGGTGGTGACCCACGAAATGGGCTTTGCCAAAGAGGTTGGCAGTCGGGTTATCTTTATGGCGGATGGGCAGATTTTGGAGGAGAACGAACCGGAAGCCTTTTTTGCTAATCCCAGCAATCCGCGCCTGCGGGACTTTTTGGGCAAGGTCCTTTAAAACGTAGTTTTAAAGAGTAAAGTTTCTTAAATAATCTGTATTCAAAAGGCACTCTAATTTAGAGTGCCTTTAAGTTTTAGTTGATTTTTGCGCATTAAATGTGTATAATAATTGGTGAGGGGATAACAATGAAACGAAAGGATCTTATTAGACTTTTGGAAAGGAATGGTTGGTGGTTTAAGCGTGAGGGCGGCAATCACGATATTTACACCAATGGTCAGGCTTGCGAGCCTATATCCCGACAACGTGAGATAAAGGAAAGTGTTGCTAAAGCAATTATAAAACGCAGAGGGCTTAAATAGGGGGTGCTGCTATGAAAATGGTTTATCCGGTTATTTTTACCAAGTTGCCAGATGGTTATATGGCCTATGTTCCTGATATGGATATAAACACGCAGGGTGATGATTTTGCAGAGGCAATCGAAATGGCGCGCGATGCTATTGGTATAATGGGTATTGATATGGAGGACGAGCAAAAGCCGTTGCCTTTGCCATCTGACCCTGCTGTTCTTAGCTGCGGTGAGAATGAAATTATTTCAATGGTGGATATTGATTTCACGGCTTATCGCCGGGCTAACGAGCGGCGGACAGTGCGCCGGAATGTATCTTTGCCGTCGTGGTTGAATGTGGAGGCAGAAAAGGCGGGCTTGAATGTTTCCGCTGTGTTGCAAGCGGCTTTAAAACAAGAGTTGCATATAACAGAATAAATCAACAAAACCGCTTTTCTGTTGCAGAAAAGCGGTTTTGTTATGTACTTTAATCGCCGAAATAGCAGTTTTGGGCAAATTCCAGCAGCGGCGCTTGGTGGCCGCATTCCGGGCAGGTGAAATTGCCGAAATAATACGGCAGCAACTCTGGATTTAACTTTTCACTACCGCCCAGCTTAGCCAGCAGGGCCGGCAACCAAACCTGCGGCTGGTCAAAGGATTGGCCGTCCCAGGGCTCAGTTGGCAGTGTTTCAATAGCCGCTTGAAAATCCGGGTCGTCCAGATAGCTTTCATCATCATAAAAATCACAGTTTGGGCAGGCCAGGCCGCAGTTGTTATCGTCGGATAATATCAGAATGCTAGCCAACGCGTGGTTGCCGAAAACTCCCAGCAGTCCAACCAGCAAAAACTCTCTGTCCCATTCGGGCAAAGCGCCTATTTTGTCTGCATTGTTCAAAACGAACTTTTTGGCATATTCCTGCAAGCGCAGAATGGCAGCCTGATAGCTTTCCAGAATTTCCGGCGGCATAGCGGTCTCAAATTCCTGGCTGCGTTGGTTGGGAATATCCGTGGCCAGGCAGCAGCCTATTTCCGAGAAAATATTCACCTGCCAAGTGAAATCATTTTCCGCAATTTTACGGGAAAGCAGCTTCACCATATAGGGCAGCGCCAGATAAATTGCTTCATAAAAGGTCATTTGGTGGCTGAGGTTTTCGCATAGGTTGTCAAAAGCTACTTGAAAATCGCTTTTTTCAGCGGTATCCAGCCGGCGCAGGCGGCCAACTTCGGGCGCGTCCTTTTCCGGCCCGGCTAAAATAGCAACTTCTTCCCGCACATTGCCATAAGCGCCGCGGTAAACTTCCCAAAGCGGAGAATCCAAAGGCGTTAATGTCATCTTCATAGAGCAAATCCTCCAATCTTTTCCTACTATTATAATAGTAGCATATTTTGGCGGGCGGTGTCAACGCCAGCAGCGTTCAATTTTGCGCAGCACAGCCGGCGGCGGTGTGTGTATCTTGTCCGTGTTGGCACAGACAACCTTGCCCATAGGGCGCATGCCGGCGGTTTTGAAAAATTCCTCCATATTATGAAAAGCGCTGCGGCTTTGGTTGAAAACCCAACACCAAGGGGCCGGCGTCTGGCAAGCGGTGAGCAGCAGATATTTTTTGCCTTTAAGTCTCGGCTCGGGAAAGGTGGCGGTTGGTTGCATTGCCGTACCCAGCAGGCGGTCGAACAGGTTTTTCACCGGGGCAGGCACGTTAGCCCAGTAAACCGGCGCGGCTAAAATAACAATATTCGCCTGGCGTAGTTGTGGCACAAGTAGTTGAATATCGTCCTGCTGTACGCAGATTTGACTGGAGTAGCAAGCCTGACAACCGGTGCACCAGCCCAGATTTTGCTCATATAAATTAACCGTTTGGACGGTGTGGCCGGTGGCCTCCGCGCAATGGACGGCGTGCGCCAGCATTGTGGCCACCACGCCCTTTGGGCGCGGGCTGCCTAAAATAGCCAACACGTTTTTATTCATTTTAACATCCCCTATAATTAATGGTAAAATATGCTTAAATTCTATCATATGATCTAGGTTTTGTCAAAGCGGATATTTTGGCAGAAATTGTGTTGCTAAAAGAGGAAAACGCATTTTATTACAGAATATTAAACAGTTATATATAAGCTATAATGGGGGAATGAATGATGACAGAAAAGCCTACTTTTTATATCACCACGCCGATTTATTATCCCAGCGATAAGCTGCATATCGGCCACGCTTATACTACAGTAGCTGCCGACGCGATGACGCGCTACAAGCGCCAGCGGGGCTTTGACGCGTATTTTCTGACGGGCACCGATGAGCACGGCCTGAAAATTCAGCAGCGGGCCGCCGAGGCTGGGCAGGAACCGCTGGCTTTTGTGGATGGCATTGTGGATGGTATTCAGAAGCTTTGGCAGCTGTTGGATATTGACTACAGCGATTTTATCCGCACCACGGAAAAGCGGCATGAGCAGGTGGTACAGCGTCTGTTCAAGCAGATTTATGACCAGGGGGATATTTATAAATCCGAGTATTCCGGTTGGTATTGCACGCCCTGTGAAACCTTTTTCACGGAGCATCAGCTGGCGGAGGGGCACGTTTGCCCGGATTGTGGCCGGCCGGTGCAAATGGCGCAGGAGGAAAGCTACTTCTTCAAAATGAGCAAATATGCCGACCGCTGGCTGGAGTTTATTGAGGCCAACCCAGATTTTATCCAGCCGGAAAGCCGCCGCAACGAGATGATTAACTTTGTGAAGCAGGGCTTGGAGGATTTGTGCGTTTCCCGCACCACGTTTGATTGGGGTATTAAGGTGCCGTTTGATGAAAAACACGTGGTTTACGTTTGGTTTGACGCTTTGGTGAACTACATTTCCGCTTTGGGTGTTGGCTCTGAGGATGAAAGCAAATATCAGAAATATTGGCCGGCGGATGTGCACCTGATGGCTAAGGATATTATTCGTTTTCACGCGATTATCTGGCCGATTATTCTGATGGCGGCGGGGCTGCCGTTGCCTAAAAAGGTGGTGGCGCACGGT
This sequence comes from Peptococcaceae bacterium, assembly GCA_022797295.1. GTDB lineage: Bacteria > Bacillota > Dehalobacteriia > UBA4068 > UBA4997 > Avidehalobacter. The sequence continues at coordinate 43,752 of JAAWKH010000013.1, forward strand.
TGGCTGCTGATGCAGGACGGCAAGATGAGCAAAAGCAAGGGCAATGTGGTTGACCCGGTGGTGCTGGCGGAGAAATATGGCGTGGACGCTATTCGCTTTTTCCTGCTGCGGGAAATGGCTTACGGTATGGACGCTAATTACAGCGAGGAAGCTTTGGTGAACTGCATTAACATTGACTTGGCCAACGATTACGGCAATCTGCTTTCCCGCACCACGGCGATGATTGAAAAATTCCTGGGCGGCGTGGTTGCGCCCGGCAGCGAGGGCACGGATTTTGACGCTGAGCTGTTGGAATTGGCGGCCCAAACCCCGGAGGCTATGGCCAAATATATGGACAAGGTGGATGTTGCCAACGCTATTGGCGAGGTTTGGAAGCTGGTGGCTAAGGCCAACAAATATATTGACGATACCGCGCCTTGGACGCTTAACAAAAACGGCGAGGTTGAAAAGCTGAAAACCGTGATGTATAATCTGGCCGAGGTGTTGCGCCAGGTGACGATTTTAATTTCCCCGGTTATGCCCAATGTGGCGGCCAAGGTTTGGCAGCAGTTGGGCCTGAGCGCGGAGGCGGCTGGCCAAGATTGGACGGCCCTCGGTTGGGGAGGTTTCCCGGCTGGCACTAAAATCTGCCGGGGCGAGGCCTTGTTCCCTCGGATTGACTGGGAGGCAGCGCAGGCGGCTGCTGCGGCTGAAAATGAAACGACAGAGCCGGAAGCGGAAACAGCAGAGGCGCTTGTTGAGCCTGTTAAGCCGGAAATCAGCATTGAGGATTTTGAGCGGATTGATTTGCGGGTCTGCCAGGTGATTGCCTGTGAAAAGGTGAAAAAGGCGGACAAGCTTTTGCAGTTGACGGTTAAAGTGGGCGCGGAGGAGCGCACTGTGGTCAGCGGTATTGCCAAGTTCTATCAGCCTGATGAGCTGGTGGGCAAGCAGCTGGTTCTGGTGGCCAATTTGAAGCCGGCTAAATTGCGCGGTATTGAATCCCGCGGCATGATTTTGGCTGCCGGCGACGGTGAAAATTTGCGAGTTTTGCAAGTGCCGGCGGAAATTGGGCCGGGCAATGTGGTTAGATAAATAATCTTAGATAAAGATAAATAATAAGGATAAATTGATATTTGGAGGAAAAATTTATGGATAAACAGCAGGTTGAGGAGTATCTCAAGCGGGATCATCTGGCGGATGTGGAACAAGCGGCGGCGAATTTGCAGGGGGTTTTGTTGCCCACGCCGTTGCGTTACAGCAATTTTTTCAGCAAAGAATATAATTGTGATGTTTACATTAAACCGGAAAATTTGCAGCTTACCGGTTCGTTTAAAATTCGTGGCGCTTACAACAAAATAAGTCATCTTTCGCCGGAGGAAAGCGCCAGAGGCATTATTGCAGCTTCTGCCGGCAATCACGCCCAGGGCTGTGCGCTATCTGCCCGGCAAAAGGGCGTTAAGGCGACGATTGTTATGCCTAACGTGACGCCGCTTTTGAAGGTGGAGGCCACTAAAAACTTGGGCGCGGATGTGGTAATCAGCGGTGATGTGTTTGACGAGGCTTATGAAAAGGCGGTGCAGTTGGCGGAGGAGCATGGCTACACCTTTATTCATCCCTTTGAGGATTACGAGGTGATTTGCGGACAGGGCACCATTGCGCTGGAGGCGTTGGCGGAGCTGCCGGAGGCCGATGAAATTTTGGTGCCGATTGGCGGCGGCGGTTTGGCGGCTGGCATTGCTATGGCGGCCAAAGAGAAGAACCCCCAAATCAAGGTGATTGGCCTGGAGCCGGTTGGGGCGATGTCTATGAAGCGTTCCATTGAGCAGGGCCGCCCTGGCACTCTGGAAACTCTAAAAACCTGCGCGGAGGGCGTGGCAGTGCGCCGCCCTGGCGACCTCACATACTCTCTGTGCGCCCGCTATCTGGACGATATTGTGACGGTAACGGAAAAGGATATTATGGAAGCCTTTTTGTTGACCCTGGAAAAGGAAAAGCTGGTGGTTGAAACGGCTGGCGTAATCCCGCTGGCCGCCGTGAAAAAACGCGCCCAGCCTGGCAAAAAAATTATTTGCCCACTTTCCGGCGGCAACATTGATATGGTAACTATTTCTTCCATTATCAATCAGGGTATGATTAGCCGCGGCCGGATTATGTGCTTCTCGGTGGAGCTGCCGGATAAGCCATGGCAGTTGGCTAAGGTGGCGCAGTTGCTGGCGGAGCACAACGCCAACGTTATTGAGCTGGAGCATGACCAGTTTAAGGCGATTGACCGCTATTCCAACAAAGTTGTGCTGGAGGTGACGGTGGAAACCAACGGCCATTTGCACATTCAGGAGGTTTTGGAGGCCTTGCAGGACGAGGGCTTTGCGGTGAAGCGGATTTACTAGAATTTGTTGTTTGTGTGATCTAATGTATAGGAGGCGATTTTATGCGTAAGTTTTGGAGTTGTTTGCTGATTGCGCTGCTGGCCTTGGCCTTGCTTTGCGGCGGCTGCACTCGTCACAGCCGTCATGCTGATAACACGCTAGGCCGTGAGGATTTGACGGCAGGACTGTTGCCCAATCCACCGGCTGGCGGGCAGCCGGCGCCAACGCCGGAGCCTAAACCGGCCGAGCTGGAGGGTGCGGCTAAGGCCGAAACAGCGATAGCCGATTTGGCGGTGCGGATGTTGCAGCAGGCAATGCCCGCGCCAACGGCTGAAGCCAAAGAGCCGGAGAACGTTTTGCTATCACCGGTATCGCTGGTTTATGCCTTGGGGATGACTGCCAACGGCGCTGCTGAGGACACGTTGGCGCAGCTGGAAAAAGCGTTGGGGCTTAATTGTGCGGAGCTTAATGCTTATCTGAAAGGAATGCTTGCCGCTGGGGCGGAGGATGAGGTTTTGCACCTGGCTAACTCGATTTGGTTTAAGGCGGATCCGGCCTTTGATATTAAGCAGCCGTTTTTGCAGGTGAATAAAGATTGCTATGACGCGCAACTTTACTCTGTTCCGTTTAACGCGTCCACCCTAAAACAGATTAACGATTGGGTGAAGCAAAACACTAAAGGCATGATACCGCAGATTTTGCAGGAGATACCGGCTGACGCGGTGATGTATTTGATTAACGCGGTGGCTTTTGAGGCCAAATGGGAAACCCCATTTAAGCCGCAGCAAATTAGGGACGGCTTTTTCACCACAGCGGACGGTCAGGAGCGCAAGGTGCAAATGATGTATGGCACGGAGCGCGCTTACCTGGAGGATGAGCAGGCCTGCGGCTTTATCAAATACTATGAGGGGCGGAAATACGCCTTTGTGGGCCTGTTGCCGAACGAGGATGTGCCGCTGGCGGATTATGTGGCCGGGCTTTCCGGGGATAAGCTGCTGGCTTTGCTGGCCAACCAGCGGGCGGTTAAGGTGGAAACGGCTATTCCTGAATTTTCCTGTGATTATAGCTTGCAAATGAATGCGATGTTGCAAGCATTTGGCGTGCGGGACGCTTTTGACTCTGAGCTGGCTGATTTTTCCGGCATTGGCAATTATGACGGTTATCCGCTTTATATCAGTCAGGTGCTGCAAAAATGCCACATTGAGGTGGACGCGCAGGGTACCAAGGCCGCCGCAGTTACGGTGGTGGAAGTGAATGCCACCAGTTCATATGTGCCGCCGGAAGAAGTTAAGTACGTTTATCTGGACAGACCTTTTGTTTATCTGTTGCTGGATTGCGAAAGGGGCAATTTGCCGCTGTTTGTTGGTGTTGTGGCGGATATAAATGAATAAGCATTAAGCAAAAAATGCTGCTCCTGATGTGAAAAGGGGCAGCGTTTTTTTCGTATAGATTAAGTCGGCGTTTGGAAAAGCGCCGACTTAATTTACAGTGTATATTTATTGCACATTTTTTCCAATAGTAAAAAATCATTGCAACGTTTAGTTAAAGGTGTTTCAGAACCTTTGGTTTTTAATTTATATAAGCTTTTAGCATTTGTTTTTATTTTATTTTGAATTGATTTAACATATCTGTATTCAGCTAAAAGAAGTTTTTGATAGCTAATATCCTTTTCTTGAGAAAAATCTACGTATTTATATTCTGTAGCAGGTACAGGAAACATACAATTAAGATTAATAACGGCATAATTTTTTATTTTAATAAAATCAAGTTTTTCTTTCATTTTGTTGTGTTTAATTTTAAATGAAGAAAGTGGAGCAAAGTAATCCATATTATTGATATTTAATATTATACCAATATATTTTCTGTCATGTTTTTGCGATGAATTCCTATTATGAAATAGATGCGGAGCATAAAAGGACAAAAAATTTATGTAATTAGCTGATATTTGGTAAAATTTAAGGTTGTTCATAATATTATTCTCCTGATATTAAAAAGAAGCAGGGACAAACATGGTTTGCCCACTGCTTTTAGGTTCGCACTTTGAGTGGCGAAACGCTCAGATTTAACTTTCTTGTTTGTTGAGCCAAGAGAAGCTCGCGTATAAACTTTCTCATTTAGGGCTGAGATACACCCACTGTTTCTAATACTATTATATACAATTTGTAAAATTAAATCAATAGTTTACGGAAAAAATTTCAGTTCAAAAACCTCTCCGGGGCAATGCCCATGCTAATCTCCATTGCCTGATTTATGCGGTTCATCGTAATGGCGTCCAGGCAGGCCACCTTTTGCTGCAAGCGCACCTTATCAATGGTGCGGATTTGCTCGGCCAGCACCACAGAGTCTCGCGTCAGGCCGGATTCCTGTCGGCTGAGGGCCACGTGGGTGGGCAGTTTGGGCTTTTGCAGGCGCGAGGTTATCGGCAGAACAATGGTGGTGGGGCTGTAATTGTTGCCCACATCGTTCTGCACAACCAGCACCGGGCGCATACCGCCCTGCTCGGAGCCCTGCACCGGGTTTAATTCTGCAAAATAAATATCGCCTCTTTTTAAGGACATTTTTTCTCACTCCCTGCAATTTCATTGACAGGGCTGTTGCCTGTGGTTCGGCCTGAGTATGTAGGCCAGCGGCTTTCGGCCCTGCGTTTGTGATTTGTTTACATTAATAAAATTGCCCAAATGCCCGGTGCTTATACAGGCTGTGGCAGGAAAAAATGGCGTCAAATTCAGCCAAATTTTTCCAGTTAAAGCAAGTTAAAACTTTTTAATATATTGGCTGATGGGCTTAAAAAAGTCTTGCTGCACAGCTTGCACCTTGTTGGCGGCGTCTTCTGCATTTTGGCCGGAGATACAGAAGTAAAAGCGGATTTTTGGTTCTGTGCCGGAGGGGCGCACCCGAATAAAGCCGCCGTCGGCCAGAGCAAAGCCCAGCATATCCACTTTCGGGAAGTCTAACGGTTTGGTGGCGTTGCTTTCGCTGTCCCAAACCTCGGCTCTGTCAAAATATTCACGTTGGCTAACCGCCAGACCGCCGATTTCCGGCCGCTCGTCAGCCCGCAAAATGCGCATAATCTCGGCGATTTGTTCTCGTCCGTCAATGCCGGAGAGGGTGCAGGCCACTTGGGTGTCCAAAAAGTAACCAAATTTGGCGTAGATGCTATCCAGCACCTGAAGCAGCGTCAGATTTAGCACTTCCTTGTAGTAAAGCGCCGCCTCCGCTACCAGGGCCGCCGCCAGCACCGCGTCCTTATCACGGGCGTAGGTGCCTTTCAGATAGCCCAGACTTTCCTCGAAGCCCAGCAAAAAGCTACCGCGGCCGCTTTCTTCCATCAGCTTAATTTGTTCGCCAATATATTTGAAGCCAACCGGCACATCTTTAACGGTAACGCCCAGACCACTGACAACTTTGTTGGCCAGGGCTGTGGAAACCACGCTTTTAATAACCATACCATCCACCGGCAGATTGCCCATATCTTTGGCTTGCTTAATGATATAATAGGCCAACAGCACGCCCACCTGGTTGCCGGTCAGGCGTTGATAGCCGCCGTTTTGCTTGCGGCAGCAAACACCCAGGCGGTCGGCGTCTGGGTCGGTGGCTAGCAGCAGGTCAACCGGGCCTTGGCCGGCGGATTCCAACTTTTCAGCTAGCTTTTCAGCCAAACGCCAGGCGTCGGCTTCCTCCGGATTGGGCACGGCAACAGTGCGAAATTCCGTGTCCGGCACCGCTTGTTCCTGAACAATATGTAAGCTGGCAAAGCCGTTTTCCCGCAAAATGCGTTCCACCAGCTTGGCGCCGGTGCCGTGCAGCGGGGTGTAAATCAGGTTCAGGTTGCCGCCGCGGGCCGCAGACATTTGGCGGTTCAGCATTTGCTCCCGCACACGTTCCACGTAAACATCGTCCAGCTCCGGCCCCATTATCTCCAGCAGCCCCTTGGCCTGCGCTTCGGCCAGGTCGGCAGTTTCAATCTGCCAGGAGTTTCGTTCCTGCATTTTGGCAATAATCACGTCCGCTTGCTCCGGGGGCAGCTGGCCGCCGTCCTCCCAATAAACTTTATAACCATTATATTCCTTGGGATTGTGGCTGGCTGTTATCATAATGCCGGCAATGGCGTGTTTTTCTCGCACCGCAAAGGAGAGGGTGGGGGTGGGGCGCAGCTCGGCAAAGAGGTAGGCTTTGATGTTGTTGGCGGCCAGCACCAACGCTGCTTCCTCTGCAAATTGCTGGGAGAAGCGGCGGGAATCGTAGGAGATAGCCACGCCGCGGGCTTTGGCCTCGGCGCCGTGCTCGCTGATACAATCGGCCAGGGCTTGGGTCAGGCGGCGAATTAAGTAAATGTTCATGCGGTTGGTGCCAGCGCCAAGCAAGCCGCGCATGCCGCCGGTGCCAAATTCCAGCTCACAGTAAAAGCGGTCTTCAATTTCTTTTTCATTGTGCTGCAAACCTTGCAGCTCGGCCTTGGTGGCCTCATCGCACCAGGGGGCGTTCAGCCATTCCTGATAGCGGGCCGAAATTTCTGCTGATAACATAAAATCACTCCTCTTTTTTGGTTTACGGGTTGCTTTTTTTGCTTAATAACTGGGCAATAGCTGCTTTCTATGATATAATTGTAATAAAAAATGCTATGAATAGCAACCTTTTATTAAATATTTTTTTTATATTTTTAGTAACCATTTTTAAGATAATGACATAATTAAGGAGGTTTGATTGTAATGTCAAAAATATTAACGATTGATTGCGGCGGCAGCAAAACAGCCATAACCATTTGGCAGAGCAGCTGTGCTGCCTTGCCTCAGCCCGTGGCGGAACTGACAATTCCCACTGATTTTGCTGATGAGCAGGGTTTGCTACCTCATTTGCAGCAGTTGTGCGCAGAGCAGCTAGTGGAAGCGGCGGTGCTGGCGGTGGCCGGCCCCACTAATAGTGAGGATGGCCGGCTTGGTCTTACCAACAATTCCTGCCGATTGGATTTGGTCGGCTTGCGCCGGGGCCTGCCACAGGTTGAGCGCTGGGTAGTGCTGAATGATTTGGAGGCTTTTGCTCACGCTTTGCCGGCAGTGGAGGCTTTGGGAGCTTTGGAGGTTGTGAACAGGGCGGCCGATGGGCCTGGTCTGAATGGCGTTTGCTTGGCCGTTGCTGCCGGCACGGGGTTGGGTGTTGCTGCCAGACTGCCAGGTGGGCGCATTGTCAGCACGGAGGCCGGGCATTGCAGCTGGGCGCCGGAAAATCAAGCTCAAGTGGAGCTTTGGCAACGCTTGCGCAGTTTTATTGACCGGCCATGCTATGAAGATTTGCTTTCCGGTCGGGGATTGGTCAACATTCTGCGGGCGGTTTATCCTGCGTCGGCCCGGCGGATGTTGCAGCCGGCTGAGGTGACTGCCTGCGCCTTGGGGCAATCGGATGCGTCGCCGGAATTAGTCGCTGCTTGCCGCCAAACCTTTCAGATTTTTAGCGAATTAGCCGGAACGATATTCAGCAATTTGGCCTTGTGCTATTTAAGCAGCGGCGGCGTTTATATTGGCGGCGGAGTGATTGCCAAAATTGGCGCGTTGTTTGACCCGTATATTTTTCGACAAGCCTTTGCCAAATCCTGTCCGTTCCAGGCTCAGCTGCGACAGCTGCCGGTTTACCTTATTCGGCAGGAGAACACGCCATCCTTGGGGGCTGCCTGCTATGCTGAAAAACAGCTGTTAGGTTAAGCCTGCGGTTGTTCCGGTTCTTGAGGTTCCGGCTGTTGGTTATTACGGTTTTGGCGCATAAACAGCAAAGCAAAAAGCAGAATTTCCATAAATATCAGGCTGATTAACAGGTATTGCTGTTGCATAGTAATGTGCAGGTTGTGCAACGCCTCTTGCTGCTGTTGTTGTGTAACCAACAGCAGGTTATTGGTGGATTGGTTTACATTATTGTTAATCAGGCTTTTGGAAAGATTGTAGCGTTCACCAAAAACCAGTTCATAGGCTTTGGCCAGCTTTGCTGAGTCGGAAAGCTGCAAATCCTCATCAAAAAGCGGCACATCCTGTAGGCTTGAAGGCAGTTCTTCGGGTTTAATTCCTTGGGAGATTGCCGCCAGCTTCATGGCGTAGAATTCTCGCTGCATCAGTTGGTCGGACTGTTCTTTAGCTTCTTGTAAATAATCGTAGGTGGTTTCATCAGGGTTGTAGGTTAGCAACATTTCTAAAGCCTGCTCACGGCGGCGGTTCTGGTTGACTTCAATGAAATAATTGTCCATATTTTGCTGGTTTAAGGTGGTTACATAAAGGCGCACCTGTTCCGTTAAATAATTGGAGCCAGCAGCCAGTTGGGTGTCCGCCTTGGCGCAGTTTATGTATTCATCAGTGGCTTGCACCATTTGGTCATAACGGTCGGCTGTTTGAATACTGGCTTGAATGAGCAGCACGTAAAACAAGCAGGAAACAGTAATCAGAATAATAATAAGTTTTTTTGAAAAGATTTTTTTAGTCGGGCTTGGTTTTTTTGGCTCAGTCATGGGTTTTACCTTCCAATTTTAACCAATTTTAAGTTGAGCGGCTCATTACAAATGGGCCGCTCGGTTTTGTTTAAACATAAAGCTACCTAAGAAAAGTTTTAAAGGGTAGCTTTGTCTTTGATAAAGCTACCTAAAAGAGTTTTAAAGGGTAGCTTTGTCTTTGATAAAGCTACCTAAAAAAAGTTTTAAAGGGTAGCTTTGTCTTTGATAAAGCTACCTAAAAAAAGTTTTAAAGG
>JAAWKH010000038.1 GCA_022797295.1 Peptococcaceae bacterium
GCTACCCTAAATGGCGCGGCTAGTTGAAATGGTTCTCACTAAGCTCTGTCTGCGTCCACTAAAGTGGACTTGCCAATCGCTAAGTGTTCACACAAAAAAAAGAGAACAAAAGAAGCCCTCGGGAAACTTCTCTCGTTCTCTTTTTTTGTGCAAATCCTAATCAATTTTTACTTCATAATCTTGCAGCCTTATCTTAGTCTTCGGCAAAACTAGCAGCTGCAAAAATTTTTAACGCTTTTAGCACATCCACTTCTTCCACTCAAACTACAGAAGTTCAAGAGCGATTGAGATATGCTGATTTGCTTCGCTTATTCCAGCATACTAAAGGCAGCTCAAGAGTGCTTTAGATGCGAGGAGTCAGATTATGAGTGAGGTAGGCGTACCAAGCGTACGCCGACGAAACGAATAAAATGACGACAAAGCAGATGAAGTGCTATTGAGCTGACTTCTTACTCGTTGATGGCGATTACAACACCAGCGCCTACAGTCCTGCCACCCTCGCGAATAGCAAAACGCAGACCCTCCTCAATAGCAATCGGAGTGATCAATTCAATGTCCATATCAATGTTATCGCCAGGCATTACCATCTCCACACCATCAGGCAATTTGGATACGCCAGTTACGTCAGTGGTACGGAAATAGAACTGCGGACGATAGCCGTTAAAGAACGGAGTGTGACGGCCACCCTCCTCCTTAGTCAGTACATATACCTGACCACGGAATTTGGTGTGCGGATGAATGCTGTCCGGTTTTGCCAAAACCTGGCCGCGCTCCACCTCTTTGCGGTCAATACCACGCAGCAGAGTACCAATGTTGTCGCCGGCCTCAGCAAAATCAAGCAATTTGCGGAACATCTCAACGCCGGTTACAACGGTGCTCTTAGGCTCATCCATCAAACCTACGATGGATACGTTGTCGCCAACCTTAACCTGACCGCGCTCCACACGACCGGTTACAACAGTGCCGCGGCCAGTGATGGTGAATACGTCCTCAATCGGCATCAGGAACGGTTTGTCAATGTCACGCTCAGGTGTGGGGATATACTCGTCCACTGCATCCATCAAATCCCAAATCGGTTTGCAGCTGGGGCACTCGCGGCCGCCGCAACCACATTCCAATGCTTTCAGAGCGGAACCGGAGATAATCGGAATATCGTCGCCCGGGAATTCATACTCGCTCAGCAGCTCGCGAACTTCCATTTCCACCAATTCCATCAATTCGTCGTCGTCAACCTGGTCGGCTTTGTTCAGGAATACCACGATATAGGGTACGCCAACCTGACGGGACAGCAGAATGTGCTCACGAGTCTGAGGCATCGGGCCGTCGGCGGCAGATACTACCAGGATAGCGCCGTCCATCTGAGCTGCGCCGGTAATCATGTTCTTAACATAGTCGGCGTGGCCAGGGCAGTCCACGTGGGCATAGTGACGGCCTTCGGTTTCATATTCTACGTGCGCAGTGTTAATCGTGATACCACGAGCTCTCTCCTCAGGAGCAGAGTCAATCTGGTCATAAGCCTTGGCTTCAGCGCCGCCGGCTGTTGCCAAACATCTGGTAATGGCCGCTGTCAATGTGGTCTTGCCGTGGTCAACGTGACCAATCGTGCCGATATTAACATGCGGCTTTGTGCGTTCAAACTTTTGTTTTGCCATGTCGTTTTTCCTCCAAAATAATTTTTACTAATTCAACCACCAAAGAATTTTTTCATATTATATATTTTAATGCAATTAAGGCTGATTGTCAATCCAGCAAGGCTAATTTTCCCAAAACTATTGCAAATCTCTGGGTTGGGCCGCGCCGATTATCTCATTAATATCAGTCACGCCCTCCTGCTCCAGCCAGGCCGCCAGCTCGTCAATGATATGCAGCGGCGCTAGCGGGTTCACCATCGTGGCTGCGGCCACCGCCACCGCACTGGCCCCGGCCATCATAAACTGCAAAGCGTCCTCGCCGGTTTCAATGCCGCCCATCCCGATAATCGGAATTTTTACACTTTGGCGCACCTGCCAAACCATCCGAACCGCAATCGGCCGAATGGCCGGGCCGGATAAGCCGCCCATCACATTGCCCAAAAGCGGCCGGCGACGCTTCACGTCAATCACCATTGAAAGGAACGTGTTCACCAACGACACCGCATCGGCCCCGGCGGCCTCCACCGCCTTGGCAATTTCGCCAATATCCGTCACGTTGGGGGTCAGCTTCACCACCACCGGCAGCTTGGTCGCCTCCCGCACCGCGCTCACCACCGCCGCGGCCAGCTTGGGGTCTGCTCCGTGGGCCATACCGCCGGCCCGCACGTTGGGGCAGGATATGTTGACCTCCAACCCGGCCAGGCCCGGAACCTTGTCCAACGCCGCCGCCAGCTCGGCATATTCCGCCGGCTCACTGCCGGCAATGTTCTGCAAAACCGCCAAATCGTGCTGCAAAACCCAAGGCAGCTGCTGCTCCAACACATTTTGCAGGCCCGGATTTTGCAAACCCACGCAGTTAATAACCCCGCTGGGAGCCTCCGCCACTCTTGGCGTGGGGTTGCCCAAACGCGGCTGAAGCGTGGTGCCTTTCAACATCATACCGCCCAACTTATCAATAGGAAAGATTTCATTCAGCTCCCGGCCAAAACCGCAGGTGCCGGAAGCCGTAAAAACCGGATTTTTAGCCTTAATTCCGGCAAACTCCACCGCCAGCTTAGTCATCACCAAACCACCTCCTGGCCATCAAACACGGGGCCGTCGTAACAAACCCGTTTTTTGGCAATGTTGCCCTCAGCGTCCCGCACATCCACCACGCAGCAGACGCAAATGCCAAAGCCGCAGCCCATCCGCTCCTCCAGCGAAACCTGGCAGGGCGTGCGATAATCGCCGCAAATACGAGCCACGCCGCGCATTAAAGGCATCGGCCCGCAGCAGAAGACCTGGTCAAACCGGCCATAGCGCAACACCTCCGGCAAGTCGTCGGTGGGATAGCCCTGCTTGCCCATTGTGCCGTTGTCTGTGTAAAGACGGGTTACCATACCCAGCGGCACCAAACGTTCCAAACCCAGCATACGCTCGCCGCACTGCGCCCCCAGCATAATTTCCGTTTCCACATCCTGCCGGCGCAGCTGGCACAGCAGAGGATAAAGCGGAGCCACGCCAATGCCGCCGCCGATTACCAACGCCCGGCGGGTATCCTCCGCCACCGTGAAGCCGTTACCCAACGGAGCCAGCAAATCCACAACGTTCCCCGGTTGCAGCTGGGCCATTGCCTGCGTGCCAGCGCCGTGCACCTCGAACAGAATACTAATGCTGCTCCGCTTAGGGTTTACGTCGTAAATACCCATCGGCCGGGCCAGATAGGGCTTGCCGCCATTGCCGGGCCGCAGCATCGCAAACTGACCAGGCCGGGCCTGCTCCACCACCGCCGGGGCTTGCAGCTCAAGCTCGTAAATGCCCTCCGTCACCTCGAAAATATCCAGCACCTGGGCCTTGATTGGCTCAATACCTTTGTTCAATTCACATTCACCACCAATTTTTTGATATTCCTATTATAAATTAAGCGGCTCTCTTTGTCAATCTAATTGCAACGTTTCCTGCACCTGAGCCCGATATTTTTCCCGCAGCTGCTTATATAAATCAACCAACTCATCATATTTATGAAAATCCCAAACTACATAAGCAATCGCTTCATCTTCCTCGGAAAAGAAGTAATACATTGACAATGCTTCGCCAAAACCCAGAGTGCGCCCATCGGCAAAATTAAGATAAAACTTATCTGTTATGCCACCGGAAATCGCAATATCTTCTTCATCCGTAAAGCCAGGCTCCCGATAAGCCAACTGCGGCAACAGGGCCAGCATTTTTTCAACATCCGTTTCCTCTAAAGCCAGCCGATAGCTCGGCATGCAGCCATTACCAAGCGTAAAATTAATGTCAATCCCCGCCAACTGCTCCCGCTTCAGCTCTGCGAATGGATAGACAATTTCCGGCCGCTCTCCCTCGCTGATTTCCACACGTTGCTGCTCTGGCAAAAACTCCACTTTATAACCATAATACTCCTGCTCCAGCAGGTTAAGCGGCAGATAAAGCGTATCCGCATTGAAATAAGGCGCAACTGGCAACTCATAGTCATGATAATTCAAAAGCAAGGCTTCCCGTTTACCCAGCCACAAATGTATCTGCCCACGCTCAGGATGCCGCAAAAACAAATCGTTATATTCAGCCCGCCACTGCACATCAAAACCCAGCTTTTCAAAAACTGCCCTAGCTGGCACGCAATCCTGGCCAAAATGCAGCTCCGATTTCGCCAGCTTCTCCCCCTGATAATACACGTCATAGGCCCAAACCGGCGTGGCCGCCAGCAGAGCAACGCACATCACCAGCACTGCAAACAACTTTTTCAATATCATCACATCCTTTTATTGGTTAACTTAATTATACTATAATTTGACAGGCATTTCAACTCAAATATCCCTTTCAATCGCAAAAATATCCCCCAGCCTTACTGGAGGATATTTTCACTTATTTTAATATATTTGGCGCATTTTGTCAAACAGCTTTTGGCAAACCAAAGCCGCCGCCATTGAAAGCATACAAACCGCGGCATAACGAATAAGACTGTTATCAAGCAGCCAGGCCTGCCAGCCGACCGCTTTGGCCAGGCCGCGCCAAGCCACCAACACCGCTGGGTGCAGAATATAAACCCAGGCGGCCAGCGGACGCAAAGCCGCAGCCGGACTCAACGGCAGGCTTAACGCCAAGCGAAACAAAAACCACATCGCCACAGGCAATGCCAGATACATACTGTCGTGCCGCTGCCAGCCCAACCGGTGCAAAAGTAATCCCTCTGCCAGCAGGCAAAGCAAAGCAGTCGCCAAACCGGTCATATTAAGCCAAAAGTTCCGTCCAGTCAGCGCAGCCGGCCGCTGGTGCAGCATTGCGCCTAGCAACAGAAAAAGCGGTGCATAAAATAAGCCGTTGCGAGTGTAGGAAAAAAGCTGAAACATCGCCTGATAAGCCGTCTGCAACGGCGGCAAATAAGCCAACAGGCCATAATAGCTATCGCCCAGCAAGCCCAGCAGATAAAGGGCCGCTGCCAGCCCCAGCTGGCATTTCCAGGACAGTCTACGACAAATAACCAGCAGCCCGGCCCCCAGCAAAACCGCCGGCAAATACCACAAATGGTAAAAGGCGCCGTCAAAAAGCAACAGCCGCAGCCAATCGGCCAGGCCCAATCCCTGCCAATGCCCGGCATATAAATTCAGCGGCAGGTAAAGCAGGCTGGCCCCGGCATAAAGCAACAGGGTTTTGTGAGCAAAACGCCTAAAGCGGCCTGGCGCGGCCCCAGCCTCGCCTAACAGAAAATAGCCGCTGCATAGCATAAAAAATGGCACGGCCAGCCGGGCCACAATCCGGGTCAACACAAAATCCGCTTCGGCGTTGAAACTACCTAAAGGCGACGTGTGGATAGCGATTACCAGCAGAGCAGCCAGCAAACGGCCCCAATCCAGCGCGCCTTTCATTGCAGATATTCCTCCAGCGTCAGGCCGCGCTTTTGCATAATCAAAGCGTGCAGCCGGCCAACATAGCGAAAATGCCAAGGTTCGTGAGCTATGCCGCAAACCGCCTCCTTGCCTTGCGGATAACGCTCCACAAAGCCATATTCCGCCGCCAGCTGGCGGAAACGCCCAGCCAAGCCGTCATAAGGGAAATAAGGCCGAATAAAGTCAATTTCCGGCAGACGCAAGCCCAAGTCGATTGCCAGCCCGGTTTGGTGCTCACTACAACCAGGCCGGGCTACATACTGCTCCGTGAACTCCCGGCCGTTTTCGGCCAGCGATTGCCACCAAATCCTTCGCTGCTCCTGCCGGCTGCGCCACCCGCTGACGGCTGCAATCTGCTGCCAGCCGGCTTCGGCACTGCCGGTTAGCTGTTGCAGCAAGCGGTTCAGCTGGCAGGCCGCCTCGCTTTGCAGCATAACCCCCTTGTCCTGCCGGTTTACGGGAACCAAACGCAAACGCTCATCAGGCCGCCAGGGGCGCTCCGCATTAACCAGCGTTAAATAATCCACCGCAGCAGCCCGCCTAAGCATTTTGGGCCTCCCTCGGCTGCAAAGCCAGCTCAATCGCCTTGTCCAGCAGCTGCGTAAAACTCCAACCGGCAGCCTGCAACATCTGCGGGAAACGGCTGTGCGCCGTAAAGCCGGGAATAGTGTTTACTTCATTAAAATAGATTTCCCCCTGCGGCGTCAGGAACATATCCACCCGCGCCAACACCTGGCAACCCAACGCCTGATAAATACGGCAAGCCGTCTGCTTTAAGCGCCAGGCGCAATCTGCATCAACCCTGGCCGGTACATGGATAGCGGAGCTTTCCAGCGTATACTTCTCGTGAAAGTCGAAAAAGCTATCCTGCTCCTTGGGCAGCTCAATTTCATCCAGCTCGCCGGTAATCAGACCCGCCGGGTCAGCCGGGTTGCCCATAACCGCGCAGCCAATCTCCACCCCGGCAACGGCAGCTTCCAAAATTACCTCATCATCATAGACAAAAGCAGCCTGCAAAGCCGCAGGCAGCTCCGCCGGGTTGCTCAAACGGCTAATCCCAAAGGAACTGCCGGCCCGCACCGGCTTCACAAAAAGCGGCCAACCAATGCGCTCTGCCAGGCGCGCCGCTTCTGCCGCAGCGGTTTTTCGGTCAATCCGCGCAAACTCAGGCACCGCAACGCCGGCCGCAGCCGCCAGCTGATGCGCCCGCACCTTGTCCATACACAAAGCGGAAGCCAAAGTTCCGCAACCCACCAACGGCAAACCGGCCAACTCCAGCAACCCTTGCACGGTGCCGTCCTCGCCATTTTGGCCGTGCAAAACCGGCAAAGCAGCGTCCACCGGCAACAGCCGGGCGGCGCATTTGGCGTCAGCCGGCAACAGCAACAGGCCGGGCTGGCTGCGTTCCGGCCAGATAGCCGCCGGCGTGCACAGCTGCGGCTGCTGCCAACTGTCCGCCTCAATTTGACTAACATCGCCGTGGAAATGATACCACCGGCCCTGCTGAGAAATACCCAGCATTATCAGATTGTATTTGGCCGGATCAAGCTGCCGGGCCACTGCGCTAGCCGATTGTAGCGAAACCGCATATTCCGGCGAGCAACCGCCAAAAATCAACAATAAATTCAACATTGACAAAACGCCTCCTCATTTTCCAACCGGCTGGGCTTATCATCCGCAGCTATATCAACGATTACAACCTCCGGCGGCAGTTGATAATCAATCCGGCAACAGTTGGTGTAAAGCAACAGCTCCCGGCCCTGGCCGCGCCGCACCACCTGCGCTTCCTCATATACCGCCCCTTGCCGGCTCAGATAACGCACCTGCCCATTGATGATTTCATAACCAGGCAGACCGGCCTGCTCCGCCAGCACCTGGCCGTGCAACTGTTCATCATCAAAATTCAGCCTGATTTGCAAAACGCTGTTGGAGATGTTTTGCAATTTCAAATCCAGCCAACCCTCCGCCACGGTGGCGTCCACACCGCAAGGCTTGTCGCTGGCCGGCGCGGGAAACTCCCGCCTGCGGTGGCCGTGGCGTTCCACAATTTGCACCGGCGCGTGCAACAGCAACCAAAACAGAAAGTTGCTAAGCTCACACATACCGCCGCCGGGAACCGTCTGCAAGCGGCCGTCGCGCTGCACCAACCCCTCGCGATAAGGCGTGTGAGCGTCAGCCCAACGTACCAACTGCCAAAAGGAAAAAACCTCGCCCGGTTTAATCAGCAAACCATTCAGCGTGGCCGCCGCCAGCTTCAGGTTAAAAACCTTATTATCCTGATAAAGCATTGGCATACCAGTCTGCCGGTTGTAAAGCGGCGTGCTGGCCGCAAAAAGCTGCTCCGGCAAAGGATGAGCGGATAGCTCAGTGGCGTAGCGCCGGCCATCCAGTCGCATTTTGGCATAAAAACAAAATAAACGTTGCTTTTTGCGCAGTGGCAACAACCAAGGCGCAATTTGGGTTAAACGTAATCGGGTCATCTTAAAAACCTCCTTAGGCAAGCAAAAAGCCCGCCTGCTTTTGCACTTACACTATAACTGGTTATAGCATAACAAAAACAGACAGGCTTTATTTTAAAATTTAATGATTGATTTATTAAGAATATATTAATGCTTGGCTAAAGCATTAATTTAAGTTATTCCACTCGGTCAAATATATCCGCTAGCTTAATCAGCAAATCGTCATACAAACTGCACTTAAATTCCGTGATGTAGGCCGCGCGCTCCTCCTCTGTCAGATAATCCTCCGGCTGAGTGTAAACCTCGGCCAGTTCCAAACGGCCGTCCTGCAATAAATACTGCTCCACAAATTTGCCGTTGGGGCTCACCAGCCAATATTCCTGCACACCGCATTGCTCGTAAACCTGCTTTTTGTAGCTTTTATCGCGCTTGGCCGTGTATGGAGAGAGCACCTCCACAACCAAATCCGGCGCACCGTAAATTCCATTATATTTGACCTTTTCAGGGTCGCATACCACGATAAAATCCGGAATAAAACAATCCTTTTCCGTCAAAAAAACCGCCGCCCCATCTGGAAAAGCCCGGCAGATTTTACCTTTCAAAAAATTGTTGAAAATTGTGTTAATATTGCTAACAATGGTAATATGATTAATCGACGGCTGCGGCGACATCAACACCACCTGACCATCAATTAATTCTTCCCTAATATATTCATCTTGAAAAGCTAAATTGCTGTTCATAGCAAGGCCTCCTTTTGCTAACACTATAACATTTTTAGCAACTAAATGCAAACTAAACTTTTTTCCAAAAACCTATTGACTTTTTGCGAACGCAATATTATAATATTAGCGGACGCAGAAAGTGAGGTGAATAATGTCCCCAAGAACTGGACGTCCGCCGAAAGAAAATCCCCGAAATGCTAGTATCCACATAAGAGCTACGCAGGAGGAAAAAGAAAAAATTATGCAATACAGTCAAGAAAGTAAAAAAACATGTCTTGAATTATTGCTTATTGGCATTGAGGCGGACAAACAAAAATAACAGTATTGCACCACAGTGAAAAAGCAACGCAATACTGTTATTAAACCTAACCTTTGAAAGTCGGTAAATCTATTATACCAACTTCCAAGGTTGATTTCAAGGCTTGGGGAGTTTTTTTTAGCAGCTATTATTAATTTAGCAGCCAAAAAAAAACAAGCATTTTCCAAAAACCTATTGACTTTTGACGGTCAATAATATATAATTATGACTGTCAAAAGTGAGGTGATGAAGTGTCCCCAAGAACTGGACGGCCAACCGATAATCCTAAGCCTTATAAATTAACTGTTCGTGTTGATGAAGAAAGTAAACTTATTTTAGATAAGTATACAGAACAAGAACAAGTTAGCCAAATGGAGGCAATACGGCGAGGAATTAAGCGATTAGAGCCGGACATAAAAAAATAAGAGTAGCCGCCCACACTCTCCAAAGTAAACGCGACTACTCAACCCCAAAACAAGAGGTATAAATATTATAGCATATACCTCCGGTTTTGGCAATGTTTTAACCAACAAAAAGGAGGTATTTTATTATGCTTGTAAATCCAGAAATTTATC
>JAAWKH010000039.1 GCA_022797295.1 Peptococcaceae bacterium
GACGCAGACAGAGCTTAGTGAGAACCATTTCAACTAGCCGCGTCCTTTAGGGTAGCGGCTTGTTGATTTTGAGTAGATTTTACATAAATTTTATAAAAAATAACTTTTCAATTTTACATTTTTGCCATATGATATGAATATATAATATTATTTAAAGCATTACAAACATGATTAAATTAAGAAAGGCAGCGAATATATGAAGCAAAATAATAGTTTTGATTTTAATGAAAAAAAGGGATTTATCTGTGATATGGACGGCGTTATTTACCACGGGAATAAAATTTTGCCGGGCGTCACAGAATTTATTCAATGGCTACACGATGAAAAAAAAGAATATCTTTTTTTGACGAATAACAGCGGTTACACGCCGCGGGAGTTGCACCAAAAATTGGCGCGCATGGGCGTTGATGTTCCAGAGGAGCACTTTTATACCAGCGCCTTGGCCACCGCCGCTTTTTTGAAGGAGCAATCTCCTGGCTGCTCGGTGTTTGCGATTGGCGAGGCCGGCTTGCTCAACGCCCTCTATGACGCGGGCATTACGATGAACGATGTGAACCCTGATTACGTGGTTGTTGGCGAGGGGCGCACTTATTCGCTTGATACTCTGACCAAAGCAACCAATTTGGTTTTGCGCGGCGCCAAGCTGGTTGGCGCTAATTCCGACGTTTCCGGCCCTATTGAAAATGGCATTGCACCGGCCTGCCGCGCTTTGATTGCGCCTATTGAGATGGCGACCGGCACCAACGCCTACTTTTGTGGCAAGCCTAATCCGCTGATGATGCGCACCGGGCTTAGAATGCTGAATTGCCACTCTGCGGAGGCGGTTATGGTGGGCGACCGGATGGATACCGATGTTGTTTCCGGTCTGGAGAGTGGCATGTCAACTGTGCTGGTGCTTTCCGGCGTCACCAGCTTGGATTTGATGAAAACGTATGCTTATCGGCCGTCGGTTGTTTTAAATGGCGTGGGGGATATTGTTGTGGCGGCGCGGAGCGGTTTTGCTGCTTTGGCGGATTTTTGGGCCTAAAATTGAGGCAAGCCAAAAATTAAATAAACAAATTAAGTTGCAATTACCAGCTCCCTGTGCTATAATTAATAGATAAAATAGCTTTATGCTAATTTGGGAGGGATAAATCATGGTAAAAACAAAAGTCGGAATTACCGATACCACATTGCGCGACGCGCACCAGAGCTTGCTGGCAACACGTATGACTATTGATGATATTCTGACGATTGCGTCAGATTTGGATAAAGTTGGTTTTCATAGTATGGAGGTTTGGGGCGGCGCCACCTTTGATAGCTGCATGCGTTTTCTGAATGAAGATCCGTGGGAGAGGCTGCGCAAAATCCGCAAGGCTTGCCCAAACACCAAGCTGCAAATGCTGTTGCGCGGCCAAAATCTGCTGGGCTATCGTCATTATTCGGATGATGTGGTGGATTTGTTTGTGCAAAAATGCGTGGAAAACGGTATTGACATCATTCGCATTTTCGATGCGCTGAACGATGTGCGCAACGTGGAAAGTGCGGTGCGGGCCACCAAAAAATACGGCGCACATGCTCAGGTGGCGGTTTCCTATACCAACAGCCCTGTGCACAACACGGCGCATTTTGTGGAGCTGGCCAAAAAGCTGAAAGCAATGGGTGCGGATAGTATCTGCATTAAGGATATGAGCGGTTTGATTTATCCCTACGGCGCATACGATTTGGTGAAAGGCATTAAGGAGCAGGCCGGCCTGATGGTGCAGCTGCATTGCCATTACACCACCGGTATGGCGGCGATGAGCTATTTGAAAGCGATTGAAGCCGGTTGCGATGTGGTGGATTGCGCGATGAGCCCGTTGGCGATGGGTACCTCTCAGCCGGCGGATGAAACTATGGTGGCAGTGCTGCAAGGCACGGAATATGACACCGGCATTGAGCTTGGCGATTTGTTGGCTATTGCTCCTAAGGTTAAGGAAATCCGCTCCCATTACAAGGAGTTTGATCTGGCCAATCCTGGCGTGGACCCGACTGTGCTGGCCAGCCAAATTCCTGGCGGTATGATGAGCAACTTCCTTTCCCAGCTGAAAGCCGCCAACGCTTTGGGCCGCATTGACGAGGTGTTGGCTGAGGTGCCGCGGGTGCGCAAGGATATGGGTTATCCGCCGCTGGTGACCCCCAGCAGCCAGATTGTGGGTGCGCAGGCTTTGCTGAACGTGCTTTCCGGCGGCCGTTATAAGATGGTTACCAATGAGGTTAAGGCTTATTTCCAAGGTCAATATGGCCAGCCGCCGGCCCCAATGGATGAGGAAGTGAAAAAGCAAATCATCCGAGATATGCCCAGCATTACTCACCGCCCGGCTGACGACTTGCCGCCTTATCTGGACGAGGCCCGCAAGGAAATTGGCAGCCTGGCCAAAAACGACGAGGACTTGCTGCTTTACGTGATGTTCCCGCAGGTTGCCAAGCCTTTCCTGGAACAGAAATACGCCGGATAATCCGAAAAATAGGTTAGATATAATAAAACCGCCGCTGTTTTGTTGAAAATGGCGGCGGTTGTCATATTAAAGCTCATATTCCAAATGCATGCTGTCCAAAACCTCGGTGTGAGTTAAGCGGCACAGGCCTAAATCTACCTTCTTCAGCTTGGGCAAATTCAGCAGCAGGCGGCAATCCGTGAAATTGGTGTTGTATAGCGAGAGGGTGCGCAGCTCCTGGCAGTGCTGCAAAAAGGAGAAGTCATCCACGGCAATGGTGGTGATAGCCAGATCCCGCAGGCTGCTCATTTGACTGATAGCCGACCAATCATGTAAATCGTAATAATAAGGAGTGGGCGGGAAGTGCTCGTCCGGCGGCCGTAGGGTTACGCGTCGCTGTTCATCATCCCAGCCCAGGACGGTGTTATCTGAAAGGCGAATCCGCAGCTTTTTCAGCTGGCGTATTTTTTTCGCCCAGTCCCAGGCGGTAGATGGCAGTCGGCCGCCCATTTCCTGCCGAATGGCTAGAGCAATCAGCGGGTGCAGCGGAATACCGTCAGGCGGTGCGGGCAAATCCATTCCTAAATCGTGAATATCGTGCTGGCGCATTTCCAGACGATAGGGACGTGGCAACCAGGCCACTTTGGGGTTGACGGCCTCGTGAACAACATCGCGCAAGACAGTGCAGGCGGTTCGATAAACCTTTTGTTCCTGGCTGCGGCGTTTGGAGAGGGCCATCTGCTCCGGGTTTTGGTAGTCGATATGATAAATCTGCTCCTGGGCATACGGAAAAGCGGCCTGCACTTGCAGCAGAGCCTCCCGCAGCTGAGCGTTGTTCAGGCGCGGCACGGAGAGCAGGGCGTATAGCAGCAAATCCAAATCCTCGCGCTCCGCCAAAAGCGGCAGCCAAAAATCCAAATGGGCCGCGGCGTCCGGCAGGCGGCCAAAGGTTAGCAGCAAATCGTACTTTTCCCGGCCTTGCGCTTTGTCCAGCAAAAAGGCCACCTGCTCCAGCTTAATCCCGCCGCCTTTGTGCAGGATTGGCAGGGCAATGCAGTAGGTTTTTGTTTCAATATCCGGCAATTTGGCTAAAATTCGCTCATACCAGCGGTTGGCCAGTGCCTGCTTGTCGCCCGGTGTGTGGTAAAGCTCATAGATAACCTTGTCATATATGCCAGCCTGCCAACGCGCCGCCAAAAATTGCTCATATTGCTCTGGGTCAATTTGATAAAGCAGTTCAGTCAGGCAGCCGGTTTCCGTTTTGCTCTGCCAGTCTGGCGCAATTTGGCGGATAAAATCCTGGCTGGTTGGGGATAAGGCCGGAAATTTTTTCAGACTATCAAGGGCTAGCAGTTTTTCCGCTGCGCTGTCCGCCTGGGTATAATGCTGGCGCAGGGCGGCTTCGTCGCCGTCCAGGCGGAGGCCGAACCAGCCGATATTATAGCCCGCCGCAACCTCGCGCAGCCAACGAGTGTACCAAACCAGAAAATCCGGCTCGCGCGGGAAAAACACCCAGGAAAGCTCATATTCCACGTAAACCACGCGGCCGCGGTGCGGCCCGGCAAGCAGCAGATAAGTAAAAAATGTGTCGCCTTGACTGCCAATGGGCAGGCAGCCGCGTTGCCAGCTGTAATCATTGTCCTGTAGATAGCATAAATCGTCAATCTTAACGTCCGGTTGGAGATAAGGCGTTTCTGTCGGCTCCACTGGCCAATCCAGCCAGCCTTGCATTTGCTCCAGACTGAACAGACCGTAAAACGGCCCGGCGCCGCCGTTGCCGGCTTGCAGTAAAAAGCTGCGGTATGCCTCCGGCAGAGTGCAGCCCAGCTGTTGCTCAAATGCCTCAACATCTGCCAAAGCGGCCGGTGGATTTAACTGATATTTATGCGTGGCAGCGCCAAACTGTTTATATTCAGCGTCAGATTGGCGCGCTTGCTCCAACAAGGTTTGTAATTCGGCAAGCAGAAATTTGTTGCTCATTTTTCAGCTCCTTATCACCAAATCCCTAACAAATGCTGCATAGCCAGACTAACCAGCGTGATTGCCACCCAGCAGGCCAAACCCAGCAGCAACGGTTGGCGGCCGCCCTTAATCAGCTTAACAATATCTGTATTCAGGCCGATTGCAGCCATCGCCATAATAATGCAGAATTTGGCTAGCTCCTTGAACGGGGCAAAAAAACCTGCGCCTACGCCTAACAGCATAGCCAGAGTGGTGACGACGGAGGCCAACACAAAATAGAGGATGAACATTGGGAAAGAGTTTTTCAGGCTGAAGCCGCTTTTGCCGCTGTTGCGCGTGCTGCGCATTTGCCAAATGGCCAGACCAAGCGTGATTGGGATGATAGCCAGGGTGCGGGTCAGCTTGACGATGGTGGCGGTTTCCAGCGTGTTGGCGCCGGGGTGCAGGCCGTCCCAGGCGGCTGCGGCGGCGGTGACGGAGGAGGTGTCGTTTACAGCGGTGCCAGCGAACAGGCCAAAGCCCTCATTGCCGAGGCCCAGCAAGCCGCCAAGAGTGGGGAAAATCAGCGCGGCCAGCACATTAAAAAGGAAAATTACGGAGATGGACTGGGCGATTTCCTCATCATTTGCTTTGATGACGGGCGCGGTTGCAGCAATGGCCGAGCCGCCGCAAATGGAGGAGCCAACGCCGATTAAAACTGCGGTGTTGGCGGGCATTTTAGCCAGCTTGTAAATCACAAAGGCCACAATTAGCGAGGTGCAAATGGTGCTGACAATGATAGGCAGGCTGGAGAGGCCCACTCGGGCAATTTCGGAAAGATTTAGGCCAAAGCCCAGCAGAATAACGGCATATTGCAGGATTTTTTTGGAAGTGAAAGCAATGCCGGGCTGAGTGGCGTGGCGCTGTTTGTAAAACAAGGCCAACAACATGCCGGCCAAAATGGCGAAAACTGGCCCGCCGATTACCGGCCAGGCTTTGCCCAGAAGCCAGCAGGGTAGGGCAATCAACAGGCAAAGAAGCAGACCAGGGGCTAGTTGGCGGACTGCTGCGGCATTGAATTTTGGTATATTGATTTTTGTTGACATAAAAAAACTCCTTGCATTTTTTTATTGAATAATCAGTAATTTTTTCCACCTAAAATTATGGCATAAAAAAAACTGAATGTCAATAAAAAGCTGCAAGGGGAAATGTTAAATGAAATTTTTTATTCTTGCTATTTGACGAAAAAAGTAGTATAATACAAACTACAAAGAGTTGAAACTCATTCTGGCGGTTAGCCCTCGGAAGTGGAATGTACACTTGTGAAAAGGTGTATGGTTGAATGACCGGGGGATTGGGGCCCTCCTCAAACAAAAAGCGAGGAGGTGATGCTGATGTTTTGGTTAAACATAGCAGCAGTTGTAATGCAAGCAATCCAGCTTGCCATTCAGGCTGTGGAGTTTATATTAGAACATTGCAAACAAAAATAGCCGCCCAGCACCAATGGAAACGGCTATTTTTTATAGCAAAACTTTCTGAGGGCTGACCCGGTTTGAGGGTCGGCTCTTTGTATTTATATTATAACATTTTTGAAAACTGATTGTCAATAGCTTTTTCTGCTGTGCTTAAAATTTTATTAACCTGTCGTTGTAGTACATATCATAAATATTATAAGAAAAATTTAAGCCAAGGCCGTTTGATTTGTTGCAAAAATCTATGCTGTCGCTTAAAGCCATAAGGCGGCCCAAAAATTGCCCCAGCCAGTTGTTTATTGAGGTGTATTCCAGGCAAAGCTCAGCACAAATGGCGTATTCCTCCTCATAGATTTCAGCGTCGATTTTGAATTCCTGAGAGATAGTTTTGGCTAGGCCAATGAAACGATTTTTGTTTTCCAGCTTTTCCTGATTAAGCTTGAAAACAACATTATTTTCAAACTCTTCAATTAGTTTTCTTGCGGACGCTCTGAGCTCTTCCTCAGTCGAATTTGGTAACTCATCGTCTAATTCCTCCCAATCTTGTTTGGGGTATTTTTGGCTGTAGATGATAGTTTTTTTAGACATTGTTTTCTCCATATCTATAAAAAGGGATATAAATTGATATATTTTGTGAAATAGCCGATTAAAAAAGATAAAACGCAGTTTGCTTATGATATAATGTGAACACACAGCGATTGGCAAGCCTTTAGGCGCAGCCAGAGCTGATGTTGAACCAATACCACAGTGCAATTTGTAGTGATAAGGTAAAATAGCCTTGTTTCTGTGGTATAATGTGAATATCGGTGAAATCAAGCCGTAGGCGAAGATTGAACCGCTTATGAACAAATACCATAGTGCAATTTGTAGTGATAAGGTAAAATAGCCTTGTTTCTGTGGTATAATGTAATTATTCAGCATACGGCGGCCGTTATGAAAATTGACAAGGTGGATTTGTAATGGAGATATTGGTGTTTGCTAAACGACTAGCGGAGTTACGCCTGCTTAAAGGCATTTCAGCTCGTGATATGAGTTTATCCTTAGGGCAAAGTGCTAATTATATAAATGCTATAGAGAGTAATAAAAGCTTACCCTCTATGAAGAATTTTTTTTACATTTGCGATTATCTTGACATAACGCCTAGCGAGTTTTTTGCAACGAATATTAAAGCGCCAGCCAGAGTGCGAGAGCTGCTTGATTTTGCCGAACGCCTGTCGGCTGCGGATATTGACCTGCTCATTAGTTTAGCCAAAAAGCTGAAATAAAACCACTCTTTTGCCAGGTAAATATTGAGAATAGGTTTGGCGTTTAATTGTGCTTAAAGCTTTATGATGTTAATAATTGCTTCCAACTGCTTACTGTTGAGATGTTCCACTAAACGCATCAATTCGTTTACATCATTGGGGCTGTTTATATCTTTATTGAAGAATTGAGCTGGTGAAATGTTCAGATATTCGCAAATATTGAAAAAGCTTTCCATTGATGGTAAACTTTTGTTATTTTCGATTGAATTTATGTAATTTACACTTTGGCCGATTGACAAACTCATATCACGGGCAGAAACACCTTTAGCAAGACGCAGTTCTGTCAATCTTTTGGAGAAATCTTCTTTTTGCACCTCCATATCACCTCACTTATATATAATTTTAACATATATAAGTGACCTTTTTACCCAGTTTGATTTTGTAAATTTTTAAATATACAAATTTATATAATTTAAAGTTTCGGTTTTTAGCTGGTTATATTAATAACACTGATTTACGCATTATTTTTACCAAAAAAAAAGTCCACTCCTTTTTTTGGTAAATGTGGCTGGACTATACGTCTTGACAAAATATTAAAATAGTTCTACAATATTGTTGGAAATTAAGTAGGAAAGTTAAGTGTATCACAAAATGCACAGCGAAGAACCCCCGTTGCCGC
>JAAWKH010000040.1 GCA_022797295.1 Peptococcaceae bacterium
GTTGCGTTTGGCTGACCGGCCGGAGGCTGGGCGCGGCAAATTCAGATGAATACATAAGCCTACGGCTTATGTATGGTTCCCACTAAGCTCTGCCGTCGTTCAGCTGTGCTGAACTAGGCAATCGCTAAGTGGTCACTCACTCTTGGCGGCAAGAGGGAAATTGCCGCAAACAAAAAATTTTTTTTTACAAGGAGAGTAAAAATTATGCGTATTCAACACAATGTTATGGCGATGAACGCCTATCGTAACTATTCTAACAACACTTCTGCTCTGTCTAAGAACCTGGAGAAATTGTCATCCGGTTACAAGATTAACCGCGCTGGCGACGACGCTGCCGGTCTGGCTATCTCCGAAAAAATGCGCGCTCAGATTACCGGTTTGGAAGCTGCCCAGAAGAACGTTAAAGACGGTATCTCCCTGGTAAACACCGCTGAGGGCGCTTTGCAGGAAGTTCAGGACATGATGAACCGTATGGTTTACCTGGCTCAGGAATCTGCCAACGGCACTTTCGACAACCCGGTTGACCGCAAGGCTTTGCAGGCTGAGGTTGACCAGCTGCGCGATGAAATTGACCGTATTGCTGACAGCGCCAACTTCAACGGCATTAAGCTGCTGGACGGCTCCCTGGGCGGCGGCAAAATTTCTGCCGACGGCGCAACTTTCGTGGGCGCTAACATTTCTGAGTTCTCCGCAGCGAAAATTACCGGCGCTACTGGCGCAGGCAAGGGTGACCTCTCTCAGAATGCAACCGACAGCGCAACAGCTATTGATACTTTCACAGTGGACGGTCAAACATTGAAGATTGACTGGACTAAAGGCGATGCTAAAAAATTGCACGATAAAATTGCCGTTGACCAGCAAAATACTTCACAAGAAGGTTTGGAAGGTTTGGCTGAAGATTTGACCAAACTGTTCAACGATGAGATGAAAGCCCAGGGCTTGACCGGTGAAGTAAAAGTAACCGTTGACGCTGCTGGCACATTCTCCTTGGAGAGTACCAATGAATCTTCCACTGGTTCCGTTGGCTGGACTGGCAGCAGTTTGGCAGATGCTGACGGCGCAAAGAGTTTGGGCACTCAGTTGTTCTCTGCAACACCCGGCACTGGCGGCGTGGTTGAAGCAGGCAAAACTGTTTCCACAGCTTTTGCTAATGGTGACTCTTTTAACATGACCATCAATGGCACAACAGTGCAAGTAAAACTTAGCGCTGCTATTGCCAAAAACTCCACTCTTTCTCAGGTTGCAACACAACTGCAAACAGATATTCGAACTGCAATCGGCGCATACAACACAGCTAAATATGGCAGTGCTACTCCTGCCGATAAAAACGCATTAACTGCTAGCGACTTCACAGTGGAAGCCGACCCCAGCGGCGGTCTGAAAGTTGTTTATGGCGGCAAACAGGATGTTGAGTTCAGCTTCAGCGAAAGCGACGCTGGCGCAACTGGCAAACCGGGCAAAACTGCCGGCTTGTTGGGATTGGCTGGCGGCACCAGCAAAAGCGGCGGCGCAGGCGGCCTGACATTGCAGATTGGCGACAGCTCTGATAGCTACAACCAGCTGAATGTTAATATCAAAGATATGCACGTGTATGCAATGGGCATTGCCAACATCAGCATTGCCAACCAGTCTGGCGCACAGGCTGCGGTTGACGTTATCAAGAATGCTATCAACTATGTTTCTGAAGTTCGTGGCAACTTGGGCGCAATCAGCAACCGTTTGGATCACACCAAGAACAACTTGGGCGTAATGCGCGAGAACATCACCGACGCTGAATCCAGCATCCGTGATACTGACGTGGCTGATGAGATGATGGCTTACACCAAGAATAATATCCTTGTGCAGTCCGCACAGGCTATGTTGGCGCAGGCTAATCAGGTTCCGCAGGGCGTACTCCAGCTGCTCCAGTAATCGAACTTTCAATAGCGGCGCACCTGCTTTGTCGTCATTCTGCTCGATTTCGTCGACGTACTTCAGTACGCCTCCTCATCTTGCAGCCTGACTTCTCGCATTTGCACCACTCTTAAAAGTTCTCGTTAGAGAATAGCAAAGAGTTTGAAAAATTGGAGGTTTTGATTATGGACATGATGAACAGCATCGCCTCAAGCGCAATGAATATGAGTGCAGCTCAGTTTGAACAGCAATATTCAATTTCCGTGCAAAAAAAGGCAATGGACGTTGAAGAGCTGGCCTTGCAGGAGTTGCAGGAAATGTTGCCGCCAAGCCCTTACGGGTTTGACGTTCGCGCTTAAAAACGATTACTGTTGACACGTGAAATGCAAATAGCAAAGTCCCTCTTAAAACTGAGAGGGACTTTGTTAATGAAAGGAGCAACGCCATGCCAAACGACCATAATTTACTTACTATTCAAAATGATTTACGGCCGGCATATTACGACGATTTCCATTGCCTGATGTCCGACTGCCAGTTAAACTGCTGCCAGAACGATTGGCAAATTACTTTCGGCAAAAAGGATTATCTGAAACTGAAAAAGCAAAAGGGCTCGCCGGAACTGAACCAACGCCTGGCCCACTGCCTGCGCCGGGTGCGTGGTGAAAAAGCCAACGAAACAAACAATTACGCCAAGTTTGTTATAGAAAACGGCCAATGCCCTTTGCTGAGCGAAAATTGCCTGTGCAGGCTGCAACAGGAAAATGGGGAAAAAGTGTTGCCTGAAGTTTGCCGGATTTTTCCTCGCCTAAAAACCTATTCCGCCACCGGCTATCTGGAACGCTCCCTTTCCCCGGCTTGTGAGGGCGTGTTGGCTCTGCTTTGGGATTTGCCCCAAGGGATTGACTTTCTGTCAGACCCAGTGTCAGATGATGAAAAATATCTTGGCAGTTACCTGAATGACAATCCCCTAATTCCATTTTCGCAGAATATTCGCTCTCTCTGCATAGATATTTTGCAAAACCGGCGTTTTTCGCTGCCGGAGCGTATTTTGCTGCTGGGCCTGGCCCTGAAACCGTTGGCCGAGGGCCAAACAGACTTGCCTGCCTGGCTGGAAAAAGCGCAGGCCCTGGCAGAAAGCACCGCCGTCAACGGTATGCTGGCCAGCCAGGAGCAGGACAAAACCCTGCCCCTGTTCCTCACCAACAATATAAATATTTTGTTCTCGCCAGACCATTTTGACCAAGATGCCAGAACCCTACAGCATATCACCAGCAACTGGCTTGGCCTTGAATATCAGGAGAAAACTTTTCAGCTGGAAACCGAGCCATATCTGCAAGCCAAAGAACGCTTTGCCAAGCAGTTCAGCGGCCGGGAATATTTTATGGAAAACCTAATGGTGGCTATCTTCTTTCATCTGAGCTTGCCCAAAATGGACTCGCCAGAAATTCTCTGGAAAAGTTATCTGGATTTTTGCACTTTATATTCGATGTATCGCTTCGCCGCGGTGATGAGTTGCCGCGAGGGCGCTCCCGGCGATAAAGAGGAGCTGTTCCAACTACTGGTGCGCGTCAGCCGGTTTTTTCTGCACCGTATGGACAAGCGCATTCATTTCCAGGAAAGTCTGCTCCAAAACAACAGCGCCAGCCTGGGCGCAATGGCGATTTTGTTAAGCGGATAGTCTTTTAGTTAATGTTATAATTTGCAAAAACCGCCACTATTTGCTAATAGTGACGGTTTTGCAAATTAAAATCGTAAACTTAGGCTAACCGCTTATCTGTGGCGCCTCACTATTATTATTTTAACGTATTTGAAAGATTTTGTCAATATATTTCACAAATAGGCCCAACCTATAATATTTATTAAAAAATTTGCAGATAACCCTTGCTATTTTTCGTTAAAACAGCTAAAATTAAATAAAATGGATTTTTTTTGGCGGCGGGCCGCAAACCCCCGCTGCCCGTTTAACTATTATCTTTTTTGGGGGTAGAAAAATGCCGACGAAGTTTGTTTTTGTTACTGGCGGGGTGGTCTCCGGCCTGGGGAAAGGTATCACCGCCGCCTCGCTGGGCCGCCTGCTGAAAGCCAGAGGAATTAAAGTTACAATGCAAAAGCTGGATCCTTATCTGAATATCGACCCAGGAACAATGAGCCCTTACCAGCACGGCGAGGTTTTTGTCACTGACGACGGCGCGGAAACTGACCTGGACCTTGGCCATTATGAACGCTTTATTGACGAAAGCCTAAACAAATATTCCAACGTAACTTCCGGCCGCGTTTTCGACAGCGTGCTTAAAGAGGAACGCAGCGGCAGCTACGAGGGCGGCACGGTGCAGATGATTCCGCATATCACCAACAAAATCAAGGAGAACATCCGCCTGAACGTGGAAACCGCCAACGCCGACGTGGCCATTATCGAGGTGGGCGGCACGGTGGGCGATATTGAATCCCTGCCCTTTGTGGAGGCTATCCGCCAGTTTGGCAGCGACGTGGGGCGCGAAAATTGCGTTTACGTCCACGTGGCGTTGGTGCCATATCTGGCTAAATCCTGCGAGATTAAAACCAAACCCACTCAGCACAGCATTCGAGAGCTGCTCAGCCAAGGCATTCAGGCGGACATCATCGTCTGCCGCACCGAGGTGGAACTGCCCTACTCCGCCCGCCGCAAAATATCCCAGCTGTGCAACGTGCCTGTGCAGCAGGTGATTGAAAACCGCGACCTGGACAGCCTCTATGCTATTCCGCTGGCCTTGGAGGAGGAAAACCTGTGCCGCATTGTGCTGGACAAGCTGCGCCTGGAATGCCCGCACGAGCCTGACCTGGCCGACTGGCAAGCTATGGTTGACGTCAGCCGCAACCTGCAACACACGGCCCGCATTGCGCTGGTGGGCAAATATGTGGCCCTGCACGACGCTTACCTCAGCGTGGTGGAGGCCCTGAAACATGGCGGTTTTGCCAACAATGCGGACGTCGACATCAAATGGGTGGATTCGGAGGACATCACCCCGGAAACTGTGGCCGCGCTTTTAGGCGACGTGGACGGCGTGCTGGTGCCCGGCGGCTTTGGCGAGCGCGGCGTGGAGGGCAAAATCCTGGCCGCCAAATTTGCCCGCGAACATAAAAAGCCCTATTTCGGCATTTGCCTGGGCATGCAAATCGCCCTAATTGAGTTCAGCCGCCACGTTCTGGGCTGGGCCGGCGCCAACTCCACCGAGTTTGACGAAAACACCCCCTATCCCGTAATCGACTTTTTGCCCGGCCAGCGGGAGGAGCTCAACCTGGGCGGCACCCTGCGCCTGGGCCTGTACCCCTGCCAACTGCTGCTTGGCAGCCGCGCCCGCGACATCTACGGCCAGGAACTAATTAATGAACGCCACCGCCACCGCTACGAGGTCAACAACGCCTACCTGACAAATTTCCAGACGTATGGGCTGGTGCTGTGCGGCCAGGCCCCTGACCAAAGCGTGGTGGAAATGCTGGAGCTTCCCGTTGAACAACACCCTTGGTATGTGGCCTGCCAATTCCACCCGGAATTCCGCAGCCGCCCCAACAAGCCCCATCCGCTGTTCGCCTCATTCATTGAGGCCAGCCTGCAAACAAAATAATTTGTCAAATCGCCTTATATTTGTTTATATATGAAAGGATTTTTGCTATGACCCAACATCAGCTTGTGCTTATTTTAGATTTCGGCGGCCAATATAATCAGCTAATCGCCCGCCGCGTCCGTGAACATAACGTCTATTGCGAGGTTAAATCCTACAAAACCACGTTGGATGAGATCCGCGCCCTGGCCCCCATCGGTATCATTTTCACCGGCGGCCCCAACAGCGTTTACGACGCTAACTCCCCCAAATGCGACCCTGCCCTGTTTGAGCTGGGCATACCCGTGCTGGGCATTTGCTATGGCTGCCAGCTGATGGCAATAACCTTGGGCGGACAAGTGGTGCCGGCTGAGGCGGACACCGCGCGCGAGTTTGGCAAAACCAAAACCTTTTACGACGCCGCCTGCCCGCTGTTTGCCGGCCTGCCGGCAGAGGGAATTTCCTGGATGAGCCACAACGATTATATGGCCCAGGTGCCGCCGGGATTCAGCCTGCCAGCCCACACCGACCAATGCCCCAACGCCGCCATTGCCGACGTGCAGCGCGGCTTTTACGGCGTGCAGTTCCACCCGGAGGTGAACCACACCGAAAACGGCTCCCAAATGCTGCGCAACTTCCTCTACGAGGTTTGCCACGCCAAAGGCGATTGGACAATGGAGGAGTTCAAAAACACATCCATTCAGGCTATCCGCGAAAAGGTTGGCAACGGCCAAGTGCTACTGGCCCTCTCCGGCGGCGTGGATAGCTCCGTGGCGGCGGCGCTGCTGGCCGAGGCTGTGGGCCGGCAACTGACCTGCGTTTTTGTCGACCACGGCCTGCTACGCAAAAACGAGGGCGACGAGGTGGAAGCCGCCTTTGCCCGCTGGGATATTAACTTGGTGCGCGTGGACGCCTCCGCCCGCTTTTTAGGCCGACTGGCTGGCGTCAGCGACCCGGAAACCAAACGCAAAATTATCGGCGAGGAATTTATCCGCGTGTTTGAGGCCGAGGGCAAAAAAATCGGCCAAGTAGATTACCTAGTGCAAGGCACCATCTACCCAGACGTGATTGAATCCGGCCTGGGTGACGCCGCCGTCATCAAAAGCCACCATAACGTGGGCGGCCTGCCGGATTACGTCGATTTCAAAGAAATTATTGAGCCGTTGCGCCAACTTTTCAAGGACGAGGTGCGCCAGCTGGGCCGCGAGCTGAACCTGCCTGATTACCTGGTGAAACGCCAGCCATTCCCTGGCCCCGGCCTGGCGATTCGGATTATCGGAGAAATCACCGAGGACAAGCTGGCTCTGCTGCGCGAGGCTGATTACATCTTCCGAGACGAGATTGCCAAAGCCAACCTGGAGGATACTATGAACCAATACTTTGCCGTGCTGACCAATATGCGCTCCGTCGGCGTAATGGGCGACGGCCGCACCTACGATTACACCCTGGCCCTGCGCTCTGTCACCACCACCGATTTTATGACCGCCGATTGGGCCCGTATCCCCTACGAGGTGCTGGACAAGGTTTCCGTGCGCATTGTGAATGAGGTTGGACATATTAACCGCATTGTTTACGATATTACATCTAAGCCGCCGGCGACGATTGAGTGGGAATGACCGTTATTGCCCTACGACATATCAAAAGCCTTGCTACTGTTGTACTACAATGGTTGCAAGGCTTATTTTTGTGGCATTAAAATGGCATTACCGCATCAAATCGTTGAGTTAGCGCCGGGAGGCGCAAGAGCGGGAGCAGAAGAAAGCAAAGCGGAAGTTCAGCCGAGGAGCAAGATAATGGACAGCGTGAGTGCGCTCCACAGGATGCCCTCCTGATTTGAACTTGACAGCAGGGTGCTTTTTATGCTATGATATAAGCGAATTATTTGAAAGTTGGAGAACTGTTATGGATTTTACAACGATTGATTTGAGCAAATGGAATAGAGGGAAACTGTTTCAATTCTATATTGATAAAATGAGAAT